>CAZXFS010000055.1:0-2654 GCA_964640535.1 uncultured Prevotellamassilia sp. | reverse complement strand
GCTATGAACATCCTGCGGCCGTTGATTTGCTCGCAATGATACGTTTTGATGTCTGTTATGGTGAACGTGGGGAGTAATGATGGGTACATATAAGGAAAAACGGGCGAATATTCGTTGTCCGACGGCTCGGCGTGAAGGATTTCGGAATATCTTTGCAGGACGATTCTAAAGAAAGAGCTCTGTAGAACCGCCCTTTAGTAAATGTACCTCTTAAAATAACGATGAAAGAACGACTGAAGTCCTTAGACGTCTTGCGCGGCGCCACCATCTGCGCCATGATTGTTGTCAACTGTGCCGGCTCGTGGAGCTGCGTTTATGCACCGCTGGCCCACTCGCCATGGAACGGCCTCACCTTTGCCGATGTTATCTTTCCCGCCTTCCTCTTCATGATGGGCGTGTCGCTGTATGCCTCGCTGCGCAAGACGGCGTTTCAGCCGTCGCGCCCCGTGGTGGCGCATATCGTGCGACGCACCGTCCTGCTCTATGTGGTGGGCACTGTGCTCTATGCCCTCGACGGCGTGCTCCACGCCGGCTGTTGGGCGGCACTGCATGAGGTGCGGCTGTCGGGCGTACTGGAGCGTCTGGCGCTGTGTTACGGCATTTCGGCATTATGGGTTCTGCTGTGCCGTCAGCGCCATCTATGGTCGACGGTGGGCGTCTTACTGTTGGGATATTTCGTGCTACTGACCTTCGGTCGGGGCTTTGTCTACGGCCCGGAGAATATATTGTCGAAGGTAGACATCGCCTTATTGGGAAATCATCGCTATGACGACGGCGGCATCGACCCCGAGGGCCTTGTCAGTACGCTCCCCGCGTTGGCACATACCCTCATCGGATTTGCTTGTGGCCGTTGGGTGTTCTCGTCGCGTCCGTTGTCGGAGCGGCTCAACCGTCTCTTCGTTTGCGGGACGGTGTGCCTCTTCGCCGGTTTCCTGCTGGCCGATATCTGTCCTATTAATAAAAAGGTATGGTCGCCAACCTTCGTCGCCGTCACCTGTGGCTTCTCCTCGTTGGCGTTGGGACTGTTGCTGTGGGGCATCGATGGCGGTGAGCGTCGCCCGCGGGGGCGTTTCTTTGAGGTGGTAGGTGTCAATCCCCTCTTCTGCTACGTTGCCAGTGAGGTGTTGTATATATTGGCAGACACCCTTCCCTTTGGACACGCCACCTTCCATGCGGCCTATTATGCCGCCTTGCAGCGCGCCATCGGCGCGGGTCCATTTGCCTCCCTCCTCTACGCCCTGAGCTTCCTGTCGGTCGTATGGCTGGTGGCGCTGGGACTGTATCGCCGACATATTTATATAAAGCTGTAACGCCGTCGGCGCGGTATCGGCGTTATTGCAGTTGTATGTCGCCCACGTTGACCAGGCCGTTGACGATAGCATATATGGTCAGTCCGCTGACAGAGTGGATGTTGAGCTTGCGGGCAATGTTTTTGCGGTGCGTGAGGACGGTGTTGACGCTGATAAACAGTTGTTCGGCCACCTCCTTGTTGGTCATGCCGCGCACAATGCATCCCACGATTTCGCGTTCGCGCTCCGACAGGGCATCCTGATCGGCGGTGGGGTGGGGCTCGTTGGCACTGTCGTCGACGCCTATCGACACTTTGGCCTCCAGCAGTTGCACCACCGGAACGAAGAGCTCGTCTTCCACCTCGCAATGGGTGCGGAGGTCGGCTTCGCAGTTGAAGATGTCGAAGAGCACGTTGTTGAGCTGTTCGGCGTTGTCGTCGGGGGTATAGTATTTGATGATTATCTTCTTGAGCTCTTGCAACTTCTTGTCGATACCGCTGTGGCTGCGGGCAAATTGGGAAATCTCGAAGTCGCCGCGGCGCTTCCCCTCCAGCAGTTGGTTGACATAGGTGAAGATTTTGTTGTTCTCGTGCTGCATATGGCGTCGCACCTCCGACATATATTCGTCGTAGAACTTCAGGATGAGGTAGGCCACCTCGTTTTGCTGTGAGCAGTCGATGGCTTCGATGAGCTTTCGGCGGATGTTGGGCAACTGGAAGTTGAGAAAATAGTTGTGGGCCTGTCCGAGATAGGTCATCAGTGCCGATACGGAGAGACGGTCGATATATTGGTCCACGATGTCGCGGCCGTGCTTCATGAAGTTGGCTACGGCGAGGAAGGTCGTGGTGTCTACGTGGTGCTGCTCGCAGACTTCGCGGATGCTCTTTTCTCCGACGCCCAGGGGGATGCCGAAGCGGCTCATCATCTGCAGGAGGGGCGGTTCGTCACTGATGACGTCGCACATTTTGGAGGATTCGTTATAGAAGATGGACATAGTAGAAATATAGGTGGATACGGTCGTTGAGGCGCCGCCGGGCGCCGCTGTTTACTGCAAAGTTACGTTTTTTGGAGGAAGGGGCGGGCCCGTATGCCGCTTTTATTTGTGGCGGGAGGCCTCCCCGGAGGCCCGCGGCCCGTCCGACCGAGTCATTGCGTGAAGGAGATATTTCAGGCTTGTAATTGAATAATTTGCAATGTCTGCCTCGCAATTACGGCAAGTTATGTTTAATTGGGGTTAAATAGGAAAGAAAATTAGGGGGACGGTGATATAGTTTTGTGGAAAACCCGTACATTTGCAATGTTTTTCATGGTATTAGATTTAAGGTTAGTGAAGATTGGTTGTCGGGAGACAATCAATTTTTTTTT
>CAZXFS010000054.1:0-3518 GCA_964640535.1 uncultured Prevotellamassilia sp. | reverse complement strand
CCTATACAGTTCCACGCTTTTTACTTCTTTTCCTCTTCCCGACTATGCGGATGTGCATGAGCGTAGGCTTTCTTGAGTTCCTCAAACTGTGTGTGGGTGTATATCTGCGTGGTGGCGACGCTGTCGTGCCCGAGCAGTTCCTTGACGGCCTCGAGGTCGGCGCCGTTGTTGAGCATCACGGTGGCAAAGGTATGGCGCAGCACGTGGGGCGTCCGCTTGCGCTGCGTGGTGACGAGGGAGAGGTAGGTCTTCACCACGCGGCGCACACGGGCATCGCTCATGCGCCGCCCGTCGGGGGTGATGAAGAAGGGGCCCGTGGCACGGCCGCAGAGGCGGTGGCGCTCGGCGGCATAGGCGGCGAGAGCGGCGGCGAGCTCCTCACCAAAGGGGATGACGCGTTGCTTGTTGCGCTTGCCGAGGACACGGAGCTCGCGGCGCTCACGGCTGATGGCCTCGACGTCGAGGCCGCAGAGCTCGGAGACACGCATACCGGTGGTGTAGAAGGTGAGGAGGAGGAGGTGGTCGCGACGCCCCTCGAAGGTGTCGGGGAAGGGGATGTCGTCGAGGAGACGGTTCATGTCGTCGGCGCGCACATAGGCGGGGAGGGGGTGCCCCACCTTGGGGTTCACCACGCGTTGCATGGGGTCGACGGTGATGTGTCCCTCCATCAGCAGGTAGCGGAAGAAGGTGCGCAGACTGCTCAGCGAGCGCTTGATGGTCTGCGGCTGACAACCGCCCTCCATCGCCGCGGCGACCCACAGGCGGATGCGGTCTTTGTCGACGAGCCTCCAGTCGATGGTCTCCTCCTGACGGTGGAGGAAGGCCTCGAGGTGTTTCAGGTCGCCGGCATAGGTGCGCACCGTCAGCGGCGAGCAGCCGCGGACGGCGGTGAGATAGTCGAGGAAGGAGACGATGTGGGGGTCCATGGGCGGAGGGGGAGGAAAAGGGGAGATAGCAAAACAGGGGCTACCCTTCGAAAAGGATACACCCCTGCTTGTGTGTGTCGTCGTATCGACGCGTGGCGATTATGCTTCTTCGCGGCGCAGCTGCTGCACGTAGACAGCGTGCTCCTTGGCCAAGCGCTTCAGTACGGAGGGCTTGTCAAACTGCTGACGGGAGCGGAGCTCGCGCATCACGCCGGTCTTCTCGAATTTTCTCTTGAACTTCTTGAGGGCGCGCTCGATGTTCTCACCCTCTTTGACAGGTACTACAATCATTGTTGTCTTGTTTTATTTTGTTTGTTACTTATTTTGCATACGCTTAGCAGGGTGCAAAATTACGCAATATTTTGATATTCCGCAAATTTTGTACGTTTTTTTTACCCCCTGCTTCCTCCCCTCGTCGGGCGCGGCGCCGGCGTCAGTCTTTGGCGATATGGACGGTCTGCTGGGGATAGGGGAAGTTGATGCCGGCGGCATTGAAGGCGTTGTATATCTTGGCATATACGTCGTGGAAGACGGCCCAATAGTCGTCCTCGCGCACCCAGACACGCACGGTGAGACTCACGCAGCTGTCGGCGAGGGCGCCCACGGCGACGAAGGGGGCGGGGTCGGTGAGGATGCGGCTGTCACCGACAAAGAGGCCTTGGATGGTCTGCTGCGCCTTGTCGATGCTCTCGCCGTAGTCGATGCCGATGGTCCACTCTACGCGGCGCGTACCAACGGCGCTATAGTTGATGACGACGGCGTTGCTCATACTGCCGTTGGGAAGGTAGACCACCTTGTTGTCGGCCATCACGACGACGGTGTGGAAGATCTGTATCTCCTTCACCTTGCCCTGTACGCCCTGGGCCTCTATCCAGTCGCCCACGCGGTAGGGCTTGAAGAGGAGGATGATGAGGCCGCCGGCGAAGTTCTGGAAGTTGCCGGAGAGGGCCATACCGATGGCAACACCGGCAGAGGCCAGCAGAGCGGCAAACGACGTGGTGTTGATGCCCAACGCACCGATGACGGAGACGATGAGGAGGACGGTGAGGAGGATCTTTACCAGACTGCGCAGGAAACTCTGCACACTGGGGTCGATGTGCCGACGCGTCAGCAGGCGGTTCACCAGACGGTTGATGAGGCCTATCAGCAGGCGCCCCACCACCAGGATGATGGCGGCAACCAGAATGTGGTGACCTGCCGTGATTCCGAAATCTATCAGTTTGCGCAACAGCGCATCAACGCTCTCTGCCGTCAACGCGGGGACGGCGGCTTCTGCAGCCTCTAACAGTCTCAACATGTTTCTTTCATAAAAAAATTGCGAGAGTGGTTCTCCCGCAATATGGTGTATTATTACTTTGTTTCCTTACTCCTTACTCCTTACTTCTTACTCCTTACTTCGACCCGTTACGCGCCCAAGGTGACAACGGGGCTTTTCCAAAGGAGGGCTCTCTTTACTCTTTGAGAAATGTTCTCCTGTTATTCTTGGAGATATTCTCCGTTTCCTTTTCCTTGGAGATACCCCCTTATTCTTGGAGGAACATTCCCCTTTATCCTTGAGAATTATCCCCCTTTTTCCACAAAATCCCCTTACTCTTGAAGGATGCGCCGCGCGCCGATATAGCGGCGGGAGTAATAGGCGGAACTGGAGTCGTCGACCTGCACGCCGGTACGGGCGGCATGGACAAACTTAAACTTGGTGCCGGAGGGGTCTACCTCCGTGACGATACCTACATGTCCTACCGTGCGCGAAGCGCCGCTGCCACCGAAGAACACGAGGTCGCCCTTCTGCAGGTCGCCGATACGCGCCACGGGGGTGCCTTCGTTATACTGTGTGCGCGAGGAGCGCGTCAGGGAGATACTCTTCTTACCATAAACATAACTCGTAAAACCGGAGCAGTCGAAGGCGGAGGGCCCGCTCTGCCCGCTGCGATAGCGGGCGCCGAGATACTGCAACGCCGTCTTGACGATGGCCTCGCCGCCGGCATCGGCAGCCTTGGCGGCCTTCTTCGGCGCAGGGGGAGCAACCATCAATGCCGCTTCCGTAGCCCCCGCGGGCTTAGCGACGGTACGTTCCGCGGCAGGCTGTGACGGCAAACGGTCTACGCTTTCCTGTGCGGCCGCGGAGTGCACACAAGCAGCGCTGAGGGTGATGAAGAGAAAAGTCTTAACGAATAACACAATATAAGTGGGCTTGGTATATGGGGGTTGTGGAAAAGGCGCACCGCCGATAGGCTTCGGCGGAGCATTCTTTGCAAATATACAAAAAGACGCGCTAACCACCAAAGATTCAGCCACAAAACTTTCAGCCGCGCGCCTGCCGAGACCTCCCATCCCCGTCTTTCTCTTCCTCCTAAATCCCGCAGTTTCAACCTACTCCACCCACCGCCTTAAAGTAGGGGACAAAGCCAAAACTTTTTTCAACAGGAAGGAGAAATACCTTGCGGAGAGCCGCCGGAGCCGTAGACAGCCTTCGTCGTCGAGAAAGACTGATAGGCACTAACAAAAAAGTCACAGAAAAGTCGGCAATTTTCGGACGGATACATTCTCCCTGCCCCCGCTCCTCTCCGCGCCGCCCCCGCTCCGCCGCAGGCA
>CAZXFS010000053.1:0-4103 GCA_964640535.1 uncultured Prevotellamassilia sp. | reverse complement strand
CGGCCGTGGCGGTGTAGTCGAGGGTCGTCTGGGCCGTGGCGGCGAGGGGCGTGATGGCGCCCACGGTGGCCGCTATGGCGAGGAGCGGACGGGGGGTATGGAAATGGTGAATCATAGCGTTGTCAGAGTCATTAGGCTGCGGATGAACCCAAGGATATTTTAGTAATTATTGCCACGGATGAGCCAGAGGATATGGCGCCAGATGCGTTTGGGAGTAAATCGGCGCACGCGGTACATCCACGCGTAGTCGTCGGCCAAGGCGGGGAATAGCTCGCGGAAGTAGGCCGGCTGTTCGGCCATGAGGATGGCTGTACCGGTTCGACTGGCGCCGGAGGTGTCGAAGTGGCAGACGGTGGTGGGGATGGTGCTTTGCGTCTTACGCTCCAAGACCAGCGCGCGCATGAGGAAGCAGATGTCGCCGGCCAGACGCAGGCGTTCGTCGTAGCCGCCCAAGTCGCGCAAGACCTGCGTGCGCGTGAACGTGGCTTGATGGCAGACGCATTCGCTGCGATATTGCATCTCGTAGAGCGTCACCCACCGGGGAGGTTCTTGATGAGACATCACCTTGTCGCCTTGGACGCGATTCCAGCAGCCGAAGACGAAGTCGGTGGTGAATGCCCGGGCGCAGACTTCGCGTACCACGGTGGGGGAGGCCAGCGTGTCGCCCGAATTGAGGAAGAGGACGTAGTCGCCGTGAACATGAGGCAGGGCTTTGTTCATGGCGTTGTAGATGCCCCGGTCCGGTTCGGAGAGGGAGTAGTCCAGACGGTCGGCATAACGGTGCAGCACGTCGACGCTGCCGTCGGTCGAGGCGCCGTCAATGACGATGTATTCCAAAGAGCTACGGTCGTCTTGTCGGAGGACGCTCAAGATGGTGCGCTCCAGTCCGTCGGCGTTATTGCGATTGATGGTGACGATGGAAAGTTTCATGATGGGAAAGTATGTATTTATAGGGGGCGGATGACGCGACAGGGGTTGCCTGCGGCGATGACGCCGGGCGGTATCGTGCCGCAGACGACGCTACCGGCTCCGATGACGGAGCCGTCGCCGATGGTGGTGCCCTTGAGGATGATGGCGCGCGTGCCGATAAAGACGTTGTCGCCGATGTGGACGGGGGCGGTTCTGGCCTGTCGGGCGTCGTGGCGCAACTGAGGCGCGAGGGGGTGCCAGTCGGAGTCGGTAATGAGTACGTTGCCGCCGAGGAGTGTGTGGCTGCCGATGGTGATTTCTTGGAAGGCGGAGATGGTGACGGACGACATACCGACGTGGTCGCCAATCTCCAGGCGGGCGCCGGGGGCATTGGTCGTGAGGCGCGAGCGCACGCCGCAGCCGATGTTGTTCGATTTGTAGGACGACCGGATGGAGCAGTCGCGCCCGAGGCGTATCGTGGAGTTGGGGACGCGTTGCAGGTAGGGAATCCCCCAGCAGGTGAGGCCTCCGCCGATGGCGACGCCCTTGACGTGGGCCATGAGGCGCGTAAAGAGACTGCTGCCAAAGCGGTTGCATCGGTCGAGGGCTTCATGCCCTTTGACGAGCATCATGGCCACGGGGTCGGCGGTGAATTTCTGTAGTTTGGAGGTCATAAAGCGCAAGGGTTGATGGGGTGGTCGGCCACGGTTTGGTAGATTTCCATGAGGCGGCAGGCGATGTGGGGATGGTCGTGCCGGACGAGGGCTGCGGCGCGCTCTTCAGCCGACAACGTGCGGCAGAGGTCGTCATGGCCTAATAGTTCTAAGATGTAGTCCGTCAGCATGGCGGTCTCTTCAAAGCGGTAGAGCAGCCCCGTGCGGCGATGGTCTATCAGGTCGGCTGTTCCACCGACGTAGGAGGCGATGACGGGAGTGCCTACGAGCTGCGCCTCACAGATGGAGTTCGAACTGTTTTCGATGCAGGAGGGGCTGATGAAGAGGCGTGCACCCAGATATTGCTCGACCATCTGAGGGGCGGTGAGCGGCCCCAGGTAGTGGAGATGGGGCGTCAGGTGCAGTTGCTCGGCTAAGCGTTTGAGGTAGTAGCCATAGGTGGAGCGCTTGACGGCGGGCTTGTCCATGAGGTTGTTGCCCGCGATGTGGACTTGGAGGTCCGGATATCGGGCTATGACCGGGGGCAGGGCTTTCAAGACTTGATGGAGCGCCTTGAGCGGATAGTGGGCCTGACTAACAAAAATCGTGGGGGTAGCGAAACATTGTGTGCGCTCCCACTGCGCGGTGTAGAACTCCGTGCGTAGCGGTTCGTTGCAAGCGAAGTAGCGCACCTCGGGATGGATGGCGCAGCAATGGGCGTGGTCCCAGTCGGTGCGGCCGATGACGCTTCCCACTTGGGCGATCATACGGCGCTCCAGCACACCGTTATGGACAAAGCGGAGCCGCTGCAGGGGGAGGATGTCTCGGCGCAGGAGGTCGCGTAGCGTCGTGTGGCGCAGGCGTTCCCAAGGGGTCATACCCCCATAATAATAGTTGGCATAGACGGAGACGAGGCCTTGAATGGAGAGGACGACGTGCGCCGGGTCGCAGACGCTCAGGAAGTCGAACGCGTGGGGGTACTCCGAGCCGTGGAGGTGGACAACGTCGGGCTGTCGGCGCACCACGAGGTCATGAAACCACTGTCGACGCTGTTGGGCCTTCGACTGCTCGGGAAAAAGGTAGTGAAGGTCGCCCCCGACGGTTGCCTCCAAGGGGCGGTCGCCGGCGTAGGGCGAGACAATCGTCAGCCTCTGTAAGGGGGCAAGGGCGCGCAGGCTCTCGCGATAGGCGCTGAGCCAACCTCCAATTACGGGCACGGGCAACCCTAACTGCCGAGCGGCCTCGGGGAGGACGATGTTGATGACCCAGATGATGTTTAATTCTTTTGCCATGGCAGGGGAGTGTGTCGCGGGGTGAAGAAGAGATGGTAGATGTCGTCGTCGGACTTTTGGCGCAGCTCGTTGCTGAGACAGATGGCCACAGCCATCCAAATCATGAAGGTCTTCGCGTTGAAGGCGTGCAGGCCGAAGGGGGCTAAGTCAATCAGCTGTATGATCAAAATCCAAGCAGCGGCCTTACAGAGTTGGTTCTTGGAGCGGAAGCCGCGAACGATGGCCGTAATGAATGTCACGAGGTAGAACAATAGGTAGATACAGCCACCTTTGAGGATATAGTGCAGGTAGCCACACTCCAGGGCGGTGCGGTAGTCTACGTCGTCCGCATCAACGCCCGGGCAGTAGTAGGTGCCCAAGATGCCGCGGCCGATGAGCCAGTCTTGCACACTGTCCATATCAATAAAGAAGTAGAGAAAGACGCCTTCGCGCGTATTGTCGCCGGCACGTTGTACAATCAAGGAGAAGGCCCCGGTGGTGTCTGCCAAGAAGGCGTATATGGCAGCCAAGAGGAAGAGTGCGGCCCCGGCTATGATGACAATCTTATTCTCGAGCGACTTGATTTTAGAGCCAAAGACATACGTGCAACTGCCCACCATCAGGTAGAGTCCCATAGAAAGCATCAAGTTGCGGCGTGCATTGAGCGTAGCCACTAAGAAGCTGACGAGGATGCAGATGACGGCGAAGAGCAGCGTGCGCGGGCTGTGGTATTTATTGGTCAAAAAGATGAAGATGGAGGCCACGACAAAGGTCTCGAAGAACATCTGTGCCACGCCGAAATCCCACGGCACTAATAGCGGAATGAAAAATACGGCCAAATACCAGAGGTAGGTGTGGTAGGCATAGGTGTAGAAACTGCGTACCAACGACGTGACCGGTATCAGGAGCAGGGCGATGGCCGAATAAGGCAACCAACCGTAGGTGTAGATGGCGTCGAAAATCGTCATCTTGGCCTCCGATTTGCAATAGACCACCATGAACAGCGTCCATACCGCCAATAGGACAAAGAAGGCCTTGGAGACAGGCTCCCGGAGCTTCCACGTCATGCTGCGCCAGAGGGCGATGTAGGCCAAGGGAAGTCCGACCAGGATACCTACTTTGTTGCCGAACGGAATCTCCATCTCCGTGCAACATTCGCCCAAGGTGAAAATCATCAAGCCGATCCAAAGGCCCGGCAGGAGGCGACTGGTTTTATCTTGTATCGTTACTTGCTCCATATTCCGTGTTTGTGTTTCAAGATGACCATAAC
>CAZXFS010000052.1:0-4584 GCA_964640535.1 uncultured Prevotellamassilia sp. | reverse complement strand
AATCCTCCCCTACCTTTTTCATCTAACCTCTATTTTATGAAGCAATTTTTCATTCCAGCCCTCTTGGCGCTGTGGTTAGGAGGCTCCTCCATCGGTTTTGCCAAGGTGGAACACTTGCTGCCACAGCCCAAAAGTGTTACCCTGACGAACGGGGGAACTCCTTTTACGCTCTCCGGAGCTGTCAGTATCTCCGATGCCACAGGGAATACACTCCTACAGAAGTTCTTCACAGACCATGGCATGACTATCGAAGAGGGGGCCTCTCTCACGGTGAAGACGGAGAAAGTGGAAAGCATCGACGACGCTTACGACTATACGCTCGCGGGCTATGGCAATGAGGCCTATCAACTGACGGTGACAGATAAGGAAATCACCATTCACTATATTGACAGCATCGGCGTGACGCGTGCCGCGCAGAGCCTTTCGCAATTGGCGGAAGGATATGACGGGACAGCGCAGGTGGAGGCACTGACAATGACAGACTGGCCTTCCTTTAAGTTGCGCGGATATATGCACGACGTTGGGCGCAGCTTCATCTCGGCCGAGACGATCAAGAAGCACATCGACTTGCTGTCGCATTTCAAAGTCAACACTTTCCACTGGCACCTGACGGAAAATCAGGCGTGGCGCTTTGAAGTGAAGGCCTACCCCAAACTGACGGACAGCAGTATCACGACCCGTTTCCCCGGTAGCTACTATACGCAGGAGCAGTGTCGGGAGATTGAAGAGTATGCGTGGGAACGCGGCGTCATCGTCATCCCGGAAATCGATATGCCGGGGCATAGCGGCGCCTTCCAACGTGCACTGGGATTCACCATGCAGAGTGATGAAGGCAAGGTGGCCCTGAAGAAAATATTGGACGAGGTGGCCACCGTATTTACCCGCGCTCCCTATATCCATATCGGGGCAGACGAAGAAACAACGACAGCCGACTATGTCAACGAGATGGTGGGCTATGTGCGCGACTCGCTCCACCTTCGGTGTGCCGTATGGAACCCCATAAAAGGGGTCTCTGTCAGCGATGTTAATGCCGATATGGCGCAACTGTGGGGAACCTCCGGCAGTGCCGTGTCCGGGAAAGCCAATATCGACTGCCGCTACAATTACACCAACCACTTTGATGTATTCGCCGACCTGGTGGGCATCTACAAGAGCACCATCTATTATAAGACACAGGGGGACGCTACGGTGGCGGGTACAATCTCGGCATGTTGGAACGACCGAAAACTGGAAACGGAGGACGATATCATTCAGCAGAACAACTTCTATGCCAATGTCATCGCCTCTTCTACACGTGCCTGGATAGGCGGCGGCGAGAAATATATCGACAACTGTACCAACGGCGGTACAAACGGAGGGGGCGGCGTGATGCTTCCCAACAGTGGGAGCGTCTATGACGACTTCAAAGATTGGGAGACGCGTTTCCTCTATCACAAGGCCAACTTGTTGAAGGACGAGCCCATCCCTTATGTAAAGCAGACGAATGTGCGTTGGCGTATCAGTGATGCGTTTCCCAATGATGGCGATGTGACGACGGTGTTCCCCCCGGAGGAACAGATGAAAGAGGAGAGCCTTCAGCCGGAGACCTATACTTATAAGGGAACAACCTATGGTTCCGGCATCGCTACCGGCGCCGGTATCTATCTGCGTCATACGTGGGGACAGAGCATCATTAATGCATTCTACACCTCGCCCGCCTATAACACGACGGCTTATGCGTGGACGTATGTCTATTCCCCTAAAGAACAGACTGTAGGGGCTCAGATCGAATTCCAAAACTATAGTCGCTCGGAGTCAGACCCCGCACCGGCGGCAGGAAACTGGGACTTGATGGGTTCCAAGATTTGGATCAATGGTGAAGAGGTGGCCGCACCGACCTACGACAATACCGGCGTCTCTATCAGTAGTAAGGAAGTCCTTCAGAAAAACGAGAACTTCACCGGGCGCTCCCCCATCAGCGTAACGCTGAAGGAGGGATGGAACAAGGTGTTCCTCAAACTGCCGTATATCAATGCCGCCTATCGTCTGGACAAGTGGATGTTCACCTGTGTGTTTACAGACGCCGAGGGGAAGGCCGCCGTGGATGGTCTGGTCTATTCGCCCGGTCAGTGCATTGATGAGGCCGCGGAGACGATTGCGGCACAGATTTCGGACATCAAGAGCTATCGTCGCAGTATGGTGAGCGATGAACCGGGATATTATCCGGAGAGTACGGCGGAAGAACTGGACCAAGTGGTAGCAGAGGTGGAGGCCACCCTCTCCGAGTCGAAGACGGAAGAGGAGCGCAGCCAACAAGCAACGACCTTAGAGAATGCTCTCGAAGCGTTCAAAACGAAACTGGCCGATGCCGCAATGAACCAACCGCAGACGAGCACCGATGAAAAGCTGTACGCCTATACCCTTTCGACACCGCTTCGCGGCACTCGTTATGCCACTTCGAGCGGCGCGGGAACGGTGCTGACGGGGAGTACTACCGTTACGGAGAACGCTTATTGGAAATTTGTCAGCCGTACGGATGGCGCCTACGATATTGTTAACTGTGTAGACGGCTCTTACATCTCGCCGGTGAGCTCCTATAACTCCGCTATCTCAACCACGACCACTTCGCCGGAAAAGGGCTGGAACATAAAGGCCGCCAATGAGGTGGGATATATGATTATCACCTCCGACTATGTTTCCGATAGTCAGAATGTCCAATTGAACCAGACAAATTTCACTTCCGGATCCAACTACACCATCTACAACTGGGGTGGCGGTGCCAATACCAGCGACGCCGGGTGTAAATATCGCATCCATTCAGTGGACATTGCCGAGGTCTATGTGACGGTTATGGATGGAGAAGGGACGATACTCATCGACCGACAGCATCTCCTTCTTCCCACGGATGAAGAGATCTCCGCCACCTCGTTCTCTACCGTCATCCCGGCAGGGTATTCATTGGTCTCCTTCTCTCAGGAAGGAAACACATACACGCTGACCGTCAAGGAGAACGGCGTACCGACAGCCGGAAACTACTACTATTTTTATAATAAGCATATGGCCGGCGATTGTTATTTCTACGACAACGACGGCAGCGTAGGCTTCAGCACAACAAAGGAAGAAGGGAATAAGGCCTATATCTGGAAGTGTGAAGCGAATGGGAACCAACTGTCGTTGGTCAACCTATCGACAGGACGATATTTTGCCTGGAAAGCATTGTCGACTTCTGCCTATGCCTGGACCATTGATGCCACCGTGGGCACCGTGGGCGTTAACGGCGTTGTCAATGAAGGTTGTGTGACTCTCTATGGGGCCAGCTACCTGGTAATTAAAAATGCGTCCAGCTTTGACCAGGCTTCTCGCGCCGGATACTACAACGCGACCTACTCCAGTGACTTCGCTTTTGAAAAATGTGACCCCAACGATGAAACCAGCGTGGGCATTCACCCTCTTACTTCCAATGAGAATCAGAATGCCGATATCTACAACCTTCACGGAAAACGCGTAAAAGCGGCTGACAGAGGCGTATATATTATCAATGGGCAGAAAGTGTGGGTGACCCAATAATCTGACAGGATACGGTTCATCCGTAGTAATATAATAAAGGAGGCCCAAGAAATCTCTTCTGTCAGGAGATTCCTTGGGCCCTTGCATGAAAAATGGCCGGAGCCTGCGGAGGTAGTCACCTCGCCGTAGTCTACGCCGACGAAAAGCCCGAAGCCGCATTCCCTTCATTCTCCGCCGCTGCGGATTGGAATAACATATAAACACAGTTACATACCTATCTCATACATACCTATCTCAAAATGAAAACCGCATTAATTACCGGTGTTACCGGACAAGATGGCTCTTATTTGGCAGAGCTGCTATTGGGCAAAGGTTATGACGTACACGGCATTATCCGTCGTTCATCAGTGGATTACCGTGAACGTATTGCTCACCTTGAAGGCCACAAGAACTTCCACCTTCACTATGCCGATATGGGCGACTCTATGTCGCTCGTTAAGGTGGTAGGCCTTGTAAAACCGAACGAACTTTACAACTTGGCGGCACAGAGTCACGTGCAAGTGTCGTTCGACTCGCCTGAATTTACCGCTGATGTGGATGCAACAGGTGTGCTCCGTGTGTTGGAAGCCGTTCGTGCCAATGGTTTGGAGAAGACCTGCCGCATTTATCAAGCATCAACGTCCGAACTATATGGCAAGGTAGAGGAAGTTCCTCAAAACGAAAAGACGCCGTTCCACCCATATTCTCCTTACGCCGTAGCAAAGCTCTATGGCTTCTGGATTGTGAAGGAGTATCGCGAAGCCTACAATATGTTCTGCTGCTCAGGTATTCTCTTCAACCATGAATCGGAACGACGCGGTGAGACTTTTGTCACTCGTAAGATTACCCTGGCCGCAGCTCGCATCGCGCAAGGCAAACAAGACTGCCTCTATCTTGGCAACTTGGACTCACTCCGAGATTGGGGCTATGCGAAGGACTACGTTGAATGTATGTGGCTTATCCTTCAGAATGACAAGCCGGAGGACTTTGTGATTGCTACAGGCGTTCAGCATACCGTTCGCGAGTTCGCTACGCTTGCCTTCAAATATGCCGGTATTG
>CAZXFS010000051.1:0-5680 GCA_964640535.1 uncultured Prevotellamassilia sp. | reverse complement strand
GCGGAAACCGTTGTCGTTGGCGCGATCCCCCCTGCCGTCGGGTGTGCGGCTGTTAGAGTTCGAGGTCGCCGTCGTGGATTTCGTGCCAGGGGAGTCCCTGTTTGTTGAGTTCTTCCATGAAGGGGTCGGGGTCGAACTCCTCGACGTTCCATACGCCGGGTCGTTTCCACAGTCCGAGCATAAACATGCGGGCGCCTATGCAGGCGGGCACGCCGGTGGTGTAGCTGACGCCCTGCATGCCGGTCTCTTCGTAGGCGGCGCGGTGTGAGCAGTTGTTGTAGACGTAGTAGGTGTGCTCCTTGCCGTCTTTCAGTCCGCGGATGCGGCAGCCTATGCTGGTCTGCCCCTCATAGTTCTCTCCGAGGTCTTGCGGGTTGGGGAGGACGGCTTTGAGGAATTGCAGGGGTACTATTTCGTGTCCTTCGTAGTTGATGGGCTGTATGGAGGCCATGCCGATGTTTTGGATGACGCGCAGGTGGGTGAGGTATTCCTGTCCGAAGGTCATCCAGAAGCGGGCGCGTCGGATGGTGGGGTAGTTCTTGACGAGGCTTTCTATCTCTTCGTGGTGGAGGAGGTAGCTCTCGCGGGGCCCCACTTCGGGGTATGTCAGCGGCTGGTGAATCTCCAGGGGCTCCGTCTCTACCCATTTCCCGTTTTCCCAGTAGAGTCCTTTCTGTGTGATTTCCCGGATGTTGATTTCGGGGTTGAAGTTGGTGGCGAAGGCCTTGTGGTGGTCTCCGGCGTTGCAGTCGACGATGTCGAGATACTGTATTTCGTCGAAGTGGTGCTTGGCGGCATAGGCGGTATAGATGCTTGTCACGCCGGGGTCGAAGCCGCATCCGAGGATGGCGGTGAGTCCTGCCTCTTCGAAGCGCTGTTTGTAGGCCCACTGCCAGGAGTATTCGAAGTGGGCTTCGTCTTTGGGCTCATAGTTGGCGGTGTCGAGGTAGGAGCATCCGCATTGCAGGCAGGCCTCCATGATGGTGAGGTCCTGATAGGGCAGGGCGAGGTTCATGACGAGGTCGGGGTGGAAGTCGTTGAATAGTTTGACGAGTTCCTCCACGTTGTCGGCGTCGACCTGTGCCGTGCGGATGTCGTTGCGTCCGATGGCCTTGACGATGGCGTCGCATTTGGACTGTGTGCGACTGGCGATCATGATTTCGTCAAAGACGTCCGTGTTTTTGGCGACTTTGTGGGCTGCTACGGTGGCTACGCCTCCGGCGCCGATAATCAGTACTTTTCCCATATGTCTGAGGTTTTGTGTGTCTTTTCTGCAAAATTAGTGGAAAAGCGCGGAATGTGAGTGTGTTTCTCTTGAAAAAGAAAAGCCCGCAGGCAACAGAGGTGTTGCTTGCGGGCGATATGCGTGTAAGTAATGGGATGCTTACTTGCTTTCTTCGAGCGTGCAGATGCTGACGCGGTTCCAGTCGGGCTCGGAGAACATGTTGCCGACGCCCTGACCTTCAGCGGAGATGCGGCTGGAAGCGATCTTGTACTTGTTGACAAGGATGCTCTTCACGGCTTCGGCGCGCTTGGTGGCGAGCTTGGCGTTGAGGTCGGCGCTGCCTTCGGGAGAAGCATAACCCTTGATGGACACCTTAGCGTCGGAGTGATTCTTCATGTAGGTAGCGATGCGCTCTACGTTGGGGAGCTGAGCGGCGTCAACGGTGGACTTGCCCTGACGGAAGGTCACTACGGACTCCATGGTCTGGTTGGTGTTTACCACCTGCTCTACAGCGGGCTTCTTGTTGCGGCAGTCGTTGAGTTCCTGCTGCGTTCTGCGCAGGGCGTCAGCGGTCTTGCTGAGCTCGTTGTTCTTGTTGTCGAGCTGGCCGCGCAGGTCGTTGATCTTAGCGTTCAGACCGTCAACTTCAGCCTGGTCGTAGGGCTTCACGGTGGTGAAGTGGTGGTGACCGTTGCTGGACTTGAAGTGATAGGTTACACCGGCGGTGAGCTCGAGAACGGAGGAACGGAGATCATACTGCGTTTCCGTGGGAGTTTCGAGGTCGTAAGCGATAGCGGGGCTGATGCTTACCGTCCAGGCACGTTCCTTGCCCAGGTTGAAGTCGAAGTCGAGACCGAACTTGGAGCTAACAACGTTGTCCTTGTCGTACTTGCCGAAGTAGTGGTTGAGACCGATGCCGGCTACGGCTTCTACTTCGAATACGCGGGGACGGCCACCTTCGTGGGTGGAGTTGCCGGGCCAGCCGCAGAAGATGTTGGAGAGGTTGAACTTACCGAGCAACAAGGTGTTGACGTTGTCAACGGCGGTGTACTGGCCGGTGGTGTTCCATCCAACGGTGGAGGAGATGCCCAGAGAAACGTAGGGGGTCAAGCCCTTCGTCAGTTCCAGACCGCTCACGGCACGTACGTGTTTCCAGTAGTCGCGGGTAGAGGGGGTGACAGCACCGCCGTTGATACCAATCGACCAGTTGTCGAGGAACTTGTTGCCTACAAAGGCTTGGGCGTTGGCAGTCGTCAGCGCGGTAGCGCCGGCGAGCAGCAAAGTAACAAGATGTTTCATAAAAATGTATTGTAAAAAGTTTTTTGATTGGTGCGGGATACAATCAGCCTAGGGTAGGGTTTGAAGTCTCCTGCTTTTTAAGAAACGTGGCAAAGGTATGTATATATTTCAAAATAAAGCGACAAAATGTCCGTTATTTGATATTTTTTTTGAAAAAGGACTCTTTTTGAGCGTTACGGGTGGCAAAAATACCGATTTCCGCCGCCCTGAAGGCCGCGGGTTGCGGTGGGGCGGTGCCTGCGACGCCGCGGCGGTCGGCGGGGGAACGGCTTCTTAAAAAATCGGACAAAAATTTGGGCGCTTCGGCGTAAAGTCCTATTTTTGTAATCGTCTTTTGCCGTCCTGCCTTGCCGGGACGGAGAGTCATAGTCACAGAATATTCACCTACCTTCCAACTACAGACACCAAAATGGAAAATCAGAACACTGACAATCAGCTGAAAATCGAACTCTCCCCGGAGGTTGCCGAGGGCACGTATGCTAATCTGGCCATCATCACTCACTCCAGCGCCGAGGTAGTGATGGACTTCATCCGCGTATTGCCGGGTGTCCCCAAGGCCAATGTGAAGAGCCGCATCATCCTGGCCCCCGAGCACGCCAAGCGTCTGCTCTTTGCCCTCCAGGACAACATCGTCAAATATGAGAAAGCCTATGGCACCATCAACGTGCCCGGCGCAGAGCCCCAGGGCGAAGGCCGCACGGCAACGCCCTTCGGTATCCCCGAAGGCAAAGCTTAAACAGCGTACATAGCGTACATAAACGTGTGATTTTAGTGCGAGCGCAGTCCACCGGTGTGGGCTGCGCTTTTTGGGCTCCGGACGTATCGGGCGTCGCGCGGCGGGAGCCCTCCTTATATAATATAGGAGTCAATGCCGCGCGGGGATTCGTCGCCGCGCGCGGAAGCGGGCCGGTGGGTCGACGGCCACCCTCCGGTGGCGCCATACCCTCCTGTGGCCGTTGCAGGAGCGATGGCGGGCGTCATCGACGAGCCACGCCTCTCTGTCCCCTTTCTGTGAGCGGCGCGGCCCGTCCGCCCCGTTCCCCTCGTCCGTTGCCGCCGCTGCCTCCGCGCCCTCCCACCGACGGCCCCCTTGTCAACCGTCCTTATCGTGAAGCGAGAGGGGGTGTCAAAATGTGTTCGAAGGCCGCGAGAATCGCAAAAAATCCACCGCTCCTGCCTCCGCCCGCGAAAAACGCCGCCACGAGGCCTTCCGGCGTGTTAAAAAATCGCCGTTTGTGACATATAGTGTCAAAAAAGCGGTGTCGACGGCCCGCCGCGCGGCGAAAAAAGTACGGGAGAAATCAGAACAAGTCCCGGACTTGTTCCAACGAGTCCGGGACTTGTTGCGCCGCGGCGCCGTCGCGTCGTTTCCTGTCCGGGCATTTTACGTTTTTAACAATGTAGGGCGTTCCCTTGGTGCTCCGGCGGTGGATTTTTCCCGAAAAAACAAAGAGGAAACGGTGATGCAGATGTGAGAGAATGTGAAATAGGAGGCGTGAACTGTATCTCTTTTTAAATTTTAAGCAAACAACCGCTTACGATAATTTATGAATGTAAACGAAGAACGGTCTCTCGCTCTCTTTTTTCGCGATAACGGGTTCTCCTTCCGTGTCAATATTTTTCGTAAAAAGGCACCGTTCGAAAAAGTTTTTTCGAGAAAATGCGGCGGGGTGCTCCCGTTTCGATAACTTTGTATCTTCTTAGACCTTGTTAAAGGTTGTTTTGCCGGATGCCGCCCCTCGCGATTTCCGGGCAATATCCCCTACGAACCCTCTCCCTTCCCGATGAAAGTCAGTATCATCACAATCAACTACAACCACCTTGCCGGGTTGCAACGCACCATGGCGTCGGTATTTGCGCAGACGGCGACAGACTATGAGTATATCGTCATCGACGGCGGTAGCACCGATGGCAGTGCCGAGGCGGTGGCGGCCCATGCCGACCGCTTGGCCTACGCTGTCAGTGAGCCCGACGGCGGCATCTACCCGGCGATGAACAAGGGCATCGCGGTGGCGCGCGGCGAGTACTGCCTCTTCATGAACTCCGGCGATACCTTCCACGCGCCCGACGTCCTGCAGCAGGTGCTGCCGCGCCTTCGGGGCGGCGACTTCTACATCGGCGACCAGCAGGAGAAGGGCGGCCGCCGGCGGCGTGCTCCGGAGTATGTCACCGCCGGGATGCTGGCCTATAAGTACCTGCCCCATCAGTCGGCCTTCATCCGCACGGCGCTGCTGAAGGCGCGGCCGTATTGCGTGACGTGCGGACTGGTGGCCGACTGGCGCCAGATGTTTGAAGAGATGGTGCTGCACGATGCCGGCTACGAACATCTGGACCTCGTGGTGGCCGACTTCGAAGTGACGGGGGTGAGCCACAACCCCGCCTCGGCACAACAGATGGAGGCCTCGCGCCAACAGACGCTGCGCGAACTGCTGCCACGGGCCGTGGCGGCGGAGCTGCGGGGCTATGATGCCTTCGACCGCCGTGTGCGCCGCGCCCTGGCCAAGGAAAACGCCTTGCAGCGCGATTTGAAAATACTGCGCAACGTCCTCAAGCAGCTCCCGCGCGACATGTGGCGCGCCGTCTGCGGCGGCGACGCCTTGTCTCATCCTCAAGAATAGAACGATGCTATACGTTGCCAACTATGCCGATGAACACTTTGCCGCTCAGCAGAGATACAACAGTATGACGGCGCTGAAGGCGGGGCACTGCGACGCGGTGTTCTCCTTCGGGCCGCAGGACATCCCGGCGAGCTACCGCGAGGCGCATCGCGACGTGTTCCGTCACCGCCGTGGCGCCGGCCTGTGGCTGTGGAAACCGTATGTCATACGGGAGGCCCTTCGTCGCCTCGCCGCGGGCGACTATCTGTTCTACTGTGACGCCGGCGCCTTCTTTGTCGACGACATCCGCCTCCTGATACCGGCCATGGAGGCGCGGGGCCTCTCTGTCATGACCTTCGGCCTGCCCTGCCTGACGCGTCAGTTTACGAAGCGGGAGACCTTCCTGGCCATGGGGATGACGGACACCGCGACGCACCAGCGCATGGCGGGGTATATCCTGCTGCGCAAGGACGCCTTCTCTGTAGCATTTATCGAGGAGTGGCTCTCCCTCTGCGAGCGGGAGGAGCTCCTCTCGCCGCAACGCTTCCATCCCGACATT
>CAZXFS010000050.1:0-6063 GCA_964640535.1 uncultured Prevotellamassilia sp. | reverse complement strand
CGTTTGCACTATCTTTGCAACAACAACTCATTCGATTACTCATTCACAGAAAACGACTACATTGATTTCCTGATGAAACGTCATACGCTCCTGCTTTCCCCTCTCCTTTGCCTATTCGGCGGCGGTATCCTCTGCGCACAACCTACAACAGACGATAGACCGACCACTCCGCTTTTTGAGGACTATTTCACCAAAAAGACGCTCCGTGTAGACTATTCCTTCGCCGGCGATGCAACAGACACAGAGATATCCCTCGCAGAACTCACCACGCTGCCCGCTTGGGCCGGACGTCACCAGCACCTCGACAGTATCCCCCTCCGCGGAAACGGGAGTATCGAGATGCGGGAGCCCGGAGAGGGAAGAGTCATCTACCGTACCACCTTCTCTACCCTATTCCAGGAATGGCAAGGAACGGAAGAGGCCACCCACTGCCGACGCAGTTTCGAGAATGTCTTTCTTCTCCCCATGCCAAAAGACTCTGTGACGCTCTCTGTCACGCTCTACGACCTTCGCGGAAATATCAGCAGCACCTTCACCCACGGTGTCTCTCCCCGCGACATCCTCATCCGTCCCTTGACGCCTTCCGCCCTGCCCCCCCATCGCTACCTGCTGCGCAGCCAACACCCGGAAGCAATAGACGTTGCCATTGTGGCCGAAGGATACACCGCCGACGAAGCGGAGCAGTTCTACCGACACGCCACGGAGGCCACCGACGCACTGTTTTCCTACGAGCCATTCAAGAGTTACACCGATGCCTTTAATGTAGTAGCTGTGGCACTTCCTTCGCAGGAAAGCGGAGTCAGTATTCCGGGCAAGGGAGAGTGGAAGCATACGGCGCTGGCCTCCCACTTTGATACGTTCTACA
Source organism: uncultured Prevotellamassilia sp. (assembly GCA_964640535.1). Classification (GTDB taxonomy): domain Bacteria; phylum Bacteroidota; class Bacteroidia; order Bacteroidales; family Bacteroidaceae; genus Alloprevotella. The sequence continues at coordinate 5,198 of CAZXFS010000050.1, read as the reverse complement.
GCGACCGCTATCTCACGACGCTTCACCTGCGCGACCTCCATAATGCGTTAGCCGGTATACCTTATGAGCATATCATCATCCTGGCCAATACCGACAACTACGGCGGTGGCGGCATCTACAACTCCTATACGCTGACAGCGGCGCGCCACGAGGCCTTCCGCCCCGTCGTGGTGCACGAGTTTGGCCATAGTTTTGCGGGACTGGCGGATGAATACTACTACGACGACCAATATACGGAGTTCTACTATCCCGACATCGAACCTTGGGAACAGAACATCACAACGCGCAAAGACTTCTCTCTCAAATGGGAGGATATGCTGTCTGCCACTCCTAAGAGAAAGAAGAAGGGTAGCACTGCCGACGCTCCGTCCATCGGCCTCTATGAGGGCGGCGGCTACCAATCGAAAGGCGTTTGGCGCGCGTGCGAGGATTGCCGCATGAAGACGAACACAGCGGCCACCTTCTGTCCGGTCTGCCAACGCGCCATCCGTCGTCTGATATCTTTCTACGTAGGAGAATAGCGTCCCCATCACCCACGTACTACCTTATTTTTCACCATAGAATTTACGAATGCCTTCTACCAAAAACTCCGGTGCCGCCTCCAAGAAGAAGGGGCGCCACACCACCCCCTCGGCCTCCACCACTGTCATGTCGCTGTTTAACGGCGAGAACATCCGTTTTATCATCGGCGGAGTGATTCTCCTCGTCGGTCTGTTTATGCTATTGGCGTTTACGTCTCACATCTTCACAGGCTGTAAGGATCAGTCTGCCATACAAGGTAGCGGAGACTTCGTAGCAGAGAACTATGCCGGTAAGCTGGGAGCCTATACCGCCTATCACATCATGGACCGCCTCTTTGGCGTCAGTTCCTACTTCATTCCGATCTTCATCATCTGTTTGGGAGTAAAGATTATGCGGGTCTACAAGATTCGATTGTGGAAGGTCTTTCTCCACAGCAGTTTCTTGTTGGTATGGTCGTCCGTCGCCCTCAGTCTCCTACCATTCAAGCCCAGCCACATGACGTGTTCGCTCGGCGGCCTCCATGGTGACCACGCCCGCGACCTTCTCTACGGGAGTATCGGCCAAATACCGACCATCGCCGTCGTTGCCGGCGCGGCCCTCTGCTACCTTATCTACCTCTCCAGCGAGACCGTACGCATTATCCGCCGCCTGATGCGGCCTCACGAGTTGCTGCGCGGAGGATGGGATCGCCTGCACCATCGCTCGACGGAGGGGGAAGGACAAGGAGGGGAAGCCCCGACGACACCGGGAGACGCCTACAACATGGAAGGTGACGAAGGAGCACCAGACGATTACAAGGAGGAAATCCCTGTACAATTGGGCTTCGAAACCGCCGTCGGCGAGGATCGTCCCAAGGTCATCCTCGATACCCCCGCGCCCTCCACGCCGGACCTCACCATCGACACGCCGGAGGCTCCCGAGACGGCACTGGGCGACCTCGCACCCTACGATCCGCATCTCGACCTGGAAAACTACCGCTACCCTACCGTCGACCTTCTCAAGAAGTATGCCGACGACGACAACTCGGTGGACATGGCAGAGCAGAACGAAAACAAAAATCGCATCGTCACCATCCTCCGCAATTTCGGCGTAGAGATAACGGCCATCAAGGCTACCATCGGCCCTACGATTACGCTGTATGAAATCACTCCGGCGCCGGGCATCAAGATTAGTAAGATTCGCAATCTGGAGGACGACATAGCACTATCGCTCAGTGCACTGGGCATACGTATCATTGCCCCCATTCCCGGGAAGGGCACCATCGGTATCGAAGTGCCCAATAAGAATCCGCGCATCGTCTCTATGGAGAGTATCCTCCATACGCGCAAGTTCCAGGAGAGTCATTTCGAGCTTCCCATCGCTTTGGGAAAGACCATCACCAACGAGGTATTTATGGTCGACCTCGCCAAACTGCCTCACCTCCTCGTGGCCGGTGCCACCGGACAGGGTAAGTCTGTCGGCCTCAACGCTATCATCACCTCTCTGCTCTACAAAAAGCACCCCTCGGAGCTCAAGATTGTCATGATCGACCCCAAGAAGGTGGAGTTCAGCGTCTACGCCCCCATTGAGAAGCACTTCTTGGCGATGATTCCCGACGGCGAAGACCCCATCATCACCGATGTAACAAAGGTGGTGCAGACGCTCAAGAGCCTCTGTGCCTTGATGGATCATCGCTACGACTTACTCAAGATGGCCAAAGTGCGCAACATCAAGGAATACAACGCCAAGTTCAAGGCCCGCCAGCTCAACCCCGAAAACGGGCACGAGTTCATGCCCTATATCGTCGTCATCATCGACGAGTTCGGCGACCTTATCATGACGGCCGGTAAGGAGGTGGAACTCCCCATCGCCCGCATTGCCCAGTTGGCGCGTGCCGTAGGCATCCATATGGTCATCGCCACCCAGCGCCCCACCACCAATATCATCACCGGTACCATCAAGGCCAACTTCCCGGCACGTATGGCCTTCAAGGTGATGTCGCGCGTCGACAGTCAAACCATCCTCGACCGTACCGGCGCCAACCAGTTGGTCGGAAAGGGTGATATGCTCTTCCTCCTCGCCGGTGACCCGGTGCGCGTCCAGTGTGCCTTCGTCGATACCCCCGAGGTGGAACGCATCACGGAACACATTGCCTCACAACAGGGATATGTCAGACCCTACGAGCTGCCGGAAGTCCTCGCCGACGGCGATGGCGGCACAGGAACGGGCATTGCCGACGACGAACCGCTCGACCCCATGTTTGCCGATGCCGCCCGCCTCATCGTCATCCACCAGTCCGGTAGCACCTCACTGATACAACGCAAGTTCTCCATCGGTTACAACCGCGCCGGACGACTCATGGACCAACTGGAGCGTGCCGGCATCGTTGGCCCCGCACGCGGCGCCAAGCCGCGTGACGTCCTCGTCAGCGACGAGATAGAACTCGATGCTAAATTAGGTAAGTAATACAACATCTCATGAAACGCATCACATCTCTTCTCTTCACCCTATTCCTCTTCCACGGGATTTTTCTTTTCCATCTCTCCTGTACGGCACAGACGGCACAGCAGGTAATGGACCAAACCGCCGCTCTACTGAAGAAGGCCGGCGGCATCCAGGCCAACTTCACGGCTACCACCTATAAGGGGACACAGGCCACCGGTTCTACCGGTGGGAAGATTGCCATTCAAGGTAAGAAGTTCAAAGTCAACAGCGGACAAGCCACCATCTGGTTTAACGGTACCACGCAATGGACGCTGTCGTCCCGCGGCGATGAAGTCTATGTTGCAACACCCACCGCCGCCGAACTGCAGAGTATGAACCCCTATGCCTTCGTAGACCTCTACAAATCGGGCTACTCCATGACCCTGACGGAGACCACCTACAAAGGAAAGGCCTGTCACGAGGTCAGCCTCATCGCCACCAACAAGAGCGCCGCTATCGGCCGCATGTTGGTCACCATTGACAAGACGACGCACCTCCCCTTGTGTATCCGACTGAAACCGACGGGGAAAGAATGGGTACGTCTGCAAATTTCCGACATCACCACCAAACAGAAATTCGCAGCGTCCTATTTTGAATATTCGCCCGCTCAACATCCCGGAATCCAACTCATCGACTTACGATAACACGACACTTATGCCACACACTAAATGCCTGATACTCGGTTCCGGCCCCGCCGGTTACACCGCCGCTATCTATGCCGGTCGCGCCGGCCTCAACCCCATCGTCTTTGAAGGCCTTCAACCCGGCGGCCAGCTGACCACCACCACCACGATAGAGAACTTCCCCGGATATCCCGACGGCATCACTGCCGACGAGATGATGGACGACCTGCGCCGCCAGGCCGAACGTTTCGGAGCCGTCGTACAGCCCTCCATCGCCATGGCGGTAGACCTCAGCCATCGTCCCTACCTTATCACCCCCGATGAAGGAGACCCCATCACCGCAGATACCCTCATCATCGCCACCGGCGCCTCGGCCAAATACCTGGGTCTCGACGACGAACAGCGTTTCCGCGGCAGCGGCGTCAGCGCCTGTGCCACCTGCGACGGATTTTTCTATCGCAAGAAGGTCGTAGCCGTCGTTGGCGGCGGCGATACGGCCTGTGAGGAAGCCACCTATCTGGCCGGCCTCGCCTCCAAGGTATATCTCATCGTTCGCAAACCCTACCTGCGTGCCTCTCGCGCCATGCAAGACCGCGTCATCGCCAACGAGAAGATTGAGATTCTCTTCGAGACCAACGTCACCGGCCTCTTTGGCGACGATGGTCTACAAGGCGCCCATCTCGTCCACCACCGTGGCAGTGCAGAGGAGAGCACTTCCGATATTGCTATCGACGGATTCTTCCTCGCCATCGGCCATCAGCCCAACAGCGACCTGTTCCGCCCCTATCTCGACACCGACGAAGTGGGATATATCCGCACCATCGACGGAACGCCGCGCACCGCCCTCCCCGGCGTTTTTGCCGCCGGCGACGTAGCCGACCCACACTATCGTCAAGCCATCACCGCCGCCGCAAGTGGTTGTAAGGCTGCCATCGAGGCAGAGCGCTTCCTGGCCGCCGAAGGATAACGCGTCACTCCTTCGTCACAACAGCCTTTCCGCCCAACGGGCGGCATCGCATCGGTCAATAAAAATCCGCCGTATGTCCCCCTCTCTTAGGGAAACATACGGCGGACTTTCGTGATGGGCGTTTCTCATAATAGGACCATGTGGCGTCTCTGCTATTCCGACAAAAGGTAAAGAGTGGAACGTCTCCCTGCCGCCGGCGATGTCTTTTGCCGCCCATGCACGCCTTGCCAACCCCGCTTATCATGAAGTGAGCCCCCTCCAAAAACAGTGCGCGAAGGCCGCGAGAATCGCAAAAAATCCACCACGCCCGTCCTCGTGTCCGACCGTCGCAGCCACGAGGCCTTCTATGTGTTAACAAATGTGTCGTTTTTGACATATGCTGTCACTACTCTTGGGGAAACGGCACCGCCGCACGTCACAACAAGACCCGGAGAAATTTCAACAAGTCCGGGAGAAGTTTCAACAAGTCCGGGACTTGTTCCGACGAGCCCCGGACTCGTTCCGACGCGGCGCGTGCTCCGCTTTTCTCCGTCGGAGGATGACACTTCTTAACAAATGACGAGACTTCGCCGGCGGTGAAGAGCTTTGTTTTCACCCCGTTTTTATGCCAACAAAAGTAAAAA
>CAZXFS010000049.1:0-6812 GCA_964640535.1 uncultured Prevotellamassilia sp. | reverse complement strand
CATACAAGAGACGGAAGAGGACTGATAAGAGACAAGGGAGAAATAGCGCCCAGCCGCTGCTCCCACGCAAGGAGCGGGAGCACGCCGCCGCCGACACGTTGATATACAAAAAAAGCCGTCGGCCTTGCTCTACGGGAGAACAAGGCCGACAGATTTGTTGTTGGGGGTGCTTAGTGGGATTCGAACCCACGACATTCAGAACCACAATCTGACGCTCTAACCAACTGAACTATAAGCACCATATAGGGCTTTCCTCTTGAAAGCGATGCAAAGGTACACCTTTTCCCGATAGCAGCCAAATTTTTCGGCCGTTTTTTCTCAAAACACACGCAAAAAGGCGCTCCGGCGGCCGCTCACCACCCCGTTTGCGCCCATCCCGCCGCTTGATACCAGGCGGTATTCCGGAAATTTGCGTTGTGGTCGCCCACGGCACAGGAGGCCGCATTGGCGGTATAGGCGGCCTGCGGCACAAAGAGGGAGAGGGCGCAGTAGGTATTGCGGTTGACATTTTGGAAGGTATAGTTGCCGGGGCCTATCCAGAAGGTCGACGTAGCGGCCTTGCGGGCCACCACCTCGTCGAGGGCGACAATCAGCGGCATCGCCACGTCGGGCGGGAAGAGCGCGTTGATGGCCTCCGCCGCGTCGTAGTTGTGCGGGCGGTAGTAGTAGCTCTTGGTATACGTCTGGTAGTTGGTGACGCCCGACATATCCGGCGACTGACGTCCCACGAGCGACGACTGCGGCAAGGCCTGCGCAAAGGCCTGCGCCAAAGCCTCGAGGGCGTCGGTGCGCACCGCCGACATCACCATCCCGAAGTCGTCGGTCTGCGCCGCCATGGCGGCGGTCATGTCGTCGTAGGCGGTGGAAACGATTTTCGTGGGGTCTTCGTCGAAGAAGGCATCGCGCAGCTGCGAGGTATAGTTGACGCCATCCGCCGATACGGAGATGGGCGACGCGATGACGTAGTCGGTCACGTCTTTCAGGGCATAGTCCACCTCGATGTTCTGCATCAGGCAGGCATCGAAGAAGAGATAGCGCAGGTGCAGCCCCGCAGCCTGAATGGCGGCGGCCATATCCGTCACCTCCATCTGCGTGCCCCGGTTGCTCCCCGTTGTGGTCCCGTTGTCGATACCGAATGACGCCGGCCGCGGCGACAAGGCCTTCCGCGACACGGCATAATCCGTGTTGGTGGCGGGCAACCACCCGTCGGCATGCGACCACATCACCAGTCCGTATTCCGTGGCGGGATAGGTGTCGCGCACCCAGGAGAGGACGTCTTGGAATACGTCGGGAGAGGACGAATTGACATCGGTGTCCCACGAGCGTACCAGCAGCGGCGTAGCCCGGTCTTTGGTGACGCGGTAGAGGCGCGGACAGGAGGCATCGTCGATAAACATCAGCAGGCGGCCGTCGTCGGGGATATAGCTACGCCCCCTCATCACCTCTGCCGAGTCGCGACGATGGTATTCGTAGCCGGAGGAGCCCAGTGAGTTCTGCGCAGCCATATAGATGAGTACGGTGCGCCGCCCTTCCGAGCGGTCTTCGGGCCCCTCCCCCGGCTCTTCCGTATGTTCTTTTCCACATCCGGAGAGCAAAAGGACGGCCAAGAAGGCCGGCAGTAAGGCAAGTGCCCGGCGAAAGCCCCCGTTTCCTTGAATAAAAAAGCGCTTTATCATCTTTGATATATCCTGAAAGATATCTTCTGCGAAGGAAAGATATCTCCCACAAAAATACTACTTTCCTTTTATATTACACTGAAGAACAGATTATTTTAACGCTCCGACGCCGCCTGGCACCCTCGGCGTCGCCACCGGCGCGTCCTCCTCTCCCCGCCGCGATGACGGGAAAAGGCGTCCTCTGACGAAAAAGCGAGACACTTATTTCCACATGTCGCTCATTTGCACTAAATTTGCAACGGAAAAATTTTGCCGTCATGAAGACCGTTCTCCAAACTCTAACCCGGCTGCTCCTATGCCTCCTTTGCACACCGCTGGCCCTGTCGGCACAAAGCGACAGCACCACGGCCTCCCTGCCCGACTCTCTCGAGGTGGGGCTGCTGACGTGTACGCCGGGCCGCCATGCGTATGACCTCTACGGGCATACCGCCATCCGCGTGAGGAGCCTGACGGACGATCGCGACTTCGTGTTCAACTACGGCGTCTTTGATTTCCGCTCCCCCAACTTCGTGAGCCGTTTTATCTTTGGTAAGACCGACTACACCATCGGCGTCGTCCCCTTCCGTCACTTTGCCGAATACTATGCCGGCGAAGGACGCAGCGTGGAGGAGCAGGTGCTCGACCTCACCCGGGAAGAGGCCATCACCATCATACGTATGCTCGACGAGAAGGTGATGCAACACGGGTGGACTTATCGCTACAACTTCCTCTACGACAACTGTACGACGCGTGCCATCAGCACCATCGAGCGCAGCATCAACGGCGTCATCCGATGGCCGTCGTCGCTGCCCTGCAAGACGACGCGCGGCATCATCCACGAGTATGCCTCGCAGGCCGCCCCCTGGACGGCTTTCGGGCAAGACCTCCTGCTCGGCGCGGAGGTAGACCGCCCCATCGAGCGCGGCAAACAGATGTTTGCACCCTTCTATGCGAAAAACTATCTGGCGGGGGCCATTGTCGTCACCCCCGACGGGCAACGCCGCCCTCTGGTAAGACAAACGCTGACAGTGGTCAGCAGTACGCCGCAGCCGGTGCGCCACGCCTTCTTCTCGCCGCTGGTCACCATGTGGCTGATACTGTTTCTCACCATCGGCATCTGCCTGCGAGAGTGGCAAAAGGGAAAGATTTATCACCTCTTCGACGGCCTCGTCCTGCTCGTCATCGGCGGTCTGGGATGCCTCGTCACCGTCGTCTTCTTCTGCTCCGAGCATCCCTCGGTGGGAAGCAATTGGCTGATATTCCTCCTCAACCCGCTGCCCCTCCTCTACCTCCCCTTTAAGTTTATCCGCCTGCGCCATGGGCGCTCCGACTATACCGTACCGCTCATCTGGACAGAAGTACTCCTGCTGCTGTTGGTATTCCTCATCACACCGCAATACATCCCCGCAGGCATCTATATACTGACCGCCGCCATCGGCCTCAGAGGGCTCTCTCTCTCCCTCTTCCCCCTTCGGCAAAAGCATTCCCCCACAGCCCGGCAATGACTCATAACAAGCGAACTCCTCTTCCCTCAAACGGTGGTGACCTCTACAGTCGCCGCCTTTTGTTGTCTTTGCTGGCAGTGATGACGGTACTGTCGCCGGCCGACCTCAAGGCGGCAGGGACGGACGCCACCCATAACGGCATTCCCAAGCTGGTCGTCAACATTTTAGTCGACCAGTTGCGCTCCGACTACCTCGAGGCCTTCCTTCCGCTCTACGGCAACGACGGTTTCAAGCGCTTGCTGCGCGATGGCCGCGTCTACACGCAAGCCGACTACCCCATGGCGCAGCCCGACGAGGCCTCGGCAGCCGCCACACTGTCCACCGGGGCGAGCCCAGCGAGCCACGGCATCGTGGCGCAGCACTGGTTGGACCGCTCCACGCTGCGCCCCATCAGCTGCGTCGACGACACTCACTATAGCGGCACCGGCGGCGCCACAACCGGCGCCTCCCCCGCCCTCCTCACCGTCTCCACCCTCGGCGACGAGCTCAAGGTGGCCAGTGAGGGGAAAGCCCTGGTCTACAGCATCGCCCCCAACCGCGACGCCGCCATCCTCACCGCCGGACATGCCGCCGACGGCGCCGTATGGCTCGATGACCTCACGGGGAAATGGAGCTCGTCGTCCTACTACGGCGCCCTCCCCAAGTGGGCCGCCGTACGCAGCGACTACAACGGGACGGCACAGCACATCAAAGGCCTGACGTGGAAGCCGTCGTCCGACCTGGTGGGCAACTTCAGTTACTTCCTCTCCGGCGGCATCAAGAAGCCCTTCTCGCACACCTTCAAAGGCGACCACCGCTTCTCCGACTTCAAGACCAGCGCCCTCATCAACGGCGAGGTGGCCGCCACCGCCGTGGCCTGCCTCGACGGCACCCTCCTCGGCAACGACGCCATCACCGACCATCTGGCCGTCACCTTCTACGCCGGACGCTATGCCCATCGCGCCGACGCGCAGACGACGATGGAGCTTCAGGACACCTATGTGCGCCTCGACATCGCCCTGGCCGACCTCCTGAAGGCCATCGACCGCCGCGTGGGTCTCGACAACACCCTCGTCGTCCTCACCTCGACGGGATATACCGAGGAAACCACCGACGACCTCGCCGCCTACCGCATCCCCACTGGGGCCTTCGACGTAGAGAAGGCCGCCGCCCTGCTCAATATGTACCTCGTGGCCATCTACGGCCAAGGCACCTACATAGAGGCCTCCTACGGCACACAGCTCTACCTCAACCACCGCCTCATCGAGAGCAAGCAGCTCCAGATGGCGGAAGTGTTGGAGCGCACGCAAGACTTCCTGCTGCAGCTCAGCGGTGTCAAGGACGTCTACACCTCCCAACGCCTCCTGATGGGCGCCTGGACGCCGGGACTGAGCCGCATCCGCAACGGCTACAACCCGCAGTGCTCCGGCGACGTGATGATAGAGGTGATGCCGGGATGGTATTACACACAAGCACACTCTCAGGAGAAACGCCCCGTACGCGCCTCCTATATCCCCTATCCCATCATCTTCCTCGGCGCCGCCGTCACGGCCGAGACGCTGGAGACGCCGGTCACCGTAGACCGCATCGCGCCGACACTGTCGAAGGCCATACGCATCCGCGCCCCCAATGCCTGCAGCGCCGCGCCGCTATTCTGACTCCGGCGACGCCCCCACCGCTCAGCGGCCCCGTCGGCGACGACAACGTGCCTTGTATATATAAAGGTATCCCCCCTCGCAAGAAGAGTGGGCCGGCTTATATATAATAAAGGAGTACAGACAAAACAATCCCCTCACTTAGCCAATCCCCATTATGAACATAAATGATTTCCTGAGCAAAATCCTCGGCGGCAACAAGGCCACGAGAGACCGCAAGTACATCCAACCCATCGTCGAGCAGGTGCTCGCCGCCTATCCCGCCATCCAAGAACTCTCCCACGACGACCTGCGTGCCAAAACCCGCGAACTGCAGCAAAAAGTGCAACACTCGGCCGACGACCTGAAGGAGAAGATCGACGCCCTGAAGGCAAAGATCGAAGAAACACCTATCGAAGACCGCGTCGTCATCTTCAACCAAATCGATAAGCTCGAGAAGGAAGTGCTCGACCGCTTCGAGGTGGCCCTCAACGACATTCTCCCCGAGGCCTTCGCCATCGTCAAGGACACCGCCCGCCGCTTCTCCGAGAACGAGGAGATAGTGGTCACCGCCACCGACTTCGACCGCGAGCTCGCCGCCACGCACGACTTCGTACGCATCGAGGACGACAAAGCCATCTACCGGAACCACTGGGTGGCCGGCGGCAACGAGATGACATGGAGCATGGTGCACTATGACGTACAGCTCTTCGGCGGCGCCGTCCTCCACCAGGGAAAAATCTCCGAAATGGCCACCGGCGAAGGAAAGACCCTCGTCGCCACCCTGCCCGTATATCTCAACGCCCTCACCGGCAACGGCGTCCATGTGGTGACGGTCAACGACTACCTCGCCAAGCGCGACTCCGAATGGATGGGCCCGCTCTATATGTTCCACGGCCTGTCGGTAGACTGCATCGACAAGCACCAGCCCAACTCCGAGGCTCGCCGCCGCGCCTACCGCGCCGACATCACCTTTGGTACCAACAACGAGTTCGGTTTCGACTACCTGCGCGACAATATGGCCATGAGCCCCAAAGACCTCGTACAGCGCAAGCACAACTATGCCATCGTCGATGAAGTCGACTCCGTCTTGATCGACGACGCCCGTACGCCGCTCATCATCTCCGGCCCCGTCCCCAAAGGCGACGACCAGCTCTTCGAGCAATACCAGCCCCTCGTGGAACGCCTCTTCGAGGTGCAGCGCAAGCTCGCCACCAGCCTGCTGACGGAGGCCAAGCAGCTCATCGGCAGCGGCGACAAGGAGAAAGAGCAGGAGGGCTTCCTGCAACTCTACCGCAGTCACAAGGCACTGCCCAAGAACAACCCGCTCATCAAGTACCTCTCCGAGACCGGCATCAAGGCCGGAATGCTCAAGACGGAGGAGGTATATATGGAAAACAACAACCGCCGCATGCCGGAGGCCGTCGAGCCCCTCTACTTCGTCGTCGACGAGAAGCTCCACTCCTGCGACCTCACCGACAAGGGTAACAAGTGGCTCGCCGACCAGGTGAACGACGACCAGCTCTTCGTCCTTCCCGATATCACCACGCAGCTGTCGGCCCTCGAAGCCGACACCACGCTCTCCGACGAGGAGCGCCTGCAGCGCAAAGACGAGCTCCTTCAGGACTACTCCGTCAAGAGCGAGCGCGTACACACCATCCTCCAGCTCCTCAAGGCCTACACCATGTTCCGCATCAACGAGGAATATGTGGTGCTCGACGGACAAGTCAAGATTGTCGACGAGCAGACGGGACGTATCATGGAAGGACGCCGCTGGAGCGACGGACTGCACCAGGCCGTAGAGGCCAAGGAACACGTCAAGGTGGAAGCCGCCACGCAAACCTTCGCCACCATCACCCTGCAGAACTACTTCCGCATGTACCACAAGCTCTCGGGCATGACAGGTACCGCCATCACCGAGGCCGGCGAGTTCTGGAATATCTACAAGCTCGACGTGGTGGAAATCCCCACCAACCGCCCCGTACTACGCAACGACATGAACGACCGCGTCTACAAGACGAAGCGTGAGAAGTATGCCG
>CAZXFS010000048.1:0-7630 GCA_964640535.1 uncultured Prevotellamassilia sp. | reverse complement strand
TACTTTCCCACGCAGAAGTTCTTGAAGATATTTTCCAATATATCCGAGGACGATATCTCTCCGATGATATCCGAAAGATGATGAATACATGCCTTGAAGTCCTCGCTGACGAGGTCTGTCGGTAAGGAGAGCGACAGACCTTCGATGGCTTGTCGCAGAGCCTGCCGTGCCTTGCAGAGCGCCTCGTAGTGCCGTTCGTTGGTGATGATGGTCTGCTCTGCCGGGAGCGTGGCGGCATGCGAGGATATGGCCTGACGCAGCCTACCGATGTCGGCCGATGACAAGGCGGAGATGGGCAATATGTCGATGGGAGAGAGCAGACGAAGCGGGGAATACTCTTGAGAGGCCTCCGCAAATAGCTGTTCCACCTCTTGGAGAAATAGATCTTTATCTATCGGGGTGGGGGTGAGGTCCATCTTATTGACGACAAGCACCAGTTGCGGAGGCATCTTCCCGGAAAGGCATCTCTGCAAATAGGGGCGTAAGGCTTGCAGCTGCGACATGGCACAGGTAGCGTCCAGTACACACAATAGGATGTCGGCCTGCTCCATCTTCTCGAGGGTGCGCTGAATGCCGATTTGCTCTATCGGGTTCTCCGTCTCGCGGATGCCGGCGGTGTCGATGATGCGAAACAGGCGTCCCTCTATGACCAGTTGCTCCTCGAGGGTGTCGCGTGTGGTTCCCGGGATATTGCTGACGATGGCACGCTCCTCACGAAGCAGCGCATTGAGGAGGGTTGACTTCCCGGCATTGGCTTCTCCTATGATGGCGATGGGAGTCCCGGCTTTGATGGCATTCCCGTATCTGAAGCTGCTGCATAGCTCTGTCAGATGGCGGTCGGCGGTGGCCGCCAACTGCAACAGTTCCTCCCGGTTGGCAAACTCGAGATCTTCATGGTCGGAAAAGTCCAGTTCCAGTTCCAGCAACGTAGCCATATGGAGCAGCCGATCTCTCAACGTCCGTATATCTTCACTCACGCCGCCCTTCATCTGCTTCATCGCCACCCTGTGCTGACTGGCACAGGTCGAGGCGATAAGGTCGGCTACGGCCTCCGCCTGACTGAGGTCCATCTTGCCGTTGAGGAAGGCGCGCTGTGTATATTCTCCCCCTCGTGCCAATCGGCAACCGTTATCCAGCAGCAGTGTAATGATCTGTTGCAGAATGTAGGCGGAGCCATGGCAAGACATCTCTACGCTGTCCTCCCCCGTATAAGAATGGGGCGCACGAAACACCGTCGTCAACACTTCGTCGATGACGTCTCCGTCGGCCGTGACGATGTGCCCGAAGTAGGGATGCCACGATGCCAATTCCGACAGGCGTTGCTGCTGTTGAGGGCGGAAGATGCGTTCGGTCATCTCAACGGCTTGCGGGCCGGAGACGCGTATGATGCCTATCGCCCCTCCGGGCGCGGTGGCAATGGCGCAGATGGTATCTGTCATGGGGGAGTTTCTGTGTTGAGATTCTAAAAAAGAGGTGGCTCTGTCTATCTACCATCTTCTTTCCTTCCGGATAAGAGGTCGATAGATAGGGCCACCAATATCATTGTCAGTCTTTATCCAAGTGCTGACGGCGGAACAAGTCGTTCACCGTCTTCACGGGATTGAACGTACTGACGGGGACTTCCACAAAGATGGTATTCCAGTCGCTCATGGCCCCGTTCCACAGTCCCGGGAGTTCCAGCGCCTTAAGAGGCTTTCCGTTCTTACTCTTTTGGGCGATGAACCCTGTATTCTTGTCTACATATTGCAGCAAATCGAAGGCAGATCCCTTATAGTCTTTGGTGGAACAGACGATATCTACCGGATTGAAGTGGGTTCCGTTTTTCAAGAAGGACTTCATCGTCTCGTCCGCCTCGTCAATCTGCGAGCTCTCCAGTATCTGCGGCGAGATGGTGCCGTCGGGGTTGTAGACGAGGAAGGGGCCTCCGCCGGGTTCTCCCACATTCTTTACCATACCGCACACACGGATGGGGCGATTCAGTTTCCGTCGCAGGTAGATAGCCAGTTCGGTATCCTCCAGCGTCTTTGTATCCGGGTTCTTGCAGCAGAAACGCTTCTGGACGAATTGCAGCATCTCCAAGAGCTCCGCCATCGTATAGTTACCGCTATCCAGACGCCGCATATAAGCCGCCACCTGTTCCTGCGCACGTACCAACGTACCGGCAAGTATCTTCTTATAGGCCACGGTGTCCTCCTTGAAGCGGTCGTGCACCACATTGTCTATATTCTTGATAAAGATGACATCGGCCTCTATCTCGTTGAGGTTCCAAATCAAGGCGCCATGGCCTCCGGGGCGGAACAGAAGGTCACCGTTGGCGTCTCTGAAGGGCGTATTATCGGGATTGGCAGCGATGGTGTCCGTATTGGGAGCCTGAATGGAATAACTCAGTTCATAGGTAACCCCCAATTGTTTCTCCAGGCGCGCCACGCTCTCCCGTGCCAGCTGTTGGAAGAGAGACATATGCTCGGCCGACACCGTAAAGTGAATATTCACATGGCGGTCTTTGTCGCAGGCATAGAGAGCCCCCTCCACCAGATGTTCCTCCATGGGCGTACGTGCCCCCTCGGCATAATGATGGAATTGGAGCAGTCCCTTGGGGAGCAGCCCATAGTTCATGCCGTCCTTGGCCAACAGGGCACGGACGACGTCTTTATGGCGCTGATGGGCCACAAGCGTCGGGATATCCTCGCCCCATAACTGCTGACAGGTACGGTTGAGCTCCTCATAGCAGGCCAGCTGCGGCAGATGTTGGAAGAAGGTCTTCTCCGCCTCCGTCTGTGGGGTAGTCTCCTCTCTTTCTATAAAAGAGAAGAGATCCTTAAACATACGGCTCGCCGCCCCGGAGGCGGGGACGAACTTAACGATTTTGTGCGCCTCCTGCGTATAGGCGTCCCAAGCGGCAATAGCCGTTTGTTCCATCTCCGGCGTGAGTGCCGATATGCCATGCTGCGTATCGGCGGCTGCCTTGATTTTTAAGAAGGGGAATCCTTTCTTGAAGGTCTGCAACTGTTGGTTGACTTGCTCCAACGTAATCCCCCTTGCTTTCAGAAGTTGAAGGTCTTTTTCTGTGAGCATAGGAATGATGGTTAAGGGGTGTTCTATCCATGAGCGCCCGTCAGGTGAGGGCGGTTCCGGCCCTTGCCCGACGACAGCGTGAGAGAGACGAGGTGGGGCAGGGGAGGGCAGAGAAGCGCGACATCGCCACGCAGGAGGGCTCTTCCCGACCGGGAACACGGCAAATGTACAAATTATTTTTTACGCCACCTATCCCACACCGGCTCTATCCCATGTCTTTCGGAGAAATAAGGCGGCAAAGGCAAGCGGCACGCCCTCATTCCGCCTGCCATGGAACGCCGCAGACACCGTCCGGATGTTCCGACTGCATAAATAAATTTTATTTCTTTATACTTTCTTGCCGAATATTATTCAAAAAAGGATTACCTTTGCCCGTACACCACTTGCCTCTATTTCATTCACAACTAATACAGTACACCATGAAGCAATTCAACATCTTCCTCAGTCTTGTGCTGCTATGGGCGGCGGGAATGACCGCCTCGGCACAAAGCCAGTACTACGATGTGGAGACTGATCCCGTTACGGAGATTGATCCGGACCAGACCTATGCGCTGGCGGGAGCGGCCTACATCAGTAGTGGTACGTACTACCTGTCGGGGACGACTTACACCACCTCCGCGACAGAGTCTATCGTCTATCAGTTTGAGCCGGTTGGGACCACCACCGATGGTTCCACCACCTATATGCTCAAGCAAGTATCCACCGGACTCTATCTGGAGAGCCCGACGTTCTCTACGTCTGAGACGCCCACACTTCAGTATACCGATTCCAAGACGCGTGCCTTTGTGTTCACCGCCAAGCAGAGTGTGGCCTACGACTCCTATGACGATGAGGTCTTGAAGACCGCCGACTTTGCCAGTTACACCTATGCCAATGACACCTATCCGGAACATCCGGGTTCCTTCGTCCTCTGCGACATCAACTATGAGTCGAACGAATGGCCCTGGCTGATGTTTAACAGCTCCGGCCCGGCATGGGACCCGCAGTATGTCAACACCAACATTTGGTATGTCTATCGCGTCAATGCCGCCTCCGCCTATGACAATCTGTGCCTCTATGTGGAAAACAAGTTTGGAGAACTGACGCCATCCGACCTGTTCCGTGTCGGCAGCGAAGTGGGACAAATCAGCGAAGAGCTGTTCCAGACGTTCCAGACGGCCTACGACAACGCTCAGAAACTGATATCGGACAGCGGGCAGAACGACGACGTCTATACCGCTGCCCAACTTCAGTTGGAAGAAGCCTACAGCGCCTGCGACAAGGGGTCCGTTCCCGTCAAAGAGGGGTATGTCGTGATCCGCAACTATATGAGCGACCGCGCCAACGGCAACGGCTGCATATATGATGGCGGCAGCAACGCCAACTGGGACGAGTTTATCTATGACGGCGGTGACATCGCCCTGAAGGATGCTCATCACATCTGGCAAATCATCAAGAGTGAGAACGACGGCTACTACTACCTGCGCAACTTCAGTACGGGACGCTATATGGGAACTCAGGCCACGATTCGCACCAGCATACCAACGACGGAGGAGCCATCACAGACCTACCTCCTCACTCGCAAGCGCCAAGACGCCTTTGCCATCTACAACCCCGACATGAATGCCTCCTATCCCGCCTTGCACGGCCAGATAGACCTCTATCGTCTGGTGATTTGGGGCGCCAACGCCAGCGGCTCCTGGTGGAATCTCGTCTACGTACCGGAGAGCACCATCGACGCTCTGGCGGAAGAGGTGACTCAAAACCGCCTCAAGGAACAAGCACAGTCCCTCATCAACGCCGCCCATGAGTCCCTTGCCAAGGGTATCAAGGTAACATCTGCCGCCACCGAAGACGGCCTCTACGACGACCTCGGCTTTGTCACGAATGCCGGACAGTTTTTCTCGAATGCACAGGAGCCCACCGAAGGCACCTTTGCAGCCCTCATCGACAACTCACAGACCACCTATTTCCACTCCGTATGGAGCGATGCCACCTATGCCGATAGAGTGCATTACCTCGGCGTCGATCTGGGAAAGGCCGTGCAATATCTGAATGTGAAGTATTCACGCCGCAACGACGGGAACAACGGCACGCCGAAGAGCGTACATGTCTATGCCACCAATGACACCACCGGCCTCGCCGCCGGCACCTGCACATGGAGCGACCAGGCCTACCTCACCTTCTCCTATCCCTACGCGTCCAATGACACTTACAGCAGTACGGTGGCCAACTTCACCGGACTGTCGACCGTCGTCCTCGACGCGCCCTATCGCTATCTGCGCTTCGACGTAGAACATACCCTGAGTGACGGGACGACCAATGGCAACCTCTACTTCCATCTCAGTGAGTTCCATCTGTATGAAGGCACCTATCTCCCGGAAGACTCCCCGATAGCCGCCGTGCCCGAAGACATCGTCACCACCCTCCGTGAAAGCCTGGCACAGGTGCAAGGAGAATTAGCCGACAACAGCATCACGCAGACCTCTCTGGACGCCCTCAGCCAAGCCATCGCGACATTCAACGCCAACTATCCCGACCCGTCGGAGCTGCGCAGCATGATTGCAGAGGCTGAAGAACAGCTGGAAGCCGCAGAAGAAGGAAGTGCTGTCGGATATTATGCCGACGGCAGTAAAAACGCCTATCAGGAGGTGATAACGTCCGTCAGCAATCAGTTGAAAGACGTCATGTCGCTGAGCGAGATAAGCACCCTCAAGACGGCCCTCGCCGCAGCCACAGCCGTCTTCGAAGAGGCGCTCAACAAACCGGAAGAGGGCGCCGTTATCCGCATCCGCTGCGCCACCACATCGACAGCCAGCGGAAGCGCTGCCAACTCCTTCCTCTATGCCACCGGCAACGACAAGGGCATTGTCTCTTGGGGCGGCTACGATGCCACCAACGGAGAGGATGAATATCTTACGGAACGCCTCAACTACTATTGGCGCCTCATCCACCATGGCAACGGTGCCTACAGCTTCCAAAATCTGGGCACCGGCCTCTATATAGGCAACCCCAAGCAGAACAACGTGAAGGTCTACACTTCTCTCGAAGCCGACACCATAGGGCTCCGCTCCGCCAAGGTTCCCGGATTGTTCAACGTGGTATTGACAGACGGCGTTTATCTCAACGCTCAGCCCGGCACCAACAATATGGTTACATGGAACTCTGCCTCCGGCACGGACAACTCCGCCTTTGAACTGGAGGTTGTCGACGAGAACATCTGGACGGGTTCCTATCACTACGGATTGAGCGATAGGTTGCAGGTCGTTACCCTCCCGCTTGAGATCTCCGGTCTTACCAGCGCCGGCACCTTATATAAGGTCATCGGTATAAAGGACAATGCCATCCAACTGGACAGCTACAGTGACGACGATGTCATTGCCGCCGGTACGCCCTTCATCTATCAGCCGAACGACGACGCCGAAGACAGCAGCACCGACTTCTATCCCACGGCAGCAACACTCAGCGAGATCTCTACGGTGACGACCGCCGGTTCACAAGGCGGTTTGCAGGGCACACTGCAGAGCGCCACCCCCGGCGCCGGCTACGGAATTCTCTACAACAACGGGACGATATTTATCTCCACGGCCAACGACGTAGTATCCGCCAATAGTGGCTGGTTTACCGACGCCATCGAGGCTACCGCGGAAGAAGGTACGCTCCAAATTCCCGTCGACGGACAGCTGTCGGCCATTCATCCGGAGGTTATCTCCGACAACACTCCGACCGACGTATACACCCTTACCGGTGTCAAGATACGCACCGCCGTCGGTGGCGCCGCCACCAGGAACTTACCGCAAGGCTTGTATATTATTGGTAAGAAGAAGGTCTGGGTAAAATAATCCCACCATTCTAACCCTCTCACAGGGGCGCGCCGAGAAGTTCGGCGCGTCCCTGTTCGTTGTTGTCGGAAGAGATATCCTTGAGCGTCCTACGAAGAGCAGGCGTGCCTCATCATGAACGCCATCAGGAGTCTCCTCTTCGACTATGGATAATCCCTCCGTTGTTAGAATGACTCTAAAAAGGAAACGCATCGGGTGCGAGAGAGAGGGTGGGGGAATGACAAAAAACAGGAGAACTTTTTCTTCACTTCAACCATTTACGTTATCTTTGCACCCAAATATCACGGGCCAGACTGGATTTGACAGCGGGTCGAAGTGGTAAGTAAGCATGCAGTGCGCCTGAGAGTGGGCACTTTAATCTCGGCTTTCAAAAATTTAATTGGCGAAAACAACTACGCTCTCGCTGCCTGATTGAAGTATAGTAGGTCAGCTTTATCCCTGCCGACGATGTGCGGGGACGAGACATCACCCAAGCGCTCTTTTTCCGAAGCGGCTTGATACGGTGGTGCAGGAATATCGGGAATAGACGTTTGCCGGCCTCGCGGCAGCGTTGAGATTTTAGAGGATACGGCGGCGCTTGGTGGCCTTGGTCTTGGCGTCGCCCGACAATAAAGGCAAGGATAAGCATGTAGAAAGCTTGGCGGTTCCCTGTTTGGACGAGGGTTCGATCCCCTCCTGGTCCACCATAAGACGGATGATACCGTCCGTCTCTCAGCGAGCGCATCACAGAAGGC
>CAZXFS010000047.1:0-9182 GCA_964640535.1 uncultured Prevotellamassilia sp. | reverse complement strand
TGCTTCTTATAGCTGTAAGAATGCAATATTTGGGCTATCTGCTTCACCCGAATCACAAAAAGCGCCGAAGGGAGAATCCCCGCGGCGCTTTTGAGCGTAGATAGGAAGAACGTGGGCTATTCGTCCGCGTTTTCTTCTTCAAAATCCATAAAGCGTTCAATGACCAGACATACGTCGTCATGACTGAGGGCCGGCGCATCGGCGGGCAAGTCCACCGTAGCCAGAACATCCTCGGCGATAACATCTATATTAAGGTCTACGAAATCATCGTCGTCGGCTTCGGCATCGAGTGCCTCGCTATCGCAGAGACAGGCTACCGTAGCGTCTAACAGGGCCTGAAGGATCTCGTCGGTATAGCGGGCGCATACCGTCTCCGGGAGCGCCTCCCGGATATAACGGACGCACTGCTCGTCGTAGAGACGGTCGGCTTGTAGTTCGTCGTCGAGAATAGCCATCTGAGGAATGGATTACAGTAATGACTCTATCTTCTCGGCGAAAGTTTGCTTCGGAGCAGCTCCCACGAGCTTATCAACAAGTTCTCCTCCCTTGAAGAAGAGGATGGAAGGCACGGTGCGAATACCGAAGCGTGACGTCAGTTCATCATTGTCGTCGACGTCACACTTGCAGATATTGACACGTCCCTCATACTCTTGTGCCAATTCGTCGATAATGGGAGAAATCTTCTTGCAAGGGCCACACCAGGTAGCGGAGAAGTCTACAACGACAGGGAGTCCTTCGTCGAGGACGGCCTGAAAGGATTGATCAGTAACTTGCTTAGACATCGTTTGTTCTTTTTAAAAGTGTCGTTTCTATTTTGAGTATTAGTTTATCTTATAAGAGAGAGCCTTATTTCCCTCAATATAGTTCAGAAGTTCTTTTCCCACCGATATCTTGTGCTTGGACTGTGCCACCACATAGTTTTGGTGCTCTATATCCATGAGATTAAAGAGCAATTCGGTGGGACCGACGGAGCCCTCAACAATGCCGTGCAACTCATCGACGGTGCGGTCGTCGAGAAGTTCGGAGCGCACATTGATGGTGATGCTCTGCACGCAGTCGTCCTTGACATCTGTCAGGAATTGAATATTCCCGATGCGCAGTTCCAATTCCTCCGGGCGGAAGCGCTTGGGCTCCACGCGTCCGACGATAAACAAGGAGCTTCCCGCCGTAGCCAGATAGCCGCGCCACCGTGCCCAGTCGTCACCAAACAGCGCCAATTCGCCGCTGCCGGAGAAGTCCTCTATCTTGACGATGCCAAAGGGCTTTCCGTTGCGCGTCTGCCCTTCGCGGATGGGGGTCACGATACCTCCCATCTTTACATCGGGTGTATTCCGAAACGCATTGAGATTTTCGAGGTCGGCGGCGTGTAAGTTGCAGATGTGATGGAGGATGACGGCGTAGTTGTCGAGCGGATGACCGGAGATATAGATACCTATCAGTTCGCGTTCCTTGTCCAGACGCTCCATATCGCTCCAAACGACATAGTCCGCAGGAGGTGTTGGTTTGGCAATCTCTATCTCCTCCACGTCGTCGAAGAGGCTGGCCGTGGCACTGGCCTTGTCCATCTGGTAGTTCTGTGCATAACGCACCAAGTCGTCGATAAAGGTCTGGTGATTGCCGGTCGTGGCCACGAACTGCTCGCGACATACGTTGTCGAAGCTGTCGAAGACGCCGGCGAGCGCCATATTCTCGATATTCTTCTTGTTACACGCCGAGATATTCACGCGCTCCATGAAATTGTAGATAGACGTATAAGGCCCGTTCTCCTTTCGCTCCCGAAGGATGTCCTCGATGGCCGCTTCGCCCACGCCCTTGATGGCGCCGAGGCCGAACCGTATCTCGCCGCGATGGTTGACGCTGAACTTCAGTCGGCTCTCGTTGATATCCGGCCCCAGCGTCTTTATACCCATCAGCTTACACTCGTCCATCAGTTTGGAGATGGTCTTGATATCCGCCAAGCTGCGGCTCATCACGCCGGCCATATACTGCGCCGGATAGTTGGCCTTGAGATAAGCCGTCTGATAGGCCACCCACGAATAGCACGTGGCATGGCTCTTGTTGAAGGCGTAGGAGGCAAAGGCGCGCCAATCTTCCCATATTTTCTCAAGAACTTTCGGGTCGTGCCCATTGGCCGTTCCTCCCTTGATAAACTTGGGATACATATGGTTCAACTTCTCTATCAGCTTCTTACCCATCGCCTTACGCAGGGCGTCGCTCTCGCCGCGGGTGAAGTTGGCAATCTCGCGTGAGAGGAGCATGACCTGTTCCTGATAGACCGTGATGCCGTAGGTATCCTTGAGATACTTCTCCATGCACGGCAAGTCGTAGATGATAGGTTCCTCTCCATGCTTACGCTTGATAAACTGCGGGATGTACTGCATAGGCCCCGGACGGTAGAGGGCGTTCATGGCAATCAAGTCCTCAAACGTCGACGGCTGCAGCTCAATCAAGTATTTTTGCATACCGGCAGACTCAAACTGGAAGGTGCCGATGGTGTTGCCGTCGCAGTAGAGCTGATAGGTGGCGGGGTCTTCAATACTTATCTTATCGATATCCAGTTCGACGCCCAAGCTCTCACGGATGTTCTCCACCGCCTCTTTGATGATGGACAGAGTCTTGAGCCCTAAGAAGTCCATTTTGATAAGTCCGGTCTCCTCGATGACACGCCCCTCATACTGTGTACAGGCCACCTTCTCGCCCGTCTCCTTATCTTCGGCGGTAGATACCGGCACCCAGTCGGAAATCTCATCACGGCAGATGATGAAGCCACAAGCGTGGACGCCCGTATTGCGGACATTGCCCTCAAGCATCTTGGCGTAGCGGATGGTGTCGTGCAGCAGCGGGTCGGGCGAAGCCTCGGCCTCGCGCAGCTCGGGGACACAGGCAATGACATTGGTGAGGTTCATCTTGGGCGTTTTGCCGTCAGGGCCTTCGGGCAGGCGGTCAGGGATGGCCTTACACAGGCGGTTGCTGACATCCAGAGGCACCTTCTGCACACGCGCCACGTCCTTGATGGCCAGTTTGGTGGCCATCGTACCATAGGTGATGATATGGGCACAATTGGATGCGTGGTATTTCTGTGTCACCCAGTTGAGCACCTTCCCGCGCCCGTCATCATCGAAATCGACATCGATATCGGGCAATGAGATACGGTCGGGGTTTAGGAAACGCTCAAACAGCAGGTCGTATTTGATAGGGTCTATCTGTGTAATTCCCAAGCAATAGGCTACGGCGCTACCGGCAGCAGAGCCACGGCCGGGGCCTACCGATACGCCCAGTTCTTCGCGGGCGGCACGGATATAGTCTTGCACAATAAGGAAGTAGCCGGGAAAACCCATCGTCTTCATGATGTGGAGCTCAAACTTGATACGCTCCGAGGTCTCCTCGTCAAGGGGAGAGCCATAGCGCAGCTCCGCCCCCTCATAGGCCAACTTGGCAAGATAGTCGGCTTCCAGCTTCAGACGATACAGCTTGTCGACGCCCCCCAGCTTAGCCACCTTGTCCTCAGCCTCCTCCTGCGACAAGACGACATTGCCGTGCTCATCGCGGGTAAACTCATTGAAGAGGTCTTCATGTGTGTATTTCTCCCGATAGCCCGCCTCCGTCCCGAAGTCCTCCGGGATGTCGAAGTTGGGCATGATGGGCCCATGGTCTATCGAATAGAACTCCACCTTGTCGAGCACCTCACAGGTGTTGGCCAGAGCTTCGGGGATATCTGCGAAGACGGCGTTCATCTCGGCCCGTGTCTTAAACCACTCCTGCTTGGTATACAACATACGCGAGGGGTCGTTGAGGTCTTTGTTGGTGGCCAGACATATCAGGCGGTCGTGTGCCTCGCCGTTTTCCTCGTCTACAAAATGCGAGTCATTGCTACATATCAACTTGATGTCGTACTTCCGCGCCAGGTCTATCAAGACGGCGTTGGCTTTCTGCTGCAGGGGATAGGTCTCCCTATTGGCGCGGATGGAGGGATCTTTCACCTCGTGACGTTGCAGCTCCAAATAGTAGTCCTCGCCAAAGACGCGCTTATACCATTTCACCGCCTCTTCGGCAGCGGCGATATCGCCCTGGAGAATCTTCTGCGGCACCTCACCGCCGATACAGGCGGAACAGACTATCAGTCCTTCGTGGTATAGCTCCAGGTCGGCGGGATCGGTACGCGGCCGCATATAGAAGCCGTCGACCCAGGCACGCGATACCAGTTTGATAAGATTGTGATATCCCTTCTCGTTTTTCGCCAGCACGATGAGGTGCCATCCGGACTGGTCTACCTTGCCGGCACGAAGGCTCTTGTCGCCGCGCCGGGCCACATACATCTCACAGCCGAAGATGGGCATGAAATTGGCGATGCGCTGCTGCTTGGCTTCCTCGCGGCGAAGCGTTGCCACACGTTCCTCGGCCGACAACGCGGCCTCCTCGGGGGTGGGCTCATAGCTGCCGGCGGCGATAGCTTCCAACTTGGTGCGCACTTCCGCCAAGGCCTTCTTCCCCTTCCCGCGCACCTTGGTGGCGTAGTTGAAGAATTCCTTGATGCCCATCATATTACCGTGGTCTGTCACGGCCATACCGCGCATACCGTCGCGAATGGCCTTGTCGACCAAGGCCGGAACAGCGGCTTGTCCGTCAAGGATGGAATATTGTGTATGTACGTGTAGGTGTACAAAATCTTGCATGGCGGGAACGAATGGCGATAGGGTTATTCTTCAGTGCAGTCCTTGAGACGATGAGAGATGCGCATGGCACAGAAATTGGGGCCGCACATGGTGCAGAACTCCCCGTTCTCATAGTGGGCTTCTTTGTAGTATTTTGTTGCCAACTCGGGGTCGAGACTGAGGTTGAACTGGTCTTTCCAGCGGAACTCGTAGCGTGCCTTCGAGAGCGCGTTGTCGCGCACCTGCGCGCCGGGATGTCCCTTGGCAAGGTCGGCGGCATGAGCGGCTATCTTATAAGTGACGACACCGGTACGCACATCCTCGCGATTGGGGAGTGCCAGGTGTTCCTTTGGGGTTACGTAACACAGCATGGCTGTCCCCAGAGCACCAATCGTAGCGGCACCGATGGCCGAGGTGATGTGGTCGTAGCCGGGGGCGATATCTGTCACAAGCGGGCCGAGGGTATAGAAGGGGGCGTTGTGGCACTTCTCTATCTGTCGCGTCATATTCTCCGGAATCTTATGCATCGGCACATGGCCGGGGCCTTCGATAAACGCCTGCACGTTTTTTGCCCAAGCCCGCGTCACCAGTTCGCCCATCGTGTCCAGTTCGGCAAACTGGGCGCGGTCGTTGGCGTCATAGATAGAGCCCGGGCGCAGTCCGTCGCCCAGAGAGATAGCCACGTCATACTGTGCACAGATATCACAGATGTCATCAAAGTGTTCATAGAGGAAGCTCTCACGGTCGTTTTTCAGACACCATTCCGAGATGATACTCCCGCCACGGCTCACCATACCCGTCATGCGTCCCTGTGAGAGATGGATGTTCTTGCGACGGATGCCACAGTGTATGGTGAAATAGTCTACACCTTGCTCACACTGCTCGATGAGTGTATCGCGATAGATCTCCCAGGTGAGGTTTTTGGCGATGCCTTTCACCTTCTCCATGGCCTGATACATCGGCACCGTGCCGACGGGCACCGGACTGTTGCGTACGATCCATTCGCGGGTCTCATGGATATTCTTTCCGGTGGAAAGGTCCATAATCGTATCGCCGCCCCACTTACAGCTCCACACCGCCTTTTCCACTTCCTCGTCGATAGAAGACGTGGTGGCGGAATTGCCGATATTGGTGTTGATCTTCACCAGAAAGTTGCGGCCGATAATCATCGGTTCCGCTTCGGGGTGGTTGATATTGGCGGGAATGACGGCACGGCCGGCGGCGACCTCGTCGCGCACAAACTCCGGCGTGATATGCGTAGAGATGCCCAGAGCCTCGCAGTCCATATTCTCACGAATGGCGACATACTCCATCTCGGGAGTGACGATGCCCTGCTTGGCCAACGCCATCTGCGTAATACCCTTACCGGGAAGAGCCCGCAGGGGCAGGTGATGGTGGTTGAAGCGCAACGCGTCGAGACTGCTATCGGCCAGACGCTCCCGGCAATACACCGAGGTGAAGGCCTCCAGACGCTCTACGCCGCCCCGTTTCAGTATCCAGGGCTCACGAAGGCGGGGAAGGCCGTCCTTCAGATTGATGGTCTGCTGCGGGTCGGAATAAGGGCCACTGGTGTCGTAGACCAGTACCGGTGCATTCTCCGTTGTATGTTTCTTACCGTCGCTATCGCGCTCCACCGTAGGCGTCAGGAGAACCCGCCGCATGGCAACGCGCAGTTCCGGGTATTGCTTCCCGGCAAGATATACCTTCTCACTGGAAGGGTATTTTATAGTAGACAGAGTCGTTTCCTTATGAGTATCCATTTGTATTATCTCAACATTTATGATTCGTCAGCATGGAGCAAGTCGCGCATTGCCCGCACAGGGTCGGCCGCCTGAAGTACGGCGCCGCTCACGGCAATGCCGTTCACGCCGGTGGCCATGACATCGGGCACATCCGACAAGGTGATGCCGCCGATAGCACAGACCGGGATAGAGATTTGCTCCTGTTTCTTTATCTCCATCAACCGGCGCAGCCCCTCCAATCCCAGCAACGGGGCCAGCCCCTGCTTGGTGGTAGTATAGCGAAAGGGGCCACACCCGATATAGTCTGCCGAGGCGCGATGAAGGGCACGAATGTCGTCGATGGTATTGGCGGTACCTCCGATGAGGAAGCCTTCGCCCAAGAGGGCGCGTGCTTCCGCCACCGGCATATCCTTACGCCCCAGATGTACGCCGTCGGCGTCTATCGCCTTGACGAGCGCTACGCGGTCGTCGATGACAAAGACGGCATCCCGCTCACGGCAAGCTGCTTTCAGACGCCGGGCAATGGGTTCCACCTCATCGTCGGCAGCCCCCTTCATACGAAGTTGTATCCATCGGCACCCGCCTTCCAGAGCCAGCAGTGCCGATTCCTCATAGGAATAGCGCTCGTTCTGATGGGTGATAAATTGTATAGGTATCATCTAACTTCTTGTGTTGTGGATAAGAAGAAGGCCCTTGCCTGTCTTCTACCTACAAAAATACTTTATTCGTCTGATATGCCCAAACGTCCGCCCACAAAAAGAGCGGAGCGCCCCGATAGTTCGGCAGGCTCCGCTCTCACTGTGTGTCTCTACAGGGTGTCGGCAATGCGTCACTGACAACATCGGCAATAGCGCCACCCTTATATCATTTCGTTTTCTTCTTTCACATCGATCTCCTGCCCTTCACGGTCGTAAAAGACGTATTGGAGATAGGAAAGATTCTGGTTGGGAATTATCCTGAATCCCAAGCCATACTTCATTTGCCATTTCCGTCGCAAGCTCATCAACCCCTGGTTGATGTAAGCTGCCACAAACGGGTGTACGTGTAGTCGGAACGATTTTATCCCCAGTCGGTTGACCAGAAGACTTATCTTCCATTCCAAGGTTTCCGTAAACAACAGGCTCGACTTTATCTTCCCGGTTCCATTGCAGGAGGGACAGGTCTCCTCCACCCGGACGTCCATCGCCGGACGCACACGCTGTCGTGTGATTTGCATCAAGCCGAATTTGGATAGCGGTAGGATATTATGCCGCGCGCGGTCGCCCTTCATATTCTCCACCATTCGCTCATAGAGCTTCTGGCGACTCTCGGCGAGGGCCATGTCGATAAAGTCAACGACGATGATACCGCCCATATCGCGCAAGCGGAGCTGGCGTGCCAATTCGTCGGCGGCGCCGAGGTTGACGTCAAGGGCATTGGCCTCCTGACCGTCGGGCGACTTCGATCGATTGCCGCTGTTAATATCCACCACATGGAGGGCCTCGGTGTGCTCAATAATCATGTAAGCGCCGTGTTTGTAGGTCACGGTGCGCCCGAAACTGGACTTGATCTGCTTGGTCACGTTGAAGTTGTCGAAGATGGGGACATTTCCCTTATACATCTTGACAATCTGCTTCCGCTCGGGGGCTATCAGTGAGACGTAGTCACTTATCTCGTGGAATACATCCTTATCGTTGACATAGATGTTTTCATACGAGGGATTAAAGAGGTCACGCAAGAGGGCCACAGTGCGGCTGGTCTCTTCGTAGCACAGCAAGGGGAGCTTCTCTTTGCCCGCCTTGGCGCGCTGTACTTTCTTGATGGTGCTCTCCCAGCGTCCGATGAGCGTCTTCAGCTCTTGGTCCAACTCGGCCACGCGCTTCCCCTCGGCCACGGTGCGTATGATAACGCCGAAACCTTTAGGCTTGATGCTGTGGATGAGTTGTTTCAGTCGGGCCCGTTCGGCACCACTCTTAATCTTTGTTGATACGGAAATCTTATCTCCGAAAGGAACCAACACCAGAAAGCGTCCGGCAAAGGACAGTTCACAGGTGAGGCGCGGCCCCTTTGTAGAGATGGGTTCTTTGACGATTTGCACCAATATTTCCTGCCCCACCTTCAAGGTGTTTTGGATACTTCCCTCCTTCTCCAATATCGGTTGTCCCAATGTTTTTGCCATGGAAACGGGCCGACGGCCATCCCCCATCATGTCGAGGTATTTGGCCAGAGAGTTATAGTTGATACCCAAGTCGAGGTAGTGCAAGAAGGCATCTCGCTCATATCCGACACTCACGAAGCACGCATTCAGTCCGGGCATCAGCTTACGAACTTTGGCATAATAGATATTGCCTACCGAGAAGTGCTCCGAACGCCCTTCCTTCTGGAATTCCACCAGACGTTTATCTTCGAGCAGGGCTATCGAGATGTCTTTCGGCTGAACATCTACAATTACTTCGCTTGTCATCTTTTGTTTGTTTTAGGCAGAGAGCACTCCGAAAGCCCCTCCACCTTGTAATGATAGGTTGTTCCAAGAATGGGGACGAGCCCTATCCCGGAACCGCTCTAATAAGAAAAATGTGCCAATAGTCGAACGGTGCACCCTTACGTGTGCTGGTTTCTATTATTGGCACATCTTCTCGTTTTGTTTAGTTGAAAGTCTCCGTCAGCAGGGCTTTACTTGCTCTTATGACGATTCTTTCTCAATCTTTTTTTACGCTTATGCGTGGACATCTTGTGTCTCTTTTTCTTCTTTCCGCTGGGCATTGTTACAACAATTTAAATGAGTGATATTATTTAATATTCTGCATAA
>CAZXFS010000046.1:0-9610 GCA_964640535.1 uncultured Prevotellamassilia sp. | reverse complement strand
TGGTTAGAATACATGCCTGTCACGCATGGGGTCACGGGTTCGAGTCCCGTACGCACCGCTCGTTATCCGCGTCGGAAGTTACAGACTTCCGACGCGGATAACGTTTATAGGGATAGTCCTTCCGCGACATACGCGCCCCCTCTGGGCTCAGTAGATTTCCCTCTGCCGCAACGTTTCGAAAGACATCGTCACCACGCCCACTCTCTTTGGGCGCTTCGTCTTTCGGGAAATCATATCACACCTGTCTTGCTCACAAAGAGCCCAAGCCAAAGGACGAGGAGGAAGCGGAGCCGACACATGTAGAAGCCACTCACTCGGCCTTACTATTTCTCAGAGAGACGCCACGGACGCCTCCGAGTTGTTTTTCTGTCAAATATTTTGTTGAAACCTAAAAGTAGCTTTAACTTTGCACACACTAAGATTATCTTGGACGGTTCCGGGAACGGGCCTACACGGATGTCACGACACGCGGCCGGGCCGCATCGGAAGACACGAAGGAAGCGTTGCCGACGATGCGACCGAAAGACACCAGCGGCGCGAGCCAACGAAGTAGTCCCCGTTGATGGAATCTCCTTTATTTCCCTTTTTTCTATGTTTCTTACTACTCCTCTCTTACTCCTCACGGCGCTGGCATGCACAGCTCCCGAGACCGAGACGGCTGCCACGACGGCCGCAGAGATAGAGGTGCAGCCACACACGGTGACTGCCGCCGACACCCTCACCACCGCCCCCGCCGCCGAGCGCAAGATGCGCCGCAAAGATTTCACGGTGTTCACCTCTCCCATCAAGTTTGGCGGATATATCATCGGTAAATACTCGGCCAACGACCGCGACGGGCAGAGCTCGCACAGCAGCTTCGACCTGCGTTTTGTGCGCCTCTATGCCAACGGCTACTGTTTCCGCGATTTCTACTACCGCCTACAGATGGAAATGAACGACGCTCCCGGCACCGACAAGGGGCCGCGCATCGTCGACGCCTTTATCGAATGGCAGAAGTATACCGAGGTACGCGTCAAGCTGGGACAGTTTAAGCGTTCCTTCGGCTTTGAGAATCCCTACAGCCCGCTCGACGTGGGTCTGGGCAGCTACTCGCAGGCCAGCATGAAGTTGGCATCCATCAACGACCGCTGCGGGGAGCACAAGAGCTCCGGGCGCGATGTCGGCGTACAGGTACAAGGCGACTTATTCTCCGCCAAGGACGGACACAAGTGGGTGCACTATCAGGTGGGGCTCTTCAACGGGCAAGGCATCAACCACAAGGATAAGAACGACCACAAAGACCTGATTGGCGGCCTCTGGTTCAGCCCCATCAAAGACCTGGCGATTGGCGGCTTCGGATGGAACGGGAAATATACCAACGAGAGCTATACCGCCGCCCTCGAGGAGACGCAGAAGGCCGAAGTCAACCGCGTACGCTGGGGCGCCGGCGTCAAGTATGAGAGCCGCTGGACGCTGCGCAGCGAATATATGTCGTCTGTGGGCGGCGTCACTACCAATATCAACGCCCCCACGCACTCCGACGCCTGGTATGTCACCCTGGGCGCCCCGGCAGCGAAGGATTTGAAGATTTACGGCCGTTGGGACTGCTACCGCGATGCCAAGACGTGGAACTCGCTGAAGACGGACTACGGATGCAGCGCCAACTACTTCTTTGGAAAGAACCTCATCTTCCAGCTGAACTATACGCGCACCTTCGACCGCAGCGCCTCCATCGGCCGCCGCTACAATACGCTCGACGTACAGATTTACGCCCGCTTCTAAGGTCGCGCACCGGCACCACGAAACAAGAGCGCCGCGCGCCAAGGGGACTCACTCCTCTTCGGCGCGCGGCGCTCTTGCTATTTTCCCGTCGCTCAACGGCAGCCGCCCTACTTCCTACGGCAGGCGGCGAATTCGCTATCCCGGCTCCTTCCCTCTGAAATACTCCACCACGGAAGAGGGCACCCACTCGCTGACATCCTCTCCCGCCGCCAGACGCTCACGGATTTCTGTAGAGCTGTAGGGAAACAGCGGGGCGTCCAACAACGTCACCTCCGACGGCAGCGTGGCGGCGTTGATAGGATAGCCCGGACGGGGGTAGACAAGGAGGCCATACTGTGCCAGAAGTTCCTCATGGTGAGCCCAGCGGGGGAACAGTTCCCAGTTGTCGCTCCCCACCAGAAGGGTGAAGCGGCAGTCGGGGTAGTGCTGCTGCAAGGCCGACAGCGTGCGCCACGTATAGGAGGGCCGTGGCAGGTGAAACTCGAAGTCGGACACCCGTACTGCGGGGAGGTCGCGGGTGGCACGCTGCGCCAACAGGAGGCGCACTTGCTCGTCCATCAAGCCATCGGCGGCCTTCAGCGGGTTCTGCGGTGACACCATCAGCCACACCTCGTCGGCGGCGCCCTGCTCGATGGCGCACTGCGCCACGGCCAGATGGCCCCGGTGGATGGGGTTGAACGAACCGCCGTATATTGCTACACGCTTCACTCCAAGACGAGTCATCAGTTATCGCTGCAAAAAACGCCGCACGGCGGCGAGAGCCTCCTCCTGTGCGGTGGCGAGGTCATCGTTGACGACGACGACGTCGGCCTTGTCGGCAAAGGTGAGTTCGAAGGCGGCACGCGCCAGGCGGTCGGCGATGACCTCCGGGGCGTCGGTGCCGCGCCCCTCAAGACGCCGGCGGAGGGCGTCGATGGAGGGGGGCTGGATGAAGAGGCTCAGCGCCTGTTCGCCGTATATCTTCTTGATATTTCCGGCCCCCAATACGTCGACATCGCACACCACCGTCTGCCCTTCGGCCAAGCGGCGGTCTACCTCCGACTTCAGTGTTCCGTAGAAGCGGTCTTTATATACTTCCTCATATTCCAGGAAGTCTCCCGCGGCGATGTGCGCACGGAACTCCTCGGGAGAGAGAAAATAATACTCCACACCGTTCTGCTCGGCTCCGCGGGGCGGGCGACTGGTGGCCGACACCGAGAAGTGGAGGTCAAGGCCGCACGTCATCAGGTAGTTGATGATAGTGCTCTTGCCACTACCGCTGGGAGCGGAGAAGATGACGACATGACCCTGATGTGTCGAGGAGAGAGGCGACTGTTTCATAGAGGATTTTCTAAAGAGCGTTGAGTACTTGTTCTTTGATTTGTTCCAATTCGTCCTTCATCTTGACCACGATGTTTTGCATCTCGGCCTGATTGCTCTTGGAACCAAGGGTGTTGATTTCGCGGCCCATCTCCTGAGCGATGAAGCCCAGTTTCTTTCCCTGCCCGTGCCCATTCTCCAATGTCTCATGGAAATAACGCAGGTGCTGGGTGAGGCGTTGTTTCTCCTCGCTGATATCCAATTTTTCAATATAGAAGATGAGTTCCTGTTCCAGACGGTTGTTGTCGTAGTCGACGCCCCTCAGTTCGGTCAGACGGTCGGTGAGGCGTGTGCGTATTTTCTCTACGCGTGCTTTCTCGTAGGGCTCGACAGCGGCGAGGAGCTGAGCGATATTTTCCAATTTCTGCTCAAATTTCTGCTGCAAGGCGGCCCCCTCCTGACGTCGGAAGTCGATGAGGTGTTCGATGGCTTGCTCCACCACCTGCTGTACCACCTGCCACTCCTCGTCGGAGAGTTCCTCGACGGTCGTAGTGAGCGTGGTGTCGGGCAGCTTCACCAGCACCTCCCACACGTTTTGAGTGGGAAACGGGAGGTCATTGTCAGCGCTGATTTTGGCTATCTGTTCGATATATTCCTCCACGGCGGCCGCGTTGATGGGTGTCGACAAGGTGTTGGCATCCTTCTCTATCCAGAGGTTGAAGTCGACCTTCCCGCGCTCCAAGCGGTCGGCAATCAGCTTGCGAATCGCGATATCCTTGTCGCGATAGATGGGCGCCAGACGCGTCGACACGTCAAGCGCCTTGGAGTTTAACGATTTTATCTCCGCATGCAGTTTCTTTCCGTTGAAGAGGCCATCGGCTTTGCCGTAGCCGGTCATAGATAATATCATACCGTTGCTTGTATTTGAGGTGGGGTTTATGGGGTGCAAATTTAGGGAAAATCTTTGGATTAGCGGGGCGTTCCGCCGAAGCAGATAGGAGCGTCGTGCTTTATTTAAACTTTCAGTACCCCCCATTGAAATATATTTACTACTTTTGCCCAAAGATTACACACCCGAATTACCACTCAAAACATATTATCTATGAAAAAGAGAATATTGGTCACCGGCGGTACCGGCTTTATCGGTTCCCACACTACCGTAGAGCTGCAAAATGCCGGCTATGACGTTGTCATCATCGACAACCTCTCCAACTCCAGCGCCGACGTTGTCGACGGCATTGAGAAGATTACCGGCATTCGTCCTGCCTTTGAGAAGGTAGACTGCTGCGACGTAGCCGCTCTGGAAGGTGTTTTCCAGAAGTATCCCGGCATCAGCGGTATCATCCACTTCGCCGCCTCCAAGGCCGTCGGCGAGAGCGTTGAGCTGCCTCTGAAGTATTATGAGAACAACCTGCTCTCTCTCATCAACCTGCTTAAGCTGATGCCCAAGTACGAGGTGAAGGGTATCATCTTCTCCTCCAGCTGCACCGTCTACGGCCAGCCGGATCCCGAGAACCTGCCCGTCACGGAAGAGGCTCCCATCAAGAAGGCCGAGAGCCCCTATGGCAACACCAAGCAGATTAACGAAGAGATTATTCAGGACTATGTTAAGAGCGGCGCCAACATCTCCGCCATCATCCTGCGCTACTTCAACCCCATCGGTGCCCACCCGACGGCCATCATCGGCGAAATGCCCAACGGTGTTCCCGCCAACCTCATCCCCTACCTCACGCAGACGGCCATCGGCATCCGTGAGCAGCTGAGCGTCTTTGGCGACGACTACGACACGCCCGACGGTTCCTGCATCCGCGACTTTATCTATGTGGTAGACCTGGCCAAGGCCCACGTAGCCGCTATGGCACGCATCGTCGACGGCAAGAACACCGACCCTGTAGAGATTTTCAATGTCGGCACGGGCAACGGCGTCAGCGTCTTCGAGCTCATCAACACCTTTGAAAAGTGCACGGGCGTAAAGCTCAACTACAAAGTAGTAGGCCGCCGCGCCGGCGATATCGAGAAGGTTTGGGGCAATGTCGACAAGGCCAACAAGGTGCTCGGCTGGAAGGCCGTCCACACGCTCGAAGAAGCACTGAGCTCCGCATGGAACTGGCAGCTGCAGCTCCGCGAGCGCGGCATCATGTAAGACACGCTTTCGAGGGGAAGGAGGAGCATCCTCATAGACACTCCCCTACGCTCCCCTCTCTTTTCCTATGACCTATCGAGGCCGGCGGCGCAGGCAGCACGCACTGCACCGCCGGCCTTCTTGCTTTCGGCCCCATCGTTTTTCCTCTCGCATGATTGATTTCCCTACGCCCTACTATCTGCTCGACGAGCGCCTGCTGCGCCGCAACCTCTCCCTGATTGCCGACATTGCCCGTCGTGCCGACGTCGAATTTATCCTTGCCTTCAAGGCCTTTGCTCTCTGGAAGACCTTCCCCATCTTCCGCGAGTATATCCACCACACCACGGCATCCTCACCCTACGAGGCACGTCTGGCCTATGAGGAGTTCGGCTCCGGCGCACACACCTATACACCGGCCTATGAGGCGTCGACCTTCGACATCATCAAGCGCTGCAGCAGTCACATCACCTTCAACTCGCTGTCGCAGTATGCCCGCTTCGCCCCTACTATCACACCGGCCGACAACATCTCCATCGGGCTGCGCATCAACCCGGAGCACAGCCACATCGAAACGGCACTCTATGACCCCTGTGCGCCGGGGTCGCGCTTCGGTCTCCTCGCCGACGACCTTCCCGACACCCTGCCCGCCGACATCAAGGGGTTCCATTGTCACTGCCACTGTGAGAGCTCTGCCGAGGACTTCATCGACAACCTGACCTATATCGAGCGGAAGTTTGGTCGCTGGTTTCCGCAGATAGAATGGCTCAACCTGGGCGGCGGGCATCTGGTGACGAGGGCCGACTACGACGTGGATCGCCTCATCACGGCCCTCCGCGGGCTCCACGAGCGCTACCCACATCTCCATCTCATCATGGAACCGGGGTCGGCCTTTGCCTGGCAGACGGGCGACCTCATCGCCGAAGTGGTGGACATCGTAGAGAACCACGGCATCAAGACGGCCATTCTCAACGTCAGCTTCACCTGCCATATGCCCGACTGTCTGGAAATGCCCTATCATCCCGTCGTCGAAGGCGCCCAAACGCTCCCCGACACGCCCGACACGGCACTACAAACAGCGCCCACCGTCTACCGCCTTGGCGGCAACAGCTGTCTCAGCGGCGACTATATGGGATATTGGCGCTTTGAGAAACCTCTCGAGATAGGGCAACGCCTCGTATTGAAGGACATGATACACTACACCACGGTGAAGACCAATATGTTCAACGGCATACACCACCCCGCCCTTCTGTTGCAGCACACCGACGGCACCGTCGAGACGCTGCGCACCTATACCTACGAAGACTACCGCGACAGAATGGACTAACCCCCCTCACTCTTACACGTCTCCTATGAAAGAAGAAAACCAATTACCCGAAAATGCCTTCCGCGAGCTGAAGGAAGGCGAGCAGTATGAGCCGGTGATGAACGCCGACCGTCACTACCGCGAGATAACGCCCTGGTCTATCGGCTGGGGCCTCCTGATGGCCGTCATCTTCTCGGCCGCCACCGCCTATTTGGGCCTCAAGGTGGGGCAAGTGTTTGAGGCAGCCATCCCCATCACCATCATCGCCGTGGGCCTCTCCGGCGCCACCAACCGCCGCGGCGCCCTCGGCGAGAATGTCATCATCCAGAGCATCGGTGCCTGCTCCGGAATGATTGTGGCCGGCGCCATCTTCACCCTGCCGGCACTGTATATCTTGCAGCACGTCCACCCGGAAATCGTCATCGACTTTGCCCAGGTGTTCCTGGCCTCGGCGCTGGGCGGCATCCTCGGCATCTTGTTTCTCATCCCCTTCCGCAAATATTTTGTCAGCGATATGCATGGCAAATACCCCTTCCCGGAAGCCACTGCCTCCACACAGGTACTGATGTCGGGCGAGAAGAGCGGCGGGCAGACCAAGGCACTGCTCACCGCCGGCGCTATCGGCGGCCTCTACGACTTCGCCGTAGCCACCTTCGGTGCCTGGAGCGAAAACTTCACCAGCCGCGTGTGCACCTGGGGCGCCCTCGTGGCCGACAAGGCCAAACTGGTGTTTAGCATCAACACCGGCGCCGCCCTGCTGGGCATGGGATACATCGTGGGACTGAAATATGCCGTCATCATCTGCGCCGGCAGTGTCGCCGTCTGGTGGATCATCGTCCCGGGCATCGCCCTGCTGTTTCCCGACATCGCCGTCAATAGCAGTGGCCTCACCGCTGCCGCCGCCGGCCCTGAGGATATTTTCGGCTACGCCAAGAGCATCGGCATCGGCGGTATCGCCGTGGCCGGCATCATCGGTATCATCAACAGTCGTAAGGTCATTGCCGGCGCCTTCCGCCTGATGGGCACCGTCTTCCGCAGCAACAGTCGGACGGGCATCGCCGAGGAGACGCCGCGTACCCGGCGCGACCTGCCGATGAAGATTATCGCCGTCGGTGCCCTCGTCACCATTCTCATCACCGCCCTCTTCTTCTACTTTGGCGTCATGGGAGGCAACCTTCTCTTTACCATCGTGGGCATCCTCATCGTGGCCCTCATCGCCTTCCTCTTCACCACCGTTGCCGCCAATGCCATCGCCATTGTAGGCTCCAACCCTGTGAGCGGTATGACGCTGATGACGCTCATCCTCTCGTCGATCATCATGGTGATGGTGGGGCTCAAAGACACGGCGGGGATGGTAGCCGCCCTGATTATGGGCGGCGTAGTATGTACCGCCCTCTCCTCTGCCGGTGCCTTCGTCACCGACCTGAAGATAGGCTACTGGCTGGGGAGCACCCCCGTCAAGCAGGAGACGCTCAAGTTTGCCGGTATC
Organism: uncultured Prevotellamassilia sp.; assembly: GCA_964640535.1. Taxonomy (GTDB): domain Bacteria; phylum Bacteroidota; class Bacteroidia; order Bacteroidales; family Bacteroidaceae; genus Alloprevotella. The sequence goes on along the minus strand of CAZXFS010000046.1, from coordinate 1,636 downwards.
CTCGTCTCCGCCGCCACCGTGGCCGGCGTCATCATGATTCTCAACAAGGCCTATGGCTTCACCCCCGACAACTCCGACGTCATGGCGGCCCCTCAGGCTCGCGCCATGGCTGCCGTCATCGAACCGCTGATGAACGGCGGCGGCGCCCCGTGGCTGCTCTATGCCATCGGCGGCCTCATCGCCATCGCCCTTAATGCCTGCGGCATCTCCGCCCTGGCCTTCGCCCTGGGTATGTTCATCCCCCTCCAACTCAACCTGCCCCTCCTCGCCGGTGCTCTGGTGAGCTGGTATGTAGGGAGTCGGTCGAAAGACGCCGCCGTCAACCGTGCCCGTACGGAGCGCGGCACCCTGCTGGCCTCCGGCTTCATTGCCGGCGGTGCCCTGATGGGTGTTGTCAGTGCCGGCCTGCAGTTTGGCGGTCTCCACCTCAGCAGCGAGGCGTGGAGCGAGTCGACGGCGGCACAATGGCTGTCGGCAGTGGTCTACGCCTTCCTCATTGCCTATCTGGTGCGCGCCTCCATGGGCAAGAAACGCTGATTTTTTGCCGACTATTTCTCTCATCCAAAGAATCTTCGTAACTTTGCGCCGCCGTTACGAGCTAACGGTCACTATTCAAACCTATACACAACAAACAACAAAATGGCAACAAAGATCAGATTGCAGCGTCATGGCCGTAAGGGCTATGCCTTTTACAGCATCGTCATTGCAGATGTAAGAGCACCACGTGATGGTAAGTTTACTGAAAAGATTGGTACCTTCAACCCCAACACCAATCCTGCCACAGTAGATTTGAATTTCGAGCGCGCCCTCTACTGGGTAGAGAACGGTGCTCAGCCCACCGACACCGTTCGCAACATTCTCTCCTCCGAGGGTGTGATGCTGATGAAGCACCTCCGCGGTGGTGTCCGCAAGGGCGCCTTCGACGAGGCTGCCGCCCAGGCCAAGTTTGACGCTTGGAAGCAGAACAAGACCAGCCAGACCGAGGCCATCGTGAAGTCGTCTGCCGACAGCAAGGCTGCCGCAGCCGCCGAGCGTCTCGAGGCTGAGAAGAAGGTCAACGAGAAGATTGCAGAAAAGGTAGCCGAGAAGAAGGCCGCTGCCGCCGCCGCTAAGGCCGAGGCAGAAGCCGCTGCTCAAGCAGAAGCTGCTGAAGGCGCCGAAGCCACCGAGGCTCCTGCAGAGGCCTAATCCGCCTACACTTCCCCCATTTCCACGGAGAGGACTTCCCCCTAAGGGAGGCCCTCTCCGCTTTTTTACGACCGCTACCGCCCGATAACATCTACGCCACATCCGCCTCCTGAAACCTATCCGGCGTCCCCCTTAACAGCCGCTCAAGCCCCCTTATGAACAAGAGCGGAACGGTCTTCCGCTCCCGGCGATGTTTTCCCCCCCCCGATGGCCGCCTCGTTCGCCACGCTTATCGTGAAGCAAGCCCCCTCCAAAAACGATGCACGAAGGCCGCGAGAATCGCAAAAAATCCACCGCCCCCACCTCCTTGTTCGGCCGACGCAGCCACGAGGCCTTTGGCGTGTTAAAAAAAGTGGCGTTTTTGACATATACTGTCACTACCGGGATGAAAACGGCGCCGCCGCGCGTTACAAAAAGTTCGGGAGAAATTTCAACAAGTCCCGGAGAA
>CAZXFS010000045.1:0-9768 GCA_964640535.1 uncultured Prevotellamassilia sp. | reverse complement strand
AGCGATATTTGGTTTTCGAGAGTGCGCATAAACGTGAAATTTGACACAAAGATAAGCAATTATATTGAAAACCTGTTGGTTGAATTAAATCAGAGAATATTTTATTACTCTCCATTGGGCGAAGATAATTAGCCGGACGGAAATAGCTGATAATGCGCGCTGTTTTTTGAGGGATATCCCGGATGGAATATCCGACGTAAAGTGCTAAATTTGCCCCATCAAAAGAACCCCCTCATGGAGCAAAAATTCGAACAGAAACAGGTGGAACGCGAGCGCCAGGCCATGGTGTCGACGATGCAAGTGGCCTTGTCGGCACTGCTGGAGTTGCCCATCGAACAACTGGCCGACCGCGTGCGCACCGAGATGATGGAAAATGCCGCCATCGAGGAGGACGACGGACACGGCGCCGACGACATCGCCTCCTCCTCCGCCGACGGCGACACCGCGGAGCCATGGGAGAAGGGCGGCGACCTGCCCGACCTGGGCGACTATGCCTCGCCCGACGACATCCCCAGCTATCTCCAGGAGCGCGTCGACAGTGGACGCGAGCACCGCGAGGTGGTGACGGTGGCCACGGCATCGAGCTTTGACGACCTGATGGCACAGATGGGCGAGCACCACCTCACGCCCCACGAGAGCGAGGTGATGACCTATCTGATAGGGTCGCTCGACGACGACGGCTTCCTGCGCAAGGATGCCGCCACCCTCAACGACGAGCTCGCCGTCTATCAGGGCGTGTCGACGACGGACGACGAGGTGGAGCGCCTCATCGGCGTCCTTCAGACTTTTGAGCCACGGGGCATCGGTGCCCGCACGTTGCAGGAATGCTTGCGCCTGCAGTTGTTCGACGACGAGCTCCGTTCGCCCTATAAGAGGCAGGCCCTGGAGGTGGTGGAGGAGGCCTTCGACGACTTCGCCGCCAAGCGATGGGACGAGGTGGTGCAGCGCTATGGCTTCAGTAAGGAGGTGGCCGACGCCGTCTACCACCTGCTGACGCATCTCAACCCGCGGCCCGCCGCCGCCCTGGGCAACGACGCTACAGCGACGGCGCCGACGGTGACGCCCGACTTCCACGTGACGGTGGGCCGCGACGGACAACCCGTCGTGGAGCTCGACAGCGGCGAGGTGCCCGCGTTGCGCGTGAGCCCCGCCTTCTACGACTCCCTCCGCCAGTATGGCGAGGAAAAGACACCGCAGAGCCACGCCCGCCGCGACGCCTATATTTATGCCCGCCAGAAGGTGGACGCCGCCGAGCGCTTCATCAGTCTCCTGCAACGGCGCCGACAGACGTTGATGGCGGTGATGCAGGCCATCGTCGACCGGCAGTACGACTTCTTCGTCAACGACGACGACGACGCCCTGCTGCGCCCCATGACATTGCGCGAGGTGGCACAGCGCGCCGGCGTCGATATCTCCACCGTGTCGCGCGCGGCAGCGTCGAAATATGTACAGACAGACTACGGGATGTATTCCCTGAAATACTTCTTCTCCCTGCAATTCACCTCCGAGGCCGGCGACGAGGTGTCCGTCAGACAGGTGAAGGCCGCCCTGAGCGAACTCATCGCCGGCGAAGACAAGCAACACCCCTATTCCGACGAACAACTATCGAAACTGCTGCAAGAAAAACACCTGCCGGTGGCGCGGCGCACCGTCGCCAAATATCGCGAGCAGATGGGGCTGCTCACCGCCCGTTGGCGTCGCGAAGGCTGACGGAATGACCGAATTGTATATAGGGTGGCTTGGATAAAACGCCACGTCCCGTGGATAGTCCCTCCTCTAAAAAACACACGCACTTATGAACAACAGATATATCATCATTGCGGCGCAGGTAGTGTCGATTATATTCTCGCCCCTCTACCTGCCGGTGCTGGCCTTTATCGTCCTGCTCTTCTTCAGTTATATGAGCTACACCTCGTGGGTCTACAACTTGCAAATCATCGGCATGGTGTATGTATTCACCGTCCTGTTGCCGGCGCTGGGCATCTATGTGTACCGCAAAATCAACGGGTGGAAGAGTCACCAGCTGACACGTCGCGAGCGCCGCTTTGTCCCCTATGCCCTGTCTATAGCGAGCTATGCCATCCTCCTCTACCTGATGGACACCCTGCGTATGCCCCGCTTTACCCTCGGCATCGTGAGCGGCGCCCTGGCCATACAGATTATCTGCGCCCTCCTCAACCCGTGGATAAAGGTGAGCACCCATGCTGCCGCCGGGGGAGGCGTCGTCGGGGCGGTGATGGCCTTCTCGCTCATGCTCAACTTCGACCCCACCATAGGACTCTGCCTGAGCATCCTCGTGGCAGGCGTGGTGAGCACCTCCCGACTGATATTGCGTCAGCACTCCCTCCTCGACGTGGCCCTCGGCACCCTCATCGGCTTCTTCTGCGCCCTCTTCTTCATCCAGGTGGTGTGATATCCCCGGCCGTTGCAGACCGGCGTCGCGGCAACGACGTTTCTATTTCTTTTAGAAAAATAAATACTTCTCCGCAGTATATTAAAATTTACAAACATATAAACAGAAAACTATGACTCCCAAAGTTAGTATCATCATGGGCAGCACCAGCGACCTCCCCGTGATGGAAAAAGCCGCCCGCTTCCTCGACGAAATGTGTATTCCCTTCGAGATGCTCGCCTTCTCGGCCCACCGCACGCCCGCTGAGGTGGAACAGTTTGCCCGTGAGGCCAAGGGCCGCGGCATCCGCGTTATCATTGCCGGCGCCGGTATGGCCGCCGCCCTTCCCGGCGTCATCGCCGCCCTGACGACGGTGCCCGTCATCGGCGTACCTATCAAGGGAATGCTCGACGGTCTCGACGCCCTCCTCTCCATCGTGCAGATGCCTCCCGGTATCCCCGTGGCCACCGTCGGCGTCAACGGCGCACAGAATGCCGGCATCCTCGCCGCCGAGATGCTGGCACTGGCCGATGCCGACCTCGCCGGACGACTGGAGGCCTTCAAGACGACGCTGAAAAAGAAAATCGTCGACGCCAACGCCGAACTGCACCAGGTGAAGTATACCCATAAGACCAACTAACCCTCATGGTGGACATCTTTAACTACCGGCCGCGGGCCTCCCACGAGGTACACGTGGGACAACGCCCCCTCGGCGGCGACCAACCGCTGCGCCTGCAGAGCATGACGACGCGCGCCACCACCGACACCATGGGGTGTGCCGACCAGATAGAGCGCATCGTGGCGGCAGGGGCCGACTATGTGCGCCTCACCACGCAGGGTACCCTCGAGGCGGAAAACCTGCGACAGATACGCGCCGAACTGCAGCGACGGGGCATCGACGTGCCCCTCGTGGCCGACGTGCACTTCAACCCGCATGTGGCCGACGTGGCCGCTACCATCGTCGAGAAGGTGCGTATCAATCCGGGAAACTATGTAGACCCCGCCCGCACCTTTAAACAACTGGAATATACCGACGAGGAATATGCCGAGGAACTGCAGCGACTGGAGACCCGCTTCAAGAGCCTCCTCGCCATCTGCCGCGAGCACGGCACCGCCCTGCGCATCGGCGTCAACCACGGCTCGCTCTCCGACCGCATCATGTGCCGCTACGGCGATACGCCGGAGGGCATTGTCGAGAGCTGCATGGAGTTTCTACGCGTGTGTATGAAGGAGCACTTCATGGACGTCGTCGTCTCCATCAAAGCCTCCAATACCGTCGTCATGGTGTGTGCCGTGCGTCAGCTGTGCGCCGCCATGGAGCGCGAGGGGATGGACTTCCCCCTCCACCTCGGCGTCACCGAAGCCGGCGAGGGGGAGGACGGACGCATCAAGAGTGCCCTGGGCATCGGCGCCCTGCTCAACGACGGCATCGGCGACACCCTCCGCGTGTCGCTCAGCGAAGAACCCGAGGTGGAAATACCGGTGGCCTATAAGCTGGCCGGATATGTTACCTCCACACGCGGCGGACACCCGCAGATACCGGCCACCGCCGCGCCCGACTTCGACTACCTGCACCCGCAGCGACGCCCTACGCACGCCGTGGGGAATATCGGCGGCACGCAGCCCCCCGTCGTCGTGGCCGCCGCCGCCGACTTCTCCGACGCCGTGACGCCCGACTACGTATTTTGCCGCGGCGCCCTGCCCCCCGCACCGCGCCGCCGCGACGGCATAGACTATATCGTGGGACAAGCCTACTGGAAAGGACAGCCACACACCTATCCCTTCTTCACCGTCGATGAGCTCCCCCTGATGGGGGCCTGCCCGGCGGAGAAAAAATTTCTCCCCCTCCTCTACGTACAGCTCAACGAGGAGGTGAAGGCCTGTCTGCGACAGCACCCCGAGGTGGTGGTGATAGCCTTCCCCCACCATCCGAACGTCACCGGCGAATTGCGTGCCGTGGCCCACGAACTGTGGCGCGAAGGGCTCACCCATCCCCTCATCATGGCCGCCGGATATCCCCTCGACGATAGCCGCCGCGAGGAGTTCCAGCTCTTCGCTGCCGCCGATATGGGCGGCGTCCTCATCGACGGCCTCGCCGACGGCCTGCTCCTCTTCAGTATGCCGCCGACCCCCGACACGCCCCTCCGCGGCCGCCTCCTCGGCGCCGACGTGACGGTATCCACCGCCTTCGCCCTCCTCCAGGCCGCCCGACAGCGCATCAGCAAGACGGAATATATCAGCTGCCCCGGCTGCGGACGCACCCTCTACGACCTGCAAGGCACCATCGCCCGCATCAAAGCCGCCACCGCCCACCTCACCGGCCTCAAGATAGCCATCATGGGGTGCATCGTCAACGGACCCGGCGAGATGGCCGACGCCGACTACGGCTACGTCGGCGCCGCCCGCGGCAAGGTGAGCCTCTACCGCGGCCGCACCTGCGTGGAGAAAAACATCCCCGCCGAAGAAGCCGTCGACCGCCTCCTGGCCCTGATAGAGGCCGACAAGACGGTGAAGGAATAGCCCAAAGCGCCCCGCCCTGTCGGGAAAGCCTTGATAGCGGCGTGACCCTCATCGGAAGAAGGCGCCCGACACTATAAGGAATGCTGTCGCCATCAGAAAGAAAAGTCTCTATCATAAATAGGGCAGTAGTCATAATAAGGCCCCTCTCCTAAAAATCATCCCCCTCCGGAAGCTGCTTGCAGCGGCGCCGGAGGGGGATGATGTCGTTGAAGCCTCTCTCCCCTTCCCCTTGCCGCTACGCTTATAGCAAAGTTTAACACTACCCCCCCGATTTTGTTAAAATATTCCATAAATTTGCGGCGATACCCAACCCCGATGTTTCTTCAAAAATAGAGAAAGCCCTATGCTTCCTGATTGATTATCGCCATCATAGGGCTCTATGAAAGAGTGGGTATGTTACCTAAATCAGGTTTACAATGAAAATTGTCCATCACATAACTACAGTTGCCGTGTGTGCTTCTATGATATTTTCCATCGCTTGTGAAAATAAAATAGTAGTAACACCGGATGTTACGTCTTCATCCTCTTCAGAAGAAGCCTCCCTCCCCCGATTAAAGGTGTATGTGGAGAACTCCGGGAGTATGGATGGCTATATGTGTGACGGCTCACAGTTGAAGGATGCCGTTTTCGACTATGTGAGTGATTTGAGTCAGTCTACATCGCCCCCACACCTCTATTATATCAACAGTGATACCCTTCCCTATCGGGGTAGTTTGGCCTCCTACATCAAGACGATGAATCCGGCCGGCTTTTGTGCCGTCGGCGGAAACAGGGCGCACTCAGATATGAGTGATATGCTTCGGATGATTATCGGTGGTCTTTCTGAAAACGATGTGGCCCTATTTATATCGGACTGTATATTGGATTTACCGGGGGTGAATGCAAAAGACTTCCTAACGAATTGTCAAATCAATATCAAGAACACATTCATCAACGGCCGCAAGCATCATCCTCGGTTAGCCGTTGAAATCATCAAGATGGAGTCGGACTTTACGGGAAGATATTTCTCTCAAAACGGTGTTGAGACGCTGCAAGGAGTGAAGCGACCCTACTATATATGGGTGATGGGTAATGAAGAACATCTCGCCATGCTCAATAAGAATGCCCCGATAGCCGATCTCCGAAAGTACGGGTTGAAAGGAACTGTGGCGTTTACAGGCTTGCAGCAAATACCCTTTGACATAAAGAACAGGTCTCTGACAAGCGGCGTGGTGAATCCTACCAAGGGACAATATCTGGTGACAATTCGTGCCGACTTCAAGAAAACACTGCAACAAGATAATGTGATATTAGACAAGCGGAATATCCTATTGTCCCATCCCGGAGTGAAGATAGAGGGTATCTATCCGATAACAGACGCTAATAGTGCATTTACACACTTCATACAACTGTCTCTTCCCAAGGATATCAATACGTCGACCACTACGGTAACCCTCTGTGCGCCCCCATTGGCGGCATGGGTGAAGGAGACCAATGATACCATGGGAGTGGATATCAAGAAACATCTGAACCAAACAACCGGAATCCTTCAGTTGGTTCAAGGGGTGTCTGATGCCTATAAGAAAGAAAATACGATAGCCAATATAAGATTTACAGTAAAACGCAGATAATATGTTAGGAAACTTTTTTGGAAGTATCTACAGTGCTTTGTTTGAAGACTTCTACGGGCTGGACCTTTCAGATTACTTGTGGGGAATAGCCTCCTCGCAATCTCAGACCAATCTATACATCGGGATAGGTCTTTGGATGCTGGGCATCAGTGCTTTTATGGTAGTGGTATACTACTATATTGTCAACCACCCGAAACTCAATAATTGGTGGGGATGGAGCATCTTTCTGGGAGTGAATGCGGTGATCAATTTCGTCGTGGGGTGGCAATGGGTACTGTCGGATTACTACAACAATAAGATGGTCACCATTGATCCGGCAACGAATCATGAAATACCCCTGAATATAGGCCCTTCGGAAATAGTATGTTTTGGTGTTTCCAACATGCTGCTTTCTATTCTGGCCTATTTCATTCTATCGTTTGTAGCCAAATGGTGGAGTAAGAATTGTCCCAATGCTCCTTTCTAAAAACAAAAGAAGATGTCTAAGATATATGTTTTCGGCATAGGAGGTACAGGTTCCCGTGTCTTGAGATCCCTTACGATGATGCTGGCTTCCGGCGTAAAGCTGGGGGCAGATGAAATAGTGCCTGTTATCATCGACCCCGATGTCGCCAATGCAGACCTTACGCGCACGGTGGCGCTGTTGAACAGTTACTCCTCGCTAAGAAAAAATCTGCAATTCAGCGTAGAGAACAATAGTCGATTCTTTAAAACATCCATTCAGAGGATGATGCCCAATTATACACTCCATATCAATGACACCGACGATAAGACCTTTCAGGAGTTTATAGGCCTTGCCTCTATGAACAAGGCCAACAAAGCTTTGACAAAAATGCTGTTCTCTGAAGAAAATTTGGAGGCTCATATGGATGTGGGCTTTAAGGGAAATCCTAATATGGGGAGTGTGGTGCTGAATCAAATTGCTGACTCCGAAGACTTCCTCAGTTTCGCTAATTCGTTTAGCGAGGGGGATAAGATCTTTATCATCAGTTCCATCTTTGGTGGAACCGGAGCCAGTGGTTTCCCTTTACTGCTCAAGACCCTCCGCACGGATAAGAACATTCCCAATTTTAACTTGATAAATCAGGCCACCATCGGCGCGGTGACAGTGTTGCCCTATTTCAAGCTGAATCCTGCCGAGGAGAGCGCGATAGATTCATCGACGTTTATCTCCAAGACAAAGTCGGCATTAGCCTACTATGAGTATAATATCAGCAAGAACGGTTCGATAGATGCTCTCTACTTCCTGGCCGACGACATGGAGAATACCTATGACAATCATGAGGGAGGTTCCGCCCAACAGAATGATGCCCACATGATAGAGTTTCTGGCCGCTACCGCTATAGTAAATTTCTCGAATGCACATTTTGAGACGAGTTCCCATTTGGAGCTCGGCATAGAGGAAACCGCCGGGGCCGTCTCCTTCAAGTCTTTCTATGGAAAGATACATGAGATGCTGTATGTGCCTTTGGTACAAATGACGATGACGGCCAATGCTTTGGTGGATAATCTGGATTATTACCGCTCTACCACCTTTGCCGCCAATAGTGAGTTTAAGGAGATATACTCAAGCTCATTCTTTAATGAGTTATCCTCTTTCCTCCAAAAATATCGTGACTGGCTGGAGGAGATGAAACGCAACAAGCACTCATTGGACCTGTTCAACCTCAGCTGTGGAAAGAAGCCTTTTGACCTTGTTACCGATGTGAAGCCAAAGAGAATATTCTCTAAGTACTCGGACTATGACCTCGTCACCGCACGCCTGAACGGGGCTTGGAAAAAATGTAAGAGCAAGGGCCGGGAAAATCGTTTCATGGAGATGTTCTTCTTGGGTACAGAAAAACTCGTTAGCGAAAAACTATGTAATTAACAGTGCTATGTCTAAAATATTCCGACTATACAAAGAGGGGGCTACCACCTTTCAGGACTGGAACAATAGTCCGGCGTTCCCCTATAATGCGGCGGCAAGAGATACTATCGACGATCCGTCGGGAGATACGGCTCGTCATGAGATTACGTCCATCCCCTCTCCGTTTGCACGAATTGATCTCATCAAGTCTGCATTTAAGGAAGTGTGCAAAACGAAGAAGGAGAGCAAAAAGGTAGACCTTGACGGAGATACCATCTTCCACAAGATGGTGTCGGATACACTCGACGTGGCCGAGATATTCTTTAATATCGACAAGTTGAGCGACAAAGTAGAGATTATCAAGTGGGACCCGTCGCTAATGTTGAGAGAACTGAAGAATTCCGGCATCCGTGGCCACAAATATCTTGCCGACGTTCTGGAGAAGTACATGGAGTCGGATGGCTCCCGGTACAACTTCGACAAAATGAAGAATATATACCTGCTGAACTACATAGGTGACGGTCGTAAAGGGGAGCTGGATATCATCGGTGCCACCTCTCCCGCCACCTTGTTCTTCAGCAATGCAAACGACCTGAGGTATGTCTGTGGTATCTACTTTGGCAAGGATAAGCCCTTCGACAGTGAATATCAGCCGCTATACAAGCGCGATATAGAATTTGTCAAGTATCTCTTTGCGCTTCGCAAACAGATACCCGACTTTTCCGGACGATTCCCTGAAGTGGAGAGTTATCTGACACAAACGTATCGGCGACTGTCCGACTTACAAAAGAAGGAAGTGGATAACAACGCGTCTCTTGACGCATTGTCAACCATCTCTGTGGTAGACAATCAGCAGCATGACCTCGTTGAGGTGCTGGGATATAACTTGTATAAGAAAGACGCCAAATCTGTGAATATAGATAGCGATTTTGCCATCCGAGCCACCCAACACCCCGGGATTATACCGTTGGTACTACCCGTAGAGTCCGGAAATAAGTACGCAAAGTGCCAATATACAACCGACAAGTGGGGAACAACGAATGCGGCGCCCTATTGTGACGAAGAGACAGACCTGTCTAAGCGTATTCTCCCGTCGGACGGCTCTGTCAGTCCCTATTTGACCATCAACGACCTCTTGGAAGAAAACATCATTCGAGTACCTCACACAATGAACACGGAGAACTACTTCTGTGGGCATATGGAGATGAATGAAAAAGAACTGGCCTACCTTCTTCCTGTTAAACCATTGTTTTTCGAATACTTCTCCATAGAAGATTTGAAAGGCAATATGCCGGATGGAAAACCCGCCTTCTCCCTGAAGGCATTGGCAGGCCGTTCCGGCGTAAAGGCTACTATTCGCATCCCTATAAAAGGAACGGCGGACATCAAGTATATGG
>CAZXFS010000044.1:0-10253 GCA_964640535.1 uncultured Prevotellamassilia sp. | reverse complement strand
TCGTCATCATCCTGGTGTTTAACGCCGTCTCGCGCTTTGTCCTCCGGAAGGTGGAACAACGCTTTAAACTGTAGCGACAGCGCTCTCCGCCAACAACACGTCAGCACCCGCCGCGACATCCCCGTTGCACCCCCGGCCTCCCTCCCGTCCATTATCCTCACCACTTATACTCCTTCCCCATGCGACTCGTAGATATAGAAAATAAGGTATACCACGCCCTGACCATCGTGGCTACCCTCATCGTCTTCGGCCTCTTTGCCAGCCTCCTCTGGGCCATCGGAAAGACGGGTCTCCACGCCCTCTCGTGGGAGATGGTCAGCGAGCTCCCCGGCGGCGGCTTCTATCTGGGCCGCGAGGGGGGCATCCTCAACGCCATCGTGGGCTCGCTGATGATTGTCGGCGCCGCCACGGCGCTGGGCCTGGTCATCAGCATCCCCATCGTCTTCTACATCAACATCTATCTGCGCAAGGGCTCGCGCCTGGCCTATGCCACGCGCTTCTCCTTCGACGTGCTCTACGGCATCCCCTCCATCGTCTACGGCGCCTTTGCCTTCACCCTGATGATACTACTGGGGATGAAGACGTCGCTCCTGGGCGGTATCCTCGTCACCACCCTCCTCATCGTTCCCATCCTGGTGCGCTCCATGGACGAGGTCGCCGTCCTCGTCCCCCACGAGCTCCTCGAGGCCACCTACTCCCTCGGCGCCACCAAGTGGGAGACCTGCCGCGTCGTCCTGCGGCAGATAGCGCCGGGCATCGCCACGGCCACGCTGCTGTCGATAGGGCGCGCCATCGGCGACGCCGCGGGCGTCCTCTTCACCGCCGGCTTCACCGACCGCATCCCGACGAGTCTCGACGAGCCCGCCGCCACCCTGCCGCTGTCGGTATTCTTCCAGTTGTCGAGCCCCATCCCCGAGGTGCGCGAACGCGCCTATGCCGCCGCCCTCCTGCTGACACTGATTGTCCTCCTACTGAGTATCACGGGGCGCGTCCTCAGCGCCCGCTTCTCCAAGAACCACCTGAAATGACCCCTTCCCCTACCGCCCCGCTGCGCGTCATCTCGCGCAACTCCCCCCTGGCCCTGTTGCAGGTGGAGGAGCTCTTTCGCCTCCTCCCCTCCCTCCCCTACAAGGTGGAGGCGGTGAGCAGCTACGGCGACCGCCACAAAGACGTATCGCTGATGAGCGGCATCGCCGAGGACTTCTTCACCCGTGAGCTCGACGCCGCCATCGCCGACGGACGCGCCGACATCGCCGTCCACTCCGCCAAAGACCTGCCCTACCCCCTACCGGCAGGGCAGGAGCTCTACTGCCTCACGGCGGCCGCCGACAAGAGCGACGCCCTCGTGAGTCGCCACGGCCTGACGCTGCGGGAGCTACCCGCGGGGAGCCGCATAGGGACGAGCAGTCGCCTGCGACGCGAAGAACTGCTGCAGCTGCGCAGCGACATCGAGGTGGTGAGCATCCGCGGCACCATCGAGGAGCGTCTGGCACAGGTGGACGACGGCAGCATCGACGCCCTGATAGTGGCCTCCTGCGCCCTGCAACGCCTCGGCCTCGCCGACCGCATCGCCGAGCGCCTCCCCTTCGCCACCCACCCGCTGCAGGGACATCTGGCGGTGACGGGACGCTGCGGACGCCCCGAGGTGAAGGCGCTCTTTGCCGCCGCCGACATCCGCCGGCAATGGGGCCGCGTGACGCTGGTGGGCTTCGGCCCCGGCGACCCGTCGCTCCTCACCCTCGCCGGCGACACCGCCCTGCGCGAGGCCGACATCATCTTTCACGACGACCTGCTCGACGCCACCGCCCTCCGCCGCTACGCGGCAGAGAAGGTGTATGTGGGAAAACGCTGCGGCCACCACAGCCACTCGCAAGACGCCATCAACGAGCGCCTCTACCGCGCCGCGTGGCAAGGACGCCGCGTGGTGCGCCTCAAGGGCGGCGACCCCATGATATTTGCCCACGGGCGCGAAGAGATAGACTTCCTGAAGCGCCGCTTCGTCGACGTCGACGTCGTCCCCGGCGTCTCCACGGGCATCGCCCTGGCCGCCCTGACACAAATCCCGCTGACACACCGCGGCGAGGCCTCCTCCGTTGCCTTCGTCTCGGGACACAGCACGCCGGTGCCGACGCCCTCGGCCGACACGCTGGTATACTATATGGGCGTCGGCCGTCTGGACAGCATCGCCGCCGCCCTCATCGCCGCAGGACGCCCCGCCGCGACGCCGGCCGCCATCGTATATAACGTGTCGCGGCCGGACCAGCAGATGATACTCTCCACGCTCGACGAACTGCGCTACAGCGTCTTGAAGGGCCTCACCCCCGCCGCCCTCGTGGTGGGCAACGTGGTGCGCTTCGCCCTCGCCACGCATCGCCAGACGGTGCTCGCCACAGGGACACTGCCGCCCGCCGACGCCCTGCCCTGCGACGTTGTCACCCATACGCCCCTCATCACCCTGGAGGCCGTCACGACGCCCCTGCCGCCGTTGCAGCCCTACGACGCCCTCGTCTTCACCAGTCGCCACGGCGTCCACTTCTTCCTGCAGGCGCTGGCGGCATCCGGCCTCACCACGGCGGCCCTTGCGGGGAAGGCCCTCCTCTCCGTGGGCAGCGTCACCACCGCCGCCCTCGCCGACGCCGCGCTGCCGGTGACCTACGAGTCGCCCACCGCCTCGGCCGAAGGCCTCCTGGACTACCTCGCCCGCGCCGAGCGCCCCCTGCGCCTCCTTCTGCCGCGCTCCGACAAGAAGCTGACGGCGCTGAGCGACGGTCTCATCGCCCAAGGGCACCACGTCGACGACCTCACCGTCTATCGCAACACGCCGCGCCGCGACGCTGTCGCCGTCGACCCGCTCGCCTTCGCCAAGATACGCTTCTCCTCGCCCTCGGGAGTGGAGGCTTTTATTGAGAAATATGCACAGCTCCCTGCCGGCCGTCTGTATGTGGCCAAGGGAAGCACCACACTGGATATGCTGAAAAAATATAACTGACGAATACTCTATGAAAAGATTCAGACCCTTCCGACAGACGGCGGCCATCCGCGACCAATATGCCGATGTGACGCCCATCGTGGCCGACGACTTTATCTACCCCTACTTTGTCACCGAAGGGGAGCACGTGAAGGAGGAGATTTCCACGATGGAAGATATCTACCGCTTCTCTATCGACGAACTGCTCGTCGACGTGGCCGACACCCTCGCCCTGGGCATCAACAAGGTGCTGCTCTTCGGCGTCGTCGACGAAGCCGAGAAGGACGCCACGGGCTCTGCCGGCTATCGCCCCGACAACATCATCAGCCGCGCCGTCCGCGCGCTGAAGGCCCGCTTTCCTCAGCTCATCGTCTTCACCGACATCTGTCTTTGCGAATATACCTCTCACGGCCACTGCGGCCTGCTGCACGACCACGACGTCGACAACGACAGTACGCTGCCGCTACTGGCCGAGATGGCCTACCAGCACGCGCTGGCCGGCGCCGATTTTGTGGCGCCCTCGGCCATGATGGACGGACAGATAGAGGCCCTGCGCCAACGCCTCGACCGCGAGGGGTTGCCGACAAAGATACTGGCTTACTCTGCCAAGTATGCCTCGGCCTACTACGGCCCCTTCCGCGATGCCGCCGGCTCGGCGCCGTCCTTTGGTGACCGCAAGACGTACCAGATGGACTATCGCACCAAAGACCAGGCCCTCGAGGAGATACAGGCCGACATCGAGGAGGGCACCGACTGGATCATGGTGAAGCCCGCCCTGGCCTACCTCGACATCCTCTACCGCGCGGCACAGCGCTTCCCCGACTATCCCCTGGTGGCCTATCAGGTGTCGGGAGAATACTCCATGCTCCTCAACGGCGCCCGCCAAGGCTTCTTCGACGAGCAGCGCATCTTCGACGAGAGCCTGACGGCCATCCGCCGCGCCGGAGCACAGTATATCATCTCCTACTACGCCAAGAAATACATCAAAAACAGACAGCTTCAATAACCTATGAGCGAGCAAACATCCCATCGTATCACTCACCTGAAAGAGCTGGAGTCGGAAGCCATCTACATCATCCGCGAGGTGGCGGCCCAGTTCGAACGCCCCGTCCTCCTCTTCTCCGGCGGCAAGGACTCCATCGTCATGGCCCATCTGGCCTACAAGGCCTTCTATCCCGCCGCCATCCCCTTTCCTTTCCTCCACATCGACACGGGTCACAACTTCGAGGAGACCATCACCTTCCGCGACGAACTGGTGAAGCGCCTCGGCGTACGCCTCATCGTGGGCTCCGTGCAGGAGTCTATCGACACGGGGCGTGTCAAGGAGGAGACGGGCTATAACGCCAGCCGCAACAAGCTGCAGACGGTGACGCTCCTCGACACCCTGGAGAAGTATAAGTTTGACGCCGCCCTCGGCGGTGCCCGCCGCGACGAGGAGAAGGCGCGTGCCAAGGAGCGCTTCTTCTCTCACCGTGACGCCTTCGGGCAGTGGGACCCCAAGAATCAGCGCCCCGAGCTGTGGAACATCTTCAACGGTAAGAAGGAGCAGGACGAACACTTCCGCGTCTTCCCCCTGAGCAACTGGACGGAGATGGACGTGTGGCAGTATATCCTGCAGGAAGGCATCGCCCTGCCCTCGCTCTACTACACCCACGAGCGCGACGTGTTCCGGCGCGACGGCATCTACTTGGCCTACTACCCCTTTATGATACTGAAGCCGGAAGAGAAGGTGGAGCGCAAGCGCATCCGCTGCCGCACCATCGGCGATATCACCTGCACGGGCCTGACACTGTCGGAAGCCAACACGCTGGAGGATATCATCGACGAGATTGCCTCCTCACGCGTCACCGAGCGCGGCGGACGCTCCGACGACAAGCGCTCGGAGTCGGCCATGGAAGACCGCAAGAAGGCGGGATACTTCTAACCCTCCGCCGCCCCGGCGTCCTCCGGGCGACGCCGCCCTCACGATACTCACCTTTCCTATTCCCTACAACAGCACTCCAATGAACAACGGATATTTAGATATGGAACTGCTCCGCTTCACCACGGCGGGCAGTGTCGACGACGGCAAGAGCACCCTCATCGGGCGTCTGCTCTACGACAGCAAGTCGATCTTTGAAGACCAACTGGAAGCCGTCAAGAGCGCCAGCGAGCGCCTTGGCAACGAAGAAGTCAACCTGGCACTACTGACCGACGGCCTGCGTGCCGAGCGCGAACAAGGCATCACCATCGACGTGGCCTACCGCTACTTTGCCACGCCCAAGCGCAAGTTTATCATCGCCGACACCCCGGGACACATTGAATACACCCGCAACATGGTGACAGGGGCCTCCACCGCCGATGCCGCCATCATCCTGGTCGACGCCCGCAACGGTATCCTCGAGCAGACCAAGCGCCACTCCTATATCGCCGCCCTGCTGAAGATAGACTACGTCATCGTGGCCATCAACAAGATGGACCTGGTGGACTTCTCCGAGGAGGTCTACAACGACATCACGCGGCAGTATGCCGACATCGCCGACAAGCTGCAGGTAAAGCAGGTGTACTACATCCCCCTCTCGGCCCGCGACGGCGATAACGTGGTGAACCGCTCCGAGCGAACGCCGTGGTATCACGGTGAGACACTGCTCCACCTGCTCGAGACGCTACCGCTGAAGGAAGGCCTCGAACGCCTCCCCATGCGCTTCCCCGTGCAGTATGTCATCCGCCCGCAGAGCGCCGAGTTTCCCGACTATCGCGCCTATGCCGGCCGCCTGTGCTCCGGAACGATATCGGTGGGCGACCGCGTGACCATCCTGCCCTCCTTCACCCACTCCACCGTGACGGCCATCGACGAGGCCACCACCTCGCTCACCACGGCCTCGGCGCCGCAATCCGTCGCCATCAGTCTGGCCGACGACGTCGACCTGAGCCGCGGCGGGATGATTGTCAAGGAAGGCGAAGAGCCCTCCACCGGCACGCAGCTGTCGCTGCTCGCCTGCTGGCTCAACCACCGCCCGCTGACCCTTGGTAAGAAATATATCGTGCGCCATGCCACCGACGAGGTCGTCGGGATGGTCAAGGGCATCGACTACAAAATCAACATCAACACACTGGAGAAGGACTACGACAGTCAAGAGGTGAAGATGAACGACATCGCCCACCTCCAACTGAAGACGGCACGCCCGCTCAGCTACGACGCCTACCGCGACAACCGAGGAACGGGCAGCCTTATCCTCATCGACCCCGACACCTTCGAGACCATCGGCGCCGGGATGATAGAAGCAGCACCGCAAGATTAACTCCCCAAAAGAATCACCGCCATGACCACACCGCAAGAAACGGCCGCACAGCTCTGTGCCGCCTATGGGGACAAAGCCCCCGAAGCACTCCTCGACGATCTCCTGAAACGCTACGGACGCCGCATCGCCCTGGCTTCCAGCATGGGACTCGAAGATCAGGTGCTCACCGATATGCTGGTGCGCCTCGATCCCGCCGCGCGCATCTTCACCATCGACACGGGGCGCCTCTTCCCCGAGACCTACCAACTCATCGAAAAGACGAATATGCGCTACGGCATCCGCATGGAGGTGTACTTCCCCGACCATACGGCGGTGGAGAAGTATGTTGCCGACGCCGGCATCAACGCCTTCTACGAGTCGGTGGAGCTGCGCAAGGCCTGCTGCCGCGCCCGCAAGATTGAGCCGCTGCTGCGCGCCCTCTCTACGCTCGACGTATGGATATGCGGACTACGCAACCAACAGTCGGTCACCCGCACGGGGACGCAACTGGTGGAATGGGACGAGGCCAACCAACTCATCAAGGTGAACCCGCTGGTACACTGGAGCGAGGACGACGTATGGGAGTATATCCACCAACACGAGGTGCCCTACAACAAGCTCCACCGTCAGGGCTTCCCCAGCATCGGCTGCCAGCCCTGCACCCGCGCCGTCAGCGAGGGCGAGGACATCCGCGCCGGACGGTGGTGGTGGGAAGACCCTAATCATAAGGAGTGCGGACTGCACCGCCGCTAACAGCGCAGCGCCCATGCACACCCCCACCACAGCCACCTTCCTCCCCGTGGCGCTCAACATCACGGGTAAGCGTATCGTCATCGTCGGCGGCGGCCGCGTAGGGCTCCACAAGGCCACCATCCTGCACCGCTATACGGAGCAGGCGGTGGTGGTGTCGCCCACCTTCCGCCCCGAGTTTTCCGCCCTCCCCTTCACGCTGCGTCGGAAGGTCTACAGCCCCGACGACCTCGACGGCGCCTTCCTCGTCTACAGCTGTACGGAAGACGAAGCCCTCAACCGCCGCGTCCACGACGACGCCACGGCGCGCGGCATTCTGTGCAGCGTGTGCGACAACCCGCCGCTATGCGACTTCATCTCGCCCGCCATCCACCGCGAGGGCGACATCTGCATCGCCGTGACGAGCAACGCCCGCGACGTGAAACGCTCCATCCGCATCCGCGACCGCATCCGCGCATGGGCGCAGTCCCTGCCTACGGTGCTGGAGTGAACCCCCCTTCTCCCACGCTATGATTCAAACCCTACTCATCCACCGCGACGGACACTCCCTGGAGGAGCGCGAGCAGCTGCTACGCCTCCACGAGGGCGACTGCTCCCACCCCCATGTCCTGCTGGCCACCTGCAACCGCACGGAGACCTACTGGGGCGACGGGGAAATATCCAACACCGTAGCCCACCACCTCTTCCGCGTGGCGGCGGGCCTGGAATCGTCGCTCATCGGCGAGCGCGCCATCCAGGGACAACTGAAGACGGCCTATCAGGAGGCCTGCCGACAATACAAGCTGTCGTCGTCGCTCAACCGCCTCTTTCAGTGCGCCATGCACGTAGGAAAGCGTGTGCGCACGGAGACGCAGATCGCCGAGGGCGCCGTGTCGCACAGTCAGATTACCGTCGACATGCTGCGCCGCCACCACATCGACCTCAAGAACAAGATAGTGGTCATCATCGGCGTCAACAAGCTGACGGAGGACATCCTCAAATATCTCACCGCCCGCGGCGCCGTCAACATCTACCTCTCCAACCGCCACCTCGACAAGGCGCAGGCCCTGGCGCACGCCTACGGCGCCGACGCGATGCCCCTCGACGAACTGCCGCGCATCCTGGCCTTCGCCCACGTCGTCATCTCGGCCACCTCGGCGCCTCATGCCCTCATCCATGCCGCCGACATCCCCGCCGACCGCGAGGAGCAGCTCCTCCTCTTCGACCTGGCCTTTCCCCGCGACATAGAGCCCGCCGTGGGGACGATGGACGGCATCACCCTCTACAACCTCGACGACATAGAGGTCTTTGCCCGACAAAACATCGCCCTGCGCCACCACGAGATAGGCAAGGCCGAAGATATCATCGAAGAAGAAATCGAAAAACTCATGAAGTGGCAGGCTGTCAAGGCGGCCCACCACTACGAATAACGCCCCTATGACACACACCTCCTCTACGCTCCCCCCTACCCCCCTCCACCCTCGGGAGAAGTCCAAGGCCGCCTTTGAAGAAGCGCGGCAGTATATCCCCGGCGGCGTCAACAGTCCCGTACGCGCCCTCAAGGCGGTGGGCGAGACGCCCCTCTTTATCGACCACGCCGAGGGTGTCACCCTCCACGACATCGACGGCAACAGCTACATCGACTTCTGCCTGTCGTGGGGCGTCTTTATTGTGGGACACGCCCATCCGCAGGTCATCAGCCGCGTTGGCGACGCCATCACGCGCGGCACGTCCTATGGCATCCCCACCCTCCAGGAGACGGCGCTGGCACGACAGGTGGGCCGCTTCATCCCCTCGATGGAGCGCGTGCGCTTTGTCAACTCCGGCACGGAGGCCGTTATGTCGGCCATCCGTCTGGCGCGCGGCTATACGGGCCGTCACCTCATCGTCAAGTTTGTGGGCTGCTACCACGGCCACGTCGACCACCTCCTGGTGGCTGCCGGTTCCGGGGTGGCCACGATGGGCGCCAGTTCGTCGGCCGGCGTCCCCGACAGCTTCGTACAGCACACCGCCTGCCTCCCCTTCAACGACAAGGACGCCGTGGCGCGCTTCTTTGCCGAGCGTGGCGACGAGGTGGCCGCCGTCATCGTAGAGCCCGTTCCCGCCAATATGGGCGTCGTCCCCCAGCGCGACGGTTTCCTGAGCTACCTGCGCGAGGTCACCCGTGCCCACGGCGCGCTGCTCATCTTCGACGAAGTCATCACCGGTTTCCGCCTCACCGACGGCGGGGCGCAGAAGGTGTATGGCATCACCCCCGACCTGACCACCGTAGGTAAGATTGTGGGGGGCGGCTTCCCCGCCGCTGCCTTTGGCGGCCGTGCCGACATCATGCAGCTGCTGGCTCCCGAGGGCCCCGTCTATCAGGCCGGCACCCTCTCGGGCAACCCCATCGCCATGACAGCCGGCCTCGCCACCCTTCACCTCCTCTCGCAGCCGGGCACCTACGACGCCCTCAGCGCCAAGGCGGAACGCTTCATCGACGCCCTGCGTGCCGCGCTGCAGCCCAAGGGCATCCGCCTCCAGTCGGTAGGCAATATGTTCACGCCCTTCTTCACCACCGCCGACGTGCGGCAGTTTGACGATGTGAAGTGCTGCGACACCGAGCGCTTCGGCCGTTTCTTCCGCCATATGCTCCGCCACGGCATCTACTTCTCCCCCTCGCAGTTTGAGACCTGCTTTGTCAGCATCGCCCACACCGAGGAGCAGTTGCAGTATGTCGTCGACGTTGCCGCCGCCTTCGACGAATAACCGTCGAAAGGAGCGCACGAAGTGAGGGCGCGGAGGCCACACGACAGCGGCCCCGCCGCCGGGATATCACCACCCGTCCACACGAAAAGAGGGAAGCCTGCACCACGCAGCTTCCCTCATTTCGCCGACGGGATCTCCCCTCTCCGCCGCGCCTTCTCGCCGCAGACGCGCCGCCGCCCTTCTTGTCCCCCGCCACAACCTTTTCTCCGCCCGCCGCTTCCCCCACCTTTCGCCCCTCGCCCCCGTTCTTTCTTTTGCCATTCACGCGGCCTTTGCACACGGTTTCTCAGGCCCTCACGCTTCACATAATGGGGGCTTGTCCTAACATAAAAAGCACTCAACCTCTATCTTTCAAGAGGTTGGACAAGAGACTTTTGCCGCCGACTTCCTTCAGACCCAACGTCACCGTTGGCACCTTGTCTTTGGCTGCGCACTTCCCGCTATCGGGCGTGCCGAGGACTCGCCCCTGTTAGACTGAATACATGCTGGGCGAACAATCGAGTAGGAGGTGAACACTAATCAGAGGTGTTCGCCTCCTTTCGTGTTCA
>CAZXFS010000043.1:0-11516 GCA_964640535.1 uncultured Prevotellamassilia sp. | reverse complement strand
GTCAACATCGGCTACAAGAGCGACGGTATCATCCCCGTGAGCGAATTCCGCTACAACCCCGACCTCACCGTAGGCGACACGGTTGAAGTATACATCGAGAGCCAGGAAGACAAGAAGGGTCAGCTTGTTCTGTCTCATAAGAAGGCTCGCGCCAGCAAGTCTTGGGAGCGTGTCAACCAGGCGCTCGAGAGCAAGGAAGTAGTGAAGGGCTACATCAAGTGCCGCACGAAGGGCGGTATGATTGTCGACGTATTCGGCATCGAGGCCTTCCTCCCCGGTTCTCAGATCGACGTGAAGCCCATCCGCGACTACGACGTATTCGTTGGCAAGACGATGGAATTCCAGATTGTCAAGATCAATCAGGAATACCGCAATGTGGTCGTTTCCCACAAGGCCCTCATCGAGGCCGAGCTCGAAGCTCAGAAGCAGGAAATCATCTCCAAGCTGGAGAAGGGCCAGGTGCTCGAAGGTACGGTCAAGAACATCACCGCTTACGGTGTATTCATCGACCTCGGCGGCGTAGACGGTCTCATCCACATCACCGACCTCTCCTGGGGCCGTGTCAAGGATCCCAAGGAAATCGTGGAATACGACCAGAAGCTCAACGTCGTTATCCTCGACTTCGACGAAGACAAGAAGCGCATCGCCCTCGGTCTTAAGCAGCTCACTCCGCATCCCTGGGATAACCTCGACCCCAACCTCAAGGTGGGCGACGTTGTCAAGGGTAAGGTCGTTGTCATGGCCGACTACGGCGCATTCGTTGAAGTGGCTCCCGGCGTAGAAGGCCTCATCCACGTCAGCGAAATGAGCTGGAGCCAGCACCTGCGCTCCGCTCAGGACTTCCTCAAGGAAGGCGACGAGGTAGAAGCCGTCATCCTGACGCTCGACCGCACCGACCGCAAGATGTCCCTCGGCATCAAGCAGCTCAAGGAAGACCCTTGGAAGGACATCGAAGTGAAGTATCCCGTAGCATCCCGTCACCACGCCAAGGTGCGCAACTTCACCACCTTCGGCGTCTTCGTAGAGCTCGAAGAAGGTGTTGACGGCCTCATCCACATCTCCGACCTCTCCTGGACGAAGAAGGTGAAGCATCCCTCTGAATTCACCCAGATTGGTGCCGACATCGAAGTGGTTGTTCTCGAAATCGACAAGGAAAACCGTCGTCTCTCCCTCGGTCACAAGCAGCTCGAAGAGAACCCCTGGGATGTTTTCGAAACGGTATTCACCGAAGGCAGCGTTCACGAAGGTACCATCATCGAAATGCTCGAGAAGGGTGCCGTCGTACAGCTCCAGTATGGTGTAGAAGGCTTCGCTACTCCCAAGCACCTCGTTAAGCAGGACGGCAGCCACGCCAAGCTCAACGAGAAGCTCCCCTTCAAGGTTATCGAATTCAACAAGGACAGCAAGCGCATCATTCTCTCTCACAGCCGCACCTTCGAAGACGCTCAGCGCTCCGAAGCACGCGCCGAGAAGAAGGCTACACGTCGTCCGCAGAGCAAGAAGGAAGAAGCTACGCCGGCTATCCAGAACCAGCTGGCTTCCAACAGCCTCGGCGACAACGACGCCCTCGCTGCTCTGAAGGCAAAACTGGAACGCGGCGAATAATCAGCCACTTCCTGATACATAATAAGCGGCAGCTCCCTCCACGGGGCTGCCGCTTTTTTCGTACTTATTCAGAAGACGTCTCCGGACTATTATTATAAGGTGTGTCCTCTTACGTCTCCCGATAGACATACTGCCCCTTGTGCTGCGTGAACCGCCCATAGCGAATGGCACGCTGCGGACAATGATGGTAGCACGCAAGGCAAGCGGTACACTTCCCCTGCCACAGCGGGCGCCGCTGCTCGTCGCGACGGAGGTTGCGAACAGGACATACCATCAGACAACGGCCGCAAGAGGTGCAGGATGCCGTGGTATGGAAACGACGGTCGGTCACCAGAAAACGATGGAAGAAGCGCCCCAGAAGATGCGTCTTCAAACGAGGGAAGGCACCGGGGACGACATCGACGATACCCTCCCGACGCTGCAAGACGGCACGCGCTATATCGGCCTCGCGCCGACGGGCATCCCTCAACTTCTGCGACGCCACCGCCTCGCTGTCGACATCGAAGCCGGGAAGCGACACATAGGTATTGGGCATACGAACAGACCAGATGGAGTGGAGGGGAAGGCGGGCCGCCGAAAGGCAGCGCCGCACCTCGCGGTCCGTGCGCCCGATATCGTCGCCACAAGTGAGGACAACAAAAACGTAAGGCTGCGGGATACCCTCACCGGAGGCCGCGCCATGTACCAGAAGGGTACGCAGCAAAAAAGCAACGACCGACGGCAAACGCCACCCATAGACGGGAGCAACGATGCCCAACGGCTCATCGGCCGACAAGGTCAACGCGCGACCGGCAGTATGCGTCAGCGGGAGCACCGCGGTACCGATGGCCGTCCCTAAGTGTTCGGCCACCGCGCGACTGTTGCCCGTTCCGGAAAACCATACTATCATCGGCGCAAGAGGTGTTGGAATACAAAACAATCTTTGAAGACGGCAGCGACTTCCGGCACCTCGTGGCGGAAGAGGCCATACACCGTGCTGCCACTCCCGCTCATGGCGGCATAGACAGCCCCCATGTCGTAGAGCGTCTGCTTGATGGCGGCAATTTCCGGATGCTGCGGGAATACACTGTCCTCAAAATCATTTTTCACCGTTTCACGCCACTCCTCAATGGGTTGCTGCAAGGCCTCCCGCAAGTCGTGAGTCGGCGGCGCCGGGGTGATGCCGGCATAAGCCTCGCGCGTAGGAATACCGATGGAGGGCTTCACCAGCACCAGCGTCATCCCTTTCAGGGAGAGGGCTACGGGCGTAAAACGGTCGCCGATGCCGGTGGCATAGACGGGGCGCTGCCGCACAAAGAAAGGACAGTCGGCACCATAGGAGGCCATGCGGCGCTCCATCTCGTCGGCAGAGAGCCCCAAGCCGTGGAGCTCGTTGATCAACGTCATCATGGCGGCGGCATCGCTGCTCCCCCCGCCGAGACCGGCGCCCATGGGGATTCGTTTGTGCAGCCACACGTCGTGCGGCGGCAACCGAAACTCCCGCTGCAAGTCGCGGAAGACGCGCACTACCAGATTGTCGGCGACGGCACCGGGTATGGGGAAGCCCACCGTCTGCAGGCGATAGGGCATATCAGCGGCCGTTTCGGAGATGGGATTTATCTCCAAGGCGTCCTGCAATGGGATGGGATAGAAAACGGTCTCTATGTTGTGGTAACCGTCAGAACGACGTTCCACGACATAGAGACCTATATTTATCTTAGCACAAGGATAAGTAATCATACGTCACAAAGGCGGTATTCACCGCCCGTTTATTCTACATAAAGCACCAGTCCCTTGAGATATTCTCCCTCAGGATGATAGATGCTGATGGGATGGTCGGCCGGTTGGTGGAGCTGATGCAAAATGCGCACATGACGCCCACTCTGCGCGGCTGCGGTAAACACGGCCAGGCGGAACTGCTCCTTATTGACGGCCTGAGAGCAACTGAAGGTGAAGAGGATGCCACCCGGACGGATACGGTCGAAAGCGATGGCGTTGAGGCGCGTATACCCTTTGATGGCGTTACGCACAGCGTCTTTGTGCTTGGCAAAAGCCGGCGGGTCCAGGATGATGAGGTCATAGGCCGAGCGGCGGCCAATGTGGTCCAGATAGCGGAAAGCATCTTCGGCAAATCCTTCGTGCCGCGTATCGTCGGAGAAGTTGAGCGCCACATTGCTGCGCGTCAGTTCCATGGCCTTGGCACTGCTATCCACCGAGTGCACCGTGCGGGCACCGCCCCGCAGGGCGTATACGGAGAAACCGCCCGTGTAGCAGAACATATTCAGGACGTCGCGCCCCTTGGCATACGTCTCCAGCAGGCGACGGTTCTCACGCTGGTCGATGAAGAATCCCGTCTTCTGGCCGCGGAGCCAGTCGATGTGAAACTTCAATCCCATCTCGGTGGCGATGTCCTGCGAGGCCTGCCCTACGAGGAACGTGTTCTGTGCCTCTTCCGACGAAATCATAAAGGGGAGAGTCCCCTCCGACTTATAGTAGACGCTCGTCACGCGCCCTTCAGAGGCGCGCACAATGGCCTCGGCAATGACCTGACGCTGACGGTGCATACCGGCAGAGTGGGCCTGCATCACGGCGGTGGGGCCATAGATATCGACAATCAGTCCGGGAAGGCGGTCGCCCTCGCCGTGCACCAAGCGATAGATATCGTTGTCGTGCTCGTCGACGAGCCCCAAGGCCCGCCGCAGGCGGAAGGCCTCTTGTATACGGGCCTGCCAGAAGTCGGCATCGATGGCCTCCTCCTCAAACGAGAGGACGCGCACGGCAATGCTGCCCTGCTCGTAGTGTCCCACGGCCAAGAAGGAGCCGTCGCTATCGACAACGCGCACCAAGTCGCCTTCGCCGATACCGGGCTCCATACGCGCAATGGCCCCCGAGAAGATCCAGGGATGGAAACGCAACAAGCTGGAGGCTTTGCCCCGTCGCAGTTCTATAGTCTTCATATAATATATAGGGTGTTCTGTTAAGAGTGGTCGTTCCGAGTAGTCTTTTCCGAGGAGGCGTCAGGAATGAAGCAGGCGATAGGCGCCGCTCTCGCGCAACGCCTTCAACTGTCGATAGAGCGAGATACAGGCCACCGCGTCTGTGGCGGCGTAGCGCTGCTGGATGTCGGTCAGGGCGTCGGCCTCCCAGTTGGTCAACCGTGCATTTTTCGAGATGCGCTGATGAAACACGTTGGCGTAGAGCTTCTGCAGACTCATGTCCTTAATGCCCATCTCAGCCACATAGGTCTGGAGGTCGAGACAGCCGCGCTGCTGGAAGTCGCGACGGTGACGCAACATCAGGAAGTCGTCGCGCAGCGACAATCCTACCTTGAGAATGTGCTCATCGGAGAGAAGGTCTACCAGGCAATCGGGGAGCCCGATACGGCAGAGGCGAAACAGATAGCACACCTCGTCGGAGGCCACCTGTAAGAGGGCCACACGATGATGCTCACCCTTGTGAAAAGACGGTCGCGTCTCCGTGTCGATGCCCAACAGCGAAGAGCGTCGCAGCACGTCGACGGCCCGCTGCGCCTCCTCCTCGCCGACAATGACGGCTATCGGCCCTTCGTAGAGGTAGCGCGGTAATCCGGAGACATATGCTTTGTCGGTCGACACCCATAAGTCCGTGACGTCCGTCAGACGCCCCGTGTTTTCTTGGACGTTCTCTCTCTCCCTGCAATCGTCGGCATTCGTTTCTTGTGTCATTAGTTTCTGTGTATTGATAAGTCTACTATTCCCTTTCCGGCCGGAGGCGTCGTCAGTCGTCGCCCACCCGCTCGCCACCGAAGCGTCCGTCGTGAAGCGCCCGCAGCGCACCGAGGGCTTTCTGCCCCCAGCTATAGCCGAACTGCTCACGTGCGTCCTGCAAGGCCACGGCCATTGCCTCCTCATGGCCGCCGCGGAACACCTCGACGAGGTCGCGCAGCACCTGATAGACATCGGCCAGATTCTCACTGACGGTACAGAGCACCGGTGTGTCGGAATATTTAAAGTCTTCGACAAACACATCCAAATAGTCGTCGGCCTCGGCGAGCAATGCCGACACCCCGTGGCGCACATAGTTGTAGTCGTCTTCCGTCACGCAGGGCGCATTGTAACCCTCCGGGGCATCAACGACGGGCAACAAGGTGGCTTTCAGATACACCATAGGAATCAAGCCGCGCATCACCTCGCTGAAGCGCTCACGCGACAATTCGGAGACGCTCTCCAAGCATCGGCAATATTCGGCAGCGATTGTGATGAAATCCAATACGGGGCGAGAATAGAGCACGCCGGACTCATTTGTTGTCTGTTCCATACTGTTTGCAAAAATACGGTAAATCAGCGAAACAAGAAAGTAAAAATCTTTGTTTTCCTCCCCCGCTAACCTCGTGGCAGTACAAATCTTAGCCCCCGGCCGTTCATCTCAAAGAAAATCCGTATTTTTGCAGACACTCCGCCGGGATGCGGGGCGACGCCGCCACCGCTGTCCGGAAATGCCGGAGGCTTTTTCATGTCAATATCCTCATAACAATGATAGAAAGAATCGAAAGCTTACTCACCGAGGTCGCCGCCCTCACCGCGACCGACGAGAAAGAGTTGGAAGCTATCCGCCTGAAATACCTCAGCAAGAAAGGCATCTTGGGCGAGCTCATGACCGCATTCCGCGACGTCCCCGCCGCCGAAAAGCGCGAGATAGGCCAGCGTATCAACGCCCTGAAGACGGCCATTCAGGAGAAGATGGACGAACTGCGCGGCGCTGTCGCCACGCAGGAGGCCAACCACGACGACCTCGACCTGACGCGTACGCCCTACCCCATCGCCCTGGGCACGCGCCACCCGCTGTCGCTCGTCAAGAACGAAATCATCGACATCTTCTCGCGCCTCGGCTTCTCTCTGGCCGACGGCCCCGAAGTGGAAGACGATTGGCACGTATTCTCCTCGATGAACTTCCCCGAAGACCATCCGGCACGCGATATGCAGGACACCTTCTTCATCGAACAGCACCCCGACATTGTACTGCGTACCCATACCAGTTCCGTACAGAGCCGCGTCATGGAGAGCACGCAGCCCCCCATCCGCATCATCTGCCCGGGTCGCGTCTACCGCAACGAGGCCATCTCGGCACGTGCCCACTGTTTCTTCCACCAGATAGAGGGACTCTATGTCGACCGCGACGTCTCCTTCACCGACCTCAAGCAGGTGTTGCTCACCTTTGCCCGCGAAATGTTTGGCGCCGACACGAAAATTCGCTTGCGTCCTTCCTACTTCCCCTTCACCGAGCCCAGCGCAGAGATGGACATCTCGTGCAACATCTGCGGCGGCAAGGGCTGTTCCTTCTGTAAGCAGACGGGATGGGTGGAGATACTGGGCTGCGGCATGGTTCACCCCAACGTATTAGAGGCCAACGGCATCGACAGCTCTATCTACAAGGGCTACGCCTTTGGTATGGGCGTAGAGCGCATCACCAACCTCAAATATCAGGTAAAAGACTTGCGACTCTTCTCGGAGAACGACACCCGTTTCCTGGACGAGTTCATGTCGGCCAACTAATCCCCACAGGAGCGTTCGCGCTCCTGTGTTTGATTTTGGAGGCTACCCGCTGACCTCCCGTGAGGGTGGTTTTCCAAAGAGACGAAAAGCCACTGAGAGCCACCCCTTCTCAAGAGCCGGGGCGTCCCTCTTCAGAACAACCCGTTAGTAGTATTCTTCCTTATGCGTCCCCGCCTCTTCACCCGCTCCTACTGTTGCTTGGTGGCCGCCAACTTTCTCTTGTATTTCGGCTTCTGGATACTAATCCCCCTTCTGCCGTTCTACTTACGTGAAAGCTACGGACTGCAAGAGGGCCTCATCGGGCTCATCCTGAGCTGCTACACCGTATCGGCACTAATGGTACGTCCCTTCTCGGGCTACCTTCTCGACACCTTTGCCCGCAAGCCGCTCTATCTGTTGGCCTATGCCGTGTTCACCCTCCTCTTCGGCGGTTACATCATCGGCGGTGCCCTGACGATATTCGTCGTCCTGCGCGTGGTTCACGGGCTGGCCTTCGGCACCGTCACCGTCGGGGGCAACACGTTGGTCATCGACATCATGCCCTCGGAACGCCGCGGCGAAGGCCTCGGCTACTACGGGTTAGCCAACAACATTGCCATGAGCACCGGTCCCATGACGGGGCTTTTCCTGCACCACGGGCACTTGTCGTATACCGCTATCTTTGCCATCGCCATGTCGGCCTGCATTGTCGGCTTCCTGCTGGCCTGCTCCGTCAAGGGGCGCCGCGAACTCCGTTGCACCAAGAGCGAAGGGCCTCGAAGCCCCCTCTCGCTGGACCGTTTTATCCTTGTCAAAGGGCTGCGGGCCAGTCTGGCGCTCCTCCTCATCTCCATCCCCTACGGAGCTACCACGAACTACGTAGCCATGTATGTGGAACAGATGGGCCTATCGGTCACCACCGGCTGCTATTTCGTCCTTCTGGCGGCAGGCATGGGGGTATCGCGCCTCTTTGCCGGGCGCTATGTCGACCGGGGATATATCACGCAGTGCATCCACTACGGATTCTTCCTCGTCGTGGCGGCTTTCTTCCTGCTCTCGCAGTGCGCCGCCTGGATGGCCTACAGCGTTACACTGGTGCAGACGTTGTTCTACGTCATCCCCTTCCTTCAGGGCGTCGGCTTCGGCATCATGTTTCCGGCCTACAACTCCCTCTATGTCAATCTGGGGCGACACGACCAGCGCGCCACCGCCACCAGCACCTACCTCACCGCGTGGGATATCGGCATCGGTATCGGCATTGTCAGCAGCGGCCTCATCGCCGAGCACTCCTCGTTTTCCCGGGTCTATCTCATCGGCACCCTCCTCAGCGCCGTGGCTATGGTCTACTTTAACACCGTCGTCACGCCCCACTACCACACTCACAAGTTACGATAAACAATCAACGAATATATAATGGAAAAGCTCATCATTAACTCCTACGACGAATTTGCCGCCCATCTGGGCGAAGTCATCGGCACCTCCGACTGGCTCGAAATCCCCCAAGAACGCATCAACCTCTTTGCCGACGCCACCATCGACCACCAGTGGATACACGTCGACACCGAGCGCGCCAAGGAAGGCCCCTTCGGGCAAACCATCGTGCACGGCTATCTCACCCTCTCTCTCCTGCCCTATCTGTGGCAAGAAATCATCGAGGTGCGCAACCTGAAGATGATGGTCAACTATGGCATGGACAAGATGAAGTTCGGACAGGCCGTCCTCAGCGGGCAGAGCATCCGTCTGGTGGCCAAGTTGCAGGACATTGCCAACCTCCGCGGCATCTGCAAGGCCGAGATTAAATTCACCATCGAAATCAAGGACGAGAAGAAGCCCGCCCTCACCGGCGTCGCCACCTTCCTCTACCACTTTGAATAAGATGCACCGTCCCCGCCTGCTGCTGGCCGTTGCCCTGCCCGAGGAGGCCTTCACCTGGACGCCCAAGCGCGTAGAGGTGAGCACCGTTTATACCGGTGTGGGAAAGGCCGCCGCCGCCCTCGCCGTGACGGAGGGTATCCTCACCCACCGCCCCGATGCCGTCATCAATGTGGGCACGGCGGGCACCTTGTCGCACCACCTCGGCGACATTCTCGTCTGCCGTCACTTTGTCGACCGCGACCTCGCCCCGCTGGCCATCGACGGCCTCGCCAGCGACCTCACAGCCCTGTCTTCTTCCGCCCTGCCCTATACCTTCACTTCGTGTCGGCAGGCGGCGGAGGGTGAGCACGACGACGCCGACACCTTCACCCTCAGCACGGGCGACTCCTTTGTCACCCAAGCGGAGCAGGCCGTCGGCGACGTCGTCGACATGGAGGGATTTGCCGAAGCGCTGGTGTGCCAACACTTCCATATTCCCTTCCTCTCCATCAAATATGTGACGGACATCATCGGGCAAAACTCGGTGATGCACTGGCAGCAAAAGTTGCAGCACGCCCGCGAAGGCCTCTCCGCCTACTTCCGACGCTACGAATAAGTCGCCCGGCGGCCTGGCCTCCTCCGTCCTTTCCTGGTTTTGAAACAACAGCTCCCCACCAACGGTCTCTATGAAGAAATACGTCAAAAATCTACACGTCGATAGCGTAGCACTCCTCCGCGAAGACTATGTCTTGCTGAAGCTGACAGACCCCGATCAGCCCCTGCCGCCCATGCGTCCGGGGCAGTTTGTCGAGATACGCATTCGCCACGCCGAGGACACCTTCCTGCGGCGCCCCATCAGCATCAACTTTGTCGACGAGGCACACAACGAGCTATGGCTGCTGGTACATGCCGTCGGCAACGGCACGCGCCAACTGCTCACGCTGAGCGCCGGCGACACTCTCGACTGTATGTTCCCTCTGGGCAACGGTTTCTCGATGCCCCAACAGCCGCAGCACCTCCTCCTCGTCGGCGGCGGCGTGGGCACAGCGCCCCTCCTCTACTATGGTCACTGCCTGCGCCAAGCCGGCCATACCGTCACCTTCCTTCTGGGGGGACGCAGTGCACGCGACCTGCTGCAGATTGACGACTTTGAGCGTATCGGCCGCGTCTGTCTGACGACGGAAGACGGCAGCAAAGGCGAGAAGGGATTCGTCACCCAACACAGCGTCCTTGCCGAAGGCGGCATCGACGCTATCGCCACCTGCGGCCCCAAACCCATGATGCGCGCCGTAGCCGACTATGCCGTGGGCCACCACATCCCCTGCGAGGCCTCGCTGGAAAACCTGATGGCCTGCGGCCTCGGCGCCTGCCTCTGCTGTGTAGAAAAGAACAACGATGGCCACAACGTATGCGTATGTACCGACGGCCCGGTATTTAATATCACCCAACTACAATGGCACAACTCCAAGTAAACATCGCCGGCCTCGCCCTGAAGAACCCCGTCATGACCGCCTCCGGCACCTTCGGCTACGGCACGGAATTTGCGGACTTCATCGACCTCAACCGCCTCGGCGGCTTCATCGTCAAAGGTACCACCTACGCCCCGCGCGAAGGCAACGACTATCCGCGCATGGCCGAGACCCCCTCGGGGATGCTCAACTGCGTAGGACTGCAAAACAAGGGGGTGCTCCACTTCCGTGACCATATCTATCCCACGCTGCGCGACCTGCAGACCAACGTCGTGGTCAACGTTTCGGGCTCCTCGCCGGAAGACTATGCCCGCTGCGCCGCCGTCATCAATGAGCTCGACCGCATCCCGGCCATAGAGCTCAACATCTCGTGCCCCAACGTGCACGACGGCGGCATGGCCTTTGGCGTCACCTGCGACGGTGCCGCCTCGGTGGTGCGCGCCGTCCGCGCCGCCTACGACAAGACGCTCATCGTCAAGCTGTCACCCAACGTCACCGACATCGCCTCCATCGCCGCCGCCGTCGAAGCCGAAGGCGCCGACAGCGTCTCCCTCATCAACACCCTGATGGGCATGAGCATCGACATTGAGCGGCGCCGCTCGCGACTGAGCATCGGCACCGGCGGCCTCAGCGGTCCCGCGGTGAAGCCCGTAGCCCTCCGCATGGTGTGGCAGGTGGCCCGCGCCGTCAAGATTCCCGTCGTCGGACTGGGGGGTATCTGCAACGCCACCGACGCTATAGAGTTTCTCATGGCCGGTGCCACAGCCATCGAGGTGGGCACCGCCAACTTCTTAGACCCCACCGTGACAGTCAAAATCATTGAGGGCATCGATCAATGGCTGGAGGATCACGGCGTTGCCGACGTACACGAAATCATCGGCTGCATGAAATAGGCGCCGCGCCGTTCGGGCACAACGTTTTTTTCCTAAAAAGCTTTCATTTTTTTTGCCCGAAACATTTGCCGAAACAAAAAGATGTTGTACCTTTGCACTCGCAAACGAGAAACAAGCCGGATGCGGCTTACCGAAAGGCCTCGTTCAACATCTTGGTGCGTTAGTTCAGTTGGTTAGAATACATGCCTGTCACGCATGGGGTCACG
>CAZXFS010000042.1:0-11948 GCA_964640535.1 uncultured Prevotellamassilia sp. | reverse complement strand
AGATAAACGTTAACCTAAGGCGTTTATCTCCTAATTTTTTAACAACATTCAGCAATAATAAAACAAAGCATCATATTCTTGACACGAGGCATACGTTTGTGAAGACCTTGGGATAATTTTGGGAACAAAAATTAAGCTACGGTTCTTTTACGACCTGTAATTCAATATATTAGATTATTCAATTCAGTTCAAGCGTGGGGGAAGAATGGAGGATGAATAGATGAAAACGGAGGGGAAAGAATAGGAGAGGAAAATAGAAATGAGGACGGGGGAGAATACACCCGCCGGGGAGAGGAGAATGAATAGCCGGCAGCGGATGAATCTGTGCTCTCCGGATACGTCTGTTTTTTGTGCGTAAAACCTTAAATCGTTCGCTTTCTTAAAATATTTGCGCATTTTCGGCGCATCTGGTAAGATTTACCCCCCCCCACTTGGTAGGGGGTACATTTCTGCCTACTTTTGCTTGCATTCTGCGTATATAGGCTATGCGCGGATTTCCCTTATCAATCTTATTTTAAACCCTTAAACCAAAAGTAGAATGAGAAAGACTCTTTATCTATGGTTGCTCCTTTTGGCCATTGGCTGCGCAGGGATGGCGCGTGCCGCCACCGACGAGACAACCGTAGCAGGCTATCTGAAAGCCTCGGAACTGGCCGACGGCCAGCATATCATGCTGGAAATCATCGACTTCAATTATTACGGCTACTTCGTATGCATTGCCGAGGACAAGGCGGCGCAATACTACTACAGCACCCATCACATCTTCACCGTAGAGAAGGTGGCCGACCTCACCGACGTCACCGAGGGCGACAGCCCCATCTCGTTTCGCCTGAAACGCTATTCCGACGGGAAGTATATAGCATCGCCGACCGCAGCTGCTAATAATGAAGACACGAAGATTGCTTTGACCGAAAGCGCTGAAAGCGCCGCCACTATCCGGGCGGTGGCCATCGCTGAGAGTGGGCCGAATCAGAGTAAGGATCTGCATTATCTCACTACCGGCACCAATGGAGCGGATCTCAACGCCGATTATACGAATACGGCCTATCAGGTGCGTTTTGTCGCTCAGGTGAACAACGCTGCCGACGGCGATAATACCTACCTCAACTGCGGGCAGAAAACGACGCAAGCGGTGTGGAAAACGGGTTCCGGCTGCTTTTCTGCCTTCTACGTGGCAAGTGAGAAGGCGGAGAACGCATTGGCCTTGGCACCGGAATTGGAGAAATGGACAACGGAGACCGAGGTGATGGGAAAGTACGACGCTACCCTCTCCGCCACCGAGAGTGCCTACAATACGGTGAAGGATATGGCGGAAGGTATCAGCACCACCGCCTATTCCGCCACCGACATCTCCACGGCACTGAGCACTCTGCAGGCGTTGGAAGTCAAGAGCAACTACAAGCTGCTGCATCGCGGGCGTCTCTACTATATTCGCAACAACCTCTACTATTTTGACGACAAGGGTTGGTTGGAAGTACTCTATACCGCCCACTCACAGAGCGGTTTCGCCTGGAAGAAATACGAGCAGAACGCTCTGGGCCACTATTGGACGGTGGAGCCCGTGAGCGGGAGTGATGCCTATGTGTTCAAGATAAAGTCGGCAGAGAAACAGCAGTATATCGCCGGCGCCGGCACCTTCTCCGATATGGGTGGGGATGTGACGCTGTCCCTCCTAACGGCGTATGAGCATACGGCAGTCACCGATCGCGACTGCTACAACCTCTCTGTCTGTAGCAATGCTGCGCTGAATGCCGCCGGACATGGGAACGGTTCGAGTGATACCGGTACTATCATTACTTATGGAAACGCTAATGCCGACAAGGCCTCCTCATGGAGCTTTGTCCTCGCCACTCTCGACGATGTGAAGGCTATTGCCGCCGCGCTCCGCACGAAGGCGGACGCCTTGCTGACGCAGTATGCCGACCACCACAGCGGTGGCTTGGGCGAGGTGAGGGAAACCGCTTATGCCGCCTTGCAGACCGCTAATACCGCCTGTGCTGACGACGCTCTGACGCTCGACAACGCTGAGACCCTCCTCCACGGTCTCGATGCCGCTATCGAGGGACTGACCATCGGGCAGGGTAAGGGCGTCTACACCATCACACAGAATACTACGGCTGTCACCGAAGCAGCCTCCGGTGAGGCCGTCACCACCGCCGCCCTGAATACCGCCGATGCACGCCAACTGTGGGTGGTCAATACGTACAGCGCGACGATCACCGCCGGCGAATACACCGTGACCAACCTCTATACGGGCAACGCCATTCGTCTGGGTACCGCCGACGGCGGTACACTGACCGTCGCCGCGGCCGCCGACGGCTACACCCTGACGCAGGGCGATGTCACCCTCGCCTTGACCGATGATGCCTCCACCACCTGGACACTGACCTATCTGGGACTCGACAGCGAGATGCCGTCGACCGACATCTTTGCCGCCTATCTGAACGCCCCCGCGACGGCCGCCGCCATGGAAACGTCCATTCAGGCTTATCAGACTTATATCGGCACCGGCTATAACCGCTACAACGGTACCTCCATCGAGGACACAAAGAAGGCTCTCACCGACGGCCTCTCCGCCTGGCGAACGAAGTATGCTGCGTGGAATCTCGCCGCTTTGCAGGCAATGAACGGTGCCGCCGACGTCACCGACGGCTTGACCCAACTGCTGGACGACATAACCATCAACCAGCCCGCCGACGGCGTCCTACTGCGCATCAAGAATGTGGGAACGGACAACTACTACCGCGGCGTGGCCGGCACGACGACGAGCTCGTTTACCGCCACCGTCGACAACACTACCACCGTGTTCTACTGGAAAGACGGCAAACTGGTGTCGTATAACAACGGTGGGTACCTGGAGGGCAGTTTCGGTGAATATTCCAATACCGCCTCGCGTCTTGTCTCCTTTGTGGCCGCCGGTACCGGCGATTTGGGACAGTATAACGTATGTATCGGCGCCGGCAAAAATAACGCATCGGCGAAGCGCTTCCTCTACTGCGATGGCACGACGACTAAGGCCGGCGAATATACTGCCGACGCGATAACGACAGCCGCCGACAGCCGTACCGGCTATCGCTTCACCCTTGAGGCCGTCGATGCCATCGACGTGACGATTTCCGCCGCTCGCTATGCCACGCTCTACAGTCCCGTGCGCCTGAAGATGCCCGATGGTGTGACGGCCTACACCGGAATTGTCAATGATGCCGGCGATGCCCTGATGCTGACCACCGTCGATGGCGGTTACCTGGAGGCCGGCACCCCCGTCGTCCTTCAGGGCGAGGCCGGCACCTATACCTTCCCCGTCGTGCATACCGACGGTACGGTGGTGACCACCGAAGCACCGTATACCACCGACGACAATGCCAACTCCTATACCACTGCCACGGGTGCCCTCTATCTGGACGGCGTCACGGTGAATACCTCCGTGGCCGACGTGGCGAATGGCGGTAAGGTGTACACCCTTCAGCAGCCCGACGACGAGGACGTAGGCTTCTACTACTACGCTAATGTCGACGCCACGGAGACCGCTGCCGCTGAGGAGTCCGCGGAGCCTACCTATAACACAACGGGCCTCCTGATTCCCGCCTTCAAGAGTTTCCTCCACGGTAGCGCCGCTACCTCGGTGCGCGCCTTCGTCTTCATCGACGGCACCGTCACCGCCCTGAGCAGTATCCCGACGGCCGCTGACGCCGCTGACGCCGTCTACGACCTCGGCGGTCGCCGCGTGGCACAGCCCTCTCGCGGCCTCTATATCGTGAAGGGTAAGAAAATATACGTAAGATAAACCCCTAAACCTCCCAAAATGATGAACAAACGTTCCTATAAGGTCCCGACGAGTCGGGTCTATGCCCTGATGACGGAGGGGATGATGGCCACCTCTGCGAAAATAAGCAATGAGGCCCGTAACGGTACCGTACTGACGAACCGCCACGGTTGGGATGCCTCCAACTGGGCCGGCGAAGATTCCCCTGCCGATGAGTAGATCGGTGTACGCAGGCCATGGGGCAATCGCTCCATCGTCCGAAACGCCACGCCGTCTGCCGTGTCGATACATATAATGAATAAAGAAGTCCGCCGAGACGCTCTGCTATGCAGGTGTCCCGGCGGACTTGCTATTATTAAGAATGAGGAGGCGTGGAAGGAGAATCCGGCGTCTCGGAGGCGGGGATTACTCCTCGTCGTCGGCCCAGTTGTCGCTGTCCCATCCGTGGCGGCGGTTCAGCTGCACGGCGTCGGCGTCGGCGGCGCTGTCGATATGTAGGTCGCTGCCCTTGAGTAGGGCACCCTCCGTATAGAGGACGATGGCCTGCGTGGTGGGGGTGATATATCTTTTCTTGTTCATGAGGAGAGGGGTGTTAGGGGATATAAACCTTTTTGCCGTGGGCGATGTAGATGCCGCGGGCGGCGGGGGTGGTGATGCGGCGTCCGCCGAGGTCGTAGAGGGCGTCGGCATCGGGGGCGTTGGTGCTCACGGTGTCGATGGCGGTGACGGTGGCGTCTTCGCCGAAGAGGAGGCCGCGCACGGCGGCAGCCTGCGTCTCGTTGAGCGTAAGGTAGGCCTTGAAGCCCTTGAGCTCGGCCGTCGTCGTGGTGGTAGCGTCGGCGCTGTTGTCGGTGCTGTTGTCGGCTTTGAGGAAGGGGAAGAGTCCCACCTTGTTCTCGCCGTCGACGGTGCGCATCTGCAGGGTGTAGATGGCGCCGCTGGTCGGCGTCTCGGCGTTGATGGTGGCGACGGTGCCGCTGAGTGTCGTGATGCCTTCATCGGTGGTATCTTCCTCGTCTACTGCCGTGGCTGCCTGATAGCTACCGCTGACGATGGGGAGGCGGTAGGTGGCGGCGTTGCCTTGCAGGATGACGCCGGTATGGGCGGGGATGGTGTTGTCGCTGACGGCCGTCAGGCGGAGGTAGTCGCCGTCGACGACGCCGGTGTAGGCGCTGAGGCCGTCGGGCAGGGTGACGCTGACGGGGGCGTAGAAGGTGGCATACTGTGCTTCGCCGATGGTAACGTCGAGGGCGTCAACCTTATCGAGGGTGAAGCGATAGCCGTCGTCGGCTTTCACATAAGCAGGCATATTCGTGGAGGCTCCGGCATTCGCGGCGCAGGTGCCTCCGGCCGTGTTGGCGGCGTAGAGATAGCGGTTGGTGTTAAATACGATGTTATACTTTGCCAGTGCGGAGGCAATGTCGGCCTTGAAGGTGAAGGTGGTGCCGTCTTTCACTTGTTCGTAGTGGATGAAGTTACCATTCGTATGTACCTTGCAGGTGTCCGGCCGATAGCCCGTTGCGTAGTTCACCAGCTTTTCGCCGTCGTAGAAGAAGACGGTGTTGCTGTTGTCGGGGGTGGCGACGAATTGTGCATGGGTGTTGTCCTGATTATTCCCGCTCAGATAGGCCTTGTTGGTATTGGCGCTGACGATACGCAGGAAGTCGCCGGCCTGCGGCAGGTTGAGGGAGAGGGTGGGGATGGTGACGGCTTGTATGGCGGCGGCGTTGGTGTAGCACGTCTTGAGGCTCTCGACGTTGGAGGTGATGTTGTCCACCGTGACGGACTGCAGGGCCGTATGGCTGGCGGTATAGGCGGTGAAGAGCTCCTTCATCTTGTCGGCCGTGAGAGACGTCGTCGCGGTGGTGTAGTACTCGTTATAGCCGCCGCCGACATGGGCGTAGTAGGGGTGGGCGGTACTGATGGGGGCGTCGGTATAGGCGGCGCGGAGGTAGAGGGCCACGTCGTCGGCATTCGTTCCCTGGAGCGTATTGAGGTCGGTGAGGGCGGTACCTACCTGCGAGGCCACCGTCTGTGCGTCTACCTCGCGGAGGTAGAAGGCCGAGGCATCACTGCTGCTGTGTGCGTTTTCCCAATAGATGACATCCCCGCTGCCGCCGGCGCCGCTGGTGTGTCCTTTGAGGTGCAGCGTGTGATTGGTTCCGTTCAGGTCGATGCGCACGTCACCGCTCTCCGTCTTATGCACCACGGTGAAGGGGGCCGGCGTCTCGCTCAGCTGTACGACACCGTTGTTGGCGGGCGTTGCCGACTGGTAGGCGTAGAGCCCGGTGGCGATGGACTGCAGTGCCGGTTGGTTGTCGTCGGTCTGTACAACGGCCCAGTAGTAGTTGAGGTTGGCATTGTTTGTGTTGCTCCATTTCAGACTTTCGCCGTCGCTATAGATGTATTTCTCCTGACTGTAGTAGGAGAAGCGTATGTCGGAGCAGACGATTTGGTAGTAGTGTCCCACCTTCGGCTGCAGGATAGTGGCGCTGCTCTCCGCGCTGACCAGGTTGTCGAGTGCCGTCTTCAGTGCGCTGTCGTCGCTGTTGGTGTTGTCGAGGGCCGTCTTGGCGGCGTTATAGGCGTCGTTGTCGGTGGCGTCGTAGGCCCCGACTGTGGTGGTCGACCAATGCTCCATCTCTGCCTGCAGCTGCTCGCGTACCGTCATCT
Organism: uncultured Prevotellamassilia sp.; assembly: GCA_964640535.1. GTDB lineage: Bacteria > Bacteroidota > Bacteroidia > Bacteroidales > Bacteroidaceae > Alloprevotella. The sequence continues at coordinate 5,512 of CAZXFS010000042.1, read as the reverse complement.
CGGGGACTTCTACGAACTTCCAGGCGGAGGGGGTGTTGGCAACGTTTTCCCAGGGAATGACGCTACCGCTCAGCCCATTGCCGTTGTTGTGGCTGCCGCAGTGGAAGGCCTTGCTGCTTCCCGTGTTGAGCTTAAATTGTCCTATGGCGTCGAGAAACGTAAGGGTGACGTCGGTGCTCTCTGCGTTGAGCGTGCCCGTGCCGTAGATATAGGTGTTTTGCCCGACGTTCTTAATCTTGAATGCCCCGTCGGTAGAGCCGGCCTCTATCAGCCATTGTGAGATAGCTTCCGAGCCGACATTTCCCCACTTAAAGGTGTTGGCATCCGATGCAAAGAGCGACTTCTCCGTTCCCTGAAGGGTCTGGAAGGCCGGGTAGGCGCTGACAATCTGGTATGTCTTTCCCACCGCCGGGTAGACGATGCGGCCGCTGCGGGCAGCCTGCAGGGCGATATAGGCGTTGTATATATTCTCAGCCGTCTTAGCATTATTGCTGAGTGCGTTTTGCGCAGTGGTATAAGCATCCAGATTACTGCCATCGTAGGTGCCTACCGTCTTGTCGGTTGTCCACCATGTCATTTCGGCCTGCAACAGCTCGGTGGCGGCGTCGGCGGCGGTGATGAACTGCCAGGCGTTGCCCGCGTCGGTGATGCCGCTGGCGGTAGCCCATAGTGCCAGATAGGAACTGCGCGGATTCATGTGGTTTTGCGTTGTCCCCGCGCAGGCAACCATGGTGTAGGTGCCGGAGGGAGCGACATTGCTGGTTTGGAAGTCGAAGGAGTCGTAGAAATCGGTGGTGGCAGTCGTGGAAGCATTGTTGGTGGCCCCCGTCTTCTTCTCGCTGATTTCCGTGTCGGTATAAAGCTTGAAGCGGGCGTTGTCCTCGCTGCTGCTGACGGCTAAGTGCTTATCGGGGCCGGCGGCCTTGTTGTAGAACTTGTAGTGCGTCGTCGTACTCTCGCTGCTGTCGTCGCTCGTTGTTGTCGTCTCGGCTACGACGCACCACAGCGTACTGTCGTTTATGCCGGGGTAGGCTTGCGTGGCGGTGGAGGCCAAGAGATAGCTGTCGCTGTCGATATATTTGTAGCCGATGGAGAGGTAGTATCCTTTGGCGTTTCTTATCTGATACCAATGTGTATCGTCGGCAAACTTGCCGTCTGATGGCGCCGTCGATACGGTCGGCGTCTGCCCCACCGCGGTGAGCCCGGCGAGGGCAAACAGCCACGTGAGGAGAAGTAGTGTTTTTCTCATAATTGTTGGGCGATATGGTTGATAATAAGTTGATAATCGTCTGAGAGAAAGGGGATATCCATCCGTGGAAGCCGCGGCGATGACGCGCGGCGTTGATGCAGCAAAAGTACGGAGAAGGGGCCGAATAGCCTTCGGGGGGGGTAAATTTTTGTTAAAATTAAAAAGTTTTCAAGAAGTAGGAAGAAAGGGACGTCGTGGCGGAGGGAGAGAGGATAGCGGCGTGCGGCGAGAGTAGGGCGGTGCCCCTCGTTTCCCGCGCTTATCGTGAAGCGAGAGAGGGTGTCAAAATGTGTTCGAAGGCCGCGAGAATCGAAAAAAAACGGCGGCGCCGGAGAGGAGGCCGTGAAACGCAAGGAGAACTACTAAGGGATGTGAAGGAAAGGCTGCATTTTGCCAAATACCGTTAAGACGGTGCGGCGATGTGGGGCGTCGGCGCGTCGCGACAAGTCCGGGAGAAATTTCAACAAGTCCCGGACTTGTTTCAAGGAGTCCGGGACTTGTCACGTCGCGGCCCGCTCCCCCTTCGCGGAGGTCTTTCTGTGAAATAATTTAACAATGGAGGGGCTTTTCGTGACGGCACAAAAGACGATTTTTTCGTCGCTACGGTGTGAAAGGAAGTAAAAATGGCGGTGTGGTGTCTTAACTTCTTAAAATTTCGCGTGAAGAAAAGTTTCTTCTTGTGGTATTCAGTGAAAGAACTCGGCAAAACGGCGGCCTTTTTCGCGTTTTTCGAGCGATTCGGCGTGTCAAGATTTTTCCGCAAAAAAACGAGACCGCAGAGAAATTTTTTCAAAAAAAAATGAGCGGAGAGGGGACGGTGGAAGAGGGTCGGCATGGCGTCTGCGGCGCTGCGGATACGGGTTCGCGCAGCAGAGGTAGGTGTCGACGAGTCGGCGGAAGCAACGTCAGCGAGGGGCGTCATAGTGGTGTCGCGGTGGAAAATAACGGGGGCGCGGCGCCGCCGCGGCGCTCTATCCTTCAAAAAAAAGAGGGCAGAGGAGAATAAAATTCCACAAAATGCTACCTTTGTGGCCGTAACGCAGTTATCGCCATGAAAAGAACTTGTTTTCACCGAGGAGCGCGGTGGTGCGCCCTCCTCCTATGGATGCTCGCCGCCGTCGGGATGGGTCGCGGCACCGCTGTCGCCCGCCCCGCCACGGAGACGGACGGCGCCGCCTATCCCCGCCTCACCAACCTGCCCACCCTTTATATTGACACCGAGGGCGGCGCCGCCATCACCAGTAAGACCACCTATATACTCTCCACCCTGCACTATGTAGACGACACGGGCGTCACGACCTACGACTCCGTGAGCATCCGCGGCCGCGGCAACTCCACGTGGGGCCTTGCCAAGAAGCCCTATCGCATCAAGTTCAGCCGGAAGCAGGCCTTCCTCGGTGCCGACCGCGCCAAGGCCAAAAGTTGGACGCTGCTGGCCAACTATGCCGACAAGACGCTGATACGCAACGCCGTGGCGTCGTGCATCGGCGACATCGCGGGGCAGCCCTTCACGCCCGCCGCCGCCTTCGTCGACCTGGTGCTCAACGGAGAATACCTGGGCAACTACCAAGCGTCGGACCAGATAGATGTGCGCAAGAAGCGCGTCGACATCACCGAGCAGAAGACGACGCCGACGGCCGATGACGATATCTCCGGCGGTTACCTGCTCGAGGTGGACGGCTTTGCCGACGGCGAGCCGGTGCATTTCTCCACCCATCAGGACGTGGCCGTCACCATCAAGTCGCCCGACGACGATGTGATCGACGCCCGCCAAATCAGCTATATCACCACCTGTGTCAACACCTTCGAGGATGCCCTCTTCTCCGACAACTTTGCCGACAGCCTCCTGGGCTACCGCCCCTATGTGGACTCGCTGACGCTGGCCTCCTGGTATCTGTCGTCGGAACTGACGGCCAACCCGGACTGCTTCTGGAGCACCTATATGTATAAGGAGAAAGGTGACGACCGCCTCTACTGGGGCCCGCTGTGGGACTACGACATCGCCTTCAACAACTGCAACCGCGTGGGCGACGTGTCGGAGGCGCTGATGGTAGACAAAGGGCTGGGCGCCGCCCTCGCCAAGAAATGGGCCGTCCGCCTGTGGCAAGACCCGTGGTTTGTGCAACTCCTGCGCCGACAGTGGCGGCAGATGGTCGACGACGGCGTGGAAGACCGCGTGACGGCCTATATAGACAGTGTGGCGGCGCTCATCGACGCCTCGCAACAGCTCAACTACGACAAGTGGGCCATCAACAAGCGCGTCTATAACGAACTGGTGCTCTTCGACACCTATGCCGAGGGCGTCAGCTACCTCAAGGAGTTTGTCCACAAACACTGTGCCTACCTCTCCGATGTCCTGGCACAGGAGACCGACAGCGGCGACGGCGGCGACGACAGTACCACGGCCGCCTTTGAGCCGCAGCCCGACTACCTCTACCGCCTGCAGAACTGCGGCAGCGGCCTCTATGTCGACGGCGAAGCGGGTGACGTTGTCGTGCTCAACGCGCGCAACGACGCGACGCCGGCCACGCAGCAGTGGTATTTTGAAGCCATCGACGACGGCGCCTACCGCATCATCAACAACGACAGCGGGATGGCCGTCGCCGATGCCGCCGAACGCTCGGGGAGCACCTACCGGACGGGGACACAGCTGTCCCTTGCCACCGTCGACGTTGCCGACGCCACGCAGCAGTGGACGCTCGAGGCCGCAGGGAGCGACGGCGGCTATGTCGTCGCCAACCGCCAGACGGGATTGGCGTGGAACAACCGCGGCGGGAGCACCGCCGACGGCACCGCTGCCATCAGTTGGACCAACGACGCCCAGAACGCTGAGAAGCCCACGCGCCAGTGGCGCCCCCTCATCGACGGTCTGCGCGTCAGTACCTCGCTGTCGGCGTCGGCGGGCCCCGACTACCGCGTGACCTACTCGCCCGCCGACCGCCACCTCCACTTCCGCACCGCCGACGCCGCCCTCCTCGTCGGCGGCCGTGTGACGCTCTACACGACGGGGGGTGCCCGCGTGGCCGACTATGCCGCGGCGCCCGACATCGACCTGTCGGCCCTCGCCGCCGGCGTCTATCTTGTGACGTGGCAGCTGGGCAGCGTGAGCGGTTCGGCCAAGGTGACGAAAGAGTAGCCGAATATCGCCGACGGCGGAGAGCGTGCTCCCCGCCGTCATTGCTTCGGCAAGTACGTCCGCCCGGAGCAGCCCCCCCCTCTCCGCCTCGCCCGTCGTCGTCTCGTCGGCCTTCCCCGCCGTCACCTTCTCCGTCGTGAGGGCCGGCGACACCTAAATTATATAATCTGCGACACCTATTATATAATATTCCCGTTGTATCTGTTCTCCTCCCGTCCCTTCTCCCCGCATCGTCGTCGCTCGTTTCCCACTCCGCCTTCTCCCTTTCGGCTCCTTCTCCTCGCCGGGTAGCGTTCCGTTGGGGGCGTTTTCAAAAAATCCCTTCAAAAAAAACGAGAAAAAAGTTGGGCGGAATGGCAAGAATGCCTATATTCGCCTTTGAAAGGACAACGAACGGCGCGGCAGCGCGCCGCCCCTTCCGTCCCCGACTAAAACCACTGTCCCGCTGCGGACACATTATTATTAATAACGGGTAGGCTCTCGCCGCCCCTCGCCGTCGCCTCTCGACATCGTAGCGCGGCCGACCGTCTATCCCCAAAAGAAAAAAAGGAGGGCCTATATGGAAATTAGAGTCCAATCCATCCACTTCGATGCCACGGAGAAGCTCCAGGCATTTATCGAAAAGAAACTCGGCAAGGTGGCCAAGAGCTGCGAGCAAGCCACCGGCGCCGACGTCATCCTGAAACTCGTGAAACCGGAAACGGCGCAAAACAAGACCGTGCAGGTGGCCGTCAGCCTTCCCGGCGGGCATCTCCACGCCGACAAGACCTGCGACACTTTTGAGGAAGGAATCGACCTCTGCGTCGAAGCTTTGCTGCGACAAATCGAGAAATACAAGGAAAAACAGCGCCAGAAATGAAAAAAAAGCCCCAAAAGTTTTGCGGGTGAAAAATATTGCCTAACTTTGCAGCCGTTTCAAGGATACTTCTTCTTGACGGCTGCAAAACGGCTCTAAAGAGGGTAGCTCCTGAAAGGGCAAATACCAGAGTGGCCAAATGGGGCAGACTGTAAATCTGCTGGCTTACGCCTTCGGTGGTTCGAATCCATCTTTGCCCACCCCACTACGTGGAGACTGCGGAAATAGCTCAGTTGATAGAGCACTAGCCTTCCAAGCTGGGGGTCGCGGG
>CAZXFS010000041.1:0-12264 GCA_964640535.1 uncultured Prevotellamassilia sp. | reverse complement strand
TAAGGCGTTTATTTCTGTGATATACACAAACAATCAAAGCTTTTTTATACACAATTATGGGCTCGTATTTCTAAATCCGAAACTTGAAAATTTAATTCAACCAACAGGAAAAGAAATCCAAAAGAACCGCAGGATGGGGCAAAAGATGTTTCGAGGAAGGGCGGAGAGGGCGGATTCGTCGCCGGAGAGGTGTGTCTCTCCTACCCTTGCTTCTGCTTGCGTGCTTGATACAAGGTCGCTATCATCGCCACCAACTGATCGTGGGGGATGAGGGAGGTGTCGCAGACGAGGTGGTAGTGCTGAATGTCGCGCCATCCGCGGCCGGTATAATGCTCATAATGGGCGGCACGGAAGCGATTGATGCGGTCGATGGCTTCGGCGGCATGGGCCACGGGAAGGCCATACTCTGCGGTGGCGCGCGCCACCTTGTAGGCACTATCGGCGTGGACGAATAGATGGAGGCATCCGGGGTAGTCGCGCAGTATCCAGTCGGCGCAGCGCCCTACGATGACGCAGTCGCCGGCCTCCGCCAGACGTTTCACCACCTTCTCGGTGGCGACGAAGAGGGTGTCGTCGATGCCGAGCGACTTCTCGAGGGAGGCCTCATAGTCTTGTGTCAGCATACGCAGCAGGAGGTTGGGATAGAGCGACTGCTCGTGACGTTGTATCTCCTCCGTGCTCAAGGCGCATTCCCGAGATATCATCTCCGGTAGTTCCTCGTCGTAGAAGGCGATACCCAAACGTTGGGCTATCTGCCGCCCCAGCGCATGGCCGCCGCTGCCATACTCCCGCGCAATGGTGATGACGAGGGGGCGGCGGGCCGACGGGGCGGCGGCGACGGATGCTGCGTCGGCGGCCGCACCGTTGCGGAGTATCCATGTGCGGAAGGGACCCATGTAGCGACTGAAATATTTCACGAACGGGCCGGTAATGAGGGCCGCGACGACGGTGCCCTCTCTGACACCTTCAAGATGTCCGGACAGCAGGAACGCACTGACGGCGGCCAGCGCCACCAAGGTGCAGTCGAAGCCCATCTTGCACTTCCCGAACTCCTTCTTGAAGCGTGCCGCCGCTATCTGAACAGTGTATTCGCCACTCAGCATGGTGACATCCGCCAATACTTCCATTCCGATGCCGAATGCCAGGATGCCGCAGCCGATGACGAGCGAGACGACCTTCCACAAGTAGAAGTCGGGATGAAAGGCCGCCAGCAAGGCCATCGTCAAGTCGATAAACGCGCTAAAGACGACCGACACGGGAATCTGTAGTAACAAGTCCATCCGTCGGGCGCGAATCCCCTTGCGGCCCAACATGCCCATCTGCACACCGATGAGTATCATGTTGAGGAGGAAGGTGAAGGCACCCATCGTCAGAGGCGTATTCAGGCTCAAGACGTAGGGAATACTGGAGATGGGCGACGTGCCCAATGCGGAACGCGTGACAAGGCTTACGCCAAAGGCACTCACCAGGAGTGCCGCAATAAAGACGACATAACGTCGTATCAACTCTTCTTTTTTCATCTTCTAATAAAATAATGGCGGGGTTCTACGGGAGGCCCTCCCTGCGGGGGCTCCCGTAGAACGGCTCTGAGGACAAGTCGGTCGAGAAGCGCATGAGCGCGTCTCGACCGACGGGATGCCGACGCACCCTTGGGGGCGTTGGCAAGGGGTGACGATTGCGTGCCCCTCGTTGTGGAAGGGACGATAGGAGCTTTACCAGGCAAACAGCGGGTAATGGGACATCATCTCCTCGACGCGTTGACGAACGGCAGTGAGGACGTTCTCGTCGGTGGGAGCGTTTAATACCGTCTCTATCATTTCGGCGATGTCGTCCATCATATCTTCCTTGGCCCCTCGCGTGGTGATAGCCGGTGTCCCCAGACGGATGCCGGACGTCTGGAAGGCCGAGCGCGTATCAAACGGCACCATGTTCTTGTTGACGGTGATGCCGGCACTGACGAGGGCATTCTCGGCGATGCGCCCGGTGAGTTCGGGATACTTCCCGCGCAGGTCTACCAGCATGGAGTGGTTGTCGGTACCTCCGCTGACGATGGTGAATCCCCTATGAATGAGGGCCTCTGCCAGATGAGCTGCATTGCGCTTTACCTGGGTGGCATAGACTTTGAATTCGGGCTGCAGGGCTTCGCCGAAGGCCACGGCCTTGGCGGCGATGACGTGCTCCAGCGGGCCACCCTGTGTGCCGGGGAAGACGGCGCTATTGAGCAACTGGCTCATGCGCTTCACCTCACCCTTCGGCGTCACCTTCCCCCAGGGGTTGTCGAAGTCTTTCCCCATGAGAATGATGCCGCCGCGCGGGCCGCGCAGCGTCTTGTGAGTGGTGGAGGTCACGATATGGGCATATTTCACCGGGTTTTCGAGCAGGCCGGCGGCAATCAGTCCGGCAGGGTGTGCCATGTCGATCATCAGCAGGGCGCCCACTTTGTCGGCGATATCGCGCATACGTTGATAGTCCCATTCGCGGCTATAGGCGGAGCCGCCACCGACGATCAGTTTGGGGTGGTGTTGCAACGCCAGCTGTTCCATCTCGTCGTAGTCGATGCGGCCGGTGTCTTGACGAAGGTTATACCCTACGGGGTGATACAGGATGCCGGACGTGTTGACACGCGAGCCGTGGGAGAGGTGGCCGCCGTGGTCCAGGTTGAGGCCCATGAAGGTGTCGCCGGGCTGAAGGACGGCGAGGAAGACAGCGGCATTGGCTTGTGCGCCGGAGTGTGGCTGCACATTGGCATATTCTGCGTGGAACAGCTTCTTTACGCGCTCGATGGCCAGCGTCTCCACCTCGTCGACGACGCCGCAGCCGCCATAGTAACGCTTTCCGGGATATCCCTCAGCGTATTTATTGGTCAGCCAGGAGCCCATGGCTTGCATCACCTCGTCGCTGACGAAGTTCTCGGAAGCAATGAGCTCGATGCCGTGTAATTGTCGTTGGTGTTCGGCTTCGATGAGGTCGAAAATCTCTGTGTCTTTTTTCATGATTATGGGGGGATAGTTAGTGGGGAATTACAATTCGTAATTGACCAGTTTTACATGTTCCAGCGATTGCTCCTTCTCGCAATAGTGACAGCGCAGGATGCCCTGCTCGGCATCCACCAGATGGAACTGTGTGGCCATCGGTTCGTTGTTGGTGATACACTTCGGGTTGGCGCAGCGCACGATGCCGTGGAGCGTGTCGGGGAGGGTGACACATTTCTTCTCGACGACCTCGTAGTCTTTGATGATGCACAGCGACACATTGGGGGCCACCACGGAGAGGAGCCCCAATTCGGTGTCGGAGAAATATTTGTCGGCAATCTTGATGATGCTCTTGCGCCCCATCTTGCGGCTCTTGAGGTTATATCCCACCATGACCGCGCCGGGAAGGTTTTCGAGGTGCAGGAGGTGAACCACCTGGAAGAGTTTGTTGCCGGGGATATGGTCGATGACCGTGCCGTTCTCAATGGCGGCCACGAGTAGTTCTTCTCTTTTCATGACAAAACGTTTTTGACGGTAGTTTCCTTGACGAGCTTTTCTGCAGGCGAGGCGTTACAGGATGGTCTTATCGTGGAGCACCTCGTCGAGCGTGATGCCGAGGGTGTCGCAGATGATAGCTTCGCGCATAAAGAGTCCGCCTCTTGCCTGTTGGAAGTAGTAGGCGTGCGGGTCAGCGTCGACATCATAGGCAATTTCGCCGACGCGCGGCAGCGGATGGAGAATCTTCATGTTCTCGCGTGCGCTGCGCAGCATCGAGGCTTTCAGGATATACACATCCTTGACGCGCTCATATTCCATCAGGTCGGTGAAGCGCTCGCGCTGTACACGTGTCATATAGAGGATGTCGGCTTGGCTAATGACTTCTTCGTCGAAATCTTCGTGTTCCACATAAGAGATGTGATGGGCGCGGCAATACTCCTTATACTCTTCCGGCATGGCCAGCTCGCGGGGAGCGATGAAGTGGAACGTCGGGTGGAAGTGGCGCATCGCCATAATCAACGAGTGCACCGTACGCCCATATTTCAAGTCGCCCACCAGAAAGATGTTCAAGTTGTCCAAATGCCCCTGTGTCTTGTTGATGGCATACAAGTCGAGCATGGTCTGCGAAGGGTGCTGGTTGGCTCCGTCACCGGCGTTGATAATGGGCACCGGCGCTACCTCGCTGGCATAGCGTGCCGCTCCTTCAAGGTAGTGTCGCATCACGATGACATCGGCATAGTTGCTTACCATCATGATGGTGTCGTTCAGTGTTTCTCCCTTCGACGAGCTCGACACCTTGGGATCAGTGAAGCCGATCACCTTGGCGCCCAAACGGTTGGCCGCCGTCTCAAAGGACAAGCGCGTTCTCGTAGACGGTTCGAAGAACAATGTGGCGACGATGCGGCCGTCAAGGATCTTTCTGTTCGGCTTTCGTTCGAAAGCCTGTGCCATCTCAATCAGATATAAGATATCCTCCTTGGAGAGATGGGCCACGGTAACGAAACTGTGTTTCATATGTAGTGTGGTTCTAAAATTGGCCGGTGTGGATTGAGGACGTCTGCGGAGCTGCATCGGGGAAGGCGGAGGAGAGCATAGAGAACTGTGCGACCGCCCGAAACCGGACGACGACGGACGCAGAGTGACTGAGAACAATCACAAACCGACTCTTTCCTGTACATAGGACGCCCGATTGCGGAACGACCCTATCGGGACGTAAAAGTAGATGACGGCCGGAGACATCGTTGTGCCTCGAGTGGAGGCCATCCTTAATTTTCTACAAAAGTAAGAAATATTTTTGGCTCGGCGACGCTGTAGCACCGTTTATCCCCTCAAAAAGTGAGCGTGCTCCCATCGCGGGCCCGTCTTTAAGGGGCCTGCGGGAGCAGTCCCTCCCCCACTCCGCTGCCATAGGTTGTTCGCAGGACGCGGAATTCCGTCCGTCGGTTGAGGGCATTGGCCACCTCCTGCTGTTCCGGCGTCAGTTGGCGGATAAAGGCCTCTGTCAGTGTGTCGTTTTCGTGGAGGAAGGGATAGGTCTCCGCCAGGCGCCGTGTGACGACCTTGGGCTGTCCCTCGCCATATCCTCGTGCCACCAGACGGTCGGCGGCGACGCCGTGGCTCGTCAGGTAGCGCACCACGCTCTCGGCGCGTGCCTGCGACAGTCGCAGGTTATATTCGTCCGACCCGCGATAGTCGCAGTGGGCCGCCAGTTCGATGGTGATATAGGGATGCTCGGCGAGTACCCGCACCAGGCGGTCGAGCGCCGCTCCGGAGGTGTCGGTGAGCGCCGCGCTGTTGAAGTCGTAGGAGATGCCGCGCACCAACACGGGGATGCTGATGGAGGGCAGCGGAAACTGCAATACATATTGTTTCTCCCGTTCCACGGTGTCGGGGACGAGCTCGGCACGCACATTGAGGTAACCACTGCAGGAGGCCAGCAGGAGATAGTGTACGCCGGCCGTCACCGGTTGTTCAAAGGAACCGTCCGACGTGACGCCCGTCTTCACATAGGTGCCATCGTCGCCCACCATCACGACGGTAGCGGCGGGGAGTTCATAGCCGTCTTGCTCATAGACCCATCCCTTGACGGTCTGGAGCACTTCGGGATAGGAAAAACGATAGATCTTATCCCATCCGCGCCCCCCGGTAGAGCGATTGGAGGAGAAGAAACCGCGATGGTGAAGCCCTTCGAAGGTGATACCGAAATCGTCGCCGGCACTGTTCATCGGTGCGGGGAGCGCGGTGACGTTCCAATGTCCGGTGAGCGTATCTTCCGTAGCGCGGTAAATATCTAATCCTCCGAGATTAGGTAGTCTTCCATTGGAGGAGAAATAGAGTTCACCGGAAGGGCGAAAGGCGGGGAATTCTTCATCGCCGTCGCTATTAATGTCCGGCCCCAGGTTCTCTACCGCCCCCACGCCATGCCCCGGGGTGAGCGCTACACGCCACAGGTCGTAGCCGCCATAGCCCCCCGGCATGTCCGAGGTAAAGTATAAATAGCGGCCATCCGGTGAGACGGCGGGATGTGCATACGACGAGAGGGTATCGGCCGTTATCGTCAGGCGCGTCGGCTTTCCCCATTTGGCATCGCCGCGTGTCGACGTCCATATCTCGGCGCCGCGGGGATACTGTGCATCGACGGGGCATACGGTGAGATACATCGTCTGCCCATCCGGCGAGAAAGCCGTGGCGCCTTCGTCGTTCGCCGTATTGAGCTCGCCTTCCACCGGTTCCGGCGCGCGGAAAGCGCCCTTCTCGTCGCGCTTACAACAGTAGATGTCACCGTTCTTCATCCCCGTGATGGCACTGAGGTCACCGGCGGCTTGCATACGGGTGGAGGAGAAGTAGAGCACTTGTCCCTCGGCATCCTGATAGGCAGGGGCATAGTCGGCGCGCGCACTGTTCATCAGGCGTTCCAGACTAACCTCATAGGCGGAGCCATGCTCCACGATTTCTTGCGCCGTCAGGGCAGCTTCGCGGCCGCGGGTGGCCCGCACGTCACCGGGGTGTTGCTGCAGGTAGGCGTCGTATTTCTCCGCTGCCGCACGATATTCCCCGCTGTAGCGTAGCATATCTCCCAGATAGAGGAGCGTCAGCGTGTCGACGCATCCCAGCCGCTCGGCGGTTTGCAGAGCACCGCGGGCGCGTGCCGTACTGCCAAAGCGACGATAGGCATCAGCCTGCTGATAGGCGATGGCGCCGCGCGCCGCCTTGTCGGTGACGGGCGTTTGCTGATAGGCGCGGCGATACAGATTCGCCGCCTCTTGATATTCTCCCAAGGCCATGGCTGCATCGGCCCGCCGCAGGGTGGAGGTAGCATTCGAGCAGGCGGTGAGCAGGAGGACGGCGAGGAGAAGGGTATATTTCATGCCGGAGTGGATTATCTGGTTTGATGCTGCAAAGATAATGCAAAGATTGTCCCGACGAACGAAGTGGGCCGAGAAAAAGACGCATCGGCAGGCGTCGGTGCTTATCCCCCTATTAAAATCAGGTGTTCACAGCAAATCAAAAGGAGGCAGCAACTGTCTTTCAAAAAACTGCCACCGGATTTTGTCGGCAGGACATCGACATCGCCTTCTTGTCGTCCGATGGCATCCTTTGAACCGAAGCCGCTTAGGAACTGCCGGGAGGATACCTGCGGGAAGGATAGCCGCATTCTGTCATCGTTACAAATTGGCTCCCCGGAGTCATTACCGTCTCGCCCATCGGCGTCGTTGGATAAGCGCTCCGCTTCTGCAGGAACCCTGTCATAGGGGCACTTTTAGGGCGCTTATCGTGAAGTGAGAGCCCCTCGGAAACGGTCACGAAGTGCCCCGAGAAGGCGATAAAATCCGACGTCCCGGCGGGACGTCACGAGCGACAGCACGACGGCGCCGTTATGCGTGTTAAAAATAGGGGCATTTGTGACATATACTGTCAAAAACGCGAGAGAGACGGAGGCGCGACGCGGCACGACAAGTCCCGGAGAAAATTCAACAAGTCCGGGAGAAGTTTCAACAAGTCCGGGAGAAGTTTCAACAAGTCCGGGACTTGTCGGGGCGAAGTCTCCTCTCGGAAAGTTGCGTCAGGTGTGTTACATAAATTAACACCGCGATCGTGCTGACGCGCCCTCTGAGGAGCGTTTTTGCATGGGGGGGTAAGCCAAACGAACCTTAAATGACGATATCCGAATGTATTATTTATATAATATTGAGTAAACGGAGATAAACATTTCTCAATAATAGTTGTCAGATTTAGCTTTGTAAAGCTGAATTCACCTTTTTCCGGACTGTTGCACGTGTCAAAATATGCTCACGGCCGGCAGGGTGTATCTTGATTTTTTTGTGAGAGATTTCTCAACAAAGCACAATAAAACTTGGCGGCTATTAAAATTATCCATATATTCGCGCTGTATACGGGCGAGAGGAACGCCCAACGGTTTCCTCCCCACCCTATCCCTACAGACTATCCTAAAAACGCATAACAATGAAAAAGTACAATTTCGGCGCCGGCCCCTCCATCCTCCCGCAGGAGGTGATGGCAGCCACGGCAGACGCTTGTAAGGAATTTCAAGGCATGGGGCTCTCCCTCATGGAAATCAGCCATCGCACCAAAGAGTTTCAGGCTGTCATGGATGAAGCGCAAGACCTGTTTAAGGAACTGCTGCAGATCCCCGAGGGCTATTCGGTACTCTTCCTCGGCGGCGGCGCCAGCCTCCAATTCTGCATGGTCCCCTTCAACCTGCTCAATAAGAAGGCCGCCTATCTCAACACCGGCGTATGGGCCAAGAAAGCACAGAAAGAGGCCAAGCTCTTTGGCGAAGTGGTAGAGGTAGCCTCGTCGGCCGAGGCCGGATATACCTTTATCCCCAAGGGATATACGGTGCCTGCCGATGCGGATTATTTTCACATCACCACCAACAACACCATCTATGGCACCGAATTACACGAAGACCCCGACAGCCCGGTGACGCTGGTGGCCGATATGTCGTCGGATATCTTCTCACGTCCCGTCGACGTCAGCAAGTACGGCCTTATCTATGGCGGTGCCCAGAAGAACCTCTCGATGGCCGGCGTGACCTTCGTCATCGTCAAGGACGAACTGCTGGGAAAGGTGGACCGCGCTATTCCTACGATGCTGGACTATCGCACCCATGTCGACAAGGGCTCTATGTTTAACACACCTCCCGTCGTTCCTATCTATTGCGCCCTGCAGACGCTGAAGTGGATCAAAGCGTGCGGCGGCGTGCAGGAGATGGCACGCCGTGCCAAGGAGCGCGCCGACCTCTTATATGCGGAGATCGACCGCAACAAGTGCTTCCGCGGTACCGTGACGGAGAAGGCCGACCGCTCCTATATGAATATCTGCTTCGTCATGGCGGAGGAGTATAAGGAGAAGGAAGCCGACTTCCTGAAGTTTGCCACCGAACGAGGAATGTCGGGCATCAAGGGACACCGCTCCGTAGGCGGCTTCCGTGCCTCGTGCTACAACGCTATGCCTCTGGAAGGCGTCAAGGCCTTGGTGGCCTGCATGCAGGAATTTGAGGCGCAGCAGCACTAAACGGGACTCCGTCTGACGGAATCCCCTAATATCTGTCATTATGAAGAAAGTTCTGATAGCCACAGAGAAGCCTTTTGCCCCCGTAGCGGTGAAGGGTATCCAAGAGATCTTTGACGCAGCCGGCTATGAGTGCCGGTTGCTCGAAAAATATACGGACAAGGCAGCTTTGCTGGAGGCGGTGAGCGACATAGAAGCGCTCATCGTACGCTCCGACAAAATCGACGAAACGGTCATGGAGGCCGCACCGGAACTCAAAATCGTGGTGCGCGCCGGGGCCGGCTATGACAATATCGATTTGGCCGCCGCCACACGCCACGGTATCGTCGTGATGAATACTCCCGGGCAGAATGCCAATGCGGTGGCCGAATTGGTCATCGGGCTCCTTATATTTACCATCCGTAACCGCTACAACGGCACCTCCGGTACCGAACTGATGGGAAAGAAAATCGGACTCATGGCCTTCGGCGCCGTAGCACAGAGCGTAGCACGTATCGCCAAAGGATTCGGAATGGACGTGTCCAGCTATTCGCCCCTCAACCGCCCGCAGAAAATCATCGACGCCGGATTCCATGTGCATGAGTCCGCCGAGGCCCTATTCCACTACAACGACATTGTGAGCCTGCATATCCCGGCCACCCCGCAGACGCGAGGGGCCATCGGATATGACCTCATCAAGATGATGAAGCCCGGCGCCATCCTCGTCAATACGGCACGGCAGGAGGTCATCAACGAACCGGAACTGCTCCGCGCCCTTCAGGAACGCACAGACATACGCTATGTCACCGACCTCAAGCTCGCCGCCCATGAGGAGGCCATCGCCACCCTCGGCGACCGCTACATCTTCACACCGAAGAAGATGGGCGCCCAAACGGCAGAAGCCAATATCAACGCCGGGCTGGCAGCAGCCGGCCAAATCGTGGACTTCTTCGAGAACGGCGTCAAGACCTTCCAGGTCAATAGATAATCAGGATGAGGAGCGGTGTGCCCGGACAACGAGTTGCTCACCGCTCCTCCTTCCTCTTATGGGCGTATCTGAAGAGGATTCGTCCCGGGGATGAGCTCGTCCTGAATGGAAGATGACCGACGGACATGGAAGACGACGGGCACAGAGAGGCCGATGCCTTCTCGGAGCCTTCTCGTATCTCAACGATAAGACATCGTATCAATAGAATCACCTTAAACCCTCACCCACTAACACCTTATTTACCTTATGCCAAGAGTAAAACCGTTTAAAGGACTTCGCCCCCCTACCTCTTTGGTAGAACGCGTAGAGAGTCGTCCCTATGATGTGCTCGACTCCGATGAGGCGCGCGCCGAAGCCGGCAACAACGCCTTGTCACTCTATCACATTATCAAACCGGAAATCAACTTCCCCGCAGGCACCGACGAATATGACCCGCGTGTCTATGAGAGCGGAGCGGAGCAATTTGCCCTGTTCAAAGAGAAAGGATGGCTCGTACCGGATGAACAGGAGAACTATTATCTCTATGCACAGACCCGAAACGGGAAGACACAACACGGCATCGTGGTCTGTGCACATGTCGACGACTATCTCCGGGGCGTCATCAAGAAGCACGAACTGACACGGCGCGACAAAGAAGACGACCGCATGAAGCACGTGCGCGCCACCAATGCCAACATCGAACCGGTATTCCTCGCTTACAAGGAGAGCGCGGTGCTCGATGCTCTCATCAAGAAATATGCCGCCACCCCGCCGGTCTATGACTTTATCGCTCCGGTGGACGGCTTCGGCCATCAGTTCTGGGTCATCAGCGATGCGGCGGATCAGCAGGCTATCACAGAAGCTTTTGCCCGGATGGATGCCCTCTATATCGCCGATGGACATCATCGCTCTGCCGCCGCGGCCCGTGTGGCCGAGGAGAAGGTGGCCGCCCTCGGTCCCGGCGAGCATGAATACTACATGGCAGTATGCTTCCCCGCCGACGAGCTCACCATCCTCGACTACAACCGCGTGGTAAGCGACCTCAACGGCCATTCCCCCGCCGAATTTCTCCAACTACTCAAGAAAAACTTTGTGGTGTGTCCCAAAGGCTCTTATCCGTATGCTCCCACGCATCTCCACGAGTTCTCCCTCTACCTGCACGGGGTGTGGTACAGCCTGGAGGCCAAGCCCGGCACCTATGACGCCAACGACCCCATCGGCGTGCTCGATGTGGACATCTCCTCCCGCCTCATCCTCGATGAATTGCTGGGCATCACAGACCTGCGCAGCGACAAACGCATCGACTTCGTCGGCGGCCTGCGCGGCTTGGAGGAGCTCCGACGCCGTGTCGACAGCGGCGAGATGGCCCTGGCCCTGGCCCTCTACCCCGTCAGCATGCAGCAAATCATCGACATCGCCGACAGCGGAAACATCATGCCGCCCAAAGCCACTTGGTTTGAGCCCAAACTGCGTAGCGGCCTGGTCATCCACCAACTGGATACGCCTGCCGCGGAATAATATCCCATAGAATAGTTATGGTCATCAAACGACGATGGAACGAATCTTAAAGCAGACATTCGCCATGATGATGGTAATAATTGCTATGGGACTTCCATCTTGTGGCGATGACGATAATGAACCGCTAACAGAGACGATGCTGGCTCTGACGACCGCAAACTTGGAATCAAATGGAGGCCAGTATCATCAACCATGGGCGGATGGTGCTATTATGCTAACATTTTACAACGGCATGATGCAAGTGGAAGAATACAAAGCCCCATCATACAAATTCGTCCACAGCGTTTATAGCTACACAGTAAGCGGAGACTCCATTATTGCGGGTCGGTTGTACACATTCCATGCGGAATTAAAGGAACAAGTTATTGATGGTTCGAAAACGACCTATTTAATCATTTCCGGTTTGCAGCTGCCACCTTCAGTGAAAGCAGCGAGCTACATCAAAGGCTCATTCTAACAGCTGCCATCACATCGGCAAAGTATTTGGCGCATCAGTCTAAAATGATTGGTGCGCCTTGCTATTACTCCCATATAAGTAAGAAACCTGTTACGAAGGGTTCAAAAGACTTTACCTATAAGTCGACCGTATGTGAGATTGTCGTTTGCTTTACACTGTTGCGCAATACAAGAATGGCTACAGTGAAAAGTGGTAAATACTTCTCCTGGAAGTGAGTCTCCCTCGTCTTTTTTCTTTAATTTTGCCGTGACACCTAATGAGAGGGTTTCTATATATAATAAGGAATCCTCCCCTACCTTTTTCATCTAACCTCTATTTTATGAAGCAATTTTTCATTC
>CAZXFS010000040.1:0-12280 GCA_964640535.1 uncultured Prevotellamassilia sp. | reverse complement strand
AGCCCGTATTGTCCAGGTGAAGGTACACCTTCTCCTGAGGGAAAAGGGCGTTGAAGGTGGAGATATTGTGCACGTAGGATTGCAAGCGTTCCACAGCATAGTGCTCTTGTGCCGCCATAGACAAGGCACAGAAGAGAGCACCCCCACACGATAGCACTCGTGGAAAGAAACACTTTTTCCCGCGCACATAAAAATTCCGAAACCGTAATCGCGCCGTTTTCCCCGTCCCCTTCTTTTCCCTCATTTTCCCGGGAAGCACCATCAAAGGAAGGAAAAACACCACCGCCGCAACTGACGCCACCAATCCGCTCACCGTTCCAACAGACAGTGTTCGCCAGAAAAGCGACGTAGACGTTCCCCACAAGAAGGGGAGGAAGGCCAAAATAGTGGAGCATACTGTCATCAAGATAGGGGCCATCTTATGACTCAACGCCCGTACGAAGGCCGACAGTCCGCGCCATGAACTCTTTCCATAGTCGTACAACACATAGATGGCGGCATTGCACGTCAGTCCTCCCAAGAGAATAAAGGCGCCCAGCGTTCCCAAACTGAACGGCAGCCGCAGAAGGGCATGACTAACAAAGAGTCCTATATAGGAAAGGGGTATGGTGAGCACCACTGCCAACGGAGCGCGGAACGTCCCCAGAAGAATGACGCAAAGGAGATAGATAATCACCACCACCCATGCCACGCTCCAATAGGGGGAGCGCGCCGTTATCGGTTCACCGCCCCTATGTTCGGAGAGGTTCTCCACCCGATAGCCGACGGGGAGTCGAGGAACAAACGCGTCGAGAGTTTGTGATAACACCTCCCGTCCCAACGCCTCGTCGCCTTGATAACGAACAGCCACCCGAAGCTGATATTCCTGATGGCATCGGGTGATACGCCGGGATTCTTGGTGTGGAGCCATATTCAACAGTTCCTCCACTTTGACTGGATGCCCTTGTATCCATAGCGAAGCATGATAGGTCTGCCACACCTCTGCCGCCTCCGAAACTTGCGGTTGTAAAAAGACATCCTCCCACTCTCCACAAGCGGTTACCCGAGAACCTATCTGTGTCGTACCCTCTGTGGCCGACTGCAGGGCGGAGGAGAAGTCTGACAGCGTAATGGCGTGAGCGGCTAAAACATCCCTCTCCGGCCGTAAGACCGCCGTCGGCGTTTCTTGTCGATTTTCCTCCTCCGATAGGATACTTACCTGTTGCACACGGGCATGCTGCAACAACATCTGCTGCAACTGCTCGGCATAAGCCCACAAAGGAGCATATCGGTATCCGGAGAGGCGGACATACAGCCGAGGGACATCCCTTTCCCCCACATTAGAAAACGACACCCCGTCGCCAACGATGTGCCAAGTGGCGTTTCCCAAACGCGCCACTTCATTTTTCAGAAGCTCTGCCAAGCGGAGCAAATCGCCGTGTTGCCGCCCGGCAGGAGAGAAGGCTACCGTCAGTGCCGCCGACCGGGAAGAGAGAATGTCCGTGCGATACTGCGTCACGCCCCGTTGTCGCCGCACGATATCCTCAAGGCGTTGCATCGTGGCATCGGCCTCATCGAGACTCGTTTCCCCAACAAAATTCGCCCCCACAGACAGCAGGGAGGAGGGGTCCGCCGGGCGTTCTTCCTCATACCCCCGCAGCACGAACCACCGCAACGTGCCGCCGGTCCATCGGTCTAAGAGACGACGCACCTCCACAGCGGCAGGACGCGCCAGCAGATGATTGATACGCCGCCCCCGCTCCGTAGTTTGCTCCACCCGATGGGGTAAGAGGAAGAGAGGGATACCGAACAAAAGTATGGCGCACATCCATACCCCCCAACGATAGGGCAACAAGCAGGCCAAGAAACGGGCATAGGCTTGCCGCCAACGCACCCGCCGACGGCGGCCTCGTAGGGACAAAGCGGGCGTAGTGGCTACGAGATTCAGTTGCGTAAACAACGCCGGTACCAGGAGCCACGCCACCAACAGCGATACGCCCAAATTGATGATGACAATCCACGAGAAATCTGCCAGACGTTGACGTGCCTGCTCATCCAACAAAAAGACGACCGACAAGGCGGCCACCGTTGTCAGCGTGGAGGCCACCAGGGCCAATAGCAGATGCGAGCGACTCCGCCGCCACAGATGGTCGGCCATCACGATGAGATTGTCGATAACCATCCCTAAAGAGATGGAGATACCTGCCAACGAGGAGAGTTGCAACTCTATGCCACACACCGCATAGCACAAAAAGGCGATGCAGATATTGGCCGCCAAGGCCACCGTTAGTACCAGAAGATAGCGCAGACGGCGATAGACGAGATATACAAAGAGGAGCAAGGCCGCCACAGCTACCGCCGAGCGCCCCGCCACCTCCCCCACCTCATTGGCGAGAGTCTGTGACGCATCCGACAGCAACGTGACAGTATAGTCTCCCCCCCGGCGTTCTTTCTCTGCGTCCACCACCCGCCGCAGGCGGCGCCCCAGAGTCAGTTCATTGGCCTCGTTCTGAGCAAAGATGGAGAGGCTGACCGCCGGCTGCCCGTTGATACGAAAGCGACTGCCGGAGGGAGACGACGCCGGAAGGATGTGGGCGACATCCGCCAGGCGACAAGGCGTGACGCCCGGCGTCTGAATCAGGAGGTCTCCCCAATTTATGCTTTCACTCGCGGTAGGAGCCAGATAGACCGGCAACCGATGCGTACTATCGGACGAAGAGGGGGAGCATCCCAGAAAATCTTCGTGAAGGGCATGGGACACCGCCTCGCGCAACCGAGCCGTCGTCAGTCCCCGCTGCTCCAAAGCGCCGCGGTCGTAGGTCAGCACCAGTTCCCGCCGCGCCGTCCCCGACACTTCGACGGCGGCGACACCGGGGACAGCGGCCAACAGCGGCTGCCACTCGCGCTCCACGACAGCGTGCAGATCGGCCTCCGGCAATGGGCCCGATACGGCATATACCATCAGCGGACTATCGGCCTGACGGTCAGAACGCTCTACGCTCACCGTTGGATAGGTAGCTTGCCGGGGCATTCGCGGCCAAAGGTTTCTCAATACAGTAGATATCTCAAACCGCGCCATATCCATTTCCGTCGACGCCTCCAGCAGCACCTGCACGCGCCCGGCACCTTCCTCCGATACCGACGTCACCTCCGTAACGCCATGGACGGCGCTCATGGCAGCCTCCAAGCGCGACGTCACTTGCTCCTCGACGACACGCGGAGCCTGTCCGGGATAAGTAAACGCCACCGTAAGACAGGGCAGCCGCCGTGTGGAATGCTCCTTGACCAACAGCTGCGGCAGTAGGAACAATCCCAAGAGAGAGCATCCCAGGAAGTATACCACGATGGAGAAACTATGTCGACGAATCCATTTCATATCAGTGATCGGAAAGAGAGGGAAGCATATCGGCCTCCACCTCCAAGGGGCAATTGTCTACGAAGTTATATAAGGTATATTTCCTTACTTCATAAAAGCAGGTCCAATATCCCGAGAGGGCATTCAGATAGTCGCGTTCGGCTTCACACTGCCTCGTCTGGGCCATATTGAGTCCATCGACCGTAGCCTTCCCTATCAAGAAGCGCTCATAGGTGGCATCATACGCCTCCGCCGCCATGCGGCAGGCCTCCGCCGCCATTTGAATCTCCGTCGCACTCTCGTTCCACCGACGCACGGCATCGGCCACCTCTTCTTCAAAGGCCGCCCGTTCCTGTCGTATGGAGCGCTGCGTGGCATCGAGCCGACTCTTGGCCTGTGCCACTTGTCCCCGTCCGGCGCCCCAGTCATAGATGGGGATATTGAGGGACAACGACACCACGTCTTGCCGCAACGGACGGTGATAAGCATCCCAGAATTCGTCGGCCACCTGGTTGAACCCGACACTGACGGAGAGTTGTGTAGCAAAGCGCGACTTACGCACCATGTCCAAGTTCTGCTGTGCGCTGATGCGCTGCAATTCCAGTTCCACTATCCGGGGGTGTTCCCGACAGGCCATTCTCACGGCTTCTTCCGGGAATATTTTCATCGCCGTCTCCGGAAGAGGCAGGGTGGCGGAGGGGAGGACCGGTGTGTCTACTTGTAGGAAGGTCTGCAAGGCTTTTCCCGCTTGTTCCGCCTGAAGCTGCCGTGTGTTCAGTTCCTTCTTGGCATTCAAGAGGGTCAGCTGCAATGTCAGGAGGTCGGCCCGGGTGACCGTCCCTATCTTCTGTCGCTCCTCGGCTATCTGCACGGCAGTGTCACATCGCGCTATATTGGCCTCCGCCAGCGCCACATTCTTGAGGGCCAGTGCATAGGCAAAGTATTTCTTCACCGTCTGTGCCGCCACTTCTTCCAGTTCGTAGAGGAGCTGTCGGCGTGCTTTCTCAAAGCGCTTGGGCTCCAATTGGCGGTTCCATTTCAAGGCATTATACCCAAACAATTCTTGGGAATAGCCTACGCGGAAGGGCACCGACGAGAATTGATGCGAGTTGTCCACCCCATAATTCTTCAGATAGGCCAAATCGGTCTCCATATAGACGGAACCGCCGGTGGCCTCTATCTTCTTCTGCACCTGGAAGCCCAGAGCGGAATACAAGCTCTTCTGTGGTTTATAGATATCTACATTGTTCTGTGAGTCATAGCGTTTCACGAAACTACGGTAATACTGTAGCGGCGTAGTCTGCAACGACAGTGTCGGTAAGCGCCCCGCCTTATACACCACATACTGCCAATAACTATACAGATAGTTGTCGGCGGCAATCTGCGCACTCAGCGAGTGACGCCGTGCCGTCGCGACGGCCTGCGATAGCGTCACCCCCTGCGGCGCCACAACGGTCTGTGCCCCCACCGTCGTGACAAAGGAGGAAGAGGCCGCAAGGACCATACAGAGGAAACGCTTCATTATTCTTTTTCTCATAGCGTAATTATCTGGAAGAAGCTAATCTTTGGACGCGCCACCTGTTGAGCTGTTGTTTCCCTGCCGCCCGCAAGAGAAGCGCTTATCCACAAAATAATACCACACCGGGACGGCAAACAGGCTCACCCATGTGCCCACGACCATAGCGGCACACATCGCGATGGCAAACGGCCGTTGCATCTCGCTCCCGATATCGTGACTGAAGAATACGGGGAGGAAAACCAATATCGACGTGAGAGAGGTCATCACGATGGCACGCAGCCGCCAGCGCCCGGCCCGGCGGATGGCGGTCATCACATCGCATCCCTCCCGCCGCAAGCGTCGAACGACATTCAGCTTGTGTATCGAGTCGTTCACGATGATGCCACAAGAGACGACAATGCCTATTGCCGACATCACGTTCAGCGTTTGTCCGAAAGCCATCAGACAAAGGAGCGCCACCGCTATATCTATCGGTATTTCCGCCAACACGATGAGCGGTAGGACGAAGGATTCGAACTGGGCTGTCAGGATGAGATACATCAGTATGACCGACAGCAGCAAGAGGAGAAAGAGGGTATGCATCATCGCCCGGTTCTGGTATGGCGATCCCGTCAGTACATAGTCGAAGTGTGGGAGTCTCTCGCCCCAAAAGCGTACTCCCGCCTCGGCCGTTTCCTTTGTCACCGTCCCTAAGTCAAAAGGGATAAAGCGGCCGCGCGTGGAGGCTTCCACACGAGCCACTTCCCGGGAGGTCTCCACCCGTATGAAGTAGTGCAGAGGCCATATCGTCCCGGAGGGCCGCTGCCATAGGGCGGTCTGCAACACGCTATCTATCGGCCCCTCCTGACGCGACTGAAAGGTCAACGGCCAACCGGATTCATCACCGGAGAGACGGTAGGCCGCGGGCGCTCCCACAGCGGACTGCAGAGCTTCGCGCAGTTCGTCACGAGAGATGCCGTATAACGAGAGGCGTGCCTCGGCACCAAATATTTGGATACGCTCTTGGAAGCGGGGTCCACGGACTGAGCTTCCAAGAGTACGGTGCAGCAAAGAATCCAGCACGGCCACTTGCTCTTCCGCCACCTTTTCCGCTGCGCCGCGAGGATAGGCTTCCAGCCTCAGCCCGTCCTGCTGTGTGGGAAGGACGGCCTCCACCACCGACAGGGGCGGTTGCACCTCCATCATTGCCTGCGGATAGAACTGTCTTTTCCATTGCTCACAGCGACGCCGCACCTCGTCGAGTGTCACCTCTTTGCGCAACCTTATATACAGCTGCGAGGCACTACCGTCGGGCACCGGCTCACGGATATCCTCCGCGGCGGTGCCCACATAGGTCAGGTCTTCCTGCGCCAGATCGTGGAGCTCGTCGCGGAGTGCCAACGTGCGCCATCGGTTTTCCTCCGCCCCTAAATCTTCGCCCCACTCTATCTGCACGCGGAGGTCGGAATGAGGTAATGTGGGAAGAACCGCCTTTTCCATCTCCATAAATAGAAGCACACAGAGGGGGATGGCCCCCACCGGAAGCCAACGCACCCATCGAGAGTGACGGAACGCCACTTCCTCGCCCCGCTCATACCATCGTAACAGCAGGTGCTTCTCCCAACGGCGGTGATGCGGCATCTTCTTTGCCATCACGGCATACAGCACAGGGGTCACTCCAACAGCGATGACCAACGATACCAACAAGGCCAATGACAGCGCATAGGCTTGGTCGTGAAAGAGAGCGCCGGGAAGACCGCCGAGAGACAGCAGGGGAAGGAATACAACGATGGTGGTCAGCGCCGAGCTGAGCATGGGCGACACTACCTCCTCGGTGCCTTTCCGGCAGGCCTCATAGAGGGGATGCCCCACCAAGCGATACTGGGTGATGTCGTCTGTTACGATGAGGGAATTATCCACCATCAGTCCCACCGCTATAATCCATCCGAAAAGCGAGATCAAATTGAGCGAAAGGCCGAAGATATAGAGGACGCCGGCACTTATCGCCAACGATATCAGCATACTCACCGCTACGATTCCCGGCAAGCGCATATTGCGGAAGAACAAGAAGGAGAGTAGGACGACCAACAACAAGGCGAGCAACAGATTCTGCAGCAAGCTACTCACCGTCACTTCCAACAGATGAGAGGAGTCGTTCACCAAGTGGTATTCATATTGAGGATATTGTGCCTGCCATGTCTGCAGCGCCTGCTGCATGGCCGTCTGATAACGTTCCATCCGTGCCTTCGGGTGTTTTATCACCTCCAACACGACAGCCCGCCTCCCGTTGTAGTAGGCGACATCTTGCTCCTTCACCTCCTCTTCCACCGTAGCGATGTCTCTCAACCGGAAGAGACGCGACCCCTGCGTCAGGGGGAGGTCTAATAGGTCGTGTATCTGATATAACGGCGCATGAAACTGCACGGTATAGGCCAATGGGCCACGCCCCAGAGTAAGGGGAGCGGCATCCACCTGATTTTCTTGAAAAGCACGTATCACCATCTGCTCGTCGCCTCCCATCGCCGCCAGTTTTTCCGCGTCGATATGGACGCGCCACTGACGGTCTACCATTCCCTTTGCCACCACTTCCGTCACTTCGGGGAGCTGTTCCAGCCGCGGCCGGACGATCTGCCGAACAATGTCGCAGAGGTCTCCCCATACGGTAGCTGCGGCGGCCCCCTCTCCCGAGTGCTTGGGGAGGAGAGCATAGGTCTGTATGGGGATATCCCCCACGCCTATCTTCGATACAATCGGCCGTGAAGCTCCCTGGGGCCAATGCGACATCGCGCGGTCCACCCGTTCGTTGACTTCAATAAAGGCGAGGTCCATATCGGTGCCATACTCGAAGGTCAGCACCAGAAGGCCTTCTTCGCTCTGAGCCACACTATGCAAATCGTTCAGATGAGCTACACCGGTCAACTGCTGTCGCAACGGCTGCACGCGCTCTCGCTCCATCTCCGCCGCCGACAGCGTACCTCCCTTTATCACCACGCGTATCTCCGGGATGGGGATATCCGGCAACAAAGATACGGGCATACGCAGCAGGGCCCATACGCCGACAACGACGAGCACGCCCACCGTCACAAGGACAGACACCGTATGTTTCAGAAGATAATGTACCACGGCTATTTGTCATTGTTCCAACTGCACCGGCGTCAGATGCGCTAAACGGGTATTTCCCTTCACGATGATACTATCGCCGGATTTCAGTCCTTCCGTTATTTTATAATGCGTACTATTCTCGCGGTCTAGCTTTACGTAGTTCCAGTAGGCCCGGCCTCGTCTGTAGGTGAACACCACATTTCTGCCGTCGCGCATCACTACGGCAGATTTCGGGACGGCATAGGCCTCCGGCTGCACCCGACGCAGACTCACCCGCACCTTCATGCCATCCATCCATGCCGACGGCACGTGCTCCAACGCCGCACCGACCTCCACCAAGCCTTCGTCTCCCACCAGCGGGTTGATGGTCTTCACCTTCCCCGACACCTGCGTGTTCTTGTCGGTCAGTAAGGACACGACGACCTTATCCCCCACCTTGGCCTGCGCCACCTCGTGCTGCATCAGCGTAAACTTCACCTCCATCGCCTCTCTCCCCAGCAACATACAGAAGGGCATTCCGGCCGATACGTGATGATACGCCTGAGCGGACACGTCGGCTACCACTCCGGCATAAGGCGCGCGAAGGTAGGTAGCCTCATGGGCCATCCGAGCCGTCTGCAGAGCGATTTCCGCCTGCCGATATCCGCTCTTCACCTTCGCTATTTCTCGCAGCTGCTGCGGGATGGCCACCGTATCGGAGCTCCGGTATCCTTGTCCGATAAAGAAATCCTGCATCTCCAAGGAGGCCCGTTCCAGATTGTCCTTGCATTGACGCATCGCCAACGCAGTTTTCTCATGGTGGAGCTCCGCCATCAGCTGTCCCGCCGCCACTTTGTCTCCGTTTTTCACGTAAACGCCGACGACCACTTCCGAGGCGTCCCACTTGACCTCTACTTTCCGCGCAGAGGCCAGAACGCCGTTGCTGAGTATTTCATCGTCGAAGGACGTCGGGCGAAGGACTTCACACGCCACCTCTATCGGCGGTGTCTCTCCCACAGAAGGAGACAACTCCGCATTTTCCGTTTTCCGTCCACACGACAGAAATAAGATAGAGAGCAGTATGGTACAAGTCAAATAGGTTTTAGTTGTCATAGGTGAATCGAGATAAGTTTTTTGGGGTCAGCCACGGGGCTGTATTGTTTTTAGGCTATTCTTTTCCTATAGATAGGACAACCCTTTAGGGTAGATGAAAGCGACAAGTCCTTTGCCAACGAAGGCGATGCCACCCTAACGCAGAGACATCTATTGAGAAGAGAACTCCGCCCATTCTCCCCACGACAGAAGAAGCGGCAATAGGGCCAAAGGAACGGCTGTCATAGGAAGCAGAAGCATTGTCTCCCAAGACATAGTAAAAGTCCTGCTGCAGTCGATAACGACTCGTGCGCCGCCCGTTGATATAGGAGGTTCCATGACGATACACCACCTGACCGCCATCACGTCGAATAAGTGCTGCGATAGAATCCTCCGCTTGCTGTGGGAGCTCTACAACCGTACCCCTCGGCAACCGCTTCTTCATTCGCTTCACCACCACTTTCTTTCCCCCCTCCGGAGCACGAAAGAGAAGGATATCGCCCTCTTTCGGCCAATAAGCCGGGGGGCCTCCTTTCTTATATAGGATCACATCGCCGGAGAGAAGCGTCGGCGACATACTGGACGAGGTGATACGCCCCACATCATACATCGTACGGCATCCCATGACACCACCTCCTAAGAGGATGATGCCGCACCCTCCCCATAAGAGCAGCTTTCGCTTGCGGGAAGGCATCAGGCCGTGTCTTTCTTCAACGTCTTTCATAAGAGTCTCCTTTATCTTACCACCGCTTTAAGGTGAAACTCACACGGTCGCGGCTCACCTTCTATTGTGACAACCACCTCGCGCTGAACGACGCCGGTCGTTGTCGATAAGAAGGCGACCTTCACTTGTCCTTCTTCTCCCGGAGCTATCTCCTGCGGGGCCTCCAGTACCATCACACAGTTGCAGGAGGTACGTACGCTCTTCACCCGTCGCGACTTCTTACCATAGTTTCTTATTCGCAAGACGGTCTTCACCTCTTGTCGCAGAGCCACCGTCCCTATATCCACCATGGGATGAACCGCTTCCACTCCTTTCATCGTAAGGGAGTCCCGACCGCCACATCGTGTCTTGACTCGTTCCAGATACAGCGGGCCCAGGCCTTCATATTGTTCTTCCGGATAGAACAGCGCCGAGAGATATCCGGCACGTTCCAACAAGAAGTAAAACGGTTGGTCAAGACGTATTGCGCCGACCGTCCGCAGCGGCCATTCCAACAGATACACCTCGAACGGACACCGGTAACGAGCCTTGAACGACTGCATATCCCGCAAGGAGAATCCCGACAAGAGTACTATCGGCTGTCGGCCTTTACCCGCTTGCGTCATATTTTTCTGTAAAAAATCCAACGCGCGCTGATAACACGTCTCACATTGTGAGCGGTCGATATACACGCCCGGGCGCGGTGCTTCCTCATATAAGTGTCCCAAGGTGACGTTTTCTATGACACCGTTCTCTTCGTAGTAGAGTTTCGAGGTGGTATCGCACGGCAGTTCCGTCATAAATATCTGCTGCAAGAAGCTCGATTGCAGTTTACCATAGGCCCCATTTTTCTCTGCCAGCAACCCTTCCGTCTCGCGCCAACGATCATTGAGGTAGACGAAGCAGGTAAATACCGCTACGACGACCAAAAGGGAAACAGCTATTATCTGTCGACGATGTATCATGATAAAAGAATATATGCAGAGGCTTAACGTATGGACTGACTCCTCAACTTTATAAACGCCAGTATAGGATTGTCTTCCATATCCGTATTTTTTACGAAATGCTCATCTTCTACATTAAGTGGATCGCCTAATAGTTTTAATGATGTAACAGCTATATCATACACACTCTGATATTCTCCCGGCCCTCGTCCTTGTCCTCCTATTCGTCCAAGGAATTTGCCCATTTTATCAAAGCGCAACACACTGCTATTCCTCTTATCTAAGATAAAAAGAACAGCAGGCGTTGCAATTATTTTGTCTATATCCCCCAATAAGCATTCGGAACGGGTTTCCAAACGCACATAGGAAATACTTTCTACCAAAGAGTCCAGACTATATGATTGAGGCCGTTTGGGTACAACGACTTGTTTTAAGCCCGTTGTCATCGGTTGAAGTTCCACAATAGAATCACTTAGTCGCATCGACGTCTGAAAAATTCCATTTAATGGAGATAACGTTGCCTTGTCACTCTGACAGCCGGCAAACAGGAGTAAAACGAATATAACAGCCCAAATCATATTATCTTTTTTACGGATGGCTCACAGCCGCGGCAGCTCCCGACGTGATGGTTTCGGCCGAGATCTCCCACTGTGTACTGGTAGAATTATTATACACATCAATATTGATGGTCCCGGAAGCGCCCAAGGCGACATCAGGATTCCAATAGAGGGTACGACGATAATCTTCCTCTTTCGGCATCGTACTATAATTGTTCATGACAAAGGTATGTGGCACATTATACCCCTGCAGGTAAGTCCGACGAAGGGATTTACTCTCTTCATGCTGATAAGGAAGTTTCTTTATAAATACGTGGAAGGGGTCATACTTGGACAGGAAGTTACGCTCATAAGGAGCCATGAAATCCGTGATGTTGTGCTCCATGGAAACGTAGACCGACTTCAGTTCATCGATAAAGACATTCGGACAGCCGCCGGCCATCTCAATCTGACCATTTTCTATATTCCATTTCCCATGCACTAACGGATAATTGTTTGATGCCTTTTGGGAGTATCTCACCGTAATGCTGCGGCTACCTGCCATACTATAGAATCCCGTCCACCGCATATCAGCTCCATAGAGGCGATATTGCTGCGTAGGCTCATCACGCAAAGAGAAAGAAGCCGGATAGGTTCCATAATACCATCCAATACCACGATTGTCCCGTTCAAAGGCGTTTTTGTATACGCTCTTGCTCATCAGCCAATCGTAGAGCGACGGGACGGCCTTACCCTCATCAGCATACTTATCGGCTTCCTTCACCATGTCGTAGTGAATCTGTGCCAACTCGCGGGTACGCCGATCCAATATATCCCATCGTGTCCGTTTCGTTTTCACCTCCACTTCACCCAACTGGTGCTGTTCATTACCACTCCACCCATTCCGTATGTTTTCCGGAAGCGTGTCGTCATAATCTTTTTCGTTATAATGGAAGGAATAGGACGGCGCCAACGTATGTTGCAACTGCAGTTCGTAGTAGTTGTAGGTCTTGCATGCGGGTTGGAACAGGCGGTTAATGGCGATGACCTGCGACTGCTCGCGGTCGTCCTTCGTCGTATGCAGCTGCACCG
>CAZXFS010000039.1:0-17188 GCA_964640535.1 uncultured Prevotellamassilia sp. | reverse complement strand
GTGGTGCCGTCCCAAAACGACAACTCCGCCCATGGCGGATGGCCATGAGCGGAGTTGTTATGGGTGAAGCCGTAAGCGGCCGGTGCTTAGCATTCGGGATCCGGCGTGATGAGCTTGTAGCCCTTGCCGTGGATGTTGATGATTTCCACGTTCTCGTCGCCCTTGAGGTGCTTGCGCAGCTTGGTGATGTAGACATCCATGGAGCGTGCGTTGAAGTAGTTGTCGTCGATCCAGATGGTCTTCAGTGCGAAGTCGCGCTGCAGAATCTCGTTGGCGTGGGCGCAGAGCAGACTCAGCAGTTCGCTCTCCTTGGTGGTGAGCTTGGTGGAGGTGCCGCCGCGCGAGAGTAGTTGCTTCTGCGTGTCGAAGGTGAAGGAACCTATCTTATAGAACGTGCGGTCGCGGTTCTTCTTGCCGCGTACGCGGCGCAGGATGGCTTCGATGCGCAAGGTGAGCTCTTCCATGGAGAAGGGCTTGGTGAGGTAGTCATCGGCACCAATCTTGAAGCCTTCGAAAATGTCCTCCTTGAGGGTCTTGGCCGTGAGGAAGATGATGGGGACATCCTGGTTGAGCTGACGGATATCCTTGGCAAGACTGAACCCGTCTTTCTTCGGCATCATAACATCGAAGACGCAGAGGTCATACTTGTCCTTGAGGAACGCTCTGTAGCCGGCTTCACCGTCAACGCAGAGCTCTGTTTCGTAGTCTTTGGCTTGGAGATATTCGCGCAGTAACGTGCCCAAATTCTCATCGTCCTCGCAGAGGAGGATCTTCATTTTGTCGTTGTTCATGTGGTACCGTTTTTGAGTATGGGTAATGTGATGATAAATTTAGTTCCCTTGCCATAATCGCTTTCGGCGACGATGGTGCCTCCAAGGTTGCTGATAACATTTTTGACGTAGGCTAATCCGAGGCCAAAGCCTTTTACGTCGTGGCGGTTGCCGGTATGTACTCGATAGAATTTCTCAAAGATTTTTTTGAGGTCTTCTTTCTTGATTCCTATGCCGTTGTCGGCGATGGCGATGATGAGGCGCCCGTCTTTGTTGCGCGTGGTGACACGCAGGGTGAGGTCTTCGTCGCTTTTTTTGTACTTGATGGCATTGTCCATGAGATTGAAGATAACATTGGTGAAATGCATCTCGTCGACAAAGACAACGGTGTCGGTGGCATTTAGGGCGGACTCTATGTGGCCGCCGGTGCTCTCCACCTTCAGACGGAAGGTGTTGATGACGTCGGCAATGAGTCGGTCGGCATCGACTTCGCGCTTGCGGAAGGTGGCCGCCTTCTTGTCAAACATACTCATCTGTAACACCTTCTCCACTTGGAAGCGCAGGCGCTTCGTCTCGTCGTTGATGACGCTGCTGATGTGGCGAAACATCGATTCGCTCTTGGTGACCGTCGGGTCGTTGAGCATCTGAGCAGCCAGCGATATGGTGGAAATCGGAGTCTTGAACTCGTGTGTCATGTTGTTGATGAAGTCGTTCTTGATCTCCGAGAGACGTTTCTGGCGGAACAGGGTGTAGATGGTGATGGTGAAGATGACCAGCAGAATCAGCGTGAAGATGAGAGCCGGAATCATGAAGCGCACGCTATCGAATACGTAGTGCTGCATATCCGGGAAGTGGACGTACAGCAGTCCCATCTGCGGGCGCTCGTCATTGGGAAACAGTTCCTGACGGTAGGCCGACTCCTCGCCACTGGCGTTGTAGTCGCCGCAGCGGTAAATCTCGCGGCCGTCGGAAGTGGTGACGCGGAAGTGATAGGGGAGGTAGATGCCGTTCTTCCCCAGTTCTATCTTGAGCATACTGTCCAGCTCCTTGAAGTCGATGCGGCTGGCCAGCGGTTTGTCGGAGGGCTCATAGAGCAGGGTGAGGATGTCTTCAACCACTTGCTTGTCCTTGAGGTGATAGCGGGCGGCATCAATATGCTTGGGCGCATCCTTGAGATGGGGGGTGGAGAAGAATCCTCCTTTTTCGGAGAGGGTGGGGAATGTGTCGCTGCTCTCGGTAACGGTGCTGTCGCTACCCGCCAATTCGGTCTCGAGGCGCGTCTGCGTCTCGCTGAGCTCGAGGTCTTGTGCCGTCTGCCCGATGCTGCGGGCGGCGGCTTCGACAAATTGATCCTTGCGCATGTTGTAGACAGCCTCAAAATAGCTGAACTGCAAGTAGAGGAGCGTCAGTAGGGAGACGCCCATCACACACGCTATCGTCCATATCGTCGATTTCTTCATGGGGCAAAGTTAAGAAAGTACCGTTTTGTAAATATTTATCCTTCCTTGTTTTCTTAAAAATGTAAGCTGTTTTAACCAAAATATGGGTTTAAGGTAACCTACGGTATGATATAAGGCCTAAATTTAGCTTTTAGGAAACTAAATTTAGGCCTTGTAATAAAAGATATGTGTCACGATATGTCCTTTATTAAGGATATTTTTGTGAAAGGAGGAAGCGGCGAAGATGTCTTCATCCCTACTAACAAGGACGTTGGGGACAGGGTGCTTATTTCATGGAGCCGGCGACGATATCGAGCAGTTCGTTGGTGATGGCCTGCTGACGCGTCTTGTTATAGGTGAGCGTAAGCTCATGGAGCAGGTCGTCGGCATTGTCGGTGGCCACTTGCATGGCAATCATACGGGCTGCATGCTCACTGGCGATGCTGTCGAGCAAGGCGGAGAATAGTTTGAGATGCAGCAATTTGGGGATGAGTGTCGTGAGTAGCTCCTCTTTCGACGGTTCGATGATGTAGTCGGGGCGGAAGCGGGTAGTTTCCTCCACCGCGGTAGGGGTGGCTGCGCCATGCGTGCCGGGAAGGCTCACCGGCAGGAAGGTCTCTTCGGTGAGTATCTGGCACGAGTTGTTCTTGAAGTGATGGTAGATCAACCGTACCTCGTCGATTTCTTCCTTGGCATATGCCTGAAGCAGTTGCTCGCTGATGGCGGCAATGGGAGGGTAGGAGGGATGGTCGGTCAGTCGGTTGAGGTCGCCACAGAGGGGGAGGCCCATAGCTTTGGCCGCATCTTCTCCTTTTTTTCCGATAGCCATACAGTGGGTGACGGCGACATGGGCGTTTTCATAGGCTTCTACCTGTCGACGCAGTGCCTTGACAACATTATTGTTGAAGGCACCGCAGAGGCTGGAGTTGGACGTGATGACAACGATGGCGCTGCGCTTCACCGGTCTCCGCACCACGTAGGGCGAGGTGACTTCGCCGTCGAGGGTGGCGGCGAAGGTGCTCATGATGCCGGAGAGGTGTGCCTCATAGGGACGCATGCCCTCGATGGCACGTCCGGCACGGTGCAACTTTGACGACGCTACCATCTTCATGGCGCTGGTAATCTTCCGCGTGTTGCCCACACTGGAGATTCTGTTTTTTACTTCCTTGAGTGAGGCCATAGCTCCTACTTATTTATATTGGGCGCTGATGTCGGCGGCCGTCTTCTCAATGGCTTGGCACACCTCTTCCGTGAGACGTCCCTGCTTGATTTCCGAGAGGGTGGTATCGTTGGCGGAAGTACGCAGCACCTGGAGAAAGTTCTTCTGGAAGTCGCGCACCTTGTCGACGGGGACATCGCGCAACAAGCCGTGGACACCACAATAGAGTATGGCCACCTGCTCCTCAACGGGCATCGGGGCATACTGCGACTGGATGAGCAGCTGGTTGTTCTTACGCCCCTTGTCGATGGTCATCGCTGTGACGGCATCCATGTCCGACGAGAACTTAGAGAATGACTCCAGTTCGCGATACTGTGCCTGATCTATCTTTAAACTACCGGCTACCTTCTTCATACTCTTTATCTGGGCGGCACCACCCACACGACTGACGGAGATACCGACGTCGATGGCGGGACGGAAGCCCTGGTTGAAGAGGTTGGTGTCGAGATATATCTGTCCGTCGGTGATGGAGATGACATTGGTGGGGATATAGGCGGAGACGTCGCCGGCCTGTGTCTCGATGATGGGGAGGGCAGTGAGCGAACCGCCGCCCTTCACCTTACCGCGCAAGCAGGCGGGGAGGTCGTTCATCTGCTGGGCTACCTCGTCCTGGCTGTTGATCTTGGCAGCGCGCTCGAGCAAACGAGAGTGGAGGTAGAAGACATCGCCGGGATAGGCTTCGCGGCCGGAGGGGCGGCGCAGTATGAGGGATACCTCACGGTAGGCTACAGCCTGTTTCGACAAGTCGTCGTAGACAACGAGGGCGTGCTCGCCGCGGTCGCGGAAGTATTCCCCGATGGCGGCACCGGAAAAAGGCGCAAAATACTGTACGGCGGCGGGTTCGGCGGCGGTGGCCGATACGATGATGGTATACGGCATGGCGCCGTGCTCCTTCAGCGTGCTCACAATATTGGCCACCGTGGAGGCCTTCTGGCCGATGGCGACGTAGATACAATAGACCGGTTTCCCCTTCTCGTAATTCTCGCGTTGGTTGATGATGGTGTCTATCGCTATGGCCGTTTTTCCCGTTTGGCGGTCGCCGATAATCAGCTCTCGCTGTCCGCGGCCGATAGGAATCATGGAGTCTACCGCCTTGAGGCCGGTCTGCAGGGCTTCGTTGACCGGTTGACGGTAGATGACGCCCGGCGCTTTGCGGTCGAGGGGCATGAGGTATTTCTCGCCGGTGATATCGCCGGCGCCGTCGACAGGCTGACCGAGCGGGTTGATGACACGTCCCAGCATATTCTCATTGACCTCGATAGAGGCGATACGCCGGGTGCGCTTGACGGTTTGTCCTTCTTTGATACCCTCTGACGGGCCAAGGAGTACAGCACCGACATTATCCTCTTCCAAGTTCATGGCAACGGCCATGACCCCGTTCTCAAACTCTACGAGTTCGTTTTCTGTGACACCGGTAAGTCCGTGGATGCGGGCTACGCCGTCGCCGATGGTGAGGACAATGCCAACTTCTTCAAACTGTATGCTGTTGTCGATGTCTTTGAGCTGCTGCAAGAGTACCTCGGAGACTTCGTTGGGCTTGATTGTATTGGACATGAATGATGGGGCTTAATGTGTCAGCTCCTGATGGAGCTTTTCTAACTGTGTGCGGATGCTTGCATCAATTTGGTAGGTGTCGTAGCGGAGAATGAAACCGCCGCCGATGGCGGGGTCTACTTTCTTCGTAAAGACCACTTTGCTGTCGCTCTTGTGCTCGACAAGGTGCTGCAGCTGTTCGGTGATGGCGGCCGGCATCTCGACGGCGGTGGTGAGCTGTGCCGGCGTGATGTGCCGATGGGCACAATACTGACGGAGAAAGGCGTGGGCGATAAAGCCTGCCATATCGGCGCGACCGTTGGTGACCACCAGCTCGAGGAAACGTGCCGTGGTGGGCGATAGCTGCCCGGCGTGCTCTGCCGCTTTGCCGAGCAGGGCCGTCTTCTGCTGTGTGGATACAACGGGACTCTTCATGGCCACCAGGAGACGAGGCTCCTGAAGGAAGGCTTGTGACAGTGCCCGGATGTCCTCATAGACCGACGACTCTTGATGCTGCTCGAGGGCGTACTTGAGCAATGCTTTGGCGTAGCGGGTAGATATGATACCGATGTCCATAAGAATAAAGGGTGGTTCTATTTATTGGCTCGTGTGGAAGCTCAGGCTGTCTGTAAGGCCGCACCGAAGTGAGAGGGGGCGCGTATAAGCTACGCGACCGACAGACTCTGCCGATGATGGCCATAGAAATGCAGCGCACTCCCGCGGGCCGTTATTCCGGAATCTCTAAGGGCGGTTAAAGAAGAGAACCACCCATAAGCTTTACTTGCTCTCGGGTACCATTTCGTTGAGTAGGGTCTCGATGTAGCGCTGCTGCTCCGTTGTCTCGTTGAGCTGACGGCGTACCACCTTCTCGGCGATTTGTACGGAGATATCGGCTACGGAGCCGCGTATCTCGCGGAGGGCCTTCTCTTTCTCGGCGGCAATCTGTGCTTTGGCGTCTTCAAGGAGTTGGCGGCCTTGTGCCTGTGCCTTTTCGCGGGCGTCTTGCAGAATGCCGTCGCGAGCGGCCATGGCTTCCTTGAGAATTTGTGCCTGTTGCTGGCGGGCTTCCTTGAGGATGGCTTCTCCTTCCGCCTTGATGTGGGCCAGCTTCTCGTTGGCCTCACGAGCATGTGTCAGCGACTCGTCGATGTATTGCTTGCGGCTCTCCACCATCTTGATGATGACGGGAAAACCGTAGCGTGCCACGAGGACGAAGATAATCAGAAAGGCGATGAGCATCCAGAAGATCAGCCCGACGTCGGGCGTCAGTATGGATGGCAATTGCTGCATGATAAACAATTTTAGAGGAAGATGCAGAGGAGGCAGACTACGACGGCGAAGAAGGCAACACCTTCGACGAGGGCGGCTACAAGAATCATGTTGGTGCGGATGTCACCGACAGATTCCGGCTGGCGGGCGATAGCTTCCATGGCGCTGCTACCAATACGACCGATACCAAGACCGGCACCGATGGCGGCAATACCGGCACCGAGACCGGCGCCCAATTTGGCGATTCCTGCTGCTTCAAGAAGGGATACGAGTAGTAACATGATGGTTTGTTTTTTAGATGTAAACGTGGATAGGTAAATATTCTATGGGGAATAGCTTCTTACGAATGATGGCCTTGGGGATGGGCCATGCCGATGAATACGGCGCTGAGCATGGTGAAGACGTAGGCCTGGATAAAGGCAACTAACAACTCCAAGGCGTTCATAAAAATCATCAGTAGGAAGCTCACCAGCGACAAAGAGGCACCGATGGCGACGCCTATCTGGCAGGTGATGAAGATGACGCAGGTCAATGAAAGGATGGTGGCATGGCCACCCATCATGTTGGCGAAGAGACGAATCATCAGGGCGAAGGGCTTGATGAAGATTCCGAAGATTTCAATGACCGGCATTAAAGGTATAGGCACCTTGAGCCATACGGGCACTTCTGGCCAGAAGGTCTCGCGCCAGTATTCGCGGTTCCCGAAGAGGTTGATGGCCAGCATCACCAAGAGTGCCAAGAGGAGCGTGATGCTGATGTTGCCCGTGACATTGGCACCGCCGGGGAAAATGGGGATGAGGCCCAGTAGGTTGGTGATGAAGATAAAGAAAAATGCCGTCAGTAGGAATGGCCCGTATTTGGGGGCGCGCTCGGCGCCGACGCCGGGCTTGATGACGTCGTCGTAGATGCTCATAACCATCATCTCGACGGTACCGACCAGACCCTTGGGAGCGTCGTCGGCGGCAGAACGGCCGCGATACCAACGGGCACACCCTAAGAATAAGGAGAGCATGATGATCATGACGATGCCGATTTGTACGACGTCTTTCGTGATGGAGAGATCCAGCGGTCGTTCCGTCTGTCCGTCGGGCAGCTCTTCATAGATCTTTCCGTTGCGTTCTTCGTCGATATAGAAGCTGTTGTAGCGGGCGCCGTGCGACAGTCGTGAGGAACTGAACGTGTGCCATGTCCCGTCGTGGCTCTTCACGATAACGGGGAGGGGGAGGGTGATGTGCTTCCCGGGGGTGGAGAGAATATGCCACTCGTAGGCATCGCTGAGATGTCCCAGGACAATTTCTTTTACATCGACGCCGCCTTCTTCCTGCCCGCCTGTTGTCTCGGCATGAGCCATGCCCGTCGTCCCGAGGAGGATGGCGAGGAGTAATAGAAGACGTTGTATGTGGTAAAGACGTTTCATTCAGCGTGATGGTTTTGTTGCTCTGCCTGAATACTGCTTCGAGCGGTGAAGATAATGGTCAGTAGATAGTAGACGACGAGATGGATGGCGAAGAGACGCAGTCCCTCGCGCGACGCCAAGACGGCGTATCCCACTAAGAGTAGGGCGGCCAGGAATAAGCGCAGGAGGTTGTTAAAGAGGTAGAAGGCGGTGAGGAAGGTGCTCTTTGTGCGCAGCAGACGCTGCTGAAAGGCCGACATCCCTAAGCTGTAGGCAAAGAAGACGGTGGCGATAATTGCTGTGGGTAAGGCCATCCGAAGGCTCTGCGCCGTTCCCGCAATGTGTGCTTCTATAAAGAGAAGGAGGGGAGCGGCGAGGAGATAGACGATGGCCAAGAGCAAGAGTCCTGACACCCATTTCTGCAGCTTCATGCCTCGCCCTCCTGTTGCGCTGAGGGTTCGACGCATACGGTAGCCTCGTCACCACTCACCTGTGCAAAGCCCCCGGCGATGGTGAGACGGAAGGGGGGCTCGCCCTCCAGGCTGACCTCTCCGGCAGAGAGGGTGGTGATGATGGGGGCATGGTGGTTGAGCACTTCAAAGGGCCCTTTCGCTCCCGGCAGGCGGAGCAGGGACGCTTCGCCGCTGAAGAGCGTCGTTTCCGGTGACAATATGGTGACTTTCATCGTACTTGAGTGTTAGGCTTGGGCGCTCTCCAATATCTTCTTGCCTTTCTCAATGGCTTCTTCGATAGTACCTACGTTCAGGAAGGCTTGTTCGGGGAGGTAGTCCACTTCGCCGTCCATAATCATATTGAAGCCGCGGATACAGTCTTCGATGCTGACCATCGTTCCCGGTACGCCGGTGAAGGTTTCCGCCACCGTGAAGGGCTGGCTGAGGAAACGTTGTACGCGGCGGGCACGGTTGACGGTGACGCGGTCTTCGTCGGACAGTTCGTCCATACCGAGAATGGCGATGATATCTTGCAGCTCCTTGTATTTCTGGAGAATCTGCTTGACGCGCTGGGCGCAGTCGTAGTGCTCATGCCCGATGATATTGGGGTCGAGGATGCGCGAGGTGGAGTCCAGCGGGTCGACGGCGGGATAGATGCCCAGCTCCGTAATCTTACGGCTGAGCACGGTAGTGGCGTCGAGGTGGGTAAAGGTGGTGGCCGGAGCGGGGTCCGTCAAGTCGTCTGCCGGAACGTAGACGGCTTGTATAGAGGTGATAGAACCGTTCTTGGTGGAGGTGATACGCTCCTGCATGGCGCCCATCTCGCTGGCCAATGTCGGTTGGTAACCTACGGCGGAGGGCATACGTCCCAGAAGGGCGGATACTTCGGAACCGGCCTGTGTGAAGCGGAAGATGTTGTCGATAAAGAATAGAATGTCGGTCGACTTGCCTTCCTTGGCTCCTGCATCGCGGAACGACTCTGCCACGGAGAGGCCGGAGAGGGCCACCGAGGCACGGGCTCCGGGGGGCTCGTTCATCTGTCCATAGACCAGCGTCGCCTGACTCTTCTGCAACTCGTTATAGTCTACCTTGGAAAGGTCCCATTCGCCACGTTCCATGGCTTCGGTAAATTCTTTCCCATAGCGTACGACGCCGGATTCTATCATCTCGCGCAGGAGGTCGTTGCCTTCACGCGTGCGCTCGCCGACACCGGCAAATACCGAGAAACCGTCATGTCCCTTGGCGATGTTGTTGATGAGCTCCATGATCAGTACTGTCTTTCCCACGCCGGCGCCGCCGAACAAGCCGATCTTACCGCCCTTGGCGTAGGGTTCCAGGAGGTCTATCACCTTGATGCCGGTGTAGAGTATTTCGCTGGTCGTCTTGAGGTCTTTGAATTCCGGCGCTGCACGATGGATGGGGTAGGGATCGACGCTCTTGTCGAGGGCGCGCAGGCCGTCGATGCTGTCGCCGGTGACGTTCATCATGCGTCCTTTGGTCTGATTACCGGTAGGCATGGTGATAGGGGAGCCCAAGCGGCGTGCGCTCTGCCCGCGGGAGAGGCCATCGGTGTTGTCCATGGCCACGCATCTCACCGTACTCTCGCCGATGTGCTGTTGCACTTCGATGATGATCTTGCGTCCATCGGTATGGGTGACTTCGAGGGCCTCGTGGATGCGAGGCAATACTTCTTCTGCGGGCTTCCCCTCTATAGAGAAAGCTACGTCGATAACGGGGCCGATGATTTGCGAAATACGACCGTCTTGCTGTGTTGCGTGATTAGAGTTCATTGTTAGGTTGACGATTTCAACACCGCAAAGTAAACAAAAAGAAATAAAACGAGCAAGGAAACCCAAATATTTATTTGAGTTTCCTTGCTCGTTGGTCGGATGCCAAAGGGAGTCCGCCGTGTAGAGGGACAAGGCGTGCTCTTTGGCGTCTTTCGATAAAAGGGTGTCAGATAGACAGTTCGTCGAGCACTTTGATGAGCTGCTTGTCCATTTCCTTGTGACGTCCGATGGCTTCGATGAAGGGGACGTAGACCACTTCGTTGTTGCGGATGCCTACCATGACATTGCGTTGCCCCTTGACGAGCGCTTCCACGGCGCCGACGCCGACGCGGCTGGCGAGGATGCGGTCGCGTGCCGAGGGGCTTCCGCCACGTTGCAGGTGGCCCAGGATGGAAACGCGGACGTCGAATTGCGGATATTCCTTTTTGACGCGGTTGGCATAGTACATGGCGCCGCACTTGGGGCTCTCGCTGACGATGACGATACAGCTGCGTTTGCTCTTGCGGGTGCCGCGCTCCATGAACTTAATCAGCTGGTCGCTGCCGGTGGAGTCTTCGGGAATGATGGCGGCTTCGGCGCCGGCGGAGATGGCGCTGTTTTGTGCCAAGAAGCCCGCATCGCGCCCCATGACCTCGACAAAGAAAATGCGCTCGTGTGAGCCCGCCGTGTCGCGAATCTTGTCGACGCATTGGGTGATGGTGTTGAGGGTGGTGTCGTAGCCGATGGTGCTGTCGGTGCCGTAGAGGTCGTTGTCGATGGTGCCGGGCAGACCGATACAGGGGTAGTCGAATTCTTCGGCCAACTTCATGGCGCCCGTCAGCGAACCGTTGCCGCCGATGACCACCAGAGCGTCGATGCCCTCCTTGCGGAGCGTCTCGTAGGCGCGCTGGCGTCCTTCCGGTGTCTCAAACTCCTGGCAGCGGGCCGTGCGCAGGATGGTGCCGCCGGTTTGGATAATGTTGCTGACATCCTCGGTGGTGAAGGTCTTCACTTCGTCGTTGATGAGGCCGTAGTAGCCGCGGTAAATGCCTTTGATTTTAAATCCATTGCAAATGCCGCTGCGTGTGACGGAGCGGATGGCTGCATTCATGCCGGGGGCGTCGCCGCCGGAGGTGAGAATGCCGATACATCTGATTTTACCCATGGTGTGTTCCTTTCTATGTTATGCTTTTGTGTTGTAAGCGTAGTTGGGGGCGTAGGGAGGATACTCCTTAATATATATATTGTGTGAGGACGAGGTATACCACCAGTCCCACGCCCCAGCCTGCCAATATCTTTCCCGACATATGGCGGAGGTACCACCGCATGTTGGTACCCTCGGTGCGCATCATGGCGTAGCCGGCCATGGTGCC
Source organism: uncultured Prevotellamassilia sp. (assembly GCA_964640535.1). Lineage (GTDB taxonomy): Bacteria > Bacteroidota > Bacteroidia > Bacteroidales > Bacteroidaceae > Alloprevotella. The sequence continues at coordinate 5,968 of CAZXFS010000039.1, read as the reverse complement.
GATACCCAGTAGCGAGCCGCCGAGGGCGGTGGAATAGCTGAGTAGGGCCCAGTAGCTGCCGTCGGTGGCGAGGGAGGGGTAGATTTCTATGCTCTCCGGGGAGCAGCAGGTGGTGTTGGCCAGTAAGACGGGAAGGTTGCCGAAGAAGGCCGACAACCCTCCCATAGCGGTAGCGACGATGTGCGGGTCGTCGTTCAGTTGATGGGCCGTCCAATAGAGGGCGTCGCGGAGCACGCCGCTCTCCTGGAGGGCGGCGGTGGAGAGGATGAGGCCGACGAGGAAGAGGATATGCTGGAGCCCGGCATACTGCAGCGCCATCGGGCGGCGGGGGCCTCCGCCCACCATCCTGTCGCTGGCCAGCAGGCGGCGGTTGCACACCTCGTGCACCATCCACAGTAGTGCCAAGACGCAGAGTGCGCCGACGAAGGGGGGGAGGAGGGTGATACGGTGGAAGGTGGGGATAAACCATAGTCCGCCGATACCTACCAAGAGCATCAGCAAGCGCTGCGGACGAGTCAATACTGTGTCATCTCCCCGATAGGGGGCGGCCCGGCGTGTCAACGACAAGCTCTGTCCTCTGAAGTGATAAGCCGTCAGCAGTACAACGGTGGCCAGCGCCGCGATGCACGGCGGGAAGAGGGCGGCGGCGTAAGTGGTGGGGCTGACATGCTCGTCGCTCCACAGCAGCAGACTGGTGACGTCGCCAATTACGGTGAAGGCACCGCCGCAGTTGGCGGCCACCACAATCACGGCGCCCAGCGTCATGCGCTGGCGATCGTCGGACACCATGGTGTGCATGATGCCCAGCATGAGACAGGTGGTCGTGAGGTTGTCGAGGTTGGCTGAAAGTACGAAGGTAATGCCGGAGAGCAGGAGGAGGTAACGCTGCATACTGCGTGTCCTCAGCCATTTGGTGACAAAGTCAAAACAGCCGTTCGCCGAGAGCACTTCAACAATCGTCAGGGTAGCTAAGAGGAATAATACCAATTCACCGGCGGCCGCCACATGGCGGAAGAACAAGTGGGTGGCGATGAACGTCTTGACGGAGGTGGCGTTGATGCCGACGTCCGAGAGGTAAGACAAGAAGTCTATCTGGTGTCGCGACACCACGAAACCGGTGCCGTAGGCGATGTAGATAAGCCAGCATACGGTACCCACGAACATGGCGATGGCGGCCTTGTTCATCCGATGGACGCCCTCGGTGGCGATGAGGAGCATACCCATCAAAAATATGGCGATAATCAGTATTGTAGACATCCTGTGTCGGTTCTCTATGACTGGAAAATGGCGGGTGAGGCAGCGCGTAGCAACGCGCGTGCGATATTCGCCCCAAAGTTACGATATTTTTGTGGGAGCTCCTCTTTGAAAAAAGAAAGATTTCGACGAAATGCCGTTCCAGCCCGCTTTTAAGTGTCATTTTGTTGCATCTTTTTCGCAAAATGTAGGGCGAATGGCGGGAGGTGGGGGAGGAGGCGTGACGGCGGCGGTCCTTCCGCCGAGGGACGCTCCGGCGGGAGATGTCGGCGGGTGTGCGGAAGAAACCGGCGAATCGGTGGTCGAAACTTACGAATCTGCGGGAGAATTTTTCGAAGAGTTATAATTTTCAGATAAACATTTTGCCCATTCAAAAGTTATTGTCAAATTTGCGATAACATATTAGGGCCTATTCTGCCAACTGCGGTTTAAAAATTGGATGACTCGGTTAACAACTTGATAGATTTGTTATTGGTAGAATTGTCCCTCCTCGTGTTCATGGAATAAATATATGGGGGACGCCGTCGTTCCCCGCAAAAATACTGTTACCCCATGGAAAATTCATCCATCAGCAAGCTGAAGAGAGCAGACTTTCAACGCGAAGTCGACGGACGCCAGACCGATCTCTTCTTCCTGACCAACGCCTCAGGAATGGAAGTCGCCATCACCAACTATGGCGGCTCGATAGTGGCTATCATGGTGCCGGATAGAGCCGGCAACGTAGCCAATGTGATTCAAGGTCACGACAATATAGAAGACTGCCTCCGGTCGCCGGAGCCCTTCCTCTCCACACTGGTGGGACGCTATGGCAATCGCATCTGCAAAGGACGCTTTACGCTGAACGGCAAGGAGTATCATCTGGCCGTCAACAACGGCCCCAACCACCTGCATGGCGGGCCGACGGGCTTCCATGCCCGCGTGTGGGATGCCGAGCAGGTCAATGCCACCACACTGGTGTTGCGCTATGTGTCGGCCTACTATGAAGAAGGCTTCCCCGGCGAGCTCACCATGACGGTGATGTATACACTCACCGACGACAACGAACTCAAGATTGACTATAAGGGCACCACGAACAAGAAGACCGTGGTCAATATGACCAGCCACGGATTCTTCTCCTTGGCCGGCATTGCAAATCCCACCCCGACGTGTGAAGACGTCGTCTGCCAAATCAATGCCGACTTCTATGTGCCCATCGACGAGAACTCTATCCCTACCGGTGAAATACGCAGCGTAAAGGGCACCCCCTTCGACTTTACCACCCCGCACCGTGTGGGCGACATGATTGATGCCGACGATGAGCAAATCAAGCATGGCGCCGGCTACGACCACTGCTTTGTGCTCAACAAGCGGGAGCCCGGCGAACTGACCTTTGCCGCCAAGATCCTGGAACCGGTGAGCGGACGTACCATGGAAGTGTACACCACCGAACCGGGCGTACAGTTCTACTCCGACAACTGGGCCGACGGCTACAAGGGACAACACGGTGCCACCTTCCCCCGTCGCAGTGCCCTCTGCTTCGAGGCACAGCACTTCCCCGACAGCCCCAATCGCGCCTACTTCCCGCCGGTCATCCTGAAGCCCGGCCAGGTCTACACGCAGAAGACCATTTATAAATTTGGTGTAGAGTAAGAACGCACCGTAGGGACGGTAAAGGACTTCACGCTCCTTATTGACGAAAATTCATTCATCCAACATTATCTATATCCTATCTAACAAATCAAATGAGTAATCAGACAAAACAATGGGGAGCCATCATCGTGATGATTGCGCTCTTCGCAATGATCGCCTTCGTGACGAACCTCTGCACGCCGATGGCGACGATTATTAAGAATCAGGGCGAAATCTCCCCGGTGCTGGCCAATATCGGCAATTATGGTAACTTTATCGCTTATCTGGTCATGGGTATCCCCGCCGGTATGCTGATTTCCAAGTTTGGCTATAAGAAGACGGCTCTGATAGGCCTCTTCGTCGGCATCGTAGGTATCTTTGTGCAGTGGTGCAGCGGTCTGCTCAACGCACAGGAGAACCTGGGCCTCGTATTCGGTGTATATCTTGTCGGCGCCTTCATCTCCGGCTTGTGCATGTGTATCCTCAACTGCGTGGTCAACCCCATGCTCAACATCCTCGGCGGTGGCGGCAACAAGGGCAACCAGCTGATCCAGATTGGCGGCGTGTTCAACTCCTCTGCCGCCGTTGCCTGCTACATCCTGATGGGCGCCTTGATTTCCGACGCTACCAAGGCTAAGATTTCCGATGCTACGCCGGCCTTGATGATTGCCCTGGCCATCTTCGTGATAGCCTTTGTCGTCATCCTCTTCACTCGTATTGAAGAGCCGGAGCAGGCTCCCGTGCGCCTCGACCTGATCAAGGGCGCTCTGAAACATCGCCATTTCGCGCTCGGTGCTCTGGCCATCTTCCTGTATATGGGTATTGAGGTGGGCGTTCCTAACTTTGTCAACCTTCTTCTTGTTGACGAGAAGGGCATCCCCGCCGGTACGGTCGGCCTCCTCGTTGCCGTCTATTGGTTCATGATGCTGATTGGTCGTCTGGTAGGTGCCAGTATCGGTAGCAAGGTGAGCAGTCGCACCATGATATCTACGGTATCTGTGATTACTCTTATTCTCGTCCTCTTCGGCATGTTCGCCCCCTCCGACGTGCTGGTTAACTTCCCCGGCGTAGACTGGGGCACGATGACACTGATATTCCAGGAGATTCCCCTCGGCGTCTTTGCCTTCCTGCTCGTAGGTCTCTGCACCTCCGTGATGTGGGGTGCCATCTTCAACCTCGCTGTTGAGGGCCTCGGCAAGTATACGGCTGTTGCTTCCGGCATCTTCATGACGATGGTCTTCGGCTGCGCCGTGATGCTCTGGATTCAGGGTACCGTTGCCGGTTGGGCCGGTTACACCACCAGCTTCTGGGTGGTAGTGTTCTGCGCCGCTTACCTGCTCTTCTACGCTCTGGCGGGCAGCCGTGTCACCAAGCGCGAGAATGACTAAGGACGGCTTCGTCCTTGGGGCAATCGTTCGTTCTCTGAGGAAAGGTTGAAATATCTTTGTTGGAAACGAACGATACCGCCTCTGAAAGAAACGACACCTATTTTATATATAGGAAATACTTCCACAGAAGTAAGAACTACCTAAATACAAACCATATGAAATTAACTATTGAAGACGTAAGAAGCCGCTTCATCGAGCACTTCGACGGCACCACCGGTTCGGTCTATGCCTCTCCCGGTCGTATCAACCTTATTGGTGAACATACAGACTATAATAACGGTTTCGTGTTCCCCGGCGCTGTAGAGCAGGGAATGATTGCCGAAATCAAGCCCAACGGCACGCGCAACGTGCGCGCCTATTCCATCGACCTGAAGGACTATGTAGAGTTCTCTCTCGATGATGAGGCCGGCCCCAAGGCCAGCTGGGCCCGCTATATCTTCGGCGTCTGCCGCGAGATGATGCTGCTGGGCGTCCCCGTAGAGGGCTTCAACACCGCCTTTGCCGGTGATGTGCCCCTGGGCGCCGGTATGTCCTCCTCCGCCGCCTTGGAGAGCGTCTATGCCTTTGCTCTCAACGACCTGTGGGGCGACAACAAGATCGAGAAGATGGAACTGGCCCGCGTCGGACAGCGCACGGAACACAAATACGTGGGGTGCAACTGCGGCATCATGGACCAGTTCGCTTCTGTACACGGCAAGGCCGGTAGCCTGATGCGCCTCGACTGCCGCAGCGGCGAGTTTGAATACTTCCCCTGGAATCCGCAGGGATATAAGCTGGTGCTCGTCAACTCTCAGGTGAAGCACGAACTGGTAGGTTCCCCCTACAACGACCGTCGCCTGAGCTGCGAGCGTGTGGCCGAAGTCATTGCCAAGCATCACCCCGAGGTGAAGTCGCTGCGCGACGCCAGCTACGCCATGCTCGACGAGGTGAAGGGCGAAGTGAGCGAGGAAGACTACAAGCGTGCCCACTATGTGATTGGCGAGGTTGACCGCGTGCTCACCGTCTGCGACGCTCTGGAGAAGGGCGACTACGAAACGGTGGGTCAGAAGATGTATGAGACCCACATCGGCCTGAGCAAGGAGTATGAGGTGAGCTGCGAAGAGCTCGACTTCCTCAACGACGTAGCCAAGAGCTGTGGCGTCACCGGTTCGCGCATCATGGGCGGCGGCTTCGGCGGCTGCACCATCAACCTTGTCAGCGAAGAACTCTACGACCACTTCGTGGAAACGGTGAAGTCTTCCTATAAGGAAAAATATGGCCGTGAGCCCATCGTCATCGACGTAGTCATTGGCGACGGTTCCCGCAAGCTGTGCTAACAGCAACGGCGATACAATGATAAGAAGGGCGCTCCATCACGGGGCGCCCTTTGTTGTGGCGTGAGGCCGTCTCTCTCTTCGGCGATGTACCCTTTTTTTCGAGAGAGGAGTTGGGCTCTTCGTGGCAGAGGCGTTCTTGGCGAGGCCGAGGCTTTTCACTCTCCGTTCCCGGGGAAAAAGACGAAAGGCGGTGGTGCAGGTGGGATGAAGGAGAAAAATATTTCCAACTGTAAAGCTTTGAGAAATAAGAGCGAAAGGAAGATGAGGGAATAAAAGACAAGAAAAAGGTGCGCCGAAATTTGGAGGATATTCAGATAATTCGTAATTTTGCATCGCTTTTGAGAACAAAGGGCGCTTAGCTCAGCTGGTTCAGAGCGTCTGCCTTACAAGCAGAGGGTCGGG
>CAZXFS010000038.1:0-17415 GCA_964640535.1 uncultured Prevotellamassilia sp. | reverse complement strand
TGCCTTACAAGCAGAGGGTCGGGGGTTCGAATCCCTCAGCGCCCACCACGATAGCCACTATCCCGATAGCGAATCGGGCGCTTAGCTCAGCTGGTTCAGAGCGTCTGCCTTACAAGCAGAGGGTCGGGGGTTCGAATCCCTCAGCGCCCACCACGATAGCGACGAAGCATTCTCCGGATGTGTCGTCGCTTTTTCGTTTCCTGCAGATGGCGTCGTCGCGTCGCAAGTTTCCGGAATATCCTTCGCCCGGCAGGTGTCGATATTTTGTTGAAACAAAAGTGTGCAAGATGGTCGTCGCACCGAAAAATCTTGACACGCGCCGAGCCACGGAAACACCGAAAAACGCCCGCCATCGGAGCTTTCTCTTGGCGGTTTACGGCTTGCGGTGACCTTCTTTTATGAAAAAATTAAACGCAATTAGGAAAGCAGGGGGCGTTTTTTGCTTTCATAAACACGATTCTTGTGAAAAGTTTTCTTCGACAGCCTCCCCTGAGGTGTTTCCATATGTTAAAGAAATGAAGCGTCCGGGCCGGAGCGGCGGCGGCCGGTCGGCAGCGCAACAAGTCCAGGACTTGTTTTTCCTACTCCGGGACTTGTTGAAATTTCTCCCGGACTTGTTGCGCCGCGCGGCGGCCTCGCCTCCTTGTCGCTTTTGCCACTATATGTCAGAAACGGGCCCGTTTTTAACACTTTCAAGCGCCCGTGCGTGCGCTCAGCGGTCGCAGAGAGGGACGCGCCGGATTTTTTGCGATTCTCGCGGCCTTCCCGCACGCTTTTTGGGGGTCTCTCGCTTCACGATAAGGAGCGATAAACGGGGACGTGTGCATTCCCGGAAGCATCGGAACAACGGCGCCGAGAGGTGGGTGAGGAGAACGACTGTCGGCGCAGTCGGCGTAACGGAGAGGGGCGACTCCTCGCTCCATCGGTCTGCCGCCTTCTGCGTTGGCTGATGGCGCCACGCGCTGCGCGTCTTCCCTCTCACCTCACCGTTGCCCGCCCGCGTGTTCTCCTCTCGAGGCTGCGCCCTGAAGCGCTCCCTGTCGGCGGGAGACGCTTCCACGTGGCCCGGCGCGAAGAGAATGCCTCGCTTTATCGGCCGTTTCACTTATTTATGCTAACTTTGTGGCCTATAAAAGGCGGTGCGCCCTGTCGGCCGCGTAATGTGATATCTTATGCAACAAGAAACAAGTACGATAAAGCAGACGAATGCTTTTGCCATGCAGTATGGCCTCTTCTTCGGAGTGGTGGGTATCCTGAGTCTGGTGACGATGGGCCTGTCGATGGCCCATCCGGGTTTCTCCTTCCTCTCCCTCTTGCTGACCGTAGGGTCGCCGTTTCTGGCTACCTATCTGACACTGCGCTTTCGCCGGCAAGTGATGGACCCCCGCTTTGGCTTCACCCTGATGCGCGGTTCCCTATTTACCTTCCTGATGGGTATCTATGCCGCCATATGGGTGGCCCTCTTCGTTCTTATCTACCTGTCGTTCCTCGATGGCGGTCGCTTCTTCGATGCCTACGAGGCCATGATGACGCAACCGGAGGTGGTGGCGCAGATGCGACAGAACGGGATGATAGACCAGCTGGCAGCGCAGGGGATGACGATGGAAGATGTCATCAATGTCATGCGCGAAGCGGCGCCGGCACGCTATGCGGGGATGATTCTCTACTTCTCCCTGCTGGTGACCCTCATCTTCTCCCTCCTTATCGGTTGTGTGGCACGCCGTGCGCCGCAGCCTTTCCTGTCGCATCCCACAGACGAAGACACGCCCTCTCAGCCGACGGCTTGAGGCCGTCGGGGCAGGCTCTTCGTCGGGTGCCTTGAGCCGTGACGGCTTCTGGACTCCCGGCGGTCATCGGCCTATCCTTGCGTTGCGCTTCCCCTCTCGGAGAAAAGACGTAGCGGATGGCGCGCTCCCCTTGCGCGGCCGCATTGCCCGGTTGCATCCGGCGTCGGGCGTACGGAAGGGCAGGCCATATCTCCTTGGAACGACAGCTTCCCCTCTTCTCCCCTCTTTGACAGAATCATCAATAACCCCATACCCCATGTCTATTTCCCACCCCCATATCTCCGTCGTCGTCCCCCTGTATAATGAGGCCGAGAGCCTTCCCGAACTGTATGCTTGGATACAGCGGGTGATGCAGGAGAACGACTACACGTATGAAGTCATCTTTGTCAACGACGGCAGTACCGACAACTCCTGGCAAGTCATCACGGAACTGGCCGCCAAGGATGAGCACATCCACGGCATTAAGTTTCGCCGCAACTACGGTAAGTCGCCGGCGCTCTACTGCGGTTTTAAGGCCGCCAACGGCGACGTCGTCATCACGATGGATGCTGATCTGCAGGACTCTCCCGATGAAATCCCCGCGCTCTATCGCATGATTACGGAAGAGGGCTACGACTTGGTGTCGGGCTATAAGCAGAAGCGCTACGACCCGCTGTCGAAGACGATACCCACCAAACTGTTTAACGCCACCGCCCGGAAGGTCAGCGGCATCAAGAACCTGCACGATTTTAACTGCGGACTGAAAGCCTATCGTCAGGAAGTGGTGAAGAATATCGAGGTATATGGCGAGATGCACCGCTATATCCCCTATCTGGCCAAGAACGCCGGGTTCAGCAAAATCGGCGAGCGGGTGGTGCACCACCAGGCGCGCAAGTTCGGCAAGACGAAATTTGGCGGTCTCAACCGCTTCGTCAACGGTTATCTCGACTTGCTTTCCCTGTGGTTTATGGGCACCTTCGGCCTGAAGCCCATGCACGTCTTCGGCTTCTTGGGGTCTATCATGTTCTTCCTGGGACTGGTAGCCGTTTTGATAGTCGGCGGCATGAAACTGGTGGCCCTCAGTCGCGGCGTGCCCGCTCCGCTGGTGGCCCTGTCGCCCTATTTCTATCTCGCCCTGACGATGATGGTGATGGGCACCCAACTCTTTGTGGCCGGTTTCTTGGGCGAGCTCATCAGTCGCAACGCCTCCGGCCGCAACAATTACCAAATCGAGAAATCCTTCTGACCCATGCTACACCTCCTCCGAAAGCTTGTGATGGCAGCGGCCCTGCCCCTGGTGTTAGGGGGGTGCACCAATATAGACTGCCCGTTAGACAACTTGGTGGAACTTACCTGCGGTCTCTACTCGGCCGAGACGGGGAGCCGCCTGGTGCTGACGGATACCCTCACGGTGAGCACCGGCGGCGCCCGTGACACTGTGCTCAACCGTGCGCAGGACGTCTCCTCGTTTGTACTGCCGGTGCGGCAGGGCGTAGACTGTGACACCCTGCAGATGTGTTTCTCCAATGCCTCGGGGCAGTCGGCCATCGATACGCTCTTTGTGTGGCACACCAATGAGCCCCATTTTGAGTCTGTCGACTGCCCGGCGGCCGTATTCCATACTTTGCAAAAGGTAGCGTGGACCTCCCATGCCCTTCGTGTGATGCCGCTGACGATAGACAGCGCGGCCATCGTTCGTGAAACCGTAAACTATGACAATGTCGAGAATATCAGGCTATTCCTGCGCGCTACTGCTGACCGTTAGTGCCCCCGGCATACTGCGGGCACAGGCGGTGACGTCGGATACGACGCAGACGCAACAGGTGGTGCGCGGTATCCAGTTTGTGGCCGACGACCTGTCGGCGCGGCGCCCGCTGCCCCTGCTGAGCGGTATCTCCGTGTCGGCCGACCTCGCCGGCGCCGTCATGGCGGTGGTGAGCCCGTTCGGGCAATATGAGGCGGCGTGCCGCCTGAACCTGCGCGGCACCTTCTTCCCCATCGTGGAAGCAGGGTGGGGCCTGAGCGACCACACCGACGAGACAACGGACATCCACTACAAGACCGGCGCCCCTTACTTCCGCGTGGGCTGCGACTACAACTTTGCCAACAATAAGCGCAGCGGCAACCGCATCTATGGCGGACTGCGCTATGGCTTCTCCTCGTTTTCCTATGATGTCGACGGCCCCGATATCGTCGATGCCGTATGGGGCACGTCGACGCCCTTCCGCGTGACGGGCGTGAGCGGCGCCGCCCAGTGGGCCGATATCGTGTTTGGACTGGAGGCCAAGGTGTGGGGACTGCTGCATCTGGGATGGAGCCTGCGCTATCGGGCACGCTTGTACAACAAGACTTCGTCGGTGGGAAGTCCGTGGTATGTACCCGGCTACGGGCGCAACGACGGCCATTTTATCTCCGGCACTTTCAATATTGTCTTTGATTTAAGTAAGAAATAAGGAGCGGCCATCGATGTGCCGTCCTCCGTCATCCCCGGCGTCGGCCTTCCGGCCCTCGTCCTTCCTCATGGCTTGTTAGAATGGGAATCCTCGGTTTTATCCTCTTAGGTCTGGCCTTGGCCATGGACTGTTTCAGCGTCAGCATCACCTGTGGCCTTATCCAGAAGCGCATGGGGCGACAGGTGTGGGCCATGGCGTTGCTGTTTGGCTTCTTTCAGGCCATGATGCCTTTCATCGGCTGGCTGGCGATAGCCTTCTTTGCCGATAAGATAGAAGCCTACGACCACTGGATAGCCTTTGGCCTCCTGCTGTTTCTCGGCGGGCGTATGATTGTCAACGGTCTGCGCCATCATGATGATGCGGCGGCTTCTCACTTCAACCCCTCCGACTGGAAGGTGCTGCTCACTCTGGCGGTGGCTACGAGTATCGACGCCTTGGCGGTGGGCTTTACCTTTGTAGGCATGGGCATCCACCATCTCGGCGACGCCGGCCTCCCTACCTTCATTATCGGCGTCATGTCGGCCGTGATGAGCGTGATGGGAAAATATATCGGCGTCTTCGTCGGACGCCGCCTGACCCTGCCCGCCGAACCGCTGGGCGGACTTATCCTGATTATCATCGGCGTGAAAGTACTGGTGGAACATCTCTGCGGTTGAAGTCACTCCGTCCACCCCCTTCTCCCTTTCCCCCTCAAACGATAGGGCGTCCCATCGGAGTGTCCCCTATATCTCAATACTTGCAAACACATCCCTCATAATTGTCAGCATACCTATTTTATATATGAAGATAAAGCGTATCCTCCAACTCCTCTTTCTCCTCTTCCTCGTCGTTGGAAGTATCTTTGTTATTCGTCGCCATCAGACGTCGACCCTGCAGATGAGCGAAGGCCCTATCTATGGCACCGCCTACCACATCAGCTACGTCTATGAGGCCCCTCTCGACAGTCAGATACGCCGTGAACTGATGGCGGTGGACAGTTCGCTGTCGATGTTTAACACCGAGAGCACCATCTCCCACATCAACAGCGGCATCAGCGGGCGCACCGACAGCTTGCTGCGCGACGTATACCGGGTGGCACATACCGTTGCCGTTGCTACCGACGGCGCCTACGATGTCACCGTCGGCCCGTTGGTCAACTTGTGGGGCTTCGGCTCCAAGCAACAGCATACCGTGACGGCACAGCAGGTAGACAGCGTGCTCGCCTTCGTGGGCTACGAGAAGGTGAAACTGGTGGGCGACTCGCTGGTCAAGGCCGACCCGCGCATCGTCGTCGACTTCAGTTCGGTGGCCAAGGGATATGCCGTAGACCGCGTGGCGCGTCTCTTCGACCGACTGGGAATCAAAGACTACATGGTGGAGATAGGAGGCGAAGTCGTGGTGAAGGGACAGCATCCCGAAGGACGCCCCTGGAAAATCGGCGTGACGACACCGCGCGATAATGGCGACAGCCAAGACGTGGAGGCCGTCCTGACACTCACCGATATGGCGATGGCTACGAGCGGCAACTATCGCCGCTTCTATGAGCAGGACGGACACCGCTATGCACATACCATAGACCCCCATACCGGCTACCCCGTGCAGCACGAGGTGCTGTCGGCCACCGTATTTGCCGCCGACTGTGCCACCGCCGATGCCTATGCCACCGCCTTCATGGTGGTGGGCCTGAAAAAGGCACAGGAGCTGCTGAAAATACATCCGGAAATCAAAGCTCACCTGATATATTCCACCGCCGACAACCAATATGCCTCTTGGACCAGTCCGGCGATAGAGAAGTACTTCCGATAATAGAGAACAACTGTTTGTCGTAGAGGCATATTCCGACAATACGTCCGTCTCCCCCTTACGGATGGCCCCGATGAGGGAGCGACCGTCACAGCCCCCCGTTTCGATGTCTGCTTGCCGAGAGGCGGACGATGACCGCCCGAAAGCGTCAGAGCAAGACACCATCCCGTTCCTGCCATGTATAACGACCGTTCCTGCCATGTATAACGAACCCGCTTTTTTCGACCGTCTGCTGCTGTTGCCCCTCTTCCAGGGAATCGCGCGCCGTGAGTTCCAGGATATCGCCAACACCATCAGTCTTGGCTATCGGCGCGTGCCGCGTGAGACGGTGGTGGTGCACCAAGACGAAAGGTGCACCGGTCTTCACTTCATTCTGGGGGGAGAGACCCGCGTGGCGTGTGAGAACAGCGACCACGGCTATACCCTCACCGAACACCACAGCCACCCCATGGTAGTGCAGCCGGAGGCCCTCTTCGGCCTGACGACGCGCTATACACGCACCTTCCGCGTGATGCGCGGCGCGGAAATGCTATCGGTGGAGAAGGCGGCGGTGCGCGACTTGCTCTTCGACTATCCCACCTTCCGCATCAATTATCTGAATATGGTCAGCGCACGGATGCAACTCGCCACGCGCCATCTGTGGCGCTCCCTCTCGCCGTCGCTCCCGGCCCGCTTTGCCCAATTTCTGGAAGTGCGCAGCCTGCGCCCCGCCGGCTATAAGGAATTGCACATCATGCGCCCCCGCCTGGCGGAGGAACTGCACGACACCCCACGTCATGTGGCGGAGATGTTGGCGGCCCTGCGCGACGACGGCCTCGTGACGCTGACGCGCGGATATGTCATCGTACCCAATTTCGAGAAACTGCTGCTGGCGGTGCGTAAGTGAGAACCGAAGCAGAGGTAACACTCTTAGAATAGTCTGGGAATAAAAGTACTCTTGGTGAATGGAAGCCCTCATAAGCAAGGCAACACCTATTCCGCTCTGAACGAAATAGCCAAACAGCTCGAATGCCAAGGCATAGAAAGCGAGATGGTATGGGTAGGCAAGAAACCCGCCCGCGGCTGCATAGACTGCCGCACCTGTCGTCAACAAGGCCTCGGGCGCTGTGTGTTCAACGACGACATGTGTAATGTTATTATCGACAAAATGTCAACGGCAGACGCCATCATCCTCGGTAACCCCGTCTACTACGGTCAGCCCTCCGGCCAGTTGTTGTCACTGCAACAGCGCATGCTGTTCTCCGGTGTCCGAACATTCCAGGATAAGCCGGCCGCCGTCGTCTGTGTATGCCGTCGCGGAGGAAGCACCGCCGCCTTCCAAACCTTGCAGATGTCCTTCCAAATGTGTAATATGCCCATCGTCACATCGCAATATTGGAATATCGTATTTGGCTGCGACGCCGGACAGGCGGAACAAGACGTAGAAGGAATGCAAGCCATGCGTATCCTGGCCAACAATATGGCCTGGCTGCTGAAGAAAATACATAACGTTCCCACCTCCGACACGCCGGAGCGCGAGCCGTGGCAACGCATGAACTTCATACGCTGAGAACCGACAGAACCAAAGATAAAGTGGTCGAATTTGACCACTTTATAAGTCAAGTCGGACTTCCACGTCCCGTGATTCTTGCGGCGCATCATGTTGTGATTTGCTCTCAAATTCTTACCTTTGCAAGGTGACAACCAACGACGAGGCGCAGGAGGTTGATGAGACGGCTGTTGTGATTTGCTCTCAAATTCTTACCTTTGCATGGAGCCCTATCGCCCCTATGTGGACCGGTTGGTCTATCAAGTGGTAAAAGAGTGTGGCTTAATGGAAGGACTTACGGTTCCATTGAAGCAGAGACTGTTGGAAATCCCCGTCTTAGATGTTGTTATTGCAGGAAAGCGCAGTCCGTTGATGATAGCGGTGACGCAGACAACGGCCACGCTGTATAAGTGTTTCTCCGGAGAATTGCGGAAGGTGGCCTATCCGGATATGAGCGTTATCCGGTCATGAACAGCGTGAGTCAGTATCGTGTGATGTGGGTGATGGTGTTGTTTGATTTGCCGACAGTGACGAAGAAAGATAAGAAGGTGTATCTTACCTTTCGCAATTGTCTGTTGCAGGATGGCTTTGGTATGTTCCAATTCTCCATTTATATACGTCATTGTGCCAGTATGGATAATGCCAAAGTGCATATTAAACGCGTGAAGTCGTTCCTTCCGGAGTTCGGGCGCGTCGGGATTATGTGTATCACAGATAAACAGTTCGGAGCGATAGAGCTATACTATGGCAGGAAGCCTGAATTGCCCACGGTGGGGCCGGTGCAGCTGGAATTGTTCTAGGCGCCCTCCTTCGCGCGGCATGGGATAGACCTGTTGGGAGGTGGTGACGACCCGTTGCTCCGTGTCCTGCGTGAGCGTAGGAATGCAAAAACCAACGAGGCGGCTTTTACATTCCACTCACTTGCATTATCTTTGCACAAAAATACGCCAATGGAGCCTACAACATCTACGGAAAAAGAATTTCGGAGCGTCCTGCAACAGTGTCGCAACTTGTTTATAAAAAAGATGCACGACTACGGAACAGCGTGGTCCATCATGCGGCCGACCGCCATCACCGACCAGATATTTATCAAGGCGCAGCGCATACGCACGCTGGAGATGAAGGGGGAGGCGATGGTCGACGAAGGTATCGCCCCGGAATTTGTAGGCATCGTCAACTATGCCATTATGGGAATGATACTGTTGGAGCAATGGGAAGCCCCCGAAGATGTACAGCATCATCTGGCGCCGGATACGGCGCTGGCCCTCTATGACAAGCATGCCGAGGATACCCTGCAACTGATGTTGCGCAAGAACCACGACTATGACGAGGCGTGGCGCAGTATGCGCGTGAGCTCATATACCGACCTCATCTTGATGAAGCTGCTCCGCACGAAGCAGATAGAAGACCTGAAGGGAGAGACGTTGGTGTCGGAAGGTATTGCGGCCAACTATAAAGACATGATGAACTATGCTGTCTTTGGGCTAATCAAACTGACCATTGAGATATAAAGGTAGACATATCCTGACACTTTGGGGCGTCACTCTCTCCCGACTGCTGTTGGCGGCGGCGCTCATCTTCTCCGGCTTTGTGAAGGCCGTAGACCCTATGGGTATGTTCTATAAGGCCAATGCCTATTTGGCTCACTACCATATGGCACAGCCCGACAATGCCGTTTTGCTGAAGGCGGCGGTGGTGACACTCTCTGTGGTGGAATTTATGCTGGGCCTCTATCTTCTCTTGGGGATACGGCGTCGCCTGACGGCGATAGGCGTTACCGTCTTCATGTCGCTGATGACGGCCGTCACCGTGTATGTGGCGGTGGCGCATCCGGTGGCCGACTGCGGCTGCTTTGGGGCGGCATTGACACTGACAGACGGACAAACATTAGGGAAGAATATAGTACTATTAGCGGCGGCGCTCGTTGTCTTGAAGGGACGGCGCTATCTGCCGCGCTTAATCAGTGAACGCAATCAGTGGATCACGTCGCTCTATGCCTTGGCGTATATTGTGCTGCTGGCGCTCTATGCGCTGCACTACCTGCCGCCGATGGATTTTACCCCCTACCATCGTGGGGCGGATATGCGCGCCGCCTTCTATCAGCCGACGGCAGAGACGCCGGCGGCCCTCGTCTCCTCCTATTTTGAGACAGAGGAGGGCGATGATGCCACCGACCGCTTGCTGCAGTATGAGGGATATACATTCCTGCTGACGCTGCCGGCGCCGGCGTTGGCCGATGACGGGTGTAACGACCGCATCAACGACCTCTACGACGACTGTCTCGACGCGAAGCATCCCTTCTATGCCGTGGTGTCGGACGGGGCCTCCGAGGAGGACATCCGCCAGTGGAAAGACCGCACGGGCGCCGCCTATCCCCTCTTGAAGACCGACGTAGATCAGCTGAAGACGATGGTACGTTCCAACCCCGGTCTCCTTCTCCTGAAAGACGGCGTGATACTGGGGAAATGGAGCAACAACGACCTGCCGGAACTCCGACAGGCCTTGGCCACACCGTCGGTAGCCCCTACCTACAGCGCCTGGCGCTCGCCACTGCTCACCTTAGTGCTGTGGTTCATTCTGCCGCTGCTCGTCATCATCATTGCCGACGGCGTCTGGATAGGAAGCAAATTCTATAAACACTATACATTTAGGAAACACTTAAAACAAACAACGAAAATGAGAAAGCACATCGTAGCAGGCAACTGGAAGATGAACAAGAACCTGCAGGACGGTCTGGCTCTGGCCGAAGAACTGAACACAGCACTCCTCGCTGATAAGCCCAACTGCGACGTCATCATCTGTACGCCCTTCATCCACCTGGCTTCCGTAGCCGGCATCATCGACAGCAGCGTACTGGGCCTCGGTGCCGAGAACTGCGCCGACAAGGTATCGGGCGCTTACACCGGTGAGGTGTCTGCCGAAATGGTGAAGAGCACCGGTGCTCAGTATGTCATCCTGGGGCACAGCGAACGTCGTGCCTACTATCACGAGACGCCGGAAATCCTGAAGGAGAAGGTCAATCTGGCTCTGCAGAACGGTCTGAAGGTTATCTTCTGCATCGGTGAGGTGCTCGAGGAGCGCGAAGCCGGCAAGCAGAACGACGTTGTCAAGGCACAGCTCGAAGGCTCCCTCTTCGACCTGACGCAGGACGAGTTCAAGAACATCATCCTGGCCTACGAACCCGTATGGGCCATCGGTACCGGTAAGACGGCTACGGCTGAGCAGGCTGAAGAGATGCACGCTTTCATCCGCAGCACCATCGCCGACAAGTTCGGTGCTGCTGCTGCCGAGGATGTCAGCATCCTCTACGGTGGAAGCTGCAAGCCCGGCAACGCCAAGGAAATCTTCGCCAAGCCCAACGTCGACGGCGGTTTGATCGGCGGTGCCGCCCTGAAGGCAGCCGACTTCAAGGGCATCATCGACGCCTGGAAATAATTAGAACTCTCATCACTGCGGACGCCGACGGTCCTTCGTGAGGGCCGTCGGCGGTCCGCTTCCTTTTTTCGGGCGCTCCACTAACGCCTCCTTTCTTTATAATAGGGTGGTCCTATTCCTTTGACCGCCCTTCGTGATGCCGGAATAACGGCCACTGCCGACTTTCGGCCACTCTGTCCTCCTCGTCTTTTGTGCCCGTTGGCGCGTAGTCTGCTACGCCCCCTTCCGCCATTCCGACGCGGCCTTGCAGAACGCCGGAAAGCCCTTTCGGCCCACGGAAAGAACCACCCAGTATGAAACACTACCTATCTCTACTTTTTATCATGATGTGGGCGTGTGCTACGGCGCAGGCCCAAGGCACCTTCACGCAGCATGTCAAGAAATACACCGCCGGGGAGGGGCGCGTCAGGATATTGCAAGACAGTTTGATAGAACGGGCGGTCAACAACCTACCCGCCCCGAAACCGGCCAAAAAGCAGGAAACGGGGAAGGGGAGTGATATGAAGAAGAACGGCGGCGAGGCCACGCATCCTGCCGCCGCTCATCCGGCAACAGGCGGTGAGAAGTCTCACGAGACGCCCCACAACACCACTCCCGCCAAGCCGTCGTCGACGACGAGCGAGGCAGAAGGACGGACGACGCCGGAGCCGCGTCCCGTTGCTGTGCAGCATCAGCGCTACAAGGCGATGGGCTATCGCATACAGATATACACCGGCAGCAATTCCCATCAAGACAAGTCGCAGGCCTATGCCATCGGACAGAAATGCCAGCAGCGTTTCCCGGAGCTCTCCGCCTATCCCAAATTTATCAGCCCGCGATGGGTGTGCCGTGTCGGCGACTTCAAGACACAGGCAGAGGCGGCGGCCTATGTCCGTAAAATCAAGGCGGCCCGCATCTCCACGGAAGTCAATATTATCCGTTGCGAAGTGCTGCTGGCCCGCTAATTATCCACATTCGGATGGATGTGACAACACTATGACGACAGACAAACTCTCAGAACTACAGACCCATTATGAGGCTATCCTCCGCTTGTTGGGAGAAGACCCCGAGCGTGAAGGATTGCTGAAGACCCCGGAACGCGTGGCGCGCGCCATGCAGGTGCTCACACGGGGGTATGAGATGAATCCTCAGGAGATTTTGCTATCGGCAAAATTCAAGGAGTCCTACAACCAGATGGTTATCGTCAAAGATATCCAGTTTTATTCGCTTTGCGAGCACCATATGTTGCCGTTCTACGGTAAGGCCCACGTGGCCTATATCCCCAATGGCTATATCACCGGACTTTCCAAGATAGCCCGCGTGGTTGATGTATTCTCCCACCGCTTGCAAGTACAGGAGCGCATGACGCAGCAAATCAAGGAGTGCATACAGGAGGCCCTCCGGCCTCTGGGCGTCATGGTGGTGCTCGAGGCCAAGCATATGTGTATGCAGATGCGCGGCGTGGAGAAGCAGGAGTCCATCACCACCACCAGCGATTTCTGCGGCGCCTTCAACCAGGCCGCAACGCGCGAGGAGTTTCTCAACCTCATCGCGCACTGACAGACGATAGGGCACGGATGGAACGCCCTATAAAACCAGCCAATATAGATGCGACAACTCACAAGAGAACAAATCATATCCCTCATCAGTGGGGACGTCTTCTCCTACCTGACAGAGGCCGCCGATGAATTGGGCATGGAGTGTTACCTCATCGGTGGCTATGTGCGCGACCTCTTCCTCGACCGCCCCACCAACGATATCGATGTGGTGGTGCGCGGGAGCGGCATTACCATGGCCGAGCGTTTTTCCAAGAAGGTGAAAGGCAAAGCCCACCTCTCCGTATTTCGTAACTTCGGGACGGCACAGGTGAAATGGCGACAGCACGAGGTGGAATTTGTCGGCGCCCGCCGCGAGAGCTATACCCACGACTCGCGCAAGCCCGTTGTTGAAGACGGAACGATAGAGGACGACCAAAACCGCCGCGACTTCACCATCAACGCCCTGGCTATCTGCTTGAACAAGGAACGGTTGGGCGAAGTCGTTGACCCCTTCGACGGGCTCTACGACCTGGAAGATGGTATCATCCGCACCCCGCTCGACCCCGATATTACCTTTAGCGACGATCCGCTGCGCATGCTGCGTTGTGTGCGCTTTGCCACCCAACTGAATTTCCTCATCGACGAGGAGACCTTCGACGCCCTCACGCGCAATGCCGAGCGAATCAAGATTATCAGTGGTGAGCGTATCACCGCGGAACTCAACAAGATACTGATGTCGCCGACGCCCTCGCGCGGCTTCGTCGACCTGCAACGCTGCGGACTGCTGCCGCTCATCCTGCCGGAGCTCTCGGCTCTCGATGTGGTGGAGTCGCGCAATGGCCGCAAGCACAAGAACAACTTCTACCACACCCTTGAAGTCCTCGACAACATCGCCCGAGGAGAGGGCGACTTGTGGCTGCGATGGGCCGCCTTGCTCCACGATATCGGAAAGCCGCAGAGCAAGCGCTGGGAACCGACCATCGGGTGGACGTTCCACAACCATAACTTCATCGGCGAGAAGATGGTGCCGCCCCTCTTCCGGCGTCTTAAGCTCCCCATGAACGACCGCATGAAGTATGTCAAGAAGCTCGTCGGCCTGCATATGCGCCCCATCGCCATTGCCGACGACATCGTCACCGATAGTGCCGTGCGCCGTCTCCTCTTCGATGCCGGCGACGATATCGACGACCTCATGCAGCTCTGTGAGGCCGATATCACCAGTAAGAACGAGGCCCGCAAGCGCGGTTTCCTGCAAAACTTCAAGACGGTACGCGAGAAACTCGTGATGATTGAGGAGAAAGACCACATCCGCAACTTCCAGCCTCCCGTCGACGGCCTGGAGATTATGCAACTATTCGGTCTGGGCCCCAGTCCCGCCGTGGGGAGCATCAAGAATGCACTGAAAGACGCCATCCTGGCAGGGACGATTGCCAACGACCATGACCAAGCGTTAGACTTTGTCCTCCGTAAGGGACAAGAGCTGGGGCTCGCTCCCGTTGCCGCGGCCGCTCCGGCTGCCGTGGCGCCCGAGCCATCCCATCCCTCGGCCGAGAGGGCCACCGGAGCATGATAAGAAACGTATGAGACAGATAGAACTCTTAGCGCCCGCGCGGGATGCCGACTGCGGCATAGAGGCCATCCGCCATGGTGCCGACGCCGTCTATATCGGTGGCCCGGCCTTTGGCGCGCGGGCCGCTGCCGCCAATACCGTCGACGATATCCGGCGGTTGTGCGACGAAGCCCATCTCTTCGGTGCCCGTGTGTATGTCACGGTCAATACTATTTTGTGGGACAGTGAGCTCACCGCGGCGCGGACAGCTATCGAGCAGCTCTATGCCGCCGGCGTCGATGCCCTCATCACGCAAGACTTGGGCCTCCTCGCCATGGACCTGCCCCCCATCGCCCTTCACGCCTCCACGCAGATGGACAACCGCACGCCGGAAAAGGCCCTCTGGCTGGAGCAGATGGGCTTTTCGCAAATCGTACTGGCACGCGAATGCTCGTTGCAAGACATCGCCGCCATCCATCAGCGTGTCAAGACACCGCTGGAGGCCTTTGTCCACGGCGCCCTCTGTGTGAGCTACAGCGGACAGTGCTATGCCTCGCAGCATTGTTTTCAGCGATCGGCCAACCGCGGGTGCTGCAGTCAGTTCTGCCGCCTGCCGTTCGACCTGGTCGACGCCACGGGGCGTCCCCTCGTGCGCGACAAGCACCTGCTGTCGTTGCGCGATATGAACCGGATGGCCTATCTGGAGGCCATGATGGACGCCGGCATCTCGTCGTTTAAGATAGAAGGGCGACTGAAAGACGTGGCCTATGTCAAGAATGTGACGGCCGCCTATCGCCAAGCCGTCGATGCCGTCCTGCAACGCCGCAGCGACACCTATCGCCGCAGTTCTTACGGCACCTCCACCTATACCTTTGTCCCCGATGTGTCGCGCAGCTTCAACCGCGGTTTTACGGACTACTTCCTCCACGGCCAACGGAACGCACAGTTGCAGAATATCCATACCCCCAAGGCCATGGGCGCCTATGTGGGACAGGTGGCAGCCCCCGACCGTCGTCGGGAGGGCATCGGCGTCCTGCCGGCCGACGGCGTCTCGTTTTCCGCCGGCGACGGTTTGTGCTATCTGGAGCAGGGCCGCCTCTGCGGCTTCCGCGTCAACCGCGTCGACGGTCACCGCCTCATCCCCGCCGCTCCCCTCCGCCTGCCGCAGGGCACGGCCCTCTATCGCAACCAAGATGTGGCCTTCGAGCGCCTGCTTTCGAAACCTTCCGCCACGCGTACGCTGGCGGTGGATATCGACTTGCGCGAGAGTGCCGATGGCTATGTGCTGACGCTGCACGACGAGATGGGGCTGACGGCCTCGTGTGAGGTGGTCTGCCCGCATGAGACGGCGCGCACCTCACAGGCGGAAGCCCTTCAGCGCAACCTTGGGCGACTGGGGAATACCCCGCTGACTCTGCGCCGCCTCACCTGCTCCGACTTTCAGGGAGAGCGCTTCCTGCCCGCCTCTGTGCTGGCCGGTTTGCGACGCGAGGCCGTCGAGGCTCTCTTGGCGGCTCATCGTCAGGCGTATGTGCGGGAGTCCCGTCGGCGCCCCTCCGGCCCCGTCACCCCCTATTTCCCCGCCCGCCTCTCCTATGCCGCCAATGTGTCCAATGCATTGGCGCGCAGCGTACTGACGCAGCAAGGGGTGGAGCAGATAGCGCCTGCCTACGAACTGGAGCCGCCGCGCGAGGCCCTCCTGATGACGTGCCGCTACTGCCTGCGCTATGCCCTGGGCGCCTGCTTGCGGCATCCGCAGCAGGCGGCCTCGCTCCCGTCCGGCCCGCTCTTCCTGCGTACCGGCGACGGCCGCCGCTTCCGTCTGGTCTTCGACTGTCAACACTGTCAGATGAAAATCTATGCAACTACGTAAATCTCTCTCGTCGCTCCTTCCGCTCTTGTTTGTCTGCTGGATGACGGTGCTACTCAGCGCCTGCCATTACCGGCAGACCGAAGACGCGTGGATGGCAACGACGGAGGCCGATGTCGACTCGGTAGATTTTCGTACCACCCACCACTACTGGGTGGGCTACAACTTTGTGGCCGTCGATACGCTCACCCTCTATCAGCGTCCCCCCTTCGTCCCCTCGTTGCTGGCAACGAGCGACTCCCTGCTCTCCGTGGGGAAGGACAATATGTTGCTGGTCGAGGAGATACAGCGCGATACGACCGACAGTGTCGCCGCCTACTGGCTGAAAGTGACGGCTATGGCCGATGCCGGTACGGCGGTGACGGTATGGCGCGAGAAACCCGTCACGGGATGGGTGAGAGAAACCACCCTGCTGGCCGCCGCGCGTCCCGCCACCCCCATATCGAGTGTCATCCACTTTCTGGGGAGTGATGCCTTCAAGATCAGTTTGGGCGTCGTCGGCGTCCTCCTCTTCTTTCTGCTGTTGCTTGTATGCTATCGCCGCCGCGCGTCCCGCCGTTCCTTGCGGCAAGGCGAGAGGGTAGGGGGCTACACGCTGCTCCTGGCTCTGGTATTGAGCGGGAGTATCGTCCTGCATCGCTGTATCTGGCATTACGTTCCCGAAACGTGGATAGAATATTATTACTATCCGAGTCTCAACCCCCTCTCCTCACAGCAGCCCCCCATCATCTCCCTCTTCGTGGCCTCCGTGTGGGTGCTGATTGTTCTGGCTCTGGCCGTTTTGGATGAATGGTGGCGCAAGCCCTTTGTCGTCATGCTGTCGTATGCCGCCGGCTATATTGTCATTTTCGCCGTCTTTGCGGTGATATGCCCTTTTTCCCTCCTTCCCGTCGTTCTCCCCGCTTTTTATATAGGTGGAGGCTATCTCCTGCTGTGGCGCCACCGCCGGCGCTATCGTTGCGGGCAATGCCACCAACCGCTCCGCACGTTGGGCAAATGTCCCCATTGCGGCGCCATCAACGAATAGGAGAATGACGGGGTGAGAGACCTCTCCGGCCTATTGTAGCCTCCGGTATTCTTTTTTGTAGGAAGAAATATGCTTTTTGCAGAAAAATCTTGACACGCAAAAAGGGCCGAAAAAATGTAAATCGGGCGCTTTAGAAACCTAAATCTCCTCAAATATTCACAGAAGTAAGCAGTTTTTCACACGATATTAGGAGAAAAACACATTTGTTGACTATGAATGGACGGATTTTTACGAGAAAACAGCACGATTCGCCGATTTTTTTTGTGTTCGGTAGGCGCCCGAAACAGTGTCCAAAGGTGAAATAATGTGATAGCCGGGGCTGAAAGAAACGGGACGGCGAAGCAGCGAAACAAGTCCCGGACTCGTAGAATAAGTCCGGGACTTGTTGAAATTTCTCCGGGACTTGTTTCGACGCACGGCGGCCCTGCGTTTCCTGCGCTTTTGACAGTATATGTCAAAGACGGCCTTTATTTAACATTCTAAAGGGA
>CAZXFS010000037.1:0-17759 GCA_964640535.1 uncultured Prevotellamassilia sp. | reverse complement strand
CTGCGCTTTTGACAGTATATGTCAAAGACGGCCTTTATTTAACATTCTAAAGGGACTCGTGCGTGCCGTTCCCGGCCTCCGGGTCGGACGGCCCGGATTTTTTGCGATTCTCGCGGCCTTCGCGCACACTTTTCCACCCCTTCTCACTTCATGATAAGTGTGGAAAAGACGTGGCGCGGTCGGCCGTCTGCCGTAGCGCGAAGGCTCGAGTCGCTTCGTATCGTCACCCCTCCCTGAAACGGTGTGAACACAAGGGAGACCATGAGAGAGCGAGTCTCTTTGCGTTGCCGCCCATTCCTCCGGGGGAGGGATGGAGGAAGGCTTTAGTCGCGGCGGAAGATATCGCGTGTATACACTTTCTCCTTCACGTCGTCGAGGCACGCATCGTAGCGGTTGGCGATGATGGCCTGCGACTGCGCCTTGAAGACGGTGAGGTCGTTGACCACACGGCTGCCGAAGAATGACGTGCCGTCTTCGAGGGTGGGCTCGTAGATGATGACTTCGGCGCCTTTGGCCTTGATGCGCTTCATGACGCCCTGGATGGACGACTGGCGGAAGTTGTCGCTGTTGGACTTCATGGTGAGACGGTACACGCCGACAACGACGGGGCGCTCTTTGGCGGCATCCCAGCGACTGTTGGCGGTGTAGTAGCCCGCCTTCTCGAGGACGCGGTCGGCGATGAAGTCCTTGCGTGTGCGGTTGCTGTCGACGATGGCCTCGATGAGGTTTTCGGGGACATCGGCATAGTTGGCAAGTAATTGCTTGGTATCCTTGGGAAGGCAGTAGCCGCCGTAGCCGAACGATGGGTTGTTATAGTGCGTCCCGATGCGCGGGTCCAGGCAGACGCCGCTGATGATGGCTTGCGTGTCGAGGCCCTTCATCTCGGCGTAGGTGTCGAGCTCGTTAAAGTAGCTGACGCGCAGTGCCAGATACGTGTTGGCAAAGAGCTTGACGGCCTCGGCCTCCGTCAGTCCCATGAAGAGCGTGTCGATGTCGTCCTTGATGGCTCCTTCGCAGAGCAGGGCGGCGAAGTCGCGGGCCGCCCGGTCAAGGCGTTCGTCGCCCTCGGGGCGCCCCACGATGATGCGCGAGGGGTATAGGTTGTCGTAGAGCGCCTTGCTCTCACGCAGGAATTCCGGCGAGAAGATGACGTTGTCGGTATGAAGCTTCCGGCGTATGCTCTCGGTATACCCCACAGGAACGGTGCTCTTGATAATCATAATGGCGGAGGGGTTGACCTCCATCACCAGTTGGATGACCTCCTCTACATGGGAGGTGTCGAAATAGTTCTTGACGGGGTCGTAGTTGGTCGGCGCGGCGATGACCACGAAGTCGGCGTCGCGATAGGCGGCAGCGCCATCGAGGGTGGCTGTCAGCTGGAGCGGTTTTTCGGCCAGGTATTTCTCGATATACTCGTCCTGGATGGGCGACAGGCGGCGGTTGAGCAGTTCTACCTTCTCAGGGATGACGTCGACGGCCACGACGGGGTGGTGTTGCGCCAAGAGGGTGGCGATGCTCAGTCCGACATATCCGGTACCGGCCACCGCTATGTGGATAGATTCTTTCATAGGTGTGGTAATAGTGGGCTCGTTGCCCTACGGCCGCAAAGTTGCATAAAAATAGGGGGGCGGCCAACTTTTGCGCGCTTTTTTGCGCGCGTCGCGGTGGTAAGGGGGGGCGCCGACGCTCTGTTTTTATAAAAAAAATCCTCCCCTTTCATATTTTTATATTTTGCGGGGGCGCAATCCGTGGTTTGTTCGTATTTTTGTACGTCGTAACCCTGTGCCTCCTCTCTCGCGGCCCCCGGAGTGACGGTGACCGACGGCGGGAAGGCGACGCAAGGAAAAGGCCGATTGAATCATCTATCACAAATATAACAATGACGTTAATTAAATCCATTTCCGGCTTCCGCGGTACCATTGGCGGCAAACCGGGAGACACCCTCAATCCGCTCGATATCGCCAAGTCTGTATCGGCTTATGCCAGCTTGCGCGAACCGCTCGTAGGCCCCTATCGTCGTAAAATCGTCGTCGGTCGTGACGCACGTATCTCCGGCGAAATGGTGTCGCACGTAGTCTGTGGCACCCTCATGGGCATGGGCTTCGATGTGCTCAACATCGGTCTGGCCTCTACGCCGACCACGGAGCTCGCCGTCACCATGGAGCGTGCCGTCGGTGGTATCATCATCACGGCCAGCCATAACCCTCGTCAGTGGAACGCCCTGAAGTTCCTCAACGAGAAGGGTGAGTTCTTGCCCCCCGCAGAAGCTTCCGAAGTGGTACGTCTGGCTCATAGCTGCGACTTCACCTATGCCGATGTCGACCACCTGGGATGCTACACCAAGAACTTCTATTTCGACCAGCGCCACATCGACCTCGTCAAGTATCTGGAACTGGTTGACGTGGAGGCCATCCGTAAGGCCAACTTCCGCGTAGCTATCGACACCGTCAACTCCGTCGGCGGCGTCATCCTGCCCAAACTGCTCGGCCAGCTCGGCGTGACGCAGGTGACGGGCATCAATACCGAGCCGACGGGCGACTTTGCCCACAACCCCGAGCCCCTCAAGGAGCACCTCAGCGACATCCGCAACCTGATGCGTAAGGGACACCACGACATCGCCTTTGTGGTAGACCCCGACGTTGACCGCTTGGCGATGGTCTGCGAGGACGGTTCCATGTTCGGCGAAGAATATACGCTGGTGGCTGTTTCCGACTACGTCCTGCAGCACACTCCGGGCAACACCGTCTCCAACCTGTCGTCGACCCGCGCCCTGCGCGACGTGACCGAGAAGTACGGTTGCAGCTACTCGCCCGCCGCTGTCGGCGAGGTCAACGTAGTGACCAAGATGAAGGAGACCGGCGCCGTGATTGGCGGCGAGGGCAATGGCGGTGTCATCTATCCCGCCGCTCACTATGGCCGCGATGCACTGGTAGGTATTGCTTTGATTTTGACCTATATGGCAAAGTCTAAGATGACCGCCACCCAGCTGCGCGACTCCTTCCCCAAGTATTTCATCGCCAAGAATCGTATCGACCTCGCCCCGACAACCGACATCTTTGCTATCCTGCAGCGTGTGAAGGAAATCTATAAGGACGAGAAGGTGACCGATATCGACGGTGTGAAGATTGACTTCCCCGACAAGTGGGTACATCTCCGTAAGTCGAACACGGAACCCATCATCCGCGTCTACTCCGAAGCACACACCATGGAGGAGGCCGACGCCCTGGGCAAGCAAATCATGGACGTTGTCTACTCGATGACCAATAAGCCTGAATAAACGAGAGTACCGCTGCCGCTCATCCCGGTAGTCCCCCCCCTCTCGTCTCGTGATATCCGTCCCTGTGTCCTCCTGCCCTCCCGGGAAGGGGTTCACAGGGACTATCTTTTATGGGCGGTTCTGAAGATGGCTCGTGTCGGTGCTTCGGCTATCTGCAGGGTAGCGTCAACGGAGCAGGAGGAAGCGTTGTGAACAACGTGACCGACAGTCTTGAAAGACGAAGCCGCAGAGTGTCAAGAAGCTACCGGGAGCCATCCACTCGCTCAGGAAATGGGCCGCTCCATACTTGGAATCCCCCTCATATCGCATACCCTTTATCTCTTGAAGATGTCAAAATCACAGAAAGCCCTCATGGCAGCCGCCTTGCTGCCGACATTGGCAGCTGCGCAAGGCCGCTACAACATCGTCTACATCATGACGGACGACCATACGGCACAGATGATGAGCTGCTATGACACCCGCTATGTGTCGACGCCCAACTTGGACCGTATCGCCGCCGACGGCGTCAAGTTTGTCAACAGCTATGTGGCCAACTCCCTCTCCGGGCCCAGCCGCGCCTGCCTGATGACCGCCAAGCACTCCCACAAGAATGGGTTTACCAACAACGAGCACGGAATCTTCGACGGCTCCCAACAGACCATCCCCAAACTGATGCGACAGGCCGGCTACCAGACGGCCATCATCGGTAAGTGGCACCTGGTGAGCACGCCGACCGGCTTCGACTACTTCAATGTGGTCCCCGGACAGGGCGACTACTATAATCCGCGCTTCATCACGATGGAGGGCGATACCGTTGTCGAAAAAGGATACCTCACCAATATCATTACCGATAAGGCCATCGATTGGATGGAGCACCGCGACAAGAGTCGCCCCTTCCTGCTTTATATCCACCACAAGGCCTGTCATCGCGACTGGCTGCCGGAGATGAAATACCTCCGGGAATATGAGGATAAGACCTTTGCCCTCCCCTCCAACTTCTACGACAACTACGAAGGACGCCGCGCCGCCGCCGCCCAGGAGATGGAGATTGCCAACAACGAGCACATGGACATCATCTACGACACCAAGATGTATCGTCCCGACCTCGAGACGCGACTGACAGACACTTATCTCAGCATGATAGGCCGCATGGACAGCCGCGACCGCTCCGAGTATGACCATTTCTACGACTCGCTGTCGACCGACTTCTGGAGCCGCCATCTGGAGGGGCACGACCTGGCGGAGTTTAAGTACCAACGCTATATGCGCGACTATGCCAAGGTGCTCAAGTCGCTCGACGACAATGTGGGGCGTACGCTCGACTATCTGAAAAGCGCCGGCTTGCTCGACTCCACACTGGTCATCTATACCTCCGACCAGGGCTTCTATATGGGCGAGCACGGCTGGTTTGACAAGCGCTTCATGTATGAGGAATCTTACACCACCCCCCTCGTCATGCAACTGCCGAAGGGACTGCAGGCAAAGGGCGACATCGCCGAACTGGTGCAGAATATCGACCACGGCGCCACCTTCCTGGATATCGCCGGGGCCAAGATACCGGAGGATATACAGGGCGAGTCGTACCTGCCGCTGCTGCGCGGCGAGCACCCCAAGGGGTGGCGCAAGAGCCTGTACTACCACTACTACGAATATCCCGCCGAGCACAGCGTGATGCGCCACTACGGCGTCAGCACGGCCGACGGATGGAAGTTGATGCACTTCTACCGCGATATCAACCAGTGGGAACTCTACAACCTGAAGGACGACCCCCAAGAGATGCACAATATCTACGGTCAGCCGGGAACGGAAAAGGTTACCCGACGACTGATGAAAGAACTGGTGAAGCTGCAGAAGCAGTATGACGACCAAGAAGCATTAAAACTAAACGACCTGAAGGGCGAAAGCACCCTCAAATAATTGTAAGATGAAAACATTCCTTCATGTAGACGACATCGGCCCCCTCTCGCAGGCACTGGCCGAGGCGCGAGAGGTGAAAGCCGACCGCTATCGCTATGAACAGCTGGGGCACCACAAAACGGCCCTCCTGATATTCTTCAATAATAGTCTCCGCACACGCCTGTCCACCCAAAAGGCAGCCCGCAACCTGGGACTCGACGTCGTCGTTCTCGACGTCAATCAGGGCGCCTGGAAGCTCGAGACAGAGCGCGGCGTCATCATGGACGGCGACAAGAGCGAACACCTGCTCGAAGCCATTCCCGTGATGGCGTCCTACTGCGACCTGATAGGCGTGCGCACCTTTGCCGGCCTCACCGACCGCGAGGCCGACTACACCGAGCGCATCCTCACCCAGTTTATCCGCTATAGCGGGCGCCCCGTATTCTCCATGGAGAGCGCTACCGCTCACCCGCTTCAGGCCTTTGCCGACTTAATCACCATCGAGGAACACCGCGAGAAGGCGCGCCCGAAGGTGGTGCTCACCTGGGCACCGCATCCCCGCGCCCTGCCGCAGGCCGTTCCCAACAGCTTCGCCGAATGGATGCGGGCCGCCGATGTGGAATTGGTGGTGACACATCCCGAGGGATATGAGCTCGACCCGCTCTTCGTGGGCGACGCACGGGTGGAATACGACCAGATGAAAGCCCTCGAAGGGGCCGACTTCGTATATGCTAAAAACTGGAGCTGCCCCGGCGTGACACGACCGGAGGAATATGGCGCCATCCTCTCGCGCGACAGAGCATGGACCGTCGACGCCGCCCACATGGCCGTCACCAATAATGCTCACTTCATGCACTGCCTGCCGGTGCGGCGCGGCATGATTGTCAGCGATGACGTGATAGAGTCTCCGCGCTCGCTGGTCATCCCGGAGGCCGCCAATCGCGAGATTTCGGCTACCGTAGTCATCAAGCGAATGCTGGAAAGCTTGTAAGGACGGCGCTTCCTGTCGACTGTTTCCGGTGATATAAAAATCATGACTCCGGGGCGATGCTCGTTTCCCCATGGGGCCCTCGTCTTTTGTGGAAGAGGGCGCGTAGTCGGCTACGCCCCCTCTTCCCCTTCGGCGGGGTCTTGCAGAGAATCTGCCGTCCCCTGTCATTCATCAACGATTTGCCTCATAGAAATCCCATGAAGAAAACCATTTCTCTTCCCTTAATGGCGCTTGCCGGCGCTGTCGTGCTGTCGTCCTGCTCTGCCGATTGGAGCGACAGCGTAAGCGAGACCTTGTCATCGCAGACGGTGACGCCTCTCGCCACAACCGATATCACCTTCCCTGCCGACGACGGCGCCAAGGCCTTGAGCACTACGCCCGTCCTGGCGCTGATGCAACTCATGATGAAGGTTGACCCCAACATCATATTGGAGGCCGGCGAGACCCCTATCACGGAGGCCGAATATGCCGAGATAAAGACTTTCGTCGACGAGAACCTCGTGGGCAGTACTCCCAAGGATACCTATGACGCCATCTTTAAGTGGATTACCACCAATGTGAAGTATGCCGGTAGTACGGAACAGGCTTGGTTGCGCCCGTACGACGTCTTTGTCAACAAGCGCTGTATCTGTCAGGGCTTTGCCAATTTGTTGAAGATAATGTGCCAGACGCAGGGCATCCCCGCCTGTTGTGTCAATGGGCAGTTGGGCTCCTATGGCGCTCATGCGTGGAACTATGTCTATACCGGGAAGTGGTGGGTGAGCGACCCCACCAACGGCGGCGAGTATTCCATGATGAACGCTACGGCCTATCAGACCTGGTTGGTGCCGCAGCGGGCCGACTTTGACTTCTACGAAGACGACAACTGCTACTATAACTTCAATTACAGTACGCTGAATGTCGACAAGGTGAAAGATACGGCGGGCGAGACGCTCATCATCCCGTTTAGTATCGACAACTTCCAAATCTCCGCCTTCTCGCCGTCGGAGATTCTGCCGACGCAGGTGAAGCGCCTCTGTTTGGGAAAGAACATCGTGACGTTGGGAGGAAACGTAACGGCGTTGCCTTATTATACCCCCTCTGTGGAAGAAATCTACGTCGACGAAGAGAATCCCAACTATGTCGTGGAGGACAATATCCTCTATGCGCGCGGCGCAACGCTGCCCACCTACATCCCGCCATCGACGCGGCGCGTCGTACTGAAGTCGATGACGGTGTTGGAGAAGAATATCGTGGTCGACCTCCCCTATGTCGAAGAAATCGTCATCGCCGACGGAACGGAAACGATAGAGGACTATGCCATAGAGAACTGTCCCAACTTGCTGCGTATCTATGTGCCGTCGTCGGTGACGAGCATCGCCGATGAAGCCTTCTATCGCTGCGGAGACAAGTATGAGGTGATTCGCGTCGACTCCACCACGGGCATTCACCCGGTGACGATGTAGCGGAGACGCTCGTAGGCGCTCGGCGGCAACCTCCCGGGAACTATCTCCGTCGGAGGGGCCGCGTCGGCAACAGGCTTGTTTGAATGGGTGGAACAACCTCTTATAGAAGGAGCCCTATCTTCGGCGTGTCTTGCACACCGAGGGTAGGGCGCTTTTGCTTTCTCCTGCTTTTTTCGATGGCCGTGAGGCGGTTTCCTCCATATTTTTATAGATAGCTTATCTGCTTTTCCCTCAATAATTAGTAACTTTGCCGCAAAATTCGCCCGGGAATGGTATGACTTCATCCACCCGGGGAGATAAAAGTATTTTGCGCCGGGACGCTATGCCCCTTTCGCCCGCCCTCTTCATCGCTGTGGCGGCCGTTGGGACGTGGTCTGCTTTCGGCAACAGACAGAACACCACTCATCGTATGAAACTACGTTTGTCCTATATACTGCCGGTCGCCGCGCTGATGCTGGCGTCGTGTGGCGATTATGCCAAGTTGCAGAAGGTGGCCGACTATGACTATCGCTATGAGGCCGCCAAGCAATACTATGCCGACGGAAAGTATAATAAGGCGTCTATCCTCCTGCAGGATATGGTGGCCGTGCTCAAGGGCACCGACAAGGGAGAAGAATCCCTCTTCTTGCTGGGTATGAGCAGCTATAAAGCGCATAGCTATGAGGCTGCCGCGTCATACTTCCGCAAGTACTATCAAAGCTATCCGCGGGGAATCTATGCCGAGAAGGCGCGCTACTATTGCGCCATGTCGCTCTATGATAACGCCCCGGAGATAAAGCTCGACCAGACGCCCACCTACGAGGCGCTGACAGAGTTCCAGAATTTCATGGAGGTATATCCCGCCGGAGAATATAGCTCTTTGGCACAACAGAAGATATTCGACTTGCAAGACCGTCTGGTGGAGAAAGAATACCTATCGGCCAAGCTCTATTACGACCTGGGAAGCTACTTCGGCAACTGTACCAACGGCGGTTCCAACTATCAAGCCTGCATCGTAACGGCGGAGAACGCCATCAAGGACTACCCCTACATGTCGCGGCGCGAAGACTTCGCCATCCTGATACTCCGCGCCAAGTTTGAACTCGCCGAGCAGAGCGTCGAGGAGAAGAAAGAAGAACGTTACCACAACGCCATCGACGAATACTACGGGTTTACCAACGAATATCCCGAGACCAAATATATGAAAGAAGCCAACGACTTGTTCCGCCACGCCAAGAAATACGTGAAGAGCGGCAGTGAGGACGATGGCTCCGACGGCACCACACAGAAATAAGAAAACATAAATAGAAGAGACTATGGATTACAAGAAAAGTAAGGCTCCTAACAACACCGTTACCCACAACTTGATGGACTTCTGCGAAGGCACGGATAATATCTACGAGAGCGTGGTGATTATCTCCAAGCGTGCTAATCAGATTGGTGCCAAGATGAAGGAAGACCTTTCCAAGAAGTTAAAGGAGTTCGCCTCCAGCAATGACAACTTGGAGGAGACCTTTGAAAACCGCGAGCAGATTGAGATTTCCCGCTACTACGAGAAACTGCCGAAGCCCACGCTGATTGCCGCCGACGAGTTCCTGAACGACAAGGTGTACTACCGTAATCCCTCCAAGGATAAGGATAAATTAAGTTCCGACTTATGATACAACGCATCCAGAGCGTCTACCTGCTGCTGGCAGGCGTTGCTATGCTGCTGACCTACTTTATGCCCCTGGCCACCTTCACCCATGAAGGCTTGCCGGTGGGCACACTTTATATGAGGGGAATGAGTAATATCAACGGGCATTTCCTAACGACGAACTGGGCCCTGCTGATATTGGCCGTCCTCGCCACCGTGGGCAGTTGGGCGTCCATCTTCGCCTATAAGCGGCGGCAGAGCCAGATGAAGTATGTCAATATTGTCATGCTTCTGGTGCTTGCCTTCTTCGTGGCGGGCATCCTCAGCGCTTACCTGCAGATGTCGCATATGGCAGGCTGCACGGTGGCCCCGGCTTACGGCGTGTTGTTCCCCCTGATAGCCTACGTCCTTTCCTGGATGGCCCGTCGCGGCATCCGCAAGGACGAGGAATTGGTGCGCTCCGTAGAGCGCTTCCGCTAAAGCTGAAATCTCTTAGGACGGGCTCTGAAACGGCTCGTGTGGATGCTCGGGCCGTCTGCAAGGCGGCGTCGATGGCGACGGAGGGAGTGTAGCGAGCTACGTGACCGACGAAACCGAAAGACGATGGCCGCAGAGAGAGAAAAATCCACCGAGAGGCATCCCCTTCTCAAGAAATAAAGCGTCCTATTTGTAGAACCACCCTTAGCACCTCCCCACTATGTCACTCAATAAAGCAATGCTGATAGGAAATGTCGGCCGTGAGCCCGACATCCGTTATATTGACAACGGGGTAGCTACGGCTACCTTGAGTTTGGCCACCAATACTCCCGGCTATACGTTGCCCAACGGTACGCAGGTGCCGGAGCGTACGGAGTGGCATCGCATTCTATTGTGGCGCCGCTTGGCGGAGATTGTGGAGCGCTACGTCCACAAAGGCGATAAGCTCTACATCGAAGGGCCCATCCGTTCCCGCAGTTATACCGACCAGCAAGGGCGCACGCACGAGGTGACGGAGATTTGGGCCGAGAATCTTGAATTGCTCACCCCCCGCTCGTCGACCCCCGGCGCCGACGAAAAATAAATCCACCGCAGCAGGGAGAGATGATGATAGAGGATGGAATAGACAGCCCTGCTCGTGGAAGGACGGCGCTTGCGCCGACCGTCACAAAAGACAACCTATATGGATAGTATACCGCTCCCAGTTTTTTACCCCTTACTCCTTGTGCTGACAGCGTTGGCCACACTCTGTTTCGCCTTTCTGCTTGTGGCCATAGAGACCGCCTTCTCCTCGTGCGTACGTTCCGAAGAGAATTTTGAAGCCATCAAGTCGTTGCCCGCCAAGGTGCACGAGCGACTGCTGTGGCTTTACAACCGTCCGTTGACGACGCACAGCGTTCTCCAATTCTTCCGTGCCCTTTCTTTCCTGCTCTCCGCATTGGCGCTGTCAGGCGCTTGTGTGTGCTGGCAGTTCCCCTCCTCTCTCTGTGGAGGATTGGCCGTCCTCTTCGTCGTGGGCGTGGCCGCTCTGCTCGTCTTTCTGCAGCACCGTAGTGCCGCCTGTTTCCTGCCCATCGTGTCGCGCTATGCCGCATTTACTGCCTCGTTGGTACATCTCGGACAAGTGTTGCTCGACCTGAAACAAGCCGACAACGCAGCAACGGAGGGAGATCATTTCAGTGTCGAAGACTTCGGCCGCGGCCTCCATATGCAGCAGGATGAGGAGGAGAAGAGTATGCTCAACGGTGTTCTGCATTTTGGCGACGAGACGGTGTCAGAAGTGATGATACCCCGTGTGGACATGGTAGAGATTGATATCCATGCCGACTTCGAGACGGTGATGCAGCAGGTGATAGAAAACAACTATTCCCGCCTTCCGGTGAGAGACGGCGCACAAGACAAAGTCAAGGGCATCCTCTACGTGAAAGACCTCCTGCCTTACCGCCACCGTGCCAACGACTTCGCCTGGCAGCAGCTCCTGCGCCAGCCCCTCTTCGTCCCCGAGAGCAAGCGGATAGACGCCTTGCTCCATGAGTTCCGAAAGAAGAAGATACACATTGCCGTGGTGGTGGACGAATACGGCATGACCTCCGGCATCGTAACGATGGAAGATATCCTGGAAGAAATTGTGGGAGAAATCAACGACGAATATGATGAGGAGGAGAAGAACTATATCCGTCTGGATGAGTGCGTATATATCTTTGAAGGGAAGACGCCGCTCGACGACTTCTTCGACGTCATCGGGATGGCGTCGGCCGACTACCTGCCGGAAGCGTCCGAGGCGGAGACGCTGGCAGGCTTCGTCTTGGAATTGATGGACGAACTGCCGGTGGAGCACCAGAAAACCTCTTGTCGGCGCCTCTCTTTCGAGGTGCTGGCGCTCGACGGCCCGCGTATCAGTAAGATAAAAGTGACGATAGCTGAGGAAAATGCCACAGATTGATTTTCCTCTCTTAGAACGGGACGATGTCGCCGCCGCCCTTGCCCGCCATCAGGCGCGCCTCTATTTTTGGCACGTGACGGAGACGGCCGAGGAATTGGCGTCTCTCATCCCCGCCGCTTACGACTATGTTGCTGAGGCGCAGCAGCGCTTTCGCACGCCGCATCGCCGCAGTGAGTGGCTGGCGGCACGTGTGTTGTTGCACGCGGTGGCCGGAGTGAAGGAGCGGATGACTTATATCAATGAACGCCCCGTTCTGGTCGGCGGTCCCTTCCGCATCAGTATCTCGCATACCGATGACAAGGTGTGCCTCCTGCTGTCGCCCGATGCTGTCGGCGTCGATATCGAGCATTACGGGGCGCGGGCCTATGTCCTGCGGGAACGCTTCTTGTCGGCGGCGGAGCTGCCGCTGCTTGCCGATGTGTCCGTCGCCGCTACCCCCGTTGCCGCCGCTGTCCTCCTGTGGTCTGCCAAAGAAGCCGCCTTCAAGGCGCTGTCGGCCGATGGCGTGCAACTCCTCTCACAGATACATCTCTATGCCACCCCTTCCAGTCGTCTCCTGGCCACCGCGGTGCGAGACGATGGGGCGGAGCTCCGCCGTGAGGTGGTGCTCGTTGAGGAAAAAGATTTTGCCTGGGCCTTTGCGGCGCCGATGAGAGAGGGGTGAGAAGAGATGAAGAAGCAAGGAGGGAGTAGAGAAATATGGTTTGGGGAAGGAAAAAGAAAGAAAACGGAAGGGCCGTAGATAGAAGAAGGGAGGCACGGCGCAGCCGAACCGTAAGGATACAAAGAAGGCTGTATCGATGATGTGATGAAACTCCGAGATAGTAGGATTTGAGCGCCCTCCTCAACTCTGTAATCCGACCCTACGTCGCGGGGACGCATATCGGCACGCCATTATCGAGGCAAGCATTCTCGGTTTTCTGTTTTTATTTGATGAGTATCCCAATCGAACCGATACAGCCTTTATGTTGTTGGCAAAAGTACGAAGTTTTTAGGAACGCGACAAGCCTTATCCCTATTTTTTCGGAAAGTCCGTCTCTTTTTAACGCTTGGCGGTGACAGTGCGCAAAAGGGAGGCTTTTTTCTAAAATATGCATTATCTTTGCAGGGTAAAATCATCGCTCTATGGATAAGCAACAATTGATTAGTAACATCTTCCGTAAGCAGTCCTTCTTGTGTGTGGGACTGGACACCGACCTTAAGAAAGTGCCGGAGTTCTTGTTGAAGACGGAAGACGACCCCATTTTTGCCTTCAATAAGGCCATTATCGACGCCACCGCTCCGTATTGTGTGGCCTATAAGCCCAATTTGGCCTTCTACGAATGTTTTGGCGTGGCCGGCTGGCAGGCTTTCGACAAGACGGTGGCCTATATCAAGGAGAACTATCCCGACCAGTTTATCATTGCCGACGCCAAGCGTGGGGATATCGGCAACACGTCGGCCATGTATGCCCGTTGCTTCTTTGAACAGTCGGAGGTCGACGCCCTCACCGTGGCGCCTTATATGGGGAGCGACAGTGTGACGCCCTTCCTCAACTATCCCGGGAAGTGGGTTATCCTGCTCGCCCTGACCAGCAACGCCGGTTCACACGACTTCCAACTGTCGGAAGACAAGGAGGGCCGTCGCTTGTTTGAACAGGTGCTCACCACCTCGCAGCAGTGGGCCGACGACCGACAGATGATGTATGTTGTGGGAGCCACCCAGGGCGCGCTCTTTGCCGACATTCGTCGTCTGGTGCCGAACCACTTCCTGCTCGTTCCCGGCGTCGGCGCTCAAGGCGGTTCGCTGGAGGAGGTATGTAAGTATGGTATGACAAAAGACTGCGGTCTTCTGGTCAACTCGTCGCGTGGCATCATCTATGCCGACTCGACGGAGCGTTTCGCCGAGGTGGCCGGTCAAAAAGCACAAGAGTTGCAGCAGCAGATGGCTCGCTTGTTGCCCTCTCCGGTGCGTGGATAAGACAGTTCCCGATTTTTATAAGAACGACGAAAAGCGATGCGTATCCTTACGCGTCGCTTTTCGTCGTTCTGTGGGGCTGTATCTTGTCGGGACTGCTGCAGAGGGCTGCCAGTCCGCAGCGGTGGCATTTGGGGGCGCGGGCGGTACAGGTGTAGCGGCCGTGTAGCAGCAGCCAGTAGTGGGAGGCGGCCACCAGCTGTTCCGGGATATGACGTTTCAGGGCCATCTCTACGCGATAGGGGGTGTTGCATCCGGCCGGCACCAATCGCAGGCGGTGACTGACGCGGTACACATGGGTGTCGACGGCCAGTGCCGCCTTTCCGAAGATGACCGCCAGGATGACATTGGCCGTCTTGCGTCCCACGCCGGGTATCGTCGTCAGTTCCTCGAGCGTCGACGGTACCTCCCCGCCAAAGGCGTCTACCAACGTCTTCCCCAGTGCCACCAGGTGACGGGCCTTGTTGTTGGGGTAGCTCACGCTTTTGATATATTCGTAGATAACTTCCGGCGTGGCGTGGGCGAGGGCTTCCGGTGTGGGATAGTCGTGGAAGAGGCGCGGCGTCACCTGATTGATGCGTTTGTCGGTACATTGTGCCGAGAGCACCACCGCCACCAGCAGTTCGAAGGGGGTGGAGTAGTGGAGTTCCGTCTCCGTCGACTCCATGGTCTGTTGGAAGTAGTCCAATACGGCTTTGTATTTCTCTGCAAGTGTCATGGGGCGGGAATTTTAAGGGAGAATACCTTCAGCCCGGAAGAGGGTGTGATAGACGGCCGCCTTTTTCTCCAGAGCGATGGGATAGGCGCGGCTGCTGCTCGGCATTCGGTAGAAGCGCAATTGTCGTCCGGCCCATTGCGTCTCGACGACGTGTCCTACGGCGGGTGGCGTTACGCCGAGGCGTTCGCCGAGGGTCTCGGCGGCTTTCTGCCCGGTGGTGGCGATGGCGTGGCAGAGCGGCATCTGTTGGAGGAGGGCGGCGATGTCTGTCTGTTTCACCACTTCGAGGTATTTGTCGGACGCGTTGGCTTTGAGGCGTCGCACGGCGCATGCCGTGTCGTAGAAGGCCAGACCGGTCTCTTCCAGAAACTGCCGGAGCGTCTCCAGGCGGTACGTCTTGTGTTCGCTGTCGACGAAGGCCAGGCGGTCGCCCTTAAAGAGGTAGCCGATGATCCGCCACATATCGTTTTGGTAGTTGGGGTAGAAGAAGTGCATACACCATCGTGTCACGGGGGGCGGGAAGCTCCCCAGTAGCAGCACGCGGCCACCGACGGGGAGGAAGGGGCGCAGCGGGTGCTCCTCGATGGGAGCAGAGGAGAGGACGTCTGTCATAGGTGGGGGACTGTGGCGGATTCAGCGATTCCGATATTGTTTCTTGCGGCCAAAGGTGAGGCCGGCGTAGATGTTGACATAGGTAATCAAGTTGCGCACGTTGTAGGTGTTCTTCTGATAGTCGTAGAGATGCGTGACGAGAGAGGCGCCGGCAAAGTAGTGTGTATTGTTCCATACCAGTCCGGAGCGTCCCAGAAAGTCAAACTTCAGGTTCTTCATGTTCAGCCAGATATCTTCGCCGCGCAACTGTTCGCCGTGGGCCTGCTTGAAGCCGATGGCCGGCATGAGGGAGAGGGAGAAGAGGCAGTTGCGGGCAAACACCCAGTTGTAGGCGTAGCCGCCGCTGACGTTGAAGCTGTGGTAGTTGATTTTGTTGATTTTCAGTTCGTCGATGAGCCCCTTTGTCGTACCGTCCCCCTCCGTCGGCGTCACGAGTAGTTCCTGCGGCAGTCGGCTATAGTCGAAGTTGATGCGTTGCTTGGTAAATCCCAGTCCAAGCATCCACGACCCGCAGCTCTTGCGCTGTACCGTGCTCTGGGCATAGGCGGCGGGGTAGGAGAAGTGTCGGTGGTTGAAGACATAGTAGACATTGATATCGAGGGCATAGGCGTCGAGGCCGGAGAACTCCGTGCCGCGCACCCGGGTGGCCGCCGTCTCGTCGAAGCCGTTGGCACGGCGCAGGGTGAAGTCGCCCGAGTTGTTGGTGTAGACGAGGTCTACCCCCAGCATACTGCTGTAAAGGCTCAGGTTAAACTCCGTACTCTTTACTGCCGACTGTGGGTGGATGATGTCGAAGGTATATCCCAGGAATATCCAGCGCCATCCGAAGTAGGGCCCCACCTTGAAACTCGGTGAGGGCGCCATCTGCAGCGTCTGACTGTATCCCTCGTCGTCGGTGCCCTTCATGAAGTAGATTTGGTAGAAATTCGTGTTCTGCACCATCGCCGTATAGTTGTCGTAGTTGGGCGAGATATAGTCGGTGTCGTAGG
Source organism: uncultured Prevotellamassilia sp. (assembly GCA_964640535.1). Lineage (GTDB taxonomy): Bacteria > Bacteroidota > Bacteroidia > Bacteroidales > Bacteroidaceae > Alloprevotella. The sequence continues at coordinate 1,862 of CAZXFS010000037.1, read as the reverse complement.
CGTCGAAGCTGCGGATGAAGCGTTTCAGCCAGTTTCCCGTCCGCTTGAGGCGTTCTTTGTAGTTGCCTCTTACGGATGTCGGGGCGATGTCGTCTGTCGTCGGTTCGGCGTTCACGTGCTGCAACGTTGTATCCGCCGTTTCTGTCTCCCGCTCCGGTGTGGCGCCCATCACATTCCCGCTCGTCATCCCTCCTATTACGGCGATGACGAACCACTTCCCTATCCATTGGTGTATGGTTTCTACCCTTATGGTCATTCTTTTTTCTTCGTTGTCGAGGCGTCTCTCGGTATGTTTTTCTCTCCGTCGTTGTCGGATATGCTTAGATTTTACCCAAGATACGGTCTACCACCCAGTTGACAGAGGTTGCGCTGATGTTGTCGCAGTGGCAGATGGCCTTGTCCTGCAGATGCTCCACGACAAGCCGTATGAGGGGCAATTGTACATAAGGAGGGTTGGAGAGGGTAATTTCCTCGCGGCCCTTTTCGGTGTGCAGCACGATGGGAGTGTAGGTAAACACGGAGAAGCTCAGCAGTCCCTTGTCGCCGATAATCTCTATGCAGTCCTCCTTGGCACTCTCGTGCCCCACAAAGCACCACGAGCCGGAGCCCGGCAGGCCGTCGGCAAAGCGGAAACAAGCGCTGACGGTGTCCTCGGTGGCATAGAGGCCGCCGCGGTTGGCGCGATAGCCCTCGGCCTCGATGATGGGGCCAAACATCTGTTGGAGCAAGTCTATCTGGTGGGGGGCCAGGTCGTAGAAATACCCGCCGCCGGCAATGTCCGGTTGTACGCGCCAGGGCAGGTTGGTACTGTTATAGTCCAAGTCGCGTGGCGGGACGGCGAAGCGGATTTGTACGTTGATGACATTGCCGATAGAACCGTTGTTCACCAGTTCCTTCACCTTTTGGAAGTAGGGGAGATAGCGGCGGTAGTAGGCCACGAAGCAGGGCACGTGTGTCTTCTCGGCAATGCGGTTGATGCGGCAGCAGTCCTCATAGTTGGAGGCCATGGGCTTCTCGATATACACGGCCTTCCCGCTCTTCATCGCCATGATGGCATAGGTGGCGTGGGTGGAGGGGGGCGTGGCGATGTAGACGGCGTTCACGTCGGGGTCGTCCACCAACTGCTGTGCGTCGTTATACCACCGCGGGATATGGTGTCGCTCGGCGTAGGAGCGGGCTTTCTCTTTGCTGCGGCTCATGACGGCCACCACGCTCGATCCCGGCACGGCCGAGAAGGCCGGGCCGCTCTTTTTCTCGGTGACCTCTCCGCAGCCGATAAATCCCCATCGAATCGTTGTGTTTTCTGTCATAGGCGGCTGTTGAATACTTCTTTTCTGCAAAGGTAGTGCAAGCGCGCGGAGTGGGAAAGCATGCCGCCCGGTTTTTCTGCTTCCGGGGGCGGCGGTGAGGGAGAAATGCCCTGTCGGCCTCTCCGCCGGTATTTCCTTCTTTCCCCTCTTTGCCGCCGCGTGCTTCCGTCCGGCCTTTGCTCCGTCTTTCCCGTCGTTTTTTGTAACGATAGTACTATCCGGCGATTTTTTGGGAAATATATTTTGTAACGAGTCGGATTTTGCAGAAAAATATTGACACGGAAAAAGTAGTGGAAACGGGGGGTAAATGCCATTCCGACGGTGAAAATGAGACGGAATCGTACAAAAAGACACACTTTTGCACCTTTAATTTTCGACAAATTAGGATTCTGTTCTCTCGTTTTCACTTTTGTTTGTATAGAAACGGAGGAGAAACGAAGTTTTCCGGCTACGGCGGCTCTCCGCCAATTGTTAAGAAGTGTCACCGCCCGACGAAGAAAAAAAGAGCACGCGCCGCGTCGGAACAAGTCCCGGACTTGTTGAAACTTCTCC
>CAZXFS010000036.1:0-19926 GCA_964640535.1 uncultured Prevotellamassilia sp. | reverse complement strand
TTACGTGATTTGGCGGATTTCTTACTCCTCGTCGGGCAGCAAGCGGAAGGTGCGGCGGTGGTAGGGGGAGATGCCATACCGGCGGATGGCTTCGCGGTGGGCGCGGGTGGGATAGCCGGCATTGCGTTCCCATCCGTAGGCAGGGTATTCCCGACTGAGGCGCAGCATCTCGTCGTCGCGGTAGGTCTTGGCAAGGATGCTGGCGGCGGCGATGGCGAGGTATTTCCCGTCGCCCTTGACGATGGTCTCGGCGGGGACGTCGTGGTAGGGCTTGAAGCGGTTGCCGTCGACGATGATGAACTCCGGGCGGCGCTTGAGGGCATCGAGGGCGCGGTGCATGGCCAGGATGCTGGCGTTGAGGATGTTGATGTCGTCGATTTCCCGGGCCGAGGCCGTCGCTACGGCCCAGGCGATGGCGTCGCGCTCTATCTCGCTGCGCAGGGCGTAGCGGCGGCGTGGCGTCAGTTGCTTGGAGTCGTTGAGGGCGTCGTTGACATAGTCGGGGGGCAGGATGACGGCGGCGGCATAGACGCTGCCCGCCAGGCAACCGCGGCCGGCTTCGTCGACACCGGCTTCGAGGAGGCCGGCGCTGTTGTAGTGGGAGAGGAGATGGGGCATAACTATTGAAGGGGGATAGGGGTGAAACATCCGGTACCGCGAGGGGTGGCCCTTGACAGGGCTCTGTAGAAACGGAAGCAGGGCGACCTTGGCGGGAAGGTCGCCCTGATAGATGGTGGGGAGATGGGGGGACGGCGGCCCTTAGAACATCTTGCTGACGCGCTCGATGCCTTCCACCAGTGCGTCGACTTCGTCGGTGGTGTTGTAGAGGGCGAAGGAGGCGCGGGCCATGCCTTCCACGCCGCAGCGCGCCATGAGGGGCTGTGCACAGTGGTGTCCCGTGCGGATGGCGATGCCCAGGCGGTCGAGGAGGGTGCCGAGGTCGAGGGGGTGGATATTACCCACGTTGAAGGCGATGACGGCGTCCTTGACGTCGGCGGTGCCATAGAGGTGGATGTCGCGGAGGGTCGACATACGCTCCATGGCGTAGGCCGTCAGCCGGCGCTCGTGCTCGGCGATATTCTCCATGCCGATGGCATCGACATAGTCGAGGGCCACCGCCAGGGCGTGCGTCCCTACGTAGTCGGGCGTTCCCGCCTCAAACTTATAAGGCAGTCGCTCGTAGGTCGTTTTCTCAAAGCTGACGCGCGATATCATCTCGCCACCTCCCTGATAGGGCGGCATCTTCTCGAGGATCTCCTCACGTCCGTAGAGGACGCCGACGCCCGTAGGCCCGTATATCTTGTGGCCGCTGAAGGCCAGAAAGTCGCAGTCGAGGAGCTGTACGTCGACGGGTTGATGGGGCACGCTCTGTGCTGCGTCGACGAGGAAGTAGGCGCCGTGGGCGTGGGCGATTTGCGCCATGCGGCAGACGGGGTTGACGGTGCCCAAGACGTTGCTTACATGGGCGGCGCATACCAGGCGCGTGCGCTCGGTGAAGAGGTCGGCATAGGCGCAGAGGTCCAGGTTGCCGGCATCGTCCATGGGGATGACCTTGATGACGATGCCCTGTCGCTCGCGGAGCAGTTGCCAGGGCACGATGTCGCTGTGGTGCTCCATGACGGTGAGGATGACCTCGTCGCCCTCGTGTAGGAAGGCCTGCCCGAAACTGGTGGCCACCAGGTTGAGACTCTCCGTGGTGCCGCGGGTGAAGAGGATTTCTGCCGTGGAGCGGGCGTTGATGAAGCGGCGCACGCGCTCGCGAGCTCCCTCGTGGAGGTCGGTGGCTTGCTGTGAGAGATAGTGTACGCCGCGGTGTACGTTGGCGTTGAGGTTGTAGTATTCGTCGGTGATGGCATCGACGACACACCGCGGCTTCTGCGTGGTGGCGGCGTTGTCGAGGTAGACGAGGGGGCGACCGTAGACTTCCTTCTCCAGAATGGGGAAGTCGCGGCGCACGGCGGCGATATCGTAGGAAACGGACATGGGGAGGTTGCGTTAAGAAGGAAAATACCTCTCAGGAGTGGCAGAGAGAACAGTCGCGGCAGCGCGAGAGCTGTCCGCGGAAGCGTTGTTCCACCAGTTGGGAGAGACGGTCGCGCAGGTGGTCGATGGCCACGCGGCGCAGTACTTCGTTGACAAAGGCGTGTTGCAACAGCAGACGGGCCTCCCCGGCGGGGATGCCGCGCTGACGCATATAGAAGAGGGCGGTCTCGTCGAGCTTGCCGATGCTCGATCCGTGGTTACACTTCACGTCGTCGGCATAGATCTCGAGCATGGGCTGCGAGTAGGCATGGGCCGTCGGCGTGGCGCACAGGTTGGCATTGGTCTGTTGCGAGGTGGTCTGTTGCGCCTCTTGGCGCACGAGCACCTTTCCGGCAAAGGCGCCGACGCTTGCGCCGTTGAGCACATATTTATAGAGGAGGTCGCTCTGGCAGTGCGGTGCCCGGTGGTCGATGAGCAGGTTGCAGTCCACCTGCTGGCTGTCGTCGCCGACGACGGCCCCGTTGGCCTCTATCGACGCCCCCGGCCCCAGCAGGCGTACGTCCATGGTGTGGCGGCTGCGTCCCCCGTTGAGGGTGATACCGTTGTAGGTGACACGACTGTTCTCCTGCTGCTCTATGTAGCACTGGCAGAAGCGGGTGTTGTGGGCCGATGTCTCCTCTACGCCGTAGAGGTCGATGGAGGCGCCGGCGGCGGCAAAGACCTCCACCACCTGCGTGGTGAGATAGTCCGTCGTTCCCACCGTGTGGTCGCAGAGAAGCAGGGCCCCGGCAGCCCCCTCTTCGGCGATGACGAGGAGGCGACGGTTGGCGAGCAGCGGTTGCGCGGCGGTGGAGATGTTGACCAGTTGCAAGGGTTGCGTCAGGCGCGTCTGTGCCGGCAGGTAGACGAAGATGCCGTCCTGCACCAGCATCGTGTTGAGCGCCGTGATGCCGTCGTAGTCGCGGCCGGCGGCGCGGTGGTAGTAGGCGGCGAGACACTCCGGTCGGCGGCGTGCCGCCTCGGCGAATGTCATTACTTCGACGCCCTCGGGGAGTGGCGCCGACTGTGTGGCGTCGATGACGGGGGTGTCGTTGAGGACGTAGTGGAGCGACGTGCTCAGATTGGGCACGGCGCAGCGGTAGGCACTGTAGGGGTTGTCGACGGCGACGGTGCGGCGCAGGTTGAGACCGTAGTTGGGGGCAAAGGCGCCTTCCACGTCGCAGTATTTATAGCGTTCCGTCCGCGTCGTCGGCAGACCGTGATGCACCAGGGCTTTCGCCGCAGCGTCGCGGCAGGCGTTGACCGCGTCGGGGGCGCCGGCGTCGATGAGGGCGCGCTCGCTGCGAAACAAATCAATATATTGCTGCACGCTACTCATGGCTACCCTCTTCTTTCAGCTCGTTCTTTATCCAGTCGAAGCCGCGCTCCTCGATGGCGTAGCCCAGGGCAGCGTCGCCGTCCTTGACGATGCGCCCATTGACGAGGACGTGCACAAAGTCGGGCTTGAGGTAGTCGAGCATACGCTGGTAGTGGGTGATGACCATCGCACTGGTGCGCGGGGAGCGCAGCAGGTTGAAGCCCTCGGCCACGATGCGCAGGGCATCGACGTCGAGGCCGGAGTCGGTCTCGTCGAGGATGCTGAAGGAGGGCTCGAGGACGGCCATCTGGAAGATTTCGTTGCGCTTGCGCTCACCGCCGCTGAATCCTTCGTTGACGCCGCGGCTCATGAAGTGCGCGTCGAGGCCCACCATCTGCCGCTTCTCCTTGAGGAGCTTGAGGAACTCCCCGGCGGGGATGGGGTCTTGCCCGAAATATTTGCGCTTGGCGTTGATGGCGGCACGCATGAAGTTGGTCATCGAGACGCCGGGAATCTCCGTCGGACTCTGAAACGACATGAAGATGCCCTCGTGGGCGCGGTCTTCTGCCGAAAGGGCCAAGAGGTCTTTCCCGTTGAAGGTGATGGAGCCCTCGGTGACTTCAAACTTAGGGTTGCCCACGAGCACATTGCTCAGCGTGCTCTTGCCGGAGCCGTTGGGACCCATGAGAACATGAACCTCCCCGTCGCGGATGGTGAGGTCTACGCCTTTGAGAATTTCCTTCCCTTCAGCGTAAGCGTGTAAGTTTTTTATTTCAAGCATGACGCGTAGTTTTCGTTTTGGCCTGCAAAGGTAGCTATTTATTTCTGTCTGTGGCGTCTTCTCCCTCTTATAATAGGTGACACATAATAGGAGTTACGCGCACGGCTCGTCGTTACGCCTCCTCGCCGATGATGTGCAGATAGCGCTCTACGGCATCGCGGATTTCGCTGAGGCAGATATATTCGTCGGCGGTGTGGGAGCGGGCGGAGTCGCCGGGGCCCATCTTGAGCGAGGGCCACGGCATGAGGGCCTGGTCGCTGAGCGTCGGCGACCCGAAGGGGCGGCCGCCGAGGGCCACGGCGCGGCGCACCAGGGGATGGTCGGCGGCTATCGACGACGAGTTGAGGCGCGTGGAGCGCGCGTGAACCTCCGAGGAGAGGTGGGCGGCGAGGTAGTCGAGGAGCTCGGCGTTGGAGTAGCACTCGTTGGAGCGTACGTCGACGACAAACTCGCAGCGGTCGGGCACCACATTGTGCTGCGTACCGGCGTGAACGATGGTGACGCTCGTCTTGACAGCGCCCAGCAGGGGCGAGACGCGCTCAAAGGAGTGTCCGCGCAGCCACGCGATGTCGTCGAGGGCGTGGTAGATGGCGTTGTCGCCCTCGTTGCGGGCGGCGTGCCCGGCGCGGCCGTGGGCGGTGACGTCGAGCACCATCAGTCCCTTCTCGGCGATGGCGGGATGCATCCCCGTGGGCTCCCCGACGATGGCACAGTCGATGGGCGGCAGGAACGGGAGTACGCTCTCGATGCCCCCGCGTCCCGACACCTCTTCCTCGCAGGACGCCAGGAAGACGAGGTTCCACGGCAGCGTCTCCCGCTCGCGGAGCAGCGTATAGGCGGCGAGGAGCGCCATGAGGCCGCCGCCGCAGTCGTTGCTGCCCAGTCCGTAGAGACGGTCGCCCTCGACGAGGGGCGTGAAGGGGTCGCGCTGCCAGCCGTCGACGGGGCGCACCGTGTCGATATGGGCATTGAGGAGAAGAGTGGGGCGGTCGTCGCGCTGTGGCCCGCAGCACAGGATGTTGTTGCCGTGACGCTGCGGCCGGAGGCCGTGGCCCTCGGCGAAGGCGGCGAAGATATCGGCGGCGGCGCCCTCTTCGCGACTGATGGAAGACGTGGCGATGAGCTGCCGGAGCAGGGCGATGACGTCGGAGAGGATGGTTTGCATAGATGGGAAAGATGTTTTTTCCCGTGAGGGAAGAGGTTGTCCCTGCAAAGTTAGGAAAAAAGCGGAAACCCGGGAACGGCGGAGAGCCTCCGCCCTATCCCTTACGGCCGCTCAAAAAGTTTGGCGGGACAGTAATATCTCAAAATATATCAGTACCTTTGTAGGGTGGTTCTAAAACGGGTCGGTGTCGCCTTCCGGCCATCCGGAGACGGCGTCGACGAGGCTCCTCTCTCTCCGGGAAACCGAGCGCCCGTTCGTTGGAACCGCCCTCTACATTCAGACCGCCGGGAACGCTCTCGCTTCTCCGGTAGGTACCCGCAAAGTATGCTGAACAATTGTCATCTATCCCAACTCATCCATGAGCAGGCCAAGGCTTACGGCCGCCGCACCGCGCTGATGTGGCGCGACTATGCGCGCGACAGCTGGCAGCCTGTGTCGTGGGACACCTTCTCGGCGATGGTGCGCCGCGCCTCTGTCGCCCTGCTGCGCATGAATGTCGGCGTGCAGGAAAACATCGCCGTCTTCTCGCAGAACAAGCCCGAGAGTCTCTATGTTGACTTCGGGGCCTATGGCATCCGTGCCGTCACCATCCCCTTCTACGCCACCAGCAGTGGCGCACAGGTGACCTATATGATGAACGACGCCGAGGTGCGCTACCTCTTCGTCGGCGAGCAGGAACAGTACGATACCATCCTCGACGTGGCGGCTCTCTGCCATCACCTGGAGCGCATCGTCATCTTCGACCGCCGGGTGAAACGTCGCCCGCACGACCATATCTCTGCCTATTTCGACGAGTGGCTGCCCGCCGCCGATGCCCTCACACCTGACGAGCTCCTCGCCGTGGAGCAGCGCATGGCCGCCGCCACCTTCGACGACGTGGCGAATATCCTCTACACCAGCGGTACGACGGGCGACAGCAAGGGCGTCATCCTCACCTATGGTATGTATCACGAGGGCATCCGCGTCAACGACGCCGTCCTGACGCTCTCCGAGCGCGACGTCATCCTCAATTTCCTGCCCTTCACCCACGTCTTTGAGCGGGCCTGGTCGTATCTCTGTCTGGCCGAGGGCGCTCGCCTGGCCATCAACCTGCGGCCCGCCGACGTCCTGCGCTCGCTGCGCGAGGTGCACCCCACGTGCATGAGCAGCGTGCCGCGTTTCTGGGAGAAGGTCTATCAGGGCGTCCTCGAGAAACTGGAAAACAGCTCCTACGTGGAGCGCCGCCTGATACGCGGGGCCATCGAGACGGGCGAGCGCTGCTGGACGGACTACCTCTCCAAGGGCCTCCCTCTGCCGAAGTGGCTGGGAGCAAAGTATGCCCTCTACAACCGCACCGTCATCAAGGCGCTGCGCCGCACGTTGGGACTGGAGAACGCCAACTTCTTCCCCACTGCCGGTGCCGCTGTATCACCCGACGTGGAGCGCTTTGTCCATGCCGCCGGCATCAATATGATTGTGGGCTACGGCCTGACGGAATCCACCGCCACCGTATCGTGCGACCATGGCGGCGTCGTCAATACGCTGGGCTCCGTAGGACGCCTGATTGACGGACTGGAAATCAAGCTGGGCGAGAACAATGAAATCTTGCTCCGAGGCAAGACCATCACGCCGGGCTATTATAAAAAGGAGAGCGCCACCAAGCAAGCCATCGACGCCGACGGCTGGTTTCATACCGGCGATGCCGGCTATCTGAAGGACGGCGAGCTCTTCCTCACCGAGCGTATCAAAGACCTCTTCAAGACCTCGAACGGCAAGTATATCGCGCCGCAATGCATCGAGTCGAAGCTGGTCATCGACAAGTATTTCGAACAAGCCGTCATCGTGGCCGACCGCCGCAAGTTCGTCGCCGCCCTCATCGTGCCCTCGTTCCCCCTGCTGCGCAAGTATGCCGAGTCGCAGGGCATCACCGTTGACAGCAACGAAGCCCTGTGTGCCGACCCCACCATCAACAGTATGTTGGCGCAGCGCATTGACATGCTGTTGCAGGGGCTGGCACATTATGAGCGGGTGAAGCGCTTCCTCCTCTTGCCGACGCCCTTCTCTGTGGCCAACGGCGAGCTGACGAACACCCTCAAGGTGCGCCGCCGCGTGGTCTACGAACATTATGCCGCCGCCATCGACCGCCTCTATGCCGAGGCGGAGAGCGACTATTCGGCTTCAACACAAAACACAACAACCAACGAATGATCACCGCTGAACAACTCAAGGAAACGAAGGAACGCGTGGAAGCTCTCCACCGCTATCTCGACATCGACACCAAGGTGGTGCAGCTGGAAGAAGAACAGCTGCGCACGCAGGCCCCCGGCTTCTGGGACGATGCCAAGCGCGCCGAGGAGCAGATGAAGAAAGTCAAAGGACTGGAGAAATGGATTGAAGGCTACAAGGGCGTGAAGTTGTTGGCCGACGAGCTCGAACTGGCCTTCGACTTCTACAAAGACGAGATGGTCACCGAAGAAGAGGTCGATGAGGCCTATGCCAAGACCGTCGCCGCCCTTGAAGAGCTCGAACTCAAGAATATGCTCCGCCAAGAGGAAGACGTGATGGCCTGCGTCCTGAAGATCAACTCCGGCGCCGGCGGCACCGAGAGCCAAGACTGGGCCTCCATGCTCATGCGAATGTATATGCGCTATGCCGAGGCCGAGGGCTACAAGGTCACCATCTCCAACCTGCAAGACGGCGACGAGGCCGGCATCAAGACAGTGACGATGGAGATAGAAGGCGACTACGCCTACGGCTACCTTAAGAGCGAGAACGGCGTGCACCGCCTGGTGCGCGTGTCGCCCTACAACGCCCAGGGCAAGCGCATGACATCGTTCGCCTCCGTCTTCGTCACGCCGCTCGTCGACGACACCATCGAGGTTTATGTCGACCCCTCCAAGATAAGCTGGGACCTCTTCCGCTCCGGTGGTGCCGGCGGACAGAATGTCAACAAGGTGGAGACGGGTGTCCGCCTGCGCTATCAGTATAAAGACCCCGACACCGGCGAGGAAGAAGAAATCCTCATCGAGAACACCGAGAGCCGCAAGCAGCTCGAGAACCGCGAGAACGCCATGCGCCTGCTCCGCTCGCAGCTCTACGACCGCGCCCTGCAGAAGCGCCGCGCCGCGCAGGCCAAGATAGAGGCCGGCAAGAAGAAGATAGAGTGGGGTAGCCAGATACGCAGCTACGTCTTCGACGACCGCCGCGTCAAGGACCATCGCACCGGCTACCAGACGAGCGACGTCGGTGGCGTGATGGACGGCAAGATCGACGGTTTCATCAAAGCCTACCTGATGGAGTTCTCCGAACAGGAAGAGCAGTCATAACAGCGCCTATTCATCCCGGGGCATCCCGTATGCCCCGAAAACCTACATACACCATGAACGTAAAGCATAAAGCAAAAATCGCCGCCCGACGCGCCCGTGAGGCACGGCAGGCGCGCCGCGTGATTAACGGTATCTTCATCGGACTCATCGCCCTGATGGTGCTGGTTCTCATCGGTTATTATGTCATCGCCGGCTAATGGCACTGGAGATAGAACGCAAGTTTCTCGTCGTGGGCGACTACCAATCGCTCGCCACATCTCATAGCCACATCGTGCAAGGGTACATCTGCAGCGGCCGCGGCCGCACCGTCCGGGTGCGCCTGCGCGACGACAGCGGTTTCCTTACCATCAAGGGGCCCTCACTCGACGGCGGCCTGTCGCGCTATGAGTTTGAGAAAGCCATCACCCGCGACGAAGCGCTCGCACTGCTCCGCCTCTGCGAGCCCGGCGTCATCGACAAGACGCGCTGGCTGGTGCCCGTGGGGCGCCACACCTTCGAGGTCGACGAGTTCTTTGGCGACAATGCCGGCCTCGTCGTCGCCGAGGTGGAGCTCGGCGCTCCCGATGAGGCCTACGAGCGTCCGCCCTTCCTGGGACGTGAGGTCACCGGTGACCGGCGCTACTACAACTCCTCCCTCCGACAATATCCCTACCGGGAGTGGCGCGACGCGGAGTGACCCCATCCTGTCTACCGATGCGAGCCATCGTCCCTGCCCCTGTCGGCGGGGCGGTGGCTCGCGTCGGTAGGGGAGGGAAGACTGTCTGACAAACGGATATTTGGCGGCGCACCGATAATTTGCTAATTTTGCCCCCGAAAAGAACGGTGGACGCTCCTCCCATCGACGGGGCCCCACCTTATATAATATATATATAGCGTCATGCAACATCAACTCCATCTCTACAATACGCTGACCCGTAAGAAGGAAGCGTTCGTCCCCGTCCATCCGGAACACGTGGGCATGTATGTCTGCGGCCCCACCGTCTATGGTGACGCCCATCTGGGACACGCCCGTCCCGCCATCACCTTCGACCTCGTGTTTCGCTATCTGAAGCACCTGGGATATAAGGTGCGCTACGTGCGCAACATCACCGATGTGGGTCACCTGGAGCACGACGCCGACGAGGGCGAAGACAAGATTGCCAAGAAGGCACGCCTCGAACAGCTCGAGCCGATGGAGATAGCACAATACTATACCAACCGTTTCAATGCCGCCATGGGACGCCTCAACGTCCTGCCCCCCAGCATAGAACCGCACGCCACGGGCCACATCATCGAGCAGGAGGAACTGGTGAAGCAAATCCTCGACAACGGCTACGCCTACGTGTCGAACGGCTCTGTCTATTTCGATGTGGAGAAGTACAACCATGACCATCACTACGGCGTCCTCTCCGGCCGCAACCTCGACGACGTGCGCGATGCCAGCCGCGAGCTCGACGGCGTGGGCGAGAAGCGCCACCAGGTGGACTTCGCCCTGTGGAAGAAGGCACAGCCCGAGCACATCATGCGCTGGCCCTCACCGTGGAGCGACGGCTTCCCCGGATGGCACTGCGAGTGCACCGCCATGGGCCGCAAGTATCTCGGCAACCACTTCGACATCCACGGCGGAGGAATGGACCTCATCTTCCCCCACCACGAGTGCGAGATAGCCCAGGCCGTGGCCTCACAGGGCGACCAGATGGTGAAATACTGGATGCACAACAATATGATCACCATCGCCGGGCGCAAGATGGGCAAGAGCTACAACAACTTCATCACGCTCGACCAGTTCTTCACCGGGCAGCATGAGCTCCTCGAACAGGCCTACTCGCCGATGACCATCCGCTTCTTCATCCTGCAGGCCCACTACCGCTCCACGGTAGACTTCTCCAACGAAGCCCTCCAGGCCTCCACGAAGGGACTGGAGCGACTGATGGACGCCATCCGCCAGTTGGAGCGCATCACCCCCGAGGCCGCCGGCGCCCTGGGCACCGACTATGCCGACGAGGTGGCCAAGAAGTGCTACGAGGCCATGGACGACGACTTCAACTCGCCCATCGTCATCAGCCACCTCTTCGACGCCTGTCGCACCGTCAACCAGCTCGTTGACCACAAGCAGACCATCACCGCCGAGGGCCTCGACGCCCTGCGCCGCGTGATGCGCACTTTTGCCTTCGACATCCTGGGACTCCGCGAGGAAGAGGGCGGCAATGCCGAGCGCGAGACGAGCTTCGGCGGCGCCATCGACCTGCTCCTCGACCTGCGTGCCAAGGCCAAGGCCGCCAAGGATTGGGCCACGAGCGACGAGATACGCGACCGCCTCGCCGCCCTCGGCTTTGAGGTGAAGGACACCAAGGACGGTGCCACATGGAAACTGAATAAGTAAGGACGGAAGCCCCGCCGCCGCGTCTCCGCGGAAAGGTGACGCCCCCTCCCCGATAACAGCGTGCGCGCCCGCCGGAAGCTCTCCGACGGGCGCGCTGCTCGTATCGGCGCGGCGGAACGCCCTTCTCCGCCGCGCCGAGTCGCCACCTCTCCGGCGCGTCCGCTCCTCTCGTCCGCTTTCGGCATGTCAAGTTTTTTTCTTCGGGAAACGGTGGAAGGACGAGACGAGGGAGGGAACGGCGAAAGAAAGAGGGAGAGACAGATTTCCGTATGGGATGTTCCCTTTTCGGAAAAACTTTATAACTTTGCGCCACAGCAGCTATGTTGCCGCCCTTTTTGATACGCCCCATGATGCATCTCCCCCCCTCCCTTTCTTTGAGAAACGTCGGCCCTGCAGCGGTCGGCGCGTGGCGGCATGCCCGGCGGCGCATCGGGATGCTGCTGGCCATCGGCGTCATGGCGTCGGCCGTTCAAGCACAGCAGGACCCCGCCTTTCTCCACTACTGGCAACTGGAGCCACAGTATAACCCCGCGGCGGCCGGGCGCGCCGACCAACTGAACATCACCGCCGCCTATCAGTCGCACGCCTCCGGCTTCGACGACGCCGGAGGCACGATGTATGCCGGCGCCGATATGGCTTTCCGCCTGGGTAAGACGCGCCATGGCGTCGGCGTCGTCTTCCAGAACGACAACATCGGCGTCTTTGCCCATCAGCGCTTCAGTTTGCAGTATGCCTACCACCTGCGCCTCTTCGGCGGCGTGTTGGCCATCGGCGCCGAGGCCGATATGCTCAACGAGAGCGTTGACGGCGCAAAGGCCGACCTCGAGGACAGCGGCGACGCCGCCTTCCCCGCGTCCTCCGTCAGCGGCTCCAAGTTTGACGCCACCGCCGGTCTGCGCTACGCCCGCGGCCCTTGGTATGTGGGGCTCTCGGCCCAGCACCTCACGGCGCCCGTCATCCTTCTGGGGGAGACCAACGAGCTGCACGTGAAGTCCTACTACAATTTATTGGCGGGATACAATATACGCACCCGTCTTCCGTTATTAACCATAGCACCGTCTGTCCTCCTGCGTTATGACGGGAGCGACCTGCGCGCCGACATCACCGCCCGCCTCATCTACAGCAACGACAAGAAACGCCTCTACGGCGGCGCCAACTACAGTCCGCAGCGCAGCGTGGCGCTTTTCTTCGGCGGCACCTTCCACGGCATCGACATGAGCTATTCCTACGAGGCCTTCACCTCCGGCCTTGGATTGGAGAGCGGACAGCACGAGGTGACACTGGGCTATCGCCTGGACCTCAACCTCGGAAAGAAAGGAAAGAACCGGCATAAGAGCGTCCGCTTCTTGTAGGAGAACGACGGCGGCGCGCGGGCCGGAGATACACATTATATAATAGATTGCTCCGGGAGATACTCCCGGGTGAAATACTTCTCGTTGAAAAGATAAAACATTCGTTGAAAAGAATATAAAGACGAAGAGAATGAAATACATCCATCGCAATATTACCACGGTTTGCCGCGCCTGGCGTGCCTTGTGCCCCATGGTCGTGATGTTTTCCACCCTCTGGCTCACCGCCTGCTCCGGCAACAGCCACGCCATGATGAGCGGAGGTGAAGTCACCGGCTCGCGCGCCGCTACCTTCAACGAACCCACCCCTTACGGGATGGTGGAGGTGAAGCGCGGATACCTCAAGACGGGCCTTGCCGACAATGACTCGCTCTGGGGCATGAACAACACGCAGAAGGATATCTCGGTCGACGGCTTCTGGATGGACCAGACGGAGGTCACCAACTCGATGTATCGACAGTTTGTGGAGTGGGTGCGCGACAGCATCATCCGCGAGCGTCTCGCCGACCCGCGCTATGGCGGTGACGAGACCTATAAGATAGAGGTAGACCGCAACGGCGACCCCGTGACGCCCCACCTCAACTGGTCGAAGGCCATCCCTTGGCGGAAACCCACCGAAGATCAGGAGCGCGCCATCCGCAGCGTCTATGTGACACACCCCATCGACGGCACCGTCATGCTCGACGCCCGACAGCTCACCTATCGCTACGAGGTGTTTGACTACGAGAAAGCCGCCCTGCGCAAATACCGCCTCGACCCCGCCGAACGTAACCTCAACACCGACCGCAGCGTAGACCCCGACGAGGTGGTGATGATATCCAAGGATACCGCCTATGTTGACGACAACGGAAATATCGTGCGGCAGACCATCGAGCGACCCCTCTCGTCGCTCTACGACTTCCTGAATACCTACGTCGTACGCGTCTACCCCGACACCACCTGCTGGGTCAACGACTTCCCCAACGCCCAGAACGATACCTACCTGAAACTCTACTTCTCCTCGTCGACCTACAATGACTACCCCGTGGTCGGCGTCACCTGGGAGCAGGCGGAGGCCTTCTGTGCCTGGCGCACGGAATACCTGCTGCGCGGCATGGGACCGCAGGCACGTTATATACAGCGCTACCGCCTCCCGACAGAGGTGGAGTGGGAATATGCCGCCCGCGGTAAGGAGGGTAACCCCTATCCTTGGCAGGGCGAAGACTCCAAGAACGACAAGGGGTGCTTCTATGCCAACTTCAAGCCCGACACGGGCAACTACACCGAAGACGGTAACCTCATCACCTCACGCGTGGGTATCTACGGTGCCAACTCCAACGGCCTCTACGATATGGCCGGCAATGTGGCGGAATGGACAAGCACCGTCTATACAGAGTCGGGCATCGACGCCATGGCCGACCTCAACCCCGAGCTGCGCTATGCCGCCGCCAAGGAAGACCCCTATATCCTCAAGCGAAAGAGCGTGCGCGGAGGCTCCTGGAAAGACCCTCTCTCCCTCATCCGCTCCGCCTGGCGCACCTGGGAATATCAGAACCAGCCCCGCTCCTACATCGGCTTCCGCTGCGTGCGCTCCAAAGCCACCACGGTGAGCTCCACCACCTCCTCCAAGAAGAAATAACTCCGGCACAATAGCAGTAGCGGCCCTGCCACCGTCCCTGCCGCCGAGGGCCACGACACCGGGGATGCCTCCCGCCGAAGAGCGAGGGTCGCTCCCTGCCGCGCCTCCATTGACCACCTAATTTGCCTACCCCACCATGTCTATCAAAATCAACTTCGTCGTTCGCCTGCAGCACTGGATGGACAGTGTCCCCGGACAGACGTTTCTGAACTATGCCTATAGCTGGGGCGCCGCCATCGTTATCCTCGGTGCCCTCTTCAAACTCACCCACCTTCCGGGAGGTAACATCATGCTCTTCCTCGGTATGGGGACGGAGGTCGTCGTATTCTTCCTGTCGGCCTTCGACCGCCCCTTCGACAAGACGGAAAATGGGCGCGAACTGCCGCCGGACTATGAGACCGACGAGGAGATAGCCGCCCGCCTGGGACTCGTTGACGACGAAGAAACCGACGACGAAGAAACCGACGACGAAGTGAACGAAGATATAGACGACGAAGTGAACGAAGATATCGACGACGAAGCGACCGACAACGACAGCGACAAGACGATAGCCGCCGCCCCCGCGCCGGCGGCAGGCATCGCTGCAGCACCGTCGGCCGGAAGTACCATTATCATAGGAGGCACGGCGGCCCCCGCTGCCGCCCCCGTCGCCTCGGCCGACCCGGTAGCCGCCGCGCAGGCCGCCATCAGCGCCGCCACGCCGGCCGGCGAACAGCCCTTCGAGAACGAGGCACAGCGCCTCGCCGCCATCATCCGCGCCGCCAACGACGAACTGCTGCGGCGTGCACAGGCCGTCCTCTCGCCCGAGATGGAGGAGGCTACACAGACCTATATCGAGAAACTGCGCACACTGGCCGATACCTTCGTCAAAGTAGACGAGCAGAGCGCCCGCCTGACAAAGGACAGCGAGGAGATGGAAAACCTCAACCGCACGCTTACCGGCATCAACAAAGTCTACGAACTGCACCTCAAGAGCATCAGCCTGCAGGTGGGCACCATCGACCAAATCAACGACGAGACCCACAAGCTGGCACAGCAAATCGAAGAACTCAACGGCGTCTACGGCCGCATGATACAAGCCCTCACCGTCAATATGCGCGGAACGGCACCCGCCGCCAATAACGAATAAAGGCCGCTAAGGAACGAACTACATGACAGTAAAGAAAAGACCGGTATCGCCGCGCCAGAAGATGATCAACCTGATGTATATCGTCTTGCTGGCCATGTTGGCACTCAACGTGTCCAACGAAGTCCTCAAGGGCTTCGACCTGGTGGGCGATAGTCTGAACCGCTCCACCGACAACGCGGCCAAGGAGAATGCGGCCATCTATAAAGACTTGGAGGCTCAGCTCAAAGCCAACCCTACCAAGGTGCGCCCGTGGTATGACAAGGCCATGGAGGTGAAGCGCATGTCGGACTCCCTCTATAACTACGCCGAGCAGCTGCGCTGGGACATTGCCCGAAAAGCCGACGGCAAGGACGGCACACCCTACGCCATCGTCAACAAAGAAGACCTCGAGGCCGCCGACCGCGTCATGCTGGCACCGGTGAAAGGGCAGGGCGGAAAGCTCTACCGAAGCATCAACAGCTACCGCGAGCGCATCCTCCGTTACGTCACCGACCACCGACAGCAAGCCATCATCGCCTCCAACCTGAGCACCGACGTGCCGCGGAAACCGGAGAATATCGGAAAAAACTGGGCGGAATATATGTTTGAGTCCATGCCCTCCATCGCCGCCGTGACCATGCTCAACAAACTGCAACACGACGTGCGCAATGCCGAGGCGGAGGTGCTCCACGACTTGGTGGCCAATATCGACCTGAAGGATATCCGCGTCAATGAGCTCAACGCCTATGTGCTGCCGGAGGCCACCACCCTCTTCCCCGGCGAGACCTTCCGCTCCCGCATCTTCATGGCCGCCGTCGACACCACACAACGCCCCGAGATATACATCAACGGCCGACGTATCAGCGGCGACGGCAGTTACAACTTCAGCGTGGGGAGCCCCGGCGAGTATTCCTTCTCGGGATATATCCTGGTGCCCAACGCCGCCGGCGATATCGTACGCCGCAACTTCACCCAGAAATACAACGTCATCGCTCCGCCGAGCGGTGCTACCGTGGCCGCCGACCTGATGAACGTGCTCTATGCCGGGTTCAACAACCCCATCAGCGTCTCCGCCTCCGGCGTCTCCTCCGACAAGATATCCGTGACGATGACCGGCGGTACGCTCACCGCACAGGGCCACGGCAAGTATGTGGCACGCCCCGCCGCTGTCGGTAAGGACGTCACTTTCACCGTCACCGGTGTTGTCGGCGGGAAGAGCCAGACGTTGGCCA
This sequence comes from uncultured Prevotellamassilia sp., assembly GCA_964640535.1. GTDB lineage: Bacteria > Bacteroidota > Bacteroidia > Bacteroidales > Bacteroidaceae > Alloprevotella. The sequence continues at coordinate 3,666 of CAZXFS010000036.1, read as the reverse complement.
CCACCACCTTCAAGGTGCGCAAGCTCCCCAACCCCACGCCCTATATCGCCATCGGCAGCGACCGCTTCCGCGAGGGACGTATGGCCAAGGCCACCGCTGTCGCCCTGCAGGAACTCAGCGCCGCCATCGACGACGGACTGCTCGACATCCCCTTCCGCGTCCTGGGCTTTGAGGCCGTTTTCTTCGACCGCATGGGCAACGCCCGCCCCGAAGTGTCGGCGGGTGCCCACTTCACCGAAGCACAGCGCGAGCTCATCCGCTCCCTGCGCCGCGGACAGCGCTTCTACATCTCCAAGGTGCGCGCCATCGGCCCCGACGGCATCGAGCGACATCTTGTAGGGTCGATGGAAATCATCATCAACTGACCCCTCGCGGGGCCACGATAGTCCTCAATAGAAACTGATAGAAAAGAATATCCGTCAATGAAACAAATCCTCCTTCTCCTCCTCTGCCTGTCGACCGTGGCCGCCACGGCACAGCCCCCCGCACGACGTCGCGCCGAGGCACAAAAGAAAGAGCAGAACACCACGCCGCAAGGCTCCGCCTATCGCGACTTCCCCACAGCGCCGACGATGCCCGACGACGCTACCTGGCGACGCGATGTATACCTGTCGCTCAACTTGATGAAGGATGCCAACGCGGTGCTCTACTATCCCACCACACCGCAGGATGGGCGTAGCAACCTCTTCACCTATATCTTTAAACTCCTCCTCAGCGGGAAGATAAAAGCCTACGACTACAAGCTCGACGGCAACGAAGACTTCTCGGAGAGTAACCGCGTGAAGGTAGTCGACCTCATGGATCGCTATCACATCTTCTATGAAAAGAAGGGCGATGCCGTCCGCGTTAACGATGCCGACCTCCCCTCCGACGAGGTGAAGCTCTTCTATATCAAAGCCAGCAGATACTACGATCAGCATACGGCCACCTTCCGCTCCACCGTCAGCGCCCTCTGCCCCGTCCTCAAACGCGGCGACGACGACTTCGGCGGTACCGACTCGCAGTATCCCATGTTTTGGATAAAATATAGCGACGTGGCGCCCTACCTGAGCAAACTCACACTGATGAGCAGCAACCTCAACAACGCCGCCACCATGTCGGCCGACGACTTCTTTATGTCGGCCGCCTATGAGGGGGATATCTACAAAACAACCAACTTGCAAGACCGCATCCTGGCCAACTATTGTAAGACGGACTCCGACATGGTGCGCGAGCAGCAACGCATCGACAAGGAGATGGACGACTTCCAAGACCGTGTATGGGGCCGCGACTCCGTAGCCATGGCCAAGACGGCCGCCGCCAAGGCCGCCGCCGACAGCATCGCCGCCGCCAATAAGTCGGCCAAGACGACGCGCACCGCCGCAACACGTCGATCCACGACGACGGCCACGCGCCGCAGCACGACGTCGTCGTCCTCCTCCGCCAAAACAACAAAAGTAAAGAGTCAGAAGTCGACCAAGTCCTCCGGTTCGTCATCGAAGAGCTCCGGACTGAGCGTACGTCGCCAGCGCCACTAAGCACCCGCGGCGTCCCGCCGCTGATGGTGAAAAACCTATCGCCGCTCCTCCCGCATCGGTTCTGCCCGCTGCGAGAGGAACGGCGCTGTTTATGTCGGCGTCGTCTTTCTTAGAGGCTGATTTCCAATCGCTGAGGTGCGCGTTGTCGGTTTGCTATCCTGAGTTGTCAGATAATACTTCCTTGTGATGTTTTTTTGAAAAAAACGACAAAGAACCCCCTAAGAGTTAGAACAAAAGACATGAAAAGAACCGCGGGCAAAATCTTTTTAGTAATTTTGCTCCGCGAAGTGCACTATCCCGGCAGAGCGCTGCAGAGATATACACCGCAGGCCCTCCCACAAGGGCATCCATAAGCAATCCATAAATCATTCATGTTTAATAAAAAGCAACTATGGCTACATTAGATTTAAGTAAGTACGGTATTACCGGTGCTACTGAGATTGTTCACAATCCCTCTTATGAGCAGCTTTTCGAAGAAGAGACCAAAGCCGGCCTCGAAGGCTTCGAAAAGGGTCAGGTGACGGAACTCGGCGCCGTCAATGTGATGACGGGTATCTACACCGGCCGTTCTCCCAAGGATAAGTTCATCGTGATGGACGAGAACTCCAAGGACACCGTATGGTGGACCAGCGAAGAATACAAGAACGACAACAAACCCGCTTCTATCGAAGCTTGGAACGCTGTCAAGGATCTCGCCGTTAAGGAACTCTCCAACAAGCGCCTCTTCGTTGTCGACGGTTTCTGCGGCGCCAACGCCGAGACCCGTATGGCTGTCCGCTTCATCGTGGAAGTAGCATGGCAGGCTCACTTCGTGACCAACATGTTCATCCGTCCCTCCGAAGAAGAACTGAAGAACTTCCAGCCCGACTTCATCGTCTACAACGCCTCCAAGGCTAAGGTGGAAAACTACAAGGAACTCGGCCTGAACTCCGAAACCGCCGTAGTATTCAACATCACCAGCCGCGAGCAGGTCATCATCAACACCTGGTATGGCGGTGAAATGAAGAAGGGTATGTTCTCCATGATGAACTACTACAACCCCCTCCGCGGCATCGCTTCCATGCACTGCTCCGCCAACACCAACATGGACGAGACCAGCACCGCTATCTTCTTCGGTCTCTCCGGTACCGGTAAGACCACCCTCTCCACCGACCCGAAGCGTAAGCTCATCGGCGACGACGAGCACGGATGGGACGATCAGGGCGTCTTCAACTACGAAGGTGGTTGCTACGCTAAGGTCATCAACCTCGACAAGGAAAGCGAGCCCGATATCTACGGTGCCATCAAGCGCAACGCTCTCCTCGAGAACGTTACCGTAGCCGCCGACGGCAAGATCGACTTCGCCGATAAGAGCGTCACCGAGAATACCCGCGTCAGCTACCCCATCAACTTCATTAACAACATCGTGAAGCCCATCAGCAAGGGTCCCGCTGCCAAGCAGGTTATCTTCCTCTCCGCTGATGCCTTCGGCGTATTGCCTCCTGTGTCTATCCTCAGTTCCGAGCAGGCACAGTACTACTTCCTCTCCGGCTTCACCGCTAAGCTCGCCGGTACGGAACGTGGTATCACCGAGCCTACGCCGACCTTCTCCGCATGCTTCGGTCAGGCCTTCCTCGAACTGCACCCCACAAAGTACGCTCAGGAACTCGTGAAGAAGATGGAGCAGAACGGTGCCAAGGCTTACCTCGTAAACACGGGTTGGAATGGTACCGGCAAGCGTATCTCCATCCGCGACACCCGCGGTATCATCGACGCCATCCTCGACGGCTCTATCGACACGGCTGCTACGAAGACCATCCCCTTCTTCAACTTCGTCGTGCCGACAGCTCTCCCCGGCGTAGACCCCAACATCCTCGACCCCCGCGACACCTACGCCGACGCTTCCGCATGGGAAGAGAAGGCCAAGGACCTCGCCGGCCGCTTCATCAAGAACTTTGTGAAGTACACCGGTAATGCCGCCGGTCAGGCTCTCGTTGCCGCCGGTCCCCAGCTCTAATAGGTGACCCTTTACCCCCGCTCCCCTTTTGTGTACCTTGTTTTTTAGCGGGAGGTAAAACAAATAGGAACGGACATGCCCCCCGCGGGGCGTGTCCGTTTTTGGTATGCTCGGCATGCATATTATCTAACGGGTGCAAGTCCCGAATGAGCC
>CAZXFS010000035.1:0-20106 GCA_964640535.1 uncultured Prevotellamassilia sp. | reverse complement strand
TTCTCCCTGCTCTTATCCGCCGCTTCCACGAAGCCAAGGAGCAAGGTCTGAAAGAGGTGACTTGCTGGGGTGATGGCAGTCCGCTGCGTGAATTCCTCTATGTGGATGATCTTGCCAACCTATGCGTATTCTTGATGAATAACTACAGCGGCAGCGAAACCGTCAACGCCGGTACGGGCAAGGAATTGACCATCAAAGCACTCACGGAACTGGTCGCCAAAACTGTAGACTACGAAGGAAAAATCAAGTGGGACACCACACGGCCGAATGGCACGCCGCGCAAACTTCTTGACGTAAGCAAAGCCACCCAACTCGGTTGGACGTACAAAACCGAACTTGAAGACGGCATCCGCCTTGCCTACGAAGATTTCCTTCACAATCCCATACGTGCAGAACGATAAGCCATAAAAATCATTCTATAATCCGGCGGTTCAGGCAAACGTTTGTGGCCACTTCAAATGAGGCTCGTTTGAAGCAGTTCTTGCGCATTCGGGACTGTCCGGATGGCGGTCGCGAGTCGATGGTGCAACGTGTTGTAAGGCAGATTAAGTAGAAAAATATATTCCTCTTTTTTATATTTAGAAATTTTTCATAGCTTTGCAGGCATCAACTATCACAAAAGTTATGAAACCATTTCTTCTTAAACCCATGTGCTGTATGTTACTATCGTTTAGTATGGCAGCTTTATCCTTCGGACAGTCTTTTTCCTCGAAGGATGTAGACTCGCTCCCTTGTGCGACCACTCAGTCCGTTGGCACAAGTGTATCCACTACAACCACTTATTATAAGAAGGTAACCTCGATGAATGATATCGTAGATGGAGGCATCTATCTGATTCTTGGTTATGGAAACACAAAGTATTACTTGATGGGGCAGGTCACCTCTACGGGTAAGCGCCGCGAATGTATAGAAACGGATACCGTCGCAGACATCATTCAGCGAGAAGTGAATGGCAGCGGTTGCCCGGAAGAAATCACGTTGCACAAGGAGAAAACCGGGATATATACGCTACAGACCTCTGAAAGCAAATATATCACCGGCGCAGACCCATCAAAAAAATCAAATACTGATTTAGCTGAAACGGACACTAAGGATAAGACTTATAGTCTTTGGACGCTCACAGATTACTCCTCAAAGAAGGCCTACGCCTATACGTTTACTCTCTCAAAATCCAGTTCTACAAGATATCTCGCCGTTAAAACAGATGGATTCTATTTTGGGGCGGATGGTTATGTCTGGCTGTATCGCCGCATGACGGATATCCCCATCAAGACAGAGGAAGGATATGCCACCTTTTACTCCAACAAGGCGTTCACCATGCCTCAGAATGTAACGGCAACGACAGTCACCGGGTTGGATGAAGAGGGTTCTCTTGTCACACCCTGGCAATATACGGAAGGAGATATCGTTCCTCCCAACACAGGACTATTGATGAGTGGAGAACCGGGAACAGTCTATACGTGCTACGCTTTAGACTCCGACGCGAACTCTTCTCCCGAGAATTGGTTAAAAGGTTCTCAGGGGACGGAGACGCCGGAGGATGATGACGATGCTCGTTTCTATTATCTGACCTATTCTAAGGAGTCCGGTAAGAAGACCTTGGGATTTTATTGGATGAACGAGTCCGGTAGTCCGGCAGAAAACGCCGGCGGCCATGCTTACCTGCGTATTCCCCTATCCGCTGCGCCATCACAAACGAAAGGGTTCTCTTTTGACGGTTCTACACTGACACATCTTCAGCAGATAGAAGCCTCGACAGAAAAGAAAACTGCGTCTGAGGTCTATATGTTAAACGGGCAACAGATAGGAGCGACATCCTCCTCTCGCCTATTACCGGGCATTTATATTATTGATGGCGTAAAAACTCTTATACGATGAAGCATCAAACTCAACGTCCGTATATCGCGCCACGAAGCACTTTTCTTCGCCTAACGATGGAAGGTATTTTGGCGGTAAGCTCCCCCTCGTCGTCGCAAACTATTGAAGTCAGAGATGCCGTCTATACTAACGGTGGGGACACCGATGATGATTATGGAACACAATTTTCCAAAAGATGGGAAGCCACACCCTGGAAATAGCACTGGCTTTTGTACGCCTGCAGGGAAAAGAGGGGATGCTGATGTGGAGGCGTCCTAACACTTAGAGAGCCAACCGACACAGGCCTTTCTTTCGGATAAATCACACGCCGGAAGAAAGGCCTGTGCGGTTCTTGAATATCAGAGGGGAATGAATATATAGAAAGAGGCCTCCCATGCGTATATTCTTACACGTCTATCACCAGCCCGTCATAAGCAGGCTGTACCCCCTCAGGCAACTGTGCGACTAAAGTATCATGACGTCCGGCATGATGACAGAGATGTGTTATATAGGCCTGTTCCGCCCCCACACTTGCCGCCATATCGCACGCTTCGGCTATTGTTTGATGACTCCCATGCGATGTATGACGCAATCCGTTGACCACTAATACGCGGACGCCCTTCAACTGTCGAAGGTCGTCGGCATCTATCGTCTTCATATCCGTGATATAAGCCAATGGGCCGATACGAAAGCCGACAATAGGGAGTGCGCCATGCCATACTCTTACGGGGAGTACTGAAAGTGAACCCACAGAGAATGGGACACCGGCTGTAATAGGACGGAGTTGCAGACCGGGAACACCGGGATAGGGATGTTCCACAAAACAATAGGGAATACGGTCATGGATATCCTGCAAACAATCTTTTTCTCCGTAGATAGGAATCTCCCCCCAGCGGCAGAAGGGGCGTAAGTCATCCAATCCGCTCACATGGTCATAGTGTTCATGCGTTATCAGTACGGCATCCAGGCGCCGAAACGGCAGCGATAGCATCTGTGCGCGGAAATCAGGCCCACAGTCTATCAGCAGGCGTTCTCCGCCGATACGCTCTATCAGCACAGAACTACGCAGGCGACTGTCACGTGGGTCTATAGAACGACACACCTCACAATCACATCCTATCTGTGGGACACCGGTACTCGTTCCTGTTCCCAGAAATGTCAGTCGGAGATTTTTCTTCATCTTATCATCGAGAAAGAAAAGAGAGGGAAACATCCACAGCCTCCGTATCCTCGAGCATTCGCCCTTGATAGATGAAATTCACCTCCGGATAAATAGTTATATGGAACTTATCGCGCACCGCGGATATCAACGCGCCGCTCAAGGCTGCCACCTCCGCTCCCGTGGCGCCACCGGTATTCACCAATACCAAGGCCTGTTTCTCATAGACGCCGGCCGCCCCACGGCAACGTCCTTTCCATCCGGTCTGTTCGATAAGCCATCCTGCAGGAATTTTGACGCCGTCAGCACCGGGATAATGAGGCATCTCCGGATAGAGCTCCAACAACTCTTCCGCTTGTGCGGAAGGTATTACGGGATTTTTAAAGAAGGAACCCGCATTACCCATTACCTCCGGCTCCGGAAGCTTCCGCCGACGCACCTCGATAATCATCTGCCGCAGACGCTGCGGCGTCATCTCTTGCGGAGTGAGGGCGCAAGCGTCCATCTCGCGTATCAACGCGCCGTAGGTTAACTGTGGCCGAAAATTGCGTTGTAGTTGCAATGTGACACCCGTCACCGCATAAGCGCCGCGCACCGTACTTTTAAAAACGCTGTTTCGGTAGTCATAGCCGCACGCTTCACGCGACAACACGCGCTGTTTTCCCGTTGCCAACTCCACCGTCTCTACTTCTGTGATAAAGTCTGCAACCTCACTACCATATGCACCTATATTCTGCACAGCAGCGGCCCCCATATCACCGGGGATATAGGAGAGATTTTCCAGACCATAACACCCTGTTTCTACCGCTGCCGCCACAACATTGTCCCAACACATCCCGGCCCCTACGTGAACAAAAATATGTTCGTTGTCTTCACGAAGGACACGGAAGTCCTTCACTGCTGCATGCAACAGAAGGCCGTCATAATCACCTATAAAAAGTAAATTACTTCCCTGCCCCACCTGCAGCGTAGCAGCGGGAGAGAGTCCTCCTTCTGCCGCAATGAACGTCTGCAGTTCTTCTGCTGATGTATATTCTATATACCGCCTTGCGCGGCCATCCATGCCGAAGGTATTCAGAGGCTTTAAGGAAGTAGAATGGGCTTGTTTCATAGGAATATCTTCAATGGATTATGTTTACTAATACTATCTGCGAGGGGGGCGCCGACAAAGTAGGAGGGTGTGTAGCTCGCTACGTGACCTGCCGCCCCGGAACAATGCGGGATGACTACCGGATTATTATAGCTACAAAATAACATAACTGAATAGATTTATTTGTAGATACAATCTATTAAATACTTTCCATCGCCACCAGCATCCAAGTTTCTCCACGACGTCGGAACGTCAGTGAGCAACTCATGCCGGCAGAGGGGCTGGTAATGACCAACACGCGCTGATTACCGGCATACTGCTGACCATAGTTGATATTGGTAATGACATGACGCGGCATATCGGGACGAAAATCGGGCCATTGAGCGGCATCGAGCACGCCATCGATTTCCTGAAAGGCATCGGAGTCGTATGTACGGAAGCGCAGCGGATTAGAGACATGTTGCAACTGAAATTTTTCTTCTTCCGCAAAGCGATTATAGAAGGCATAGAAATCACTGTTCACATTCTTCTCCAATTCGTGCGTCACCATCGCATGGAGCATCCATTTCCCGTTCTTCTTGGAAAACAGATATTGCTTCACTCGTTTTTGTGAGAGATATACCCACTCTACCGTCACATCCGAGATAGCGGCATCCTGTTCTTTCTTAACAGCGGCCTCATCTTCAAAAAGCATGGTGTAGACATCCCTATTGGCATAAAGAGGGTCGAAATGCCACTGTTCACGGGTGATGGGGTGTTCTTGTCCATCCACCACGTTCTTCAGGGGGAACTCAATACGCGAAAGCTGAAAGCGCCTGTTGTGCATGAAGTTATAGGCAAAATCGTCAAACAAGCCATCAGCTGCTGCCGGAGGGAGTACGGACATACTGTCAGCAGGCACACTGTCGGTAGATATCGTATCCGTCGACACACTATCGTCCGTCGGTATACCGTCCACGGTATCTGTTCCACGATGTTGACACGCCGTTTGTGTCAAAGTAATGGTTACCAGTAGCGTGGATACTACACAAGAGAATACAAATTTCTTCACAAATACTTTTTCTTAAGGGCGGTTTCATCCATTGGTGTGCATCGTCTTCAGACCTCCTGACAAACCGCATCGCAGTAGGAGAAAGCGTCACCATCTACAGGTGACACTACCGACAATGCCCGCAGAGAGCATGGAACGACGAAGAGCCATCATGGCTGCACCGCCAAGGGCCATCCATTATAGAACGGCCCCAAACAAATGCAAAAGTACATAAAAAAGCGACGAGACTAATACTTCATCAGATATTTCTCTGCATAGTCATGAACATATTCTTGCAAGCCCTCTGCCTCCATGATGGTTATATGGGCAGCGACGCCCATATAGTAGCGCCCTATTCCCTCGAGACTGTACACATCTGCCGTATAATACCAGCACTCAGCGACCTTATCAGGGGTAACATGCGCTGCTGCAGCGGGATACTCTTCGATGAGAAGGTTGCGGGCAAGAAGGTCCAGGCGCAGACAGACGGAGATGGCACGGGCCCCCGTCATATGGAAGTCATCAATGAGCACCGGGGTATGACGCGATATATTTTTCCACGGAGAATCCGTTATCTCGACACGGGTAATGCGCCTGATATTAAACACACGGGGAGCACCCCGGTCTATATCGTAGGCTACAACGAGCCATTCGGATGGACGAATATCGTAGGGTTCCACCCGGCGGTCACACACTCGTCCACCACTCGACGAGTGATAGTCATGGAGTACCACCGTACGCCGTTCGGCGATGGCATGCTGCAACTGATAGACGTGCGTCATGGTTCCCTTCTCTTTGACAAACTTGCGCTGCAGGATGACGGCATGCGAACCGGGCGGCATTTTGCGCGACTCGGCATTGATGCGCAAATAGGCCTCATCGTCAAGCGTCACGACGGCATAGGGATAACTATCTACATGAATGGCCACACAACGCCCGTCATAGAGGAGCTCGAAGCGCAAATAGGCCGCCACATCGGTTCCAAAACGTCGGATGGCCTCGTCTTGGATATAACGCATATACTGATCGGGCGACGAGAAGTGAAGATAGTTCATATCCTGCGCCAGTCCCGTCACATACCCCTGGTCGTTGACACCCACATAAAGAGTGCCGCCGCCATCGGCATTGAGAAAGGCACACAGTCCCTGCAATACATGGGTCATCTGCAGATGAGCGTTAGGCTGCATATTGTTATCGGAGGGGAATACGACAGACGCCTTGAACTCCTGCGTACCACTTTCCACACCGAGATATTCTCGTCCTTCGTCCTCAATATCTGTGTCATTCTCTGTCTCCAACGAGAGCGTATGTATCATCTCTCGCTTGATCAGTTCCAATGCTGCGGGAGGTAAGATATTGCGCATCGTGTTGGCGGTTTGCACCAAGCGCGCCAGACGGGCGATGATGGGATCAGAGTTTTCCGTGCGGGAAATGGTTTGCGCCAAAGAATCTGCCGCGGCAGCATCGCCATAGTATTTCAACAATTCCACAATATGTTCACGCACGGAAGCAGCCGGGGAGGAACGAAAACTGTCCGTCGGCGTCAATCGGGCCTCGCGAATATCTTCACCGGCAGCAAAGCGTACGAGTATCATCAAGTATTCGCCCAAGAAACGCAGATAATCCTCCGTATCCTTTTCCCCGAGGATAGCGGCAATGATACGCGCCTGCATCAGATAGCGGAAACGCTCAGAGGGTTTAAGCAGGGCTTTCTGATAGGTCACCATCCAACGCAGCAACAAGCGAAGGAAATCGGCAGAAAGGGAGACCACCGGAGAGTCTGCCTTCTCTCGTCGCGATATTCCATCGTTCACTTTTTCGAGGATATCAAAACCGGAATGCCCAAAGCGGGTGATGCAATCGCGCCGTGCCTCCGGTTCCGAGAAGCGGTCTTCAATATCTGTGATACGTTCTTCCACCCGTCCATCAATCTTCCCATAGTAATCGCCGGTCTCTATTTCTGTAATGGTGATACCGGCATAGTCGAACTTGACATAGCCTTCCACTACATTGGTATATACGGGGATGCCATCCTGTGTGAGCCACACCATATGACGCGGACGGACATCGATGAGGGTAGCGGGAATGAGCAGGTCTGCATCACTCTCCGACTCAATGCGTCGACACTCCTCTACAATAAAAGCGGTAAGCGTTTTGGCGATGGAGAAACGTGCCGCCGCCACATCCGTCAAGATGGCAGGGAAGCAGTCACCGACATGAAGATAACGTCCCAACGTATTCGTATAGTAATACATAATACTGGGAGTGGTGTGGTAGATCTTGCCCTGTATCTCTTCGTAATCATTATCGACAGTGGCTACATGGATGGTGCCATCCGTCTCAATGTCGGTAATACGTACTATCAGCGAGTCTCCGTCGGAATAATGATGGCGTCGACGCGCCGTTTCTGTAGGCACCAACGAGGATATACTTTGTAGGAAATCTCCTACGTAATTATATATCTCCTGTAAAGAGCGTTCCTGACTCTGCCGCAGTTTTTCCGCGGCCGGAGTACGAAGAGCGATACCGCTATCTGTCAACAGAGAGTCGGCACCTCCGGCGAGCAAGCTATGGCTTTTCTCTCCCACCGCCGGAACAAGATATACGCCCGGTGCGTCGATAAAGAGTGTTCCATGCCCTACATAGGCTGAGAGGGGCCGCAGCGTATGAGAACACCCGGAGTGGTGTGCCACTTTATAGGCAAACAAGTCCGGCTGATAGTCTATCAGGTCATTCCATCCGTATCCCACCGTGACGAGAGTGGCGGCATGCAGGCAGGCGGTCATCTGCTGCATGAGTTGTGGGGCATATTTCCGCTGTTCTTCCATGAGAAAGGTCAGAAGCTGTAGATACGCCGCCGTCAAAATCATCTCGTCGGAAGGTGACGACTCGGAAGAGTCCCCTACCCTCACCAGCAGATAAGCCCCTAATAAACGGATGGGAAAACTGTGGCGCTGAGGCTCACACTCCTCGGCGGCACGAAGATCGCCTTCATACAAGGGACGCTCACTACAATCCTGCAGAAGATGGGCCACACGTTGTGCCAATAGAGCAGCCGTCGTGGCATAGAAGGAATCCTTGTCGCGTCCAACGGCGTAGTCTCGTAGATAGCGCAGAAGCGCTTCAAAGTTGTCATCAATATACTCACTCTTGAGGTTGAGCCAGAGAGGGGTGTCGGAAGGTTTCATAGTAGGTTACGTCATGTAAGGTAAATCAATCGGCAGCTTCTTGGATGTGTTCCGGAGATGCCGACAGTTCTAGAAGGAAACGGAAAGATGAAGGTTCAACTGACGCCCGGTAAGGTAATTAGGCACAGCATAACGAGTATTGGTAATATCTGTCACCCAATAGTAAGAACTGACGTTCTTGAAATCCATCAAGTTGAGGACATCAATGCCCACCCACGCGCTCTTCAACAAGTGGCGACGTGCTGTCGTGCGCCGCTCCTCGGCACGTGTCAGACGATAACTCATGCCGATGTCTACACGCTTATAGGCGGGAGCGCGGAAGGTCTGCGTACTCCGCTCGCTATGCGGAGGCCCGAAGGGAAGTCCGTCGGCTACTGCAGCCCGCAAGGTGAAGCGGATGCGGTCGGTACCGGGGAAGTAGTCGGTGAAGTGGAGGGAGAGCTGATAGCGACTGTCCGTAGGACGCGGCAACCACTGCCCGTCGATTTTTTCCTTCGTACGTAACAGCGAGAGGGTTATCCATGAATCCGTTCCGGGGACGAACTCGCCGAAGAGTTTGAAGTCGAGGCCGGTGGCAAAGCCGCGCGAGGCGTTACGGCCGTAGTAAACCACGCGTACATTGTCCACACTATAGGGGATGAGATGACTCAGCAGTTTGTAGTAAGCCTCCGCCGTGAAACGAAAGGGACGCCCCATCATACGAAAGGTATAGTCGGCTCCCATCACAAAATGGATGGAGCGTTGCGAACGAATATCACGGTTGAGCTGCACCTGAGCCGTTCCGGCCTGAAGCGTGGTGTCACGAAGCTCTTTATAAAAAGGTGCTTGATAGTAGTAACCCATGGCCCAACGATAGGTCCAGCGCTCACTATGTGCCGGCAGCAAGCCGAGGCTCACACGAGGTGAGAGGAGAGTCTCACCGTTCCAGTTCCAATGAGAAAGGCGCAAGCCATAACTCAAGTTGAAAAGGCCGGCAGAGGTCTTGAAGCGCCAGGTATCCTGCACAAAGGCCTCAAAACGTTGGGTGGTGATATCCGTCACGGCGCGCAGGCTATAAATAAGCTGTAACGCAGAGGGCGACGTCGGGAGAGAGTAGCCCATCGAGTCGCGCATTTCCCATTCGCGAGTATTTTCCTCCACCCGCTCACGTTTCCAATCGAGGCCGGCCTGAAGGGTATGATGCTTCCGGCGCGTACGAAAACGCAGACCGGCGGTAAAGACCCGTGCCCGGAGACGGCCGCGAGCATGCTCCATATAGGTACCTACACCCAGTTCTTCCTGGTCGGTGGCTTCATTGAGCCAATATTCTCCCTGGATATCATAATACTCTTGTTCACGAGTGGCAAAGGTCGACATTTGGAGGGCAAGGTAGGTATCCGGCGTGAAATGACGCGTCAGAGTGGCGGCACCAAAGCGCGTACGGAAGGCGTCCTTCTCCTGACCGTCAAAATAGACGCGGAAAGACTTGGCATCATACATCGTACCGAATTTTGTCTCGCGGTCTTCGGGGCGAAAGGTATAATGGTTGTCCGAGAGATTTCCCAACACATCAAGACTCCATCGCTGATTGGGCCGCCACGACAGATAGGCTTGATAGTCGAGGAAGTTGGGACTGTACTCACCATGGGTATCCATCGTACCCAAAAGATGGCGTGTCGTCTTATAACGTACGGAAGTCATCACACTCAGATGAGGATTTCCCCAACCCACATAGGCGCCGGCGCCCAACAAAGAGACATCGGCCGAGGCCTCAAAAGCCTCCGGACGCTTATATGTAATGTCCAGTACCGACGACATTCTGTCACCATAGCGTGCCTCAAAGCCACCCGAGGAGAAGCCGATGCTCTCCACCATGTGCGAATTGATGATGGAAAGGCCTTCCTGCTGTCCCGAACGAACCAACAACGGACGATAGACTTCCACTCCGTTCAGATAGACGCAGTTCTCATCATAGGAACCTCCGCGCACATTATACTGTGAAGAGAGTTCGTTATGGGTCGCCACACCGGCCTGTGTCGCCACGAGATCTTCCACGGCATTACCGGTGGCTGACGGCTGGAAACGACTATCTGTGGGCTTCAGTTTCTGCGTTGTCCCCGTCTGTACACCTTGTCCTGTGACAACGGCCTCACCCAGCGTACTCCCGCTATATACCGGCAATACGACATCTAACCGCAGCGAGTCGGGCTGAGGGGCGAGCAAGACGCGCCGCCGCGTCTCATAACCTATCATCGTATAGATAATGGTAAGAGTATCGGCGGGCGCGAGATAGAGCGAATAGGTTCCGGAGAGCGATGTCGCCGTCACCGTCCCGCCACCGCGCACCGTAGCCAATTCGATGGGAGCCCCCTTATCGTCGCGCACCGTACCATAAAGATGCACACGGCGCTGTGCCGCTACGGGAACGGCCAATAAGATGGAGAGGAAGAGAAGGAATATCTCTTTGAATACTGCACGACGCAGCGGGAAATGATTCATGACGCCGGATGAAAGAAGAGTTTTTGGAGGAATGTGCCTAAGTTATCGGGTGGCGGAATAGGTTTTCGATATCTGCTGTTCACGATGACAGAGCTGCACCGTCACCCCGAAACGCCGATGGAGATGTTCTGCCAGATGTTGTGCACAATAGACACTGCGATGCTGACCGCCGGTACATCCAAAACAGAACATCAGAGAGGTAAAGCCTCGCTCTATATAGCGGGCTACGTGCTTCTCGGCCAAAGCATAGACAGAGGTAAGGAATTCCGTTATCTCGCCATCTTCTTCCAGGAAGCGGATAACGGGGGCATCCAGTCCCGTCAACTGTTTATAGGCGGCATAGCGTCCGGGATTGTGTGTACTCCTGCAGTCGAACACATAACCGCCGCCATTCCCGCTTTCATCTTGGGGGATACCTCTCTTATAACTGAAGCTATATACCCTGACCACCAAAGCGGGAGCCTCGGCAGAAGCGACCGGTTCCAAGACATCTCCGGAGGAGACGGAGGGAACGGCGGACGTCAGAGTGACAGTGGGCGACGCCGTCAGCAAGGAGCGAAGGATACTTTCCAAGTAAGGATAGGGATGACAGACGCCGGTATCCAACAATCCTCGCAGATTCTCCAGCGCAGGAGGAATGCTTTTCAGGAAGTAGGTCTTGCGCTCAAAATAGCCACGGAGACCATAGGCCCCCAACACTTGAAGAACGCGGAAGAGGACATATCGTTGCAATTGCTTTCGCCATGCCGTCTCATCCACGCAACACAATCCGCGAAGTTCGTCAAGATAAGCGGATATCAGTGTCTCGCGCAACGTATCGGGATAACGTGCCGAAGCCTGCCAGAGGAAGGAGGCCACATCATACTGCAGGGGGCCCATACGTCCTCCTTGGTAATCGATGACATAAGGTCTTTGTTTGTCTCCTACGAGGAGAATATTACGGGCTTGGAAGTCTCGAAAGAGGAAGGTGGAAGGAGAGGACGCATCGGTCTCGGAGAGGTCGTGCGCCAGCTGCCGAAAGTCTTCCTCCAGACGTACCTCATCATAGGGAAGGTCGTGCGTACGCAGGAAACAGTACTTAAAGTAGTTCAGGTCAAACATCGCCGCCATCGCATCAAAGACACGCGGGCTCAACAGGCGTTCGCTGTCGATATCGCACCCGCCCTCCACCTGAAGATGGGGCAACAGCCGGATGGCTCGTTCCAAGTGTTTCTGTTCCTCTATAGAATAATGACCACCGGATTCGCGCCCTTGACGCAGGACATCATAGAGCGCGATGCGCCCCAGGTCGCTCAACAGATAACGACTGCCATCATCGCTCACCGCCAGTACACGAGCCACCGGGAGTCCGCGCGAAGCAAAATGTTCCGTGAGATAGATAAAACAACGGTTCTCACAGATATCGGTTCCTATCACGCCGATAAGGGTCGAACCGTCGGTAGCGCGATAGCGCACATAACGGCGGTTACTACCCGCACCGGGGAGAATTTCTACGTCACTCGGTGTGGCACCGGTGAAAGATGTATAAAGATGGAATAATGCGTCCATGCGTCAGATGGGTGGGATGTATTGGCGGCCGTTAGCGAGTGGCCTTTGTGATGTTCAAAATATGGACGGCGGCCATCGCTGCCGTTTCCGTGCGCAGCCGACTGGGGCCTAACGAGATGGGGATAAAGCCGGCATGCCGCGCGGCATCGACCTCCTCGATACAGAAGTCGCCCTCCGGGCCTATCAGCACCCAAGCGTCGCCCTCCGTTTCGGCGACCTCTCCCAAAAAGGGAGAAGGTACGGCTGACAAAGCCCCCTTCTGCGCAGCCTGCGGGTCAAGGTCGGCCATATCGTAGCAGTGGGCTATAAATTTCTGCCCTTTCAGAGAGCGTTGCAGGAAGGAGGAGAAGGGAACCATCTCCTCCACTACAGGGCACCAGGCTTTGTGGCTCTGTTTCATCGCAGCATGAACGATGCGCTCTACGCGCTCCGTCTTCACCACATGCCGCTCCGAGAAGCGACAATCGACGAAAGTGATACTATCCACACCTATCTCTGTGACCTTTTCGGCCATCCATTCCGTGCGCTCCATATGTTTCGTCGGAGCCACGACCAGATGGATGGTTCCCTTCAGCGGTCGGGTGGCATCTATTACTCTCTTCACCTCCACCTGACAAGCCTTGGTGGTAGCCACGGTGATGACGGTGTCATAGAAATGCCCGCGGCCATCGGTAGCCATCAAGGCCTCGCCGGGCTTCATCCGCAATACGCGGAGGGCATGGGTGGCCTCGTCATGAGGAAGATAAGTATCCTCCGGCAATCCGGGGGCATAAAACAGGTGGAGTTCTTTCATAAGAAGATGCTGTGGAACTATTCAGGGCCTTAGGCTGATATATTATTTAGTACTCGTCATTGGCGTAGAGGAAGGGGAAGGAGGTTTGCTCCCATGCAAACAATTCCTCCGGATGGAAGAAACGTTGTAGTTCCTCCTGCGCCGTTTCCGGACTATCGCTGGCATGAACGATATTCTCCTGGAAACTCATGCAATAAGAACCGCGGATGGTGCCCGGGGCGGCCAATCGCCCGTTGGTGGGTCCGGCCAGAGCGCGCACGGCGGCAACGGCATCTACGCCGCTAAGACAGAGGGCCACCACCGGCGCGGCCATCATGGAGTTTTTGACTCGTTGGAAGAAGGGACGGTCGGCGAGATGCGCATAATGCTCACTCAACAATTCGTCTGTGAGCTGCATCATCTTCAGACCGCAAATTTGGAGACCTTTTTGCTCAAAGATACGAATAATTTCACCGACCAAAGCACGTTGCAGCGTGCAGGGCTTCAGTAACACAAGGGTCTTTTCAATAGCCATAGCTGTATATTTAAAGGGTTAATAATAGGTCTATTCTTTCCCTTCTACCCACACGTTCTCTCTTTTAGGGATGCGACAGTCCGAAGTCGTCATCGGGGAAGAGTGTACTCCACCACTGCGGCTGATCCTTGAGCCATCGCGCCATCCAGGCAAAGATGACATCCTGCCAGGCCAGACGCTTACGATAGTCGGTAATCACATGATTCTCGCCATCCACCTGTACATAGCTGACAGGGCGATGAAGGATACGCAGGGCGGTATAGAGTTGCTGGCTCTCGTTGGTAGGTACGTTGGTATCGGCCGTACCATGGAGGAGCAGCAGGGGGGTATGTATCTTATCGGCATGGAAGAGGGGCGACTGCTGTACGTAGAGGTCGGCATTGTTCCAGGGATAGCTCCCCATCTGTGCCGCTTCACCATAGGTGTACCCCCAATAGCCTCCGCCCCAGTAGCTGGCAATATTGGAGATGCCGGCGTGCGAGATAGCGGCGGCAAAGATATCGGTGCGCGTCTGAAGATACTGTGTCATGAAACCGCCATAGGATGCACCCATACATCCCACCTTATCGGCACGGACATAGGGATGCTCGGCGAGGAAGGCGCGAGTGGCCTCGATAATATCTTCGGCCGTCCCTTGTCCCCAGGCGCCCACATGACGGGCGGCAAATTCCTGGCCGTAGCCGATGGCGCCACTGGGCTCGCACACATAGACGACATAGCCCTGACCGGCCAGTACCTGCAACGGATACTGAAATTCCAGCATCTTACCCGTAGGGGTACAACCGCCATAGTAGTAGACGATGAGGGGATACTGACGCGTGGCGTCGAAGTCCGGCGGCAGAAAATAGAAACCGGAGATGGTGTCGCCGCGACTGCTGCGACAGGTCCAGTCGTGACACGTACCGATGGCCACACCGGCATACAGTTGGTCAAAGTCTATCTCGCCGATACGGGTGGCATTCACAGCACCTCCCGTATCTCCGGTAGGGAGCTTGAGAGAATACATCTCGCGGGCACGTTCTCCTGTCTGTCCGAATACTACGGCGCGCGGTGTCTTAGCCGCCGTACTGATGGTAAAATCCTGAACATAACTAATGGGGAGGTCGAAACGACGTGCACGCAATGTTTTGGGGTTCAAACGGAAGAGGCCTTCATCGCAGCCTTCGGTGGCGCGAAAATAGATATTCCCGTCACCCGAAGCCCACAAAACACGTCCCACTGCGGCACGGAAATGCGGCAATGCCGGCGTTATATGCTGCGTGGCGATATCATAGAGATATAAGCGATTATCGAAAGCGCTCGCCGTCTGTCCTTCAGCCACCTCGAGACCAATGCCGTCAAAGGCTTCCGGTGAAGCCGTGATAAGGAGCCGGCGACCGTCGGGGGAATAGAGGGCCGACGAGATATAAGTTGTGTCGCGAAGCAGTGTATCGGCCTGCAGCGTATAAGCATCCACCTCTACAAGGGTAGTACGCGTAAACGGCGTACGGGCGGGATCCTGCCGACTATAGGCGAGCAAGAGACGACGCCCGTCGGAAGAAATATCGTTCAGCCAGGGCGAAGTGTGCCCATAAGTAAGAGGCTGTGTGGTATGTGTGGCAAAGTCATAGCGCCACAAGGCGGTGACGCGACGCCCACCGGGTGTCCGGTCGTCGGGGTCGTAGAGCCGACGCAGACCGACAACGGTGGGAGCCGGGGCTTCATCGCTCCGCGTAATGATGGCATAGTCGCCGGAAGGTGAAAGCGTCACATCTGCGGCCGGCAGACGTGTAGCAACAACCGTCTCACACCCCGTAACGGGGTCGTAGGTAACGAGGTCGTACCCACCCTCTACAGCGGCACGTGTCCAGTAAAGCACATCGCGTTTCGGCCACCAATGGTACGCGACAAAGCCCTCACGACGCACCACCTCGCGTCCCGTAGCCATGGAGGTGACTACGGTGCGGAAGGTATGGGTTCCATCTGCTGCCGTCTTGTAGTAGTGGGTCAGCAGATAGTCCCCCGTGGGTGACAAACTGACATCGCGATAGTGGTCACCCCGAAGCATATGGCCCATCGTATAGGCCTCCGGCTGCTTCAGGTCTGTGGTCACTCCGGTGAGGTCATCGCCCACCAACTGTACCGTGGGAACCGACGTGGTGGCACGGTGAAGTGTGTCGAGGGTGAGGAGCGTCACCCAGGTACGTCCAGGAGTAAACTGCCATTCGCCGGGCTCTTTCTGTTTTCCGTCAACATAGAGGACGGAAAGGCCGTCCGTCGTTACTTGCAGACGCGCCTTCACGAAGCGGTCGCTATTGATGGCAAAGCGATAGGCTTGTAGGGTATAGTCTGCCGTCGCGCTTCGTTGCTGTGCGGTCGTAGCGGGAAAGGAGGAGAGAGGGAGTTGGGCCAACAGACTGTTTTGGTCCAGTATTGTCTTGGCGTCAAATGCCTTCCCCCGGTGGTTGAGGGAGTCAATATGGTAAGGGGCCGTCATCGACGTAGGAGGCGTGGCCCGCAGTTCCGATAGCGTCAGGGTGTCGGCAGAGAGGGCAAAGGTGGCGGTAGCAAGCAGAGATAGCAGCATGGGAGATATCTTTCTATTATTCTCAGGCGTGCAGCGTTCCGAGACTTATGGTCTCAGGCGCGCAGCGTCTGGAAGTCTTTCTTACGCAACTTAAAGGAATTGGTGAGATACTTATCGCGTACCACCTGATTATTAGCTAATTCTTCCGGCGTACCCTGGAAGAGAATACGTCCTTCGAAGAGGAGGTAGGCGCGATCGGTGATACAGAGGGTCTCCTCCACGTTGTGGTCGGTAATCAAGATGCCTATATTGCGATCTTTGAGTTTCCACACGATGTATTGGATGTCCTCCACGGCGATGGGGTCGACGCCGGCAAAGGGTTCGTCGAGCATGATAAACTTAGGATCGATGGCCAAGCAGCGCGCTATCTCCGTGCGGCGTCGCTCACCGCCCGACAAGCGGTCACCATAGTTTTTCCTTACCTTCTCCAAGCGGAACTCACTGATAAGGTTCTCGAGCGTTTCGCGACGCTCCTCACGCGACTTGCCGGTCATCTCCAGCACCGAGGCAATGTTGTCTTCCACCGTCATCTTGCGAAAGACGGAAGCTTCCTGTGCCAGATAGCCTATCCCCGCCTTGGCACGCTTATAGACGGGATAGGTCGTAATCTCGTCATCACCCAGAAAGATGCGTCCCCCATTGGGCACCACCAATCCGGTGGTCATATAGAACGAGGTGGTTTTCCCGGCCCCGTTGGGGCCCAGCAAACCGACAATCTCTCCTTGACGCACATCGAAGGAGACACCGGCCACCACCGTGCGGTGCCCGTATTTCTTGACGAGATGGTCTGTACGCAGTGTCATCTGCGTCACGTTATTATTTCTTTCTTCTATATCCACGTGCGCTCTTTATCTTTTGGATTCATCGTTTTGAATTATGAACGGCTCTTTATCTGATAGGGTGTCGCCGTTATAGGTGTCGTTTCTATTTTCTCACCGCCATATACACGCCCAACAAGCAGGCCGCGCCCCCCACGAGCTTCAGCGGTGTTAGTGACTCATCGAGCAACCAGGCAGCACAGAGGCAGGTGACTATGGGGTTCAGATAGATATATCCCGCGGAAGCGACAGCCCCCAAGCGCAATATTACCTTGTTCCACACCACATAGCATAGGAGGGACGCTACCCATCCCAGAAAGAGCAGATGGAGGCCCAACATCGGCTGTCGACAGAGGATGGTAATATCGACATAAAGGGGCAATGCCGTTTCGTCACCGCCGAAGAGGAATATGCCGATGGCGCGAAAGGCCTCATAGACACACATCGTCAGGAGGCCATAGACGAAGACGCCCCGCGTGAGGGCTGACACCCCAACGGCGTGCGAGGCCACCGGTACGAGGTGCTGATAGGCCGCCCATAGCCAAGCCGCGCAGAGCGCCAACAGTCCCCCCACAAGACCAGACAGCGAGAAAGCGTGGGCATCGGGGAAGCCGCTGTCACCCCCTATCACCAAGGCCACACCGACAAAGCTCACTATCATACCCCACCAACAGCGCCGACGCAACGTCGTTTGTTCCCGTCGCGCCATCATGGCAAGGAGGGCGGTAAAGAGAGGGGCCAGACAGACAATGATCGATACGGTGGCGGCATCGGCATACTGCAAGGCGGTATTCTCCGTAAGGAAATAGAGCGAACCTCCCGTCACCCCGGCTGCTGTCAGAAGAAGGAGTGACCGCGGAGAGCGGGCAACAGACGTCGATATCTCTCGTGAGGAGCGAAAAAAGATTTTCCACCCGAGATAAGCCAGTAGGAAGCGGGCGGTAAAGATACCATCGGGCGACATACCCGCCACCAAGAGCAACTTTGTTGATACAAAGGTGGTGCCCCATATACAGACCGTCAATAACGCCATGAGGTGTGCTCCCATCCGCCCCGAAGCGGGACGACAGATGCAACGCGGTCTCACTCCGGCAGTTTTTTGGCCTCGTTCCAATAGCGGTCCATCTCTGCGAGGGTGAGACTACTGAGTTCCCGTCCTTGAGCACGTGCCGCCGCCTCCACATAGTTGAAACGTTGGATAAACTTGCGGTTGGTATGCTCCAGGGCATTATCGGGATTCAAGTGATAGAGGCGGGCGGCATTGATGAGACTGAAGAGGACATCGCCCCACTCTGCCTCTGCCGCCTGTCGCGCGGCGGGGGTATCGCCGTCGGGGGCATCGAGACGCTTCAGTTCGGCTTCCAATTCACCAATCTCTTCCTTCACCTTGTTCCACACATCGGGACGTTGTTGCCAGTCGAAGCCGACGGCACGCGCCTTGTCTTGTATGCGATAGGCCTTGATGAGTGACGGCAGAGCGTCGGGGACGCCGGCGAGCACCGTTTTGTTACCGTCTTTCTCATGCTGTTTCAGCTGTTCCCAGTTTTGAAGCACGGCCTCCACAGAGGAGGCCTCAGCCTCCCCAAAGACATGAGGATGGCGATAGATGAGTTTATCGCAGAGATGGTCGCACACATCCTTGATGTCGAAATCGCCCGTCTCGCTACCTATTTTTGCGTAGAAGGCAACATGCAGCAACACATCGCCCAGTTCCTTACAGATTTGTCCTTTGTCGCCTTTCATCAGCGCGTCGCAGAGCTCATAGGTTTCCTCGATGGTATTGGGGCGCAGACTCTCATTCGTCTGTTTGCGATCCCAGGGACACTCCACGCGTAAACGATCGAGGATGTCGAGAAGGCGACCAAAAGCCTGCATCTGTTCTTCTCTTGTATGCATAAAAAGGGATTCTATAAGTTGAGGGTGGCCCGACAAAGCGAACCACCCTTCCCTACTATTTTTCTTACTGTTCCGGCGCCTGGTCAATCAGTTCCATGAACTGGTCGAGCTTCGGCGTGATGATAATCTGCGTGCGGCGATTGCGCTGCTTCCCCACCTCGGTATCGTTGGAGGCCACGGGGTTATATTCGCCACGTCCTGCAGCGGAGAGGCGCTTGGGATCTACACCATATGTATTCTGCAGCGCCTGTACCACCGAGGAGGCACGGAGAGCGGAGAGATCCCAATTGTTGCGAATGTTCTTCTGCGAGATGGGCACATTGTCGGTATTACCCTCCACCAACACGTCATAGTCGGCATAGTCGGAGATAATCTTGGCAATTTTCTGCAAGGTCTCACCGGCACGGGGGCCTATTTCATACGAACCACTCTTGTATAGCATATTGTCAGCCAGAGAGATATACACCACTCCTTTGAGCACTTGCACATCGACCTCACTCAACTCGTCACGCGAGAGAGAGCGTGTCAACTTATTGGTCAGCGCCTGGTTGAGGGAGTCGCTCTTCGTTTTGGCATCAACGAGTTGCTTGATAAATTTATTTGAGGCGTTAATCTCGTCGACGAGCTTGGAGATATTGACATTCCCTTGCTGCACATTGTTCTGATAGGAGCCCTGAAGGGTGGCATAAGCATCCTTCAGCTCCTTGTTGCGCGCCTGCTCCTCTGCAAGGCGGTCGGCGAGCGAGGTGGAACGGGCGGAACACTCAGCGAGCTTCACCTGTGCGGTGTTGTAGTCGCTCTGCACGGTAGCATACCGCCCCTGCAACTGTTCATAGTTACCTTTCAATTCAGCATACTGCTTCTTGCTGACGCATCCGGTCAGTGTCATCGTAGCCAGAAGGACGATGGAGATGGCATGGATTTTTTTCATCGGAAAGTGGTTTTGCGGAGGAGGTGAGATGGGCACTATGCGCCCACTCCCCCATTTTAGGGCGCAAGTTACAAAAAATGGCGGAATGGCAACGTTTCCTTTTCATATTTTAACGAGAGAAGTTGTTGCGGATAATCATGTCCGCTGAATAGCTACAACAAGTCCCGGACTTGTTAAAACTTCTCCCGGACTTGTTAAAACTTCTCCCGGACTTGTTAAAACTTCTCCCGGACTTGTT
>CAZXFS010000034.1:0-20575 GCA_964640535.1 uncultured Prevotellamassilia sp. | reverse complement strand
AGAGCCCGTTCTGCCCGATATTTTACGCAAGATACTACAAAAAGAAACGCTTCTTCACTATTTGTTTTAATTCGTTAGGAATTTACGTCCTTGTTTTTGCTTTTGTTTACATGAAAACCGCCCTCTGTGGCTCGTTTTTTCAAGAAAAAATCGCCGCCGGGCCTTTCTCTAAAGCTGCCGAAGAGTTAAAAATATTGAAGAGAAGAGCGGAAAATGCGGGGGCGGCGGCGCGGCGCCACAAGTCCCGGCCCCGTTGGAACAAGTCCGGGACTTGTTGAAATTTCTCCTGGACTTGTTGCGCCGCATCGGTGGCGCGAGATTTCCGCGTTTTTGACAGTATATGTCAAAAACGGCGTTTTTTTAACACGCCGGAAGGCCTCGTGCGTGCGACGCTTGGACGCGGGGTGGGGAGCGGTGGATTTTTTGCGATTCTCGCGGCCTTCGCGAAAATTTTGACACCCCCTCTCACTTCACGATACGGGCGATAAAAATGAGGCGATAGGATGTTTTTTAAGAAACCGGAGGTGAGTTTGTCGGAAATTATATATATTTGCAGGGTGGTTCTGAAAATGAGCCGGTGTGGCTGTTCGGCAGTCGGCAAGGTAGCCCTGATGGAGAAGAAGGGAGCGCAGCGTGCTGCGTGACCGACGCTCCGGCAGGCGAAGGCCGCAGAGAGACAACCGCCTCCGCGCTCCGCCCCTTTTCCCGGAAAGAGGGCGTCCCCGTTTTTAGAGCCCCCAGCAACCCCAACAGACTCCATGATGCAACACGGTGCAACCATATTACGACTTCGTGGCCTGCTTCTATCTCTACAGGGAGAACGGAAGTGAGCGGCGTAGCGCGTGCCCGTCGGGGACGGTGAGCGTCGGAGAGACATCAGAGATATAAGCGGTCCTTCTCACTTCTTGGAGTGTGGAGGGCCTTTTTTGATAGCTCCTCCCGAGAACGGACTTCCGTGACGTCTCTTCCCGAACTCCGTGACGCCTCTTCCCGAACTCCGTGACGCCTCGTTGGAGCATAACCCAAGAAAATATTTAAAACAGATAGCCCATGAGCGATAGACTTTACATCTTTGATACTACGCTGCGCGACGGAGAACAAGTTCCCGGCTGCCAGCTCAATACGATAGAGAAAATACAGGTGGCGCGGCAGCTCGAAGCCCTCGGTGTCGACGTGATAGAAGCCGGATTCCCCATCTCCAGCCCCGGCGACTTTAATTCCGTCATAGAAATCTCCAAGGCCGTCACGTGGCCCACTATCTGTGCACTGACGCGCGCCGTACAGAAAGATATCGACTGCGCCGCCGAAGCCCTGAAGTATGCCAAGCACAAGCGCATCCATACCGGCATCGGCACCAGCGACAGCCATATCCGCTACAAGTTCAACTCCACACGTGAGGAAATCATCGAGCGCGCCGTGGCAGCGGTGAAGTATGCCAAGCGCTATGTCGAGGATGTGGAGTTCTATGCCGAAGACGCCGGACGCACCGACAACGAATACCTGGCCCGCGTGGTGGAAGCCGTCATCAAGGCCGGCGCCACGGTGGTGAACATACCCGACACGACGGGCTACTGCCTGCCGCGCGAATATGGCGAGAAAATCAAATATCTCATGGAACACGTCGACGGCGTCGACCGCGCCATCCTCTCCACCCACTGCCACAACGACCTGGGCATGGCCACGGCCTGCACCCTGGAAGGCGTCCTCAACGGCGCACGGCAGGTGGAGGTCACCATCAACGGCATCGGCGAGCGCGCCGGAAATACCAGCGAGGAAGAGGTGGCGATGATTCTCAAGTGCCACCACGACCTG
The DNA here is from genome assembly GCA_964640535.1 of uncultured Prevotellamassilia sp. Classification (GTDB taxonomy): domain Bacteria; phylum Bacteroidota; class Bacteroidia; order Bacteroidales; family Bacteroidaceae; genus Alloprevotella. The sequence goes on along the minus strand of CAZXFS010000034.1, from coordinate 18,763 downwards.
AACATCCAGACGAACATCAACACGACAAAGATTTCCGCCACCAGCCGCATGGTCAGTTCGCTGATGAATATGCCCATACAGCCCAACAAGGCCATCGTGGGTCGCAACGCCTTTGCCCACTCCTCGGGCATCCATCAGGACGGCGTGCTCAAAAACGTGGAGACCTACGAAATCATCGACCCCAAAGACGTGGGCATCGACGACAACGCCATCATCCTCACCGCCCGCTCGGGACACGCCGCCCTCAAGCACCGTCTGGAGGTGCTGGGCGTCAAGATGGACGACGAGAAGCTCGACAGCGTCTACGAGGCCTTCCTGCGTCTGGCCGACAAGAAGAAGGAGGTCACCGACGACGATATCCTCGTCTTGGCGGGCGCCGAACGCACCAACAGCCACGCCATCAAACTGGACTATCTGCAGGTGACCAGCGGACACGGCGTGCGCCCCGTCGCCGCCCTGGTGCTCGACATCGCCGGCGAGAAGTTTCGCGCCACCGCCGAGGGCAACGGCCCCGTCGATGCCGCCATCAATGCCCTCAAGGACATCATCAAGCGAAAGATGGTGCTCAAAGAATTTACCATACAGGCCATCAACCGCGGCTCGAACGACGTGGGAAAGGTGCATATGCAGGTGGAGTATGACGGGCAAAACTACTACGGCTTCGGCGCCAGCACCGATATCATCGCCGCCAGCGTGGAGGCCTATATCGACTGCGTCAACAAGTTCCGCAAATAAGTAAGGCGTGCCCCTCATGAAAGATTTTCCCAAGTGGCTCCTGGCGTTGGCCTTCGTCTGCATCGTCCCCCTCTTCGTGAGCCCCTTCTACCTCTTCGGCGCCATCACCCTCGTGGCAACGCCCGACAACGGCGTGTTACGCTTCGGCGCCTATGTGCTCCAAAACCTGCTGTGGCTCGCGCCCATCCTCTGCTTCTTCGTCGGACTCGACCGCTATCGCCGGGGATTCCACAAGAGCGGCGTGGCGGTTGTCGGCATCGGCGTGGCACTGACGGTGGCCGCCGTACTGACGGTGACAGGCTATGACAGTACCTTATAGATATAGGCGTACTGTGGAGAAGAGATGGTGCGCTATATATAAATATAAGTGTACCTCACGGAATAAAAGGAGTATGATAGAGAAATAAAAATGTGCTCCGTGGCGACACCGGAGCGCCTCTCGTAAGAAATTCCCACTTATCAAGAAATAGTTATGAACACACTCTTTGATAAAATATGGGACCGCCATGTTGTGCAACACGTGGCCGATGGTCCCGACCAGTTGTATATCGACCGCCTCTATGTCCACGAGGTGACCAGTCCACAGGCTTTCGCCGGGATGCGCGCCCGCGGCCTGCAGTGCTTCCGCCCCAACCACATCTACTGTATGCCGGATCACAACACGCCGACGCACGACCAAGACCGCGAAATCGCCGACCCCGTGTCGCGCCGACAGGTGGACACGTTGGCACAGAACGCCCGCGACTTCGGCCTGACGCACTTCGGCATGATGCACCCCAACAACGGCATCATCCACGTGGTAGGGCCCGAGCAGGGACTGTCGCTGCCGGGGAGCACCATCGTCTGCGGCGACTCCCACACGTCGACACACGGCGCCATGGGCGCCGTGGCTTTCGGCATCGGCACCTCGGAAGTGGAGATGGTGATGGCTTCGCAGTGCATCCTGCAGGCAAAGCCCAAGTCGATGCGCATCAGTGTGGAGGGAACGTTGAAAACGGGCGTAACGGCCAAGGACGTGGCCCTCTACCTGATGAGCCGAATCACCACCAGCGGCGCTACCGGATACTTCGTGGAATATGCCGGCGAGGCCATCCGCTCTCTGACCATGGAGGGGCGCCTCACCCTGTGTAACCTGAGCATAGAGATGGGCGCCCGCGGCGGCTTCGTGGCCCCCGACGAGGTGACCTTCGCCTATCTCAAGGGGCGCCCCTATGCCCCGAAGGGGGACGACTGGGAAAAGGCCGTCGCCGCCTGGCGCGAGCTGCGCAGCGGCGACGATGCCGTCTTCGACAAGGAACTGACCTTCCGTGCCGAAGACATCGAGCCGATGATTACCTACGGCACCAACCCCGGTATGGGCATCGGCATCACACAACACATCCCCGCGCCGACGACAGCCTCCGACAGCAAGGCCTTGGAGTATATGCAGTTTGCCGCCGGCGAGGCCATGATAGGCAAGCCGGTGGACTACGTATTCCTCGGCGCCTGCACCAACGGCCGCATAGAGGACTTCCGCGCCTTTGCCGCCATTGCCCGCGGACGCCACAAGGCACCGCAGGTCACCGCCTGGCTCGTCCCCGGCTCGTGGCGTGTCTTCGAGCAAATACGTGCCGAGGGCCTCGACAAGGTACTCGCAGAGGCCGGCTTCGAGATACGACAGCCCGGATGCTCGGCCTGTCTGGCGATGAACGACGACAAGATACCGGCAGGAAAGCTGGCCGTGTCGACCTCCAACAGAAACTTTGAGGGACGCCAAGGGCCCGGAGCACGCACCTGTCTGGCCTCGCCGCTAACAGCTGCCGCCGCCGCCGTCACCGGCGTCATCACCGACCCCCGTACGTTGTTGTCATAAGAAATGTAAGTGTCATGAAACAAAAATTCAATATCATAGAGAGTACTTGCGTACCTCTCCCGCTTGAAAACGTCGATACCGACCAAATCATCCCGGCGCGCTTCCTCAAGGCCACCGACAAGGAGGGATTTGGCGACAACCTCTTCCGCGACTGGCGCTACCACCCCGACGGCACGCCCAAGGACTTCGTCCTCAACGACCCTACCTATGGCGGCGAAGTGTTGGTGGCAGGTAAGAACTTCGGCTGCGGCTCGAGCCGCGAACACGCCGCCTGGGCCATCGCCGGCTACGGCTTCCGCGTGGTGGTGAGCAGCTTCTTCGCCGACATCCACAAGCAGAACGAACTCAACAACTTCGTGCTGCCCGTCGTGGTGAGTGAGACCTTCCTTGCCGAACTCTTCGACAGCATCGCCGCCGACCCCGCCACAAAGGTGCGCATCGACTTGCCGGCGCAGACCATCACCAACCTGAGCACGCAGCACAGCGAACACTTCGACATCAACGGATACAAGAAGTATTGCTTGGAAAACGCCCTCGACGATATCGACTTCCTCGTAGAGAACCGACCGAAGATTGTCGACTGGGAACAGCAACAACAAGCGTAGCGCTTCCCGACCAACGGGCTACGCTCCCGATAGGGGGTGGCTCTGAAAAGAAGACGCCCTATCCCCTGAAAAAGAACCGGCGCCCGGTGAATCCTTAAACAGACCTCCCTCCTTCTCGGAGGGAGGCTCCTTCTCACGCGACGGTAGTCCCCCCAGTCCTGTTCAAGGGGGCTCCTCTTCGCCGACGGCCCGTCGGCCGCTTCTCCTCCCTTATCTCCCCCTTCCTATTATCACCCTCGTTCATACTTCTCGCCATGGAAATAATGGATACCACCCTGCGCGACGGGGAACAGACCAGTGGCGTATCGTTTGTGCCACACGAAAAACTACAAATTGCCAAGATGCTGCTGCGCGAGGTGCGCGTAGACCGTGTCGAGGTGGCCTCGGCGCGCGTCAGCGACGGTGAGCGCCTCGCCGTGACGGACATCTGCCGATGGGCGGAGCGACACGGCATGCTCGATAGGGTCGAGGTGCTGGGCTTCGTCGACCATCATGTGTCGCTCGACTGGATATACCAATGTGGCGGCCGCGTCATCAACTTGCTCTGCAAGGGCTCGCGACGTCACTGCGAGCAACAGCTGCGCAAGACGCCGGAGCAACATATTGCCGATATCTGCCGCGAGGTGGCCTATGCCGACGAACGAGGCATACAAGTCAACGTGTATCTCGAGGACTGGTCGAACGGCATGAAGGACGACCCGGCCTATGTCTTCCAACTGGTCGACGCCCTCTGCCGGACGTCGGTGCGACGCTTCATGCTTCCCGATACCCTCGGCGTCCTCAACCCGCTGGATGCCGTGGGCTTCCTCCGTAAGATGCGGAAGCGCTACCCGACGCTCCACTTCGACTTTCATGCCCACAACGACTACGACCTGGCCATCGCCAACGTGTCGGCGGCCGTGCTCTGCGGCTGCGCGGGCATACACACCGCTGTCAACGGGCTGGGAGAGCGCGCCGGTAATGCCGCGCTGGCGAGCGTGCAGGCCATCCTCAAAGACCACTTCCACATCGAAACACGCATCAACGAGAGCCAACTCTTTGCCATCTCGCGACTGGTGGAGAGCTACAGCGGCGTCGCCGTCCCCGCCAATAAGCCCATCGTCGGAGAGAACGTCTTCACGCAAGTGGCCGGCGTCCACGCCGACGGCGACAAGAAGGACGGCCTCTATTGCAACGCCCTCTTGCCGGAACGCTTCGGGCGCCGGCGCGAGTATGCTCTGGGAAAAAACAGCGGGAAGGCCAACATCCTGAAGAACCTGGAGACCTTTGGCCTCGACCTGACTCCGGAGCAGACGCAGCTCGTCACGCGACGCATCATCGAGCTCGGAGATCGCAAAGAGGTGGTGACGCAGGACGACTTGCCCTATATCGTCAGCGATGTCCTGAAACACGACGTGCCCGTCGACCGCGTGCGCCTCATCAGTTACCTGGTGACAACGGCCTATGGCTTGGCACCGACGGCGCAGCTGAAGATAGAGGTCGACGGCACGTGCTACGAGGCCCACGCCACGGGCGACGGACAGTATGACGCCTTCATGCGCGGCCTGCGCTCCATCTACGAGGAACGCCTCCATCGCGCCTTCCCCCACTTGGTGGGCTATTATGTCACCATCCCGCCCGGCGGACGCACCGATGCCTTTGTGCAGACCGTCATCACCTGGCAGGTGGGCGACAAGACGTTGCGCACGCGCGGCCTCGACGCCGACCAGACAGAGGCCGCCATCAAGGCGACCATGAAAATGCTCAACCAGATAGAGACCGCCGGATGGCTCAAAGGGTAGGCCCCTTCCGGGCCTGAGGCGCTCTCATCGTAGCCTTGTCGCCCTCTCTCGCCCCCTCTTCCCTCACTTTCCTCAAAACAGCATCGTCCCCGACAAACGGATAAGGTTTGCCGGGGACGATGGTAGATAGGGGGAGTCCCTTATTCCAGGGACTTGTCGTTTACTTCAAGAACTTGTGGACACGCTGCTGACCGTTGTGGCGAATCACCAGGAGGTAGGTGCCGCCGGGCAAGCCGGCTGTGGAGAGCGTGGTGCCGGCGCAGTCGTCGGTGATGCGGCGCGTGCTGAGGCGGGTGCCGCCCATATCGTAGAGCGTCAGTGTGGTGCCGGCGGCAATGGCGCCGCTGGCGGTGAGCACTTCGCTCTGACGGTCGTGGGAGATGTTGAGGCGGTCGGCCGACGTGGTGACGGCGGCGATGCCGACGGCTGTCGTACCGATGGGAGTGAAGCGCAGCGTGTAGCTATAGGTACCGCTGGAGGGGCACTGGTAGGTGCTCAGCGTCTGCGTGTTCTGTCCGCAGCTGCCGTTGCCGAGGCCGCGCTGCACCACGTCGAAGTGGGTGTAGATGCGGCGCAGGGAGAGCGACGACGACAGGGAGAGCTCCCACGGGTGGTTGGTGTTGAAGAGGTTGACGTCATCGTAGTAGAGCATGGAGAAGGCCACGCCGTTGTTGCCAATGGCTTCAATCTGATAACCCATGCCGGTGGAGGGATTCGTGATGGTCACCTCGCGGAGGTCTTGGCGGTTGCCGCACGACTGCGGGCGGGAATATACCTCAAACATATCGGCCACCGTCGTGGTGTAGCGCCCGATGCGCGAGCCGCTGCAGCGGTCGTTGTAGTTGGCCCACGGGCCGCGGCCGTAGTAGGAGATGTTGCTCATGTTGCCCATGAACTGCATGCCCAGACCGATGCGGCGCAGATTGGAGGAGGCGGGCGAGAAGGAGGCGTTGAGGTCTACCACACCATTATTATAGATGGTGTAGACAAGGGTGTAGGGACACAGCGTGCCCTCGCTGTCGGTGACGGTGACGGTGGCGGTGCTGCCGTCGTCGGACAGCTGATAGGTGGCCGTCTTGGTACCTACGCCGTTGGCGGTGGAGGTGCTGCCGTAGTAGGGCGCCGTGGGATCATCGTTCTCCACCCAGCGGAAGTCGTAGTATTCCGGGCTTCCTGCCGAGGAGTTGATGCAGGTGACGCCGTCGGCCGTCCAGTTGGTGACCGCTCCCGTCTTGTTGAACTTGATGGTGATGTGGTCGTTGGAGATGGTGGTGGCGCCGTTGCTGTCGGTGGTCATCGTCAGGGCGTCGTCGCCGGTGCTGACGGCGGCGAGCGTATTGCTGCGACTGTTGAGGGTAAACTGCTCTCCGGCGATGCTGTAGTCGGCATCGGCCCAAGCGGTGGCTTCCTTGAGGCAGAGGTCTACGTTGAGCAGCAGTTCCTCACCGTCGGTGGCCGTCGTCGTGATGGGCAGGGTGATGGTGTTGGTCTTTCCTACCGCCGTGGTGAGGGCGTCGTTGCGGCCGCTCTCTACGACCTCGCCGTTTTTCATCACCTCATACTTCAGATAGTAGCGGTCGAGGGAGTGGAAACCGTAGTTATTGGTGATGGCCAAACGCTTCGTGGTGCCCGACGTTGTCAGTTTCAGTTTGACATACTGGTATACCTTCTTCACCTCGGTGAGCTTGGAGGTCCAGGCACGGTCGGCGGTGATGAGGCCGTTGTTGACGAAGTTGTACTGGTGAGGGCCGCCAAAGTCGAAGCCGGTGCGGTATTTGGGATATCCGTTGTTGGTGAGCTTGCCGCTCTTGATATCGTCGGCGCTATAGATAGACTGGTCTACCCAGTCCCAGATGCATCCGCCGATGCCATAGGTAGAGCTCTCGATGGCGGTCCAGTATTCCTGGAGGTTGCCGACGGCATTGCCCATGGCGTGGGCGTATTCGCACATAAAGAAGGGCTGCTTCTTGCTATTGTTGTTGGCCTGCGTCTTCACCACATTGTCGATGTTGGGATACATCACACTGTAGAGGTCTGTCTGGCTGCCGCCGCCACGGGTGGCACCCTCGTAGTGGATGATGCGCGGGTCGAGGGCGCGCACGGCGGCATAGGTGGAGTCGAAGTTCGGACCGCTGTTGCTCTCGTTGCCGAGGCTCCAGAAAAGGATGGAGGGGAAGTTGCGGTCGCGAAGCACCATGCGGGTGGTGCGGTCGACAAATTGCGGCGCCCAGGCCGTCTTGAAGGTGATACCTTCGCTGCCCTTGTCCTCCCAGTTGTAGTGACATTCTACGTCGGCCTCGTCCATGCAGTAGATGCCGTAGTAGTCAAACATGGCATACATCTTGGACTGGCGCGGGTAGTGACTGCAACGCACGGTGTTGATATTGGCCTGCTTCATCATGACAACGTCGCGCAAAAGGGTGGCGGTGTCGATACTGCGGCCGGAGACGGGATGCGTGTCTTGCGTGTTGACGCCCTTGAAGAGGATAGCCTTACCGTTGACGGTGACTTTGCCGTTGAGGATGGCCACGGTGCGGAAACCGTATTTGGTGGAGAAGGCCTCTTCTTCCTCGCCGGCGGCATTGCGCTGGCTGATGGCGACGGTGTAGAGGTTGGGCGTCTCGGCCGTCCACAGCTGCAGGCCGCTCAGTCCCTCAAAGAGAATGTCGACGGATTGCTCCGTGGCGCCGCCGGCGGTGAAGGCAACGGTGGCCTCCTGCGTGGCAACGGTAGTGCCGTCGGGGGCGATGAGGTCTACGGAGATGGTCTTGGTGGCGGTGCCGCCGTCGCGGTTGTCGACGGTGAGGGCTACATTCATCTTACCGCTGGTGTAGCTGTTGGACACATCCAGACTGCTGGTGATGTAGTGGTCGCGGATATAGGTGCGCGGGGTGGCAAAGAGGTAGACGTCGCGATGAATGCCGCTCATGTGCCACATATCCTGCCCCTCGAGATACGAACCGTCGCTCCAGCGAATCACCTGTACGCTGACGTTGTTGTCGCCTTGGCGCACGTGGTCGGTCACGTCGAACTCGGCGTCGTTGTTGGAGCCCTGCGTGTAGCCCACATATTGGCCGTTTATCCATACGAAGGCGGCACTGTAGATACCGTCGAAGTGGAGGAATACGCGCTTGTCGCCCCACGTCTCGGGGAGGCTGAAGGTGCGGCGATAGGAGCCTACGGAGTTGGTGAGGCCGCTCTTCATCGAGATGGTGGGCGGCACGTCTTCAAAGGCGTAGTTGACATTGATATACAGCGGGGTGCCATAGCCCTTCATCTCCAGGCAGGAGGGCACGCTGATGGTGTCCCAGGCGCTGACGTCGACGGCGTCGCCCCAGAAGTCGGCTTCGCCGGGACGCTTGTCGGGGCTGTCGACATAGTTGAGACGCCAGATGCCGTTGAGCGAGAGCACCTCGGAGCTCTCCGGCTGCAGCCACGGGCGGTCGTAGCGGGCATCAGCCTTCATGGCTGCCGTGGTGGCATAGGGGAGATACCACGCATGGGCCGCTTCCTTGTTTTCCTCATAGCGCGACTCGTCTTCCCAGTAGTTGCGCTCGGGCATCGGCGGAGCGTCTTGCTCGCTGAGGCGGAAGTAGGTGTCGCTGCTGCTCGCCGTCGGCGTCGTGCCGGTGGTACCGTCGGAGGCGGCGGTGAGGTAGTAGGTGGTACCGTTATAGAGATACGTGATTTGGTAAATGTCGTCGCTGCCGTCAACAAGGACAAAGGACGCCTGCTGGTTGCTCGCGTCGGAGTAGTTCCACTGCAGGGGACGCCCGCTGCCGTTGAGGTTGACGTCAATGGCTTTCTCGTAGTAGGTGTTATAGAGGATGAAACGCCCCGTGGCGGAGGACGAAGCCTTCAGCTGCCACACCTGCCCGTAGTTGTCCTCTTCGTAGGTGTCGGCATAGATACGGGTGTCGTTGCTACTGCTGTTGCGGTTGGAGAGTACCAAGTCGGGACTCTCGGCGCGATGGATGACATAGTAGTTCCCATCGGTGGGCACACTCTGAGCATAGCCCTCGGCGGATGGCAGGGCGAGATAGGCGGTTGCTATCATCAGGGCTTGCCACATCCACGAACCAAGTCGGTTTTTAATGTTCATGTGAAAAGTTTGTAGTGGTATGTTTAGGTACAAAATAGTAGTGAGGGCTTCCGATGGAATCCCTCGGAGATAGACCCGGAAAGGAACCTCCGGCTCCGCATAGGTCAGTTGCAAATTTAGCGAAAAGCCCGCAAATAGAGCGGGATGCCTTGATTTTTTAAGAGCTTTTAGAAATATAAAAGCGGCGCCCGTACAAGGTCAACAGCGTGAGGGGTATAGCGGAGGAACAAGCTCGCGCTTAATCTTTAAAGAAGCTGAGCGCCACCTTACAGCCTATCCGGAAACCGCTGCTGCGCGGGCGGGCGATGAATCCCGTTACGTCGATGAGGGGCGTGGAGATGCCATAGCCCACCTCGCCATACAGTCCCCCATAGTCCGCCTGGAGCAGGTTGAGGTAGAGACGCTCCTTCTCTACCATGCGGGTGAGGAAGCGCAGACGCGAGAAGAGGAGCATGGGACTCTCATAGGCGGCGCAGAGGCGGATGTAGTAGCGCGACTCGTTATAGAGGCGGCTGTCGAGCAACTGAAACTGCCCCGACAGTTCGTCGTGGCGACCGGTGGGTAGATAGTCGTAGCGGAAATTGTCGTAGTCGATGAAGCTGTTGATGCCGCGGTGCGTATAGAGACCGCCGCCGGCACGCAGATAGAGCGAGCGGAGGGCGTAGAGCGGTAGCACATACTGGGCGTCCACCTCCATACGCTCGTAGTTGGTGTGATGGTGCGCCAGGCGGAGGCCTCGCTCGTAGTCAAGCATAAAGGTGGGCCAGGAGGAGCGGAGAGGGACGGCGCGGCCTTCCTGACGGTAGTAGTAGAGCGCCGGCGTCCATACCACATGGAAGCGGGGGGCAAGGCTGGCGAGGTGGGCGCGCAGACCGTCGGCGGCGGCTACCTCGTTCCAGTGGAGCAGGGCGCGCCGGTGATAGCGCAGGCCGAGGTGGAGCTGCAGGCCGACGCGTGGTTCCACGGTAAAGGTGGTGATGAGGCGGTTGTCGCGGTAGTAGTTGAAGTCCTGCGCGTCAAAGACCTTGACAACCGAGTCATAGTGGGTGACTCCGTGGAGCTGTTGGCGCACGGCGTCGGCCTGGCGGCTGTTGTAGGCGTGGTCGCCGCCGCCGGCCTCGATGGAGAGATACATGCCGCGCGAGGGGCGCAGGTCGAGGTGCAGAGGAAGGTTCCAGTATACCTGATGCTGTCGGAAGTTGTAGCCCACGCGTGGCGACATCGTCAGGTAGCGGCGGCGCGATAGACGCACGTTGCCGCGGAGGCGCGTCTGCAGCGTGAAGCCGCGGCTGCGGCTCCACTGCACCATGGAGGGGGTGAGAATGGCGGGGAGCTTGACAAAGGACTTGTCGGTGTTGCCGAAGGTGTGGCTGTCGAGGATGAGGTCTTCCGTCTGTGAGGAGAAGAAACGGCGGCGCGCCTTGGGCGTACTGTCGGCGGCGGGCGTGGTGGCGTCCCCCCCGGCGAGGCTGTCGGGCATCTGCTGCAGGCGGCGCAGGGCGGTGGTGTCGGTGAGGGCGGCCGACGGCGTACTGAGGGTGTCGGCGATGGCGGGCGTACTGTCGTTGCGCGAGTGGTAGTTCCGGAGGATGTCCTGCTGGTGAGAGAGCAGCGGGTAGGGGCGGTGAAGGTCAAAGTAGTCCGTTCCGTGCACCATCCTCGTGGTGTCGCTGCGCAGCAGGTGCTGGCGCGTCAGGTCGTAGCGGCTGCGTCCGCGGCGTCCCGCCTTCGGGTTCCTGCTGCCCGAGGCGGCGCGATAGACGGCGAGGCCCTCGAACGTCTCGTCGATGTGGTTGCCAAAGAGGGTGAGGCGCGAGGTAATCAGCAAGCGCTGCGGCAGTAGGGCGGCCATACCGCTGCGCCCCATCTCGCCACTGACATGGAGGCGTGCCCAGTCGTAGTAGAAGTTGAAGTCGAAGCGCACCACGCGGCCGCTCTCGCCGTCGACATCAATATGCCCGCGCACCAACTGGGTGTTGGAGAGGCGTGGTTGTACGGCAATGCTGAAGATGCGCCGCCCGCGGTCCATGTAACAATAGCGCGTGCGGTAGCGGTAGTAGCGTGCATTGCGGCGGTGGAGGGGCGAGAGGATGCGGTCGGTAAAGAGGTTGGCGTTGTAGATGGAGAGGTGGTAACGCCCCAGCCAGCGGTCGCGCGAGGGGCGCCAATGGGGCATCGTGTGATAGGCGGCGATGTCCTTTTTATAAAGGTCTTCCGGTGGACTGTAGAGGTAGCGCGAGAGCATCTCGCCGAAGTAGGAATGAGTGCCCTTCTCCAGACGATACATCCCCGGCACGTAGCGCATCAGGGCGTTGCGGCGCCGCGTCTCCAGCGTGTGGCGCACGTAGATCTCGGAGGTGAAGGAATCGGCCTTCTTCCCATGGCGCGCCCCATAGGTGAAGACGCGCGCCATCACGGTGTCGATGACGAGGGCGTCGGCATCGCGGGGGACTTCCTGCACTACCGCTTCATCGCGGGTATCGCCGCGCGCCGCAAGTGCTGCCGTAAAGAAGACGGCGAGACACAAAACGCCCCCGAGGCCTATACGACAAAGACGGTGCAGGACGGGATGGGAGTCCTGTCGTCGGCGTAGAGGCCTCGGGGGATATGTGATGACGGCAAACAAAGCCGGGAGCGTAAGAGGAAAAAGACCGGAGACAGCCGGGACGGCTGCACGCCTAATCTTATTTTACATAAAGCAACCAAGCTCCGGCATATGTGCCCTTGAGCTCGTTGCGCGACTGTACGGCCGAGGCCTTGTCGTCGTAGGAGGAGGCAACGACGCGATACCATCCCGTGTGGCCGTTGATGGTCTCGTTGGTCTTTACCACGCGGGCGGCATAGCCCTTGTTCTTGAGCTGCGACATCAGGCCTTCAGCGTTGGCTTGCGTAACGAAGCTGCCTACCACGACACTGTAGGTGCGCAGTTTCTCGCCGTTGACCACGCTGAGCTCGCCGTTGATGGTGCGAACGTCACTGTTGTCCTCGGCTACGGGGGTGGTCGTCACCGGGGTGACGGTGGCCGTCGTGCCGCTCTGGTCAATCTTTACCGTTGTGGTTTCGTCATTCGTGGAGGTCTGCTGTGCTTTTGCCTTCTCGTAAGCCTGACGGTAGGCACTTTCCTTGGACTTGCAGCTGCCCAGCAAAGTGACGGCACATACGGCAAGGCCCAAAACAAGATACTGCTTCATGTGAGTGGAAATGTTGTTTTTGGTGTGTAAATAGATGCAATTAGAAAGGTGGGAACGACCCACGGGAAGGAGGGAACTCTCGTGCCCGCAACAAGGAGAAGGGGCGGTCGGCAGGTCGCTTGTTTGCAAATTTAGTGATTGTCTTTTAGTCCCTTTACAGGCACGCCGTTATTTTCTGTTAATTTTCGTGCTCGGCGGCAGACAAGCCGAAAAATGTGGAAGAAATCTTTGGAGGGGAGCCGCGAAACGCCTACATTTGCCCTGTCATCCCATCGCAAGGTGAGGCGCCGGGCGCCGCCGGCGGTGGAAGTGACGGGGACCCGACAAATAGGGGCGCCCCTACGTCTAACCATTTAAAAAGTTATCATCATGAAAGCTGCAAGTATTATTGGTGCCTTCCTCGGTGGCGCTGTTGCCGGCGCTGTGTGTGGCCTGCTCTTTGCTCCCGACAAGGGTAGCGATACGCGTCAGAAAATTGTCGACGCACTGCGTAAGAAAGGTATCCGCCTGAGTCGCGAAGATATGGACGACCTGGTAGACGAAATTGCGGAGCACGTAGAGGCTGAGTAAGCCCATGCACCGCCTGTGAGGGGGATGCTCGTGAATCCCTTCCGTGGAAGGCCGTTCTATCAATGGGCCCGCGTGGCTCTCGAAGCCGCCGGTAGGGGCTCGTCAAGGGGTGGGGGAGAGGCGTAGCGCGCTGCGCGTTCCCCAAGTCCCCGACAAGAATAGCCGCCGCAAGGCAAAAAGCGTCCCGGCGCGAAGGCGTTGCGGCGCAGCCCGGATGCCCATTTGTAGAACAGCCCTTCAGGGCATCCCCCTCCTTCTTCTCTTTATGGGGCGAACCGGAACAACTGTGATGTCGCCTCTCGTGTTTTTTCTCAAAAAGCTTTTCCCGTGTTTTCCAAGAAAAGTAAAATAGACTCCTTTGCCGAACTGGCGCAGGAAGTGCGCGAGTATGCCGACTTGCGACTGCGCTATCTCCGCGTAGACCTCACGCAGCGTCTGGCACAACTGTTTGCCGGCCTCGCCATCGCCCTCGTCGTACTGTTGGTGCTGGCACTGGCGCTGGTCTTCGTGGCGGGCAGTGTGGCGCTCTTCTTGGCGCCCTATGTCGGCGGTTTGTCGGCGGCTTGTCTGATAGTCGCCCTTCTCTGTCTCCTCCTGGCTTATGCCGCTTATCGGCTGCGTCGCCCGCTGTTGCTGCGCCCCATTACCATATTTGTAGCCCACATCCTGCTGGACGACCACAACGGAGAAACGGAGGACGGTGAAGGAAGGAAGGAGGCCGACGTATGAAACAGCATCGTTATACCCCCCAACAACTGCTGGCGGAGCAGCAACGCCTGGCCGCCGAACTGAAGCGGCGGGAGCGGCAGATGAAGCAGCAGTGGAGCGACTTGGTGTCGCCGCCGGACTATCAGAATTCCTTCCGCCGTTGGGCCTCGCGCGCCGAGACGGCCTTCTCGTTGGTTGACTGCTTCACATTGGGATTCCGCCTGTGGCGCGGTTTGTCGGGGCGCTTCGCGCCGAAGCGCAAGAGTCGCCGACAGCGGTGGTGAACGGCCACTGCGCGACGGCGGCTCTTTCGGGAGGAGGGGCGTCCGCCCTTTTCTGAAGAGGGACGCTTCCCGTTTGATGTGTGTCTCCCCGCTTTGAAAAATCACTCTTCCTGCGCGGAAGAGTGATGGCGATATGAAAGAAAGTACCCGCTCTTAAAATAAATAAAGGTGAGATGAGGTTGAAACGTCGCGTTTTAACCTCTCAAACTTGGGCATTATGATTTTTTTCCTTTAAATTTGCAGGCGATGAAGAGCCTACGGCCCTCATTGTGCCCATAGGGTGGCACGAGGAAACGAAGAGGCGTCGACATCACCTCGTGAGCCTTCTTTACGAATAACCATTCTACAAAACAAATAGTATGATCAAAAAAAGTTACCTAACCTCGGCCCTGTTGGCCTGCGCCACTATCGTTGGTGGTACGAGCTTGCAGGCACAGGAACGCAGCGTCACGCTGACCACCTCCAAAGCCGTCGGAACAGAGATTACCTTGTTGGTCAATCATACCTACAATGGTGTGACGGTCGATTGGGGTGACGGCAATCCGCAAACCTATAATACCGGGAAAGACGCCATCCGGGAAATTACCGGCACCGTCAAGGGAAGCACCATCACCATCACCGGCGATGCGATGTGGAATACACTCTCGTGTGAAGGATGCGGCGTGACCGGTATCGACTTGACCAACGCCAAGAAGTTGGAGTCGCTCTATCTGGCCGACAACGAACTGACAACCATCGACCTGAAGGGGATGACCTCCCTGCGTGACCTCGACGTTTCCAACAACGCCCTCACGTCCATCACCTTTACCAACTCCTCGAAGCCCGAAACCGACTTGTCGAGCATCGAGACGCTCAACTATGCCAACAATCAGCTCTCCGGACAGTTTGTGGTGCGTACCTCCACCCTGCAGTCTATCGATGTGAGCAACAACAATTATACCACCATCCTCGTATCGTCCAACAAGAACTTGGACGCTCTGAAGTGTTCCGGCAACAACGTAACCACCCTCAATACCAGCGTATGCTCCAGCATCTCCTCTTTGGTGTGCAACGACAACAGCATCAAGACGCTGACGTTGCCCGGTAGCGTCTCTACGCTGCGTCAGCTGGTGTGCGACGACAACAATATCTCTTCCAAACTGGACCTGAGCGCCAGCGAAGACCTTGTCGACCTCTCCTGCGCCAACAACAGCATCAGCACGCTCACGTTGCCTACGGCCAACAAACTGAGCTCGCTGAATCTCTCCAATAACGCACTCACCTTCTCCCTCCTCCCCAAGAAGGCCTTGCGCCCCAACTATATCTCCTTCATGCCTCAGGCACAGGTGGATATATCGGGCTATGACAACGTGCTGACGAAGGACGGCGTGAGCTATGCCGCCATCGGCGACTGGAGCTCCAAGAGCACCAACCCCATCGACCTGGGCGCCCTGCGCTATATCGCCGTGACGGAGACGAGCACCGGTACCATGGAAGGTGTGATTACCTGGTACAGCGAAACAGTTGATGCCGACGGTAACGCTACCGCCACCGCCCTCACCGCCGGTAAGAGCTCCTCGGCTCCCAACGACTACTACCTGAGCAGCGGCAAGACCGTCTTCTTCACCCCGCAGGGACGCGTATTCGCCCGCATCACCGCCAGCAGCGTCTACAAAGACTGCGACTTCTATCTCGAGACCTCGCGCATCGCTGTCGGCGAAGACCAGATTTCGGCCATCGGCACCATCGTTTCCGCCTCCGGCGAGTTGAGCGTATTGGCACAGCACGGACAGCTCCTCCTCAGCAGCGCTACCGCTACGCACGTCAATGTCTACAGCGCCGACGGCAAGCAGGTATGGAACGGCACCGTCAACGGTACCACCACGCTGCAGCTGCCCGCAGGCATCTATATCGTCAACGGTCAGAAGGTGGCTCTCTGATAGTATTCCTCCCGCCTTATATATAATAAGTATCTAAGCAAAACAAGATATGAACAGTTTCAACAAAATATTATACACACTGGGATTGGCCTCCGTCATCGCCATTGTGCCCGCCGAGGCGCAGAGCATTCTGCCCACCGGTGCACAGCCGATGATTGTCACTCCGCACAACCAGAGCGTCTCCTACAGCGAGCGCACCCTATGCCTCAATGTGGAGGCCAATGTCGACTATGAAGTGACCTCCGATGCTTCGTGGGTGACGATACGCAGAAGCTCCGGCAACCGTGTCTATCTCCATGTCGACACCAACTACGACGGCGAGGCTCGTACCGCCAATATCACCTTTGCCAACAGTGAGAAGAGCATCTCCCAGACGCTCGTCATCACGCAGGCCGCCGACGGTTCGGTAGAGACTATTCCCACCGACAACCGCATCTATCCCTCGACGGCTTCCGCCTCCTCCTACCAAAATGGCGAAGGCATCGAGAAGTCCTACGACGACAGCTACTCTACGCTCTATCACTCGTCTTATTCGGGAAGCGTTTCGGAGAGCAACCCCGTGACGCTGACTTACAACTTCAAAAACGTAGACTGCATCAACTACGTCACCTATGTGCCGCGTAACAGCGGTGGTGACAACGGTAAGTTCGGCAAGGTCGAAGTATACGTCAAGACCAACGGCAACGACGAGACACTGTGGGGTAGCTACGACTGGAACTATGGCTCCACCAGCCAGACCATCACCTTCGGCGAGAATGGCCTCGTCAATCCGCAGTATGTCAAGTTCGTCGTCCTCACAGGTAGCGGCGGCTTCGCCTCCTGCGCCGAGATGGAGTTCTATGCCAATGCCAACGACGACCAAGCTGCCGAGTTTGATATCTTCGGTGACGACCTCTACTCCACCTTGCGTGAGGGCGTGACGCAGGACGATATCGACCGTCTGACCAATCCGTTCGTCAAGAGCATGGCCACCAAGCTCTTCAACGGTACTTACGACAAGGCCTACCGCGTGGCTGAATTCCCCTGCTTGATGGAGGTGAACACACTGGCCGATTCGTGGAATGCCCCCGGTAAGCTCTACGACCAGATGGCCGGCGTCACCGGTATCACCTTCGGCCCCGGCACCTACATGGTCGTTGTCAGCGGTCTGCCCGACGGTAAGTCCGCTACCCTCAAGCTGTGTGCTTGGTACAACGGTAAGGTGGGCAGCAACTTCGACGGCGGTAACCCGCAGACCACCAGCTTCGCCCTCAAGAATGGCATCAACGTCATCAAGTATGACCCCGCCACCTCTCTCTCCTATGAAGGCACCTACTGCAGCGACTACGACGCACTGGGCTATATCGACTATAGCGACACCGAGGATCCCGAGAACTATCCCAACCTGAAGGTTCACTTCGTCAACGGTGTTGTCAACGGATACCTCTCGCCCGACAAGACCAACGAAGAGATGCATGAGCTCACCGCCAATGCCAAGAACTGGACCATGGACGTTGTGGGTAAGAAGGTTCACTCTGTATGGACGGCCGCCGGTCTCCATAAGTATTGCAAGGACTCCTCCGGCAACGCCATCGGCTATCGCCAGTATATGAACGTTCTCGACTCCCTCGTGACGTGGGAACACCGTCATCTGGGCTTGGAGAAGTACAACCGCATCCCCACCAACCGTACCTTTGCCTACGCCAACTACACCTACTATATGTTCCAGGGTAGCTTGGGTGTATCCTTCCACGTAGATCAGGAGTCGCGCGTGCTCAACTGCAAGACGTTGATGTATAACGACGACGACGCTGTATGGGGTCTCAGCCACGAATGGGGCCATCAGCACCAGATGCAGCCCTATATGTGCTGGGCCGGCTTGAGTGAGGTTTCCAACAACCTGTTCTCCTATTACAACATTATGCACATGGGCTACACCCGCAGCGACAAGACCAGCTCCTGGGATACCGCCCGCGACCACTTCATCAACAAGAAGGACGCTTTCGTTCCGACGTGCGATTCCGACGCCCCCTACTATGAGCGCGAGAACGCTGTCAGCATTGCCAGCAACTACTCCTACAGCCCGAAGCTGCAGGCCCTCTGCCAGGAAATGTCCAACTATACCTCTTCTATCCCCGCCGCCAGCGAAGATGCCGCTCATGCCGTAGCTATCTCCGAAGTCGGTGTCGGCGAGATGTTGGCTCCCTTCATCATGCTTCAGAACTATGCACTGATCACCCTCAACAAGCCCGGCTTCGGCCCCGATATGTTTGAGGCGCTGCGTCAGAACGACGACGAGAACGGTTCGCAGATCGAGAAGCAGGGTGAGGTCGACAAGTACGAACTCATCGCCAGCGCTCAGAACTATAACAAGAACGGTAAGCTCGCCGTACTGAAGGAGAAGTATCCCAACTCTTGCTGGGTAACGGACAAGTATATCACTGAAGACCACTGCAGCCGCTATGACAATAGTGCTCCCTACATCTTTAACTACATCCGTAAGGTGTCCCGCCTCTATGGCTACAACCTCATGC
Organism: uncultured Prevotellamassilia sp.; assembly: GCA_964640535.1. Lineage (GTDB taxonomy): Bacteria > Bacteroidota > Bacteroidia > Bacteroidales > Bacteroidaceae > Alloprevotella. The sequence goes on along the minus strand of CAZXFS010000034.1, from coordinate 503 downwards.
CTTACTTCGACGAATGGGGCTTCCTCCGCCGCGTAGCCGTCGTTGTGGGTGACTATGGCAACAAGCCCATCTTGATTACTCAGGAGATGTACGACGAGTTTAAGACCGATATGGACGCTCTCGTTACCAGCGGCGAACTCAAGGAAATGCCCGAAGGTATGGTATCCGCCATTTCCAACACGCGTCAGCTCAACGAGAGCAACGGTACGATCATGTATCCGACGCCCACCATTCCCAACTGATCCTTCGACATTCTGTCGTATGACACGCTCATCCCTCAGCGGTGAGCCCTCTATAGCGCCCGCAGCCTCTCGGTTGCGGGCGCTTTTAAGTTTTCTGCTCCTCCTGCTCTTCGCCCTCTCCCCTTCGCCCCGTTTTTCGCCCCTTTCTACTGTAGAGGAAGCACCTCCCGAAAAAGATTAGAGGTGGAACTGACACGCTATAAGCTACTTTCGACGGCGTCTCCCCTCGTCCGCATTTTTTTTGAAAAAAAGAAGGGAACG
>CAZXFS010000033.1:0-20578 GCA_964640535.1 uncultured Prevotellamassilia sp. | reverse complement strand
AGGTCCTGTGAATCAGGGCCTAGCTCACTACGTCGCGGAGATTGGGACGTTTACCTCGGGAGCGATGTTGAAGTTCGTGTGGTTGGCATCCGAGTTACGCCAGAAGCCTACTTCGCCACCGACGTAAACCTGTGCGCCGGCTGCAAAAGAGATCAGCGCAACGACGAGCGTAAGAAATACTTTCTTCATTGTGTGTTGGTTTTATGTGATAAAATAATGGATGAATAGTTCGATAGGTGATGGGAGGGGATATATGTCGGGCGGCCGTGGGGGAAGGAGCCCCCCGCATATGGGTGCAAAGGTGGGGCTTTCGGGAAATAGGGAAAATATTCGACTGTGAAAAGTTTCCCCTTTTTTATTTTGTTGTGTCAAAGGCCCCGTTTTTGCCAAGGCTACTTCTCAATCTGCGGCCTGACGGCACCGCGACGGGGGCGGCAGGCGTCGTCAGACGGCAATATATCCCGGTGGGGGATAGGCGTATGGTGAAAAAATCGTACTTTTGTGAGACCAAAACGTCAGACGAAAAAATAATCCCCCCATGGCACAGAAACCCGGCATACCCAAAGGAACACGCGACTTCGGCCCCGAAGAGATGGCCAAGCGCAACTATATCTTCAACACCATCCGCGAGGTCTACGCCCTCTACGGCTTCCGCCCCATAGAGACCCCCGCTATGGAGAACCTCTCCACCCTCATGGGAAAATATGGCGAGGAAGGCGACAAACTGCTCTTCAAAATTCTCAATTCCGGCGACTTCCGCACCGGCATCACCACCGACGACTATAGCGAGAAGAGCGCCGCGCAACTGGCGGCACGCTTCTGCGAGAAGGGATTGCGCTACGACCTGACGGTGCCCTTCGCCCGCTTCGTCGTGCAGCACCGCGAGGAGTTGCAGATGCCCTTCAAGCGCTACCAGATACAGCCCGTATGGCGCGCCGACCGCCCGCAGAAGGGGCGCTACCGCGAGTTCTACCAGTGCGACGCCGACATCGTGGGCTCCGACTCGCTCCTCAACGAGGTGGAACTGATGCAAATCGTCGACGAGGTGTTCTCCCGCTTCGGCATCCGCGTGGCCATCAAAATCAATAACCGAAAGATTCTCTCCGGCATCGCCGAAATCCTCGGCGCCGCCGACAAGATTGTCGACATCACCGTGGCCATCGACAAGCTCGACAAGATAGGCCTCGACAATGTCAACGAGGAACTGCGTGCCGCCGGTCTCGACGCCGCCGCCATCGACACGTTGCAACCCATCATCGCCCTGAGCGGCAGCAACGACGACAAGCTCGCCACCATGCGCCGCGTCCTGGCCGACTCCGAGACGGGGCTCCGCGGCGTCGACGAGGTGGCCTTCGTCCTCGACGCCCTGCGCCACTCGGGCCTGCGCAACGCCCTGGAGCTCGACCTTACCTTGGCGCGCGGCCTCAACTACTACACGGGATGTATCTTTGAGGTGAAAGCCCTCGATGTACAGATAGGCAGCATCACCGGCGGCGGACGCTACGACAACCTGACGGGCATCTTCGGACTCCCCGGCCTCAGCGGCGTGGGCATCTCCTTCGGCGCCGACCGCATCTACGACGTCCTCGGACAGCTCGACCTCTACCCCCGTGCCGCACAGAGCGGCGTGCAGCTGCTATTCATCAACTTCGGCGCCGCCGAGGCCGCCCAATGCCTCCGCTGGGCCTCCGACGCCCGCCGCGCCGGCATCGCCACCGAGGTATACCCCGACAGCGTCAAGATGAAGAAGCAGATGAGCTACGCCAACGCCCACCACGTACCCTTCGTCGCCCTCGTCGGCGAGACGGAAATCGCCGAGGGACGCCTCGCCCTCAAAAATATGACGACCGGCGAACAGACCTCCGTCACCATCGAAGAGGCCATCGCCCTGATACAGCAGGGGGCGTAAGGCGGAGGCGGGGCGGACGCCGACGGTGCCATGCCTCCCCGGCTACTTATATATAAGGAGTGAGGGAGAGAAAATGCAGGCATAGGCCGTGCCGCCCTCTACGGGCCATCTATATAGAAGGAGTCGGGAACTACCGACTGTTCCCCCTCACAACGGCGTCCGCCGAGCTTTCCATGCCATGGCAGGGAGGCTCGGCGGACATTGTTATAGATGCGAATGATGGAAAAGACGGAGTAGGCGCGGGGGCTCAGTCCGGGTCGTTGTCGGTCCAGTGACCGCTGTCCCAACTGTAGCGGCCGGTGAGCTGTTTCTCATCAGCCACAGCATCTTTTTGGATGCTGACTTGTTGTTGACTTACCTGAAGCAACGCCCCTTCCATACGGAGCGTGACAACCCGGGCGCGGGGGGAGGTATATGTTTTCTTCATAGTGTAAAAAGTGAGGGTGGGTAATAGTGTGGTTCTCCTAAGAGACAAGGGTAGGGGAGCGATGCCGCTTCGGGCGGCCGTCCGGTAAAGGCAAAAGTACGGCGAAGCATTCGGAAAACGGCTCGGGGGGGGTAAATTTTTGTTAAAAGAAATATTTTCTTACGTATTCGGAAAAAGGAAACCGCGGAGCGGAGAGAGGAGGCGCAGGAACGGGAGGGAGGTGCCGGTCAACGGAAGGAGAAGTCCCGCCGCCGCCGGAAAAAGGCGCCCTCCCGGAAGGAGGGCCTCCGCCCGCCGCCGCTCATCATTCCCTCCCGTCACTTTTTTGAAAATAATTTCGTCGCGCCCCGTATTTTTCAGAAAAATCTTGACACGCGAAAGGCCGCAAAAATGCCGATTTCGAGGCCTCTTGGCGTCGATTTTTCAACAGAAGACGGCGAAAAGATACATTTCGTCACATAAAATTCACACGAATTAGGGCGGTGTGTTTTCGCTTTCACGTTTGTTTGCACTGAAACGACGGGAAAATCATGCGCCGCTGCGTCCGCGAGATGTATCTGCTTGTTAAAATTTTTAAGGGACGGCGACCGGAAAACGGCGGCGCCGATGCGGCACAACAAGTCCCGGACTCGTTGGAACAAGTCCGGGACTTGTTGAAATTTCTCCCGCACTTTTTTCGCCGCGCGGCGGCCGCGCCGTTCCGCCGTTTGTGACACTATATGTCAAAAACGGCGTGATTTTAACACTCCCCAAAGGCCCTTCCGTGCCGCGCTCGTCGGCGGGAAGGGTGACGGTGGATTTTTTTCGATTCTCGCGGCCTTCGCACACATTTTGACACCCCCTTTCGCTTCACGATAAGCGTCGTTGGAAGGGGGCACGGCGGAGGGGCGACGAAGGGAAAGGGTTGGCGTGCAGGGCGGGGAAGAGGGGAGAGACGGAGGGAGGAGAAGTGTCGGCTGTGAGGGGAAAACGACGCTTTCCGCGGAAAAAACGACCGCTGCAGAGGGGGCGTCGGGCCCCGTCGAGGGGGAGCCGAAAGGGGGCGTATGGCGGTGACGGACGTCCCGACGGCAGCGGAAAATAGCACGAAACGGACAAGGCGATGCTACAAATCGAGCATCGCCCGCGCCGCCCGAAGCGCTCCGCCGCTGCGGCGGCCCGCTCGCGGCGCAGGCGCTCTCTCTGACACCTTATATATAAATGTCGCTCCTTGCCGTCGGAAATAATCAAAGTGTTCGTTTCGGGCGTCTTTTCCCGTCAAAAGTCTATATGTCGGCCGTTTGCGCCCTCGTTTCCCTCCCTCGTTTGTTGCATAAAATAGGAACGTAGGTTGCAGAGATGGGAAAGTACCACTTTCTGCAACATCTTTACGATCAGTACTTTTATAAGTAAGTGTAATTTCGCGGCAAGAACGAAAACCGTGCGGCCGTCCGCGAGGACGCCGTCTCCGGCGGCCCGCAGAAGGTCGGCGGAAACAATGTGCCGTCACCCCTCCGTAGCGGGGAGGACGGTAGGAAGGAAAGGGAACCGGCGGTTGTACACCTCCTGTCAGGGGGTGTACAACCGCCGACATCGCCCTGCCGACGGGCGGAGGAGGACGCCCGTCGTTGACTTTTGCTCAACATTTCGGGGCATCCGTCGCAACAATTGTCATAAAAAACGGTGCATTTCTTTCACTCTGTCACAAAAAGTTTTGCCGCAACAGTGTATTTTCTTCTTATTTTTGATGAAGTTTAGTTAATAGTACGTATCTTTGCAGCAGATTGTACACCCCCTGACAGGGGTTGTATATGGAAAGAGTGGTTGTCCCGCCTCTGCAGAGGGCGGTTTTGAATGATTTGTAGGTGTTGTAGCCTCCTTCTCTGCACGAAGTCTTGCCTGCCTCCCCGCATGGCGTCGCTGCCGCGGCGTCACCCTCACTATGAAATATCTCAATGTTTAATTTAAGGGTAATATTATGAACAAAAAGTTAGTGCTCTTAGGTACCGCACTACTGATGTCGTCCATGACCGCCTTTGCGCAGAAACGCGTGACGGGTCGCGTCCTCGACGCCGAAGGCCAACCGGTGATCGGCGCTACCGTGCGCGTAGAAGGGCATCAGGGTGTTGCCTCTACCGACGATGAGGGACGCTTCGTCCTCCCCAACGTCTCTACAACGGCCAAGAATCTGAGAATTACTTACATTGGTAAACAGCCCCAGACGGTGAGCATCTCCGGCAATATCAAAGTGGTGTTGCAGGACGACGACAAGGTGTTTGACGAAGCCGTCGTTGTGGGCTACGGTAAGGTCAAGAAAGGCGACTTTACCGGCTCCGTATCGGCTGTCAAAGGACAGACGCTGGAGAAAATGCAGGTGTCCAACATCTCCAAGGCCCTGGAAGGTGTCATCCCCGGCGTGCAGCTGACCTCCACCACGGGACAGCCCGGTAGCAGCGCCGCCATCTATGTGCGCGGTATCGGCTCCATCAACGCCAGTAAGCAGCCCCTCATCATCCTCGACGGCGCTCCCTACGAGGGCTCCCTCAACTCCATCAACCCCCTCGATATCGAGAGCATCAACCTGCAGAAAGACGCCTCCGCCACCTCTATCTACGGTGCACGCGGCTCCAACGGTATCCTCTATATCACCACCAAGCGCGGACGCGAGGGACAGACCCACGTGAACGTCGACGCCAAGTGGGGATGGAACTCACGCGCCGTGCCCAACTACGAAGTGGTGACAAGCGCCAAGGATTACTATGAACTGACCTGGGAAAGCCTCTACAACCGCAACCGCAACTCCCTCGGACAGAGCGACCTCGATGCACGCCTCTCCGCCTCGCAAAGCCTCGTGCAGGAGCTCGGCGGATATAACAGCTTCAACGTGGCCGACGCCGCACTGGTAGACCCCATCACCGGAAGACTGAACGCCAACGCTTCGGCACTCTGGAACGACGACTGGAACGATGCCGCCTTCAGCAACGGACTCCGACAGGAATACAACGTCGGCATCTCCGGCGGTAGCGACCGCACACAATATTATATGTCGTTCAACTACCTCGACGACAAGGCCTATGTGAAGAAGTCCGACTTCAACCGTATGACGGGCCGCGTGCGCATCGACCACAAAGCCTTCAAGTGGCTCAACCTCGGTGCCAACATCAGCTACGCCCATACCAAGCAAGACGGCCTCTCCGCCGCTTCCGGCTATGCCGCCAACCTCTTCTCCTTCACCCAGTTTATCGCTCCTATCTACCCTGTATGGCTCTACGACAAGAGCGGAAACATCGTCCTCGACGAGAAGGGGAACGTGCAGCTCGACATGGGTAACGAGTACGGACGCACCCGTCTGTTCTCGCTGGGACAGAACCCCCTCATCAACGTCTACAACAACACCAACCAGACGCGCCGCGATGCCTTCAACGCCCGCGGATATGCCGAGATCAACATCGTCGACGGCTTGACGTTCCGCGCGGATGTCGCCATCGACAACTTTGCCTCCTATACCGACGAATTCCAAGCACCGGTGACGCCCGACGCCGCCGATGCCAACGGCTACGGCACGAAGACGACGTCGCGCACCAGCGTGGTCAACGCCACCCAGCGCTTCAACTACAACAAGACGTTTGGCGGCAAGCACACCATCGGCGCCATGATTGGACATGAGACCAAGGCAGAGAACGACTACGGCCTCGGCGCTTATCGCTCCAACTTCTACATATCGGAAAACAACTTCTCCTACTCCCTGACCAACATGGACGACCCCGCGTCGGAGGACAACTCCTACCACCTCGAGTCGTGGCTGGGACGCGCCGAGTATAGCTACAACCACCGCTACAGCGCCTCGGTGAGCTATCGTCGCGACGGCTCCAGCATGTTCGCCCCCGAAAACCGTTGGGGTAACTTCTGGTCGGTCGGCGCCGCCTGGAACATCAGTGAAGAAACATGGTTCCACGAGTCCCTCGGCAACGTCGTCAACGCCCTCAAGCTCCGCGCCAGCTACGGTACGCAGGGTAACGACTACCTGCTCGACAGCTACGGATACCGCCTCTACGGCGCCTATGTAGACCACTACTCCGTGTCGAACGCCGGTACTACCGAGAGCCCCGAATTCTCCGTGCGACGCACCTATCGCGGTAACCGCGACCTGACATGGGAGAAGAGTAAGACCTTCGACGTCGGCTTGGAAGCCAGCCTCTTCCACAACCGCCTGAGCTTCGAGTTCGACTACTTCATCAAGAATACCGACGACATGCTCGGCTCGCACTCCCTGCCCGCCTCGCAAGGCTCGCCCAGCTCCATCTATACCAACGAACAGGCCATGCGTAACAAGGGTATCGAACTCCTCGTCAACGGCACCCTCGTCAAGACAAAGAATGTCACCTGGACGGCACAGCTCAACCTGACGCACTACAAGAACGAGCTCACCCGCCTGCAGGAAGGACGCCCCGAAGAGGGATACCAGAGTGGTAACTACTGGCGCCAGAAAGGCGGGTCGCTCTACGACTGGTACATGGTTCGCTATGCCGGCGTAGACCCCGAGACCGGTAGCGCTCTCTACTATATGGACACCGAGGAAACCGTCCTCGACGCCGACGGCAACGCCGTCCTCGACGCCGACGGCAATCCCGTGACGCAGACCGTCATGACGACGACCGACGACGCCACCTACGCCACGCAGTACAAGCTCGGAAAGTCGTCGCTGCCCACCGTCTTCGGCGGTATCAACACCACGCTGCAGGCCTACGGCTTCGACCTGACCGTCACCACCGCCTTCTCTCTCGGCGGATGGACCTACGACGCCACCTACGCCAGCTTGATGGCCGGCGGTAGCGGTACCACCTACTCCACCGATATCTACAAGCGCTGGCAGCAGCCCGGCGACGTGACCGACGTGCCCCGCCTGGAAGACGGCTACCGCATGACCGGCGGCGTGGTCAACGACCGCTTCCTGATCCGTTCCAACTACTTCTCGTTGCGCAACATCACGTTGGGATACACCCTGCCGCAGCACATCACCAACCGCATCAAGGGCCTCTCCTCCGTGCGTATCTATGGCGTCGGCGACAACCTGTTCCTCGGCAGCAAGCGGAAGGGCCTCGACCCCCGTCAGTATATCAGCGGTACGGTGGCCACCAACTCCTACTCCGCCCTGCGCACCATTTCCTTCGGTATCAATGTGAACTTCTAAAAGCTTGGAAATATGAAAATGACTAAATATCTGGTGGCCCTCTTGGCCGGCGGGCTCCTGACGTCCTGCGGTGAGGATTTCCTCAACGATATGGACTCCAGCACCGTCACCCCGGACCAAATAGAGGCTGCCTCTCAGGAGGATGCCGACAAGGTGCTCTCCTCGCAGCTCAAAGGATGCTATACCAACTGGACACAGCTCAACCCGTTCTCCGGGCGTGGCGACATCAACGAACATATGAGCGTTGGCTTCGGCGGCATCATGCTGCTCTCCGACGTCATGAGCAACGACGTCTCGCTGGCCCTCGGCAGCGGCGACCCCTGGCGCTTCGACCATGCCCTCGACTATAACGGTGAGAGCTACATCCGCGCCCGCTGGCCGTGGAGCCTCTTCTACACCGTCATCGCCGCCGCCAACGACCTCATCAACGTCGTCGACGAGAGCGAGGCTACCACCGACATGAAGCAGATGCTGGGACAGGCCTACGCCTTCCGCGGCGCCTCCCACTTCTATCTGGCACAGTTCTACCAGAAGACATACATCGACGCCAAAGACAAGATGTGCGTGCCGCTCCGCCTGAGCGCGAACGAAGAGAGCATCGACGGCCGCGCCACGGTGGAACAGGTCTACACGCAAGCGGTGGCCGACCTCACCAAGGCCATCGACTTCCTCGACGGATTTAAGCGCACCGACAAGCAGAGCATCAACAAGAGCGTGGCCGAGGGCTTGCTGGCTCGCGTCTACCTCGTGATGAACCGCTGGGACGATGCCGCCGCCATGGCGCGTGCCGCCCGTCAGGGATTCCCCCTCAATAATATCGACGACGCCGTCGCCTTCAACTACCAAGACCTCGACAACAGCGAGGTGATGTGGGGCTGGGCACCGACGGAGACCACCAAGAGATATTACGCCTCCTGGGCCTCCTGGCGCAGCCTCGACGGCCCCGGCTACGGTAGCTATCAGATTGGATGCATACAGCTCGTCGACGCCGCCCTCTATGCCTCCATCCCCGACAATGATGTGCGCAAGCAGCTCATCGTTTCGGCCGACGAGGCCACCGAGAGCGTGCCCGCCCTCGCCAGCATGAAGTTCCCCTATGTGGCACAGTGGATGGGCGACGTGGTATATATGCGCTCTGCCGAGATGTATCTCATCGAGGCGGAAGCCCTCCTTAAGGGCGGTAATACCGCCGATGCCGCCGCTGTCATGGCCGAGTTCATGCCCAATCGCGTCAGCGGCTGGACGGCGCCCGCCACCTGGACGGCCGACGACATCTACCTCCAGCGCCGCACAGAGCTCTGGGGCGAAGGCTTCGGCTACTTCGACTGCGTGCGCCTGAAGAAAGACCTCACGCGCAACTACGTAGGCACCAACGAGCCAGCCGGTACGCGCATCAATGTGCCCGCCAGCAGCTACAAGTGGATTTACCAGATACCGAAGTCGGAAATCAACGACAACGACGCCATCACCGACGCCGACCAAAACCCGGTTGAATAACAATTAAGCATCTACCACAATGAAAAAAAGCTATATCATCACCGCTTTGCTCATGGGCCTCACCGCCACGGCCACCCTCTCGTGCAGCAACGACTACGAGAAGGCCGACTATGACAAAGTCCTCGGCAACGTCACGCTGCCGACGGTGACCACCGACGACGTACAGGTGTATGGCGTGGCCGCCAAGGCGACCCTCACCGTGACCGCCCCCGAGGGCGTCGAGGTCGAAGAGGCGGGATTCGTCGTGAGCACAACGCCCGACGCCGCCCTGGCCGACGCCGGCAACCAGATTATTAAGGTGAGCGACCTGGAGGACGGCGTTGCCAAGACAACGTCCTTCTCCGGACTGACGGCCGGAAAGACCTACTATGTCAAGGCCTTTGCCTACGTAGAGGGCGGTATTGCCTACGGCGAGACGAAGACCGTCACCGCCAGCAACGACTATGCCTACGCTCCCTTCTACTCCACCGACTTCACCGACATGACGGCCGCCGATGCCGACGCCTTCACCACCTTCTCCGTGGGGACCGGCGACGAGTTCACCCCCGTCTCCCTCGCCATCGTCGGCATGCGTCAGTGGGCCTTCTCCAGCTCCGTGCTGTCGCCCAACCTCTTCTCCACCGGCTCTGCCTCTCTGTCGTCGACGGATATACAGAACGTGCTGACGTATAAGGCCGACCTCACGGGCAAGGGCTTCCCCACCGTCACCGTGGGCGCCATCAATACGGCCTGCCTCTTCGGCGACAGCTATGCCTCCCAGCCCGGCGACTTCAGCATCCTGATTTCCAAGACGCCCATCGAGTCGACCGCCGACCTCGCCACCGCTACGGTGCTCAAGGAGGTGAAGTTCTCCACCGACCCCGACGCCGCCGACTTTGAGGAAGTGTCTGCCACCGCCGACATCCCCATCGACTACGACGGCGAGTGCTACATCAGCATCTACAACCACTCCGTATGGGGCGGCAACCTCGGCGTCCTTATCACCGAGTTTACGCTCTCTTCCCTGGAGCGCATCACAGAGTAAAGCTTCTGTATAGTAAATAGAAAGCGTCCCGGACTCGCCTTAGCGGTGAGGACGGGACGCTTTTGCGTGGAGAACCCGTGAGAAGCGGGGAAGACGCGGGGAAACGGCGGAAGGAAGTGAGGAAATGCGGAGAAAGACGGGGAAAAGGCGGAAGGTAGAGAGGAAACGGTGGAGAAAGGCGAGGCGCCGATAGGAGAGATGGTATCCTATCGGCGCCTCGTGGCGTCTTTCCGCACCGGCGTTATCGTCGGGAGGTACTTATACGTCCGCCTTCGTCGTCGTCTCCCCCTCCCCCGTGAGGGCCGCCGCCTCCTGCTGTGCGCGGAGCAACGGACGGGTACTGTCGAGAATGTCGAAGAGGTCGGCCACGGTGTCGGCGCGGAGCATGGCGATGCGGGTGGCGCGGAAGTTGGGGATGCCCTTGAAGAGCGGCGTCGCCGCCAGGTGGCGGCGGATATGGAGGATGCCGCGGTATTCGTCGATGCGCGCCACGCTCTGCCGCACCTGCTCCTTGAGGACGTCGAGCTGCCAGTCGGGCGTCATGGGGGCATAGTCGCTGTCGATGACGCGCTCCACGTCGTGCGCCTCGGGGTGGAGGGCGTCGTAGATTTCCTTGAATATCCAGGGACGGCCGAAGGTGGCGCGCCCCACCATGACGGCATCGACGCCGTAGGTGTCGAAGGCGCGGCGGGCGTCATCGCCGCTGCATATATCGCCGTTGCCGATGATGGGGATGTGCATTCGTGCGTTGCGCTTCACCGCCCCGATGAGCGACCAGTCGGCGGCGCCGTTATACATCTGTGCCCGTGTGCGGCCGTGTATGGTGAGGGCGGCGATGCCGCAGTCCTGGAGCGCCTCGGCCAGGTCGACGATAATCTTGTGCTCGGCATCCCATCCCAGGCGCGTCTTCACCGTCACGGGGACGTCAACGGCGTCGACGACGGCGCGGGTGATGGCGAGGAGCTGCGGCACGTTTTGCAACATACCGGCACCGGCGCCCTTCCCCGCCACGCGCTTGACGGGGCAGCCGAAGTTGAGGTCGAGGACGTCGGGGTGGGCGCGCTCCACCACTATCTGGGCAGCGTCGCGCACCGCCACGGGGTCTTTCCCGTATATCTGTATGGCCACGGGGCGCTCCTCGGGGCATACGGTGAGCTTGTCGAGGCTCTTGCTGACGAGGCGCACCAGAGCGTCGGCGGCCACAAATTCCGAGTAGACCATGGAGGCGCCGAGGCGGCGGCACAGCAGGCGGAAGCCGATGTCGGTGACGTCTTCCATCGGCGCCAGCAGGACGGGGCGCTCGCCGAGGTGGATATTTCCTATGTTCATCTGTTGTGTGTTCTTGTGTGGAGAGAAAAAGGAGAGGCGGTTTTCCCGAAGGAGTGTCTCCCCCTCGAGAAAGTCATCGCCGCCACCATCGGTACGCCCCTCCCGTGAGGGCTTCGCGGAGTTCCGGGCGGCACAAGGCGAGGACGCGGCAGCTGCGCCAGAGCCACAAGCTGCCGGCGAGGAGCAGGACGCTGCCGCTGCCGACGAGTGTCGGGGTGGGGAGGGCCTGAAGGGCGTCGTCGATGTCGGGGCGGAGCAGGAAGCCGACGGCGATGGCGTTGTTGAGGATGTGGAAGAGGAGGCTCAGGCGGATATTGCCGCTGCGGAAGTAGAGGAGGCCGAGGACGAAGCCCAGCGCCGTAGCGTTGATACCCTGTGCCCAGTTGCCGTGGATAAGGCCGAAGATAACGGCGCTGAGGAGGGCGGCGCCCCACGGGCGGCGGCCGACGAGGAGGAGGTGGCGCGCCAGTCCCTCGCGGAAGAATACTTCTTCGACAAAGGGGCCTATGATGACGAAGAGCAGGAGGCACAGCGGGCTCTCGCTCATGGCGAGAAAGAGTTCCTCGCTACCGCCGTCGGGCAGGTCGAGGGGCGTCAGCAGGAGGGAGAGGCCCAGAGCGACGAGTAGGGCGCCGCCGAGGCTGCGCACGTAGGTCATCGGCGTCAGCGGCGCCGGCACCGCGGTAGCGTCGAGGCCGGTGCGGCGTCGCACCAGACCGAAGACGACGAGCAGGGCGACGGCCGCCATACCGCCTATCATCGTGCAGTAGCCCACCGTGACGGGGTCGAAGAAGAGGGTGCCGTCGTCCGTCGGCGGGGCAACGAGCATGGCTACGGCGGTGCTCATCGCCTGATAGCCTACGAAGAGGGCCAGGAGGGCGAGGCAGTGGTAGTAAAAGGTGGATTTTTTCATTGTCGGGAAGTGTGATGCGGGAGGTTCCGGTGGGCGTCCCTCCTATGCGGTGTGTCCACCGTGCGCGGTGTCGGCGGCGAGGAGGGCGCGGGCGCGGCGTGCGTCGTTGGCCAACTGCTGTTGGAGGGCCTCCAGCGTGTCGAAATGCTGCTCGTCGCGCAGACGGTGGAGGAAGTTCACCTGCATATCGCGGCCGTAGAGGTCGCCGTTGAAGTCGAAGAGATGGGCCTCTATGGTGGCGCCGCGGCCGTCGTCGACCGTCGGTCGGCAGCCGATATTGAGCATGGCGGCATAGGGCACACCGTCGACGCGGGCGTCGACGGCATAGACGCCGCGGCCGGGCACCATCTTGTCGGCCGTGGGGCGGAGGTTGGCGGTGGGGTAACCCAGACGGCGCCCCAGTTTCTGTCCCTCTACCACGCGTCCGCTGAGGGCGTAGGGATAGCCCAGGCACTGACGGGCGCGCTCCACCTGCCCGACCTCGAGGAGGCGGCGCACCGTCGACGAACTGACGGTGAACTCCTCCGTGGCATAGGCTGCCGCGCGCACCACGGTGAGGCCGTTGGCACGTCCGGCGGCCACATATTCGGCAAAGGCGAGGTGGTCGCTGCCGAAGTGGTGGTCGTAGCCCATGATGAGGGTGACGACGCCGAGGTCGTCGTGGAGGTAGCGCATGAAGTCGGCGGCGGTGAGGGCCGCTGTGGCGCGGTCGAAGTCGAGCACCACGCAGGCGTCGATGCCCGCCGCGGCGAGGCGCTCCAGTTTCTCGTCGGCGGTGGTGAGTAGGGCGGGGTGGTAGTCGGCGTCGAGGAGATGCCGCGGGTGGTTGGCAAAGGTCACCGCCAGGGCGGCGCCGTGTTGCTGTCGGGCGGTGGCGATGACCTGGTCGAGCAGGTAGCGGTGGCCGCGGTGGACGCCGTCGAAGAAGCCGATGGCCGCCACCATCGGCGCCGTGGGGGGATAGGAGCGAAAGGGGAGGAGACGATGCATGATGGAGGGACTATTCGCGCAGATAACCGTCGGCGGTGAAGAAGTCGAGCCAGGAGCCGTCGGCCGGTGCCAGACGGGCCTGCAGGCCGCAGCGGCGTGCCGCCTCGCAGTTGACCTCCGAGTCGTCGAGGAAGAGAATGTCGCTCGCCGGTCCTCCGATGCCCGCGATGGCGGCCTCAAAGATGGCGGCCTCGGGTTTCTCCACCCCCAGTTCGTAGGAGAGGAATACGCCGTCGAAGTAGTCTTCCACGCAGTGCCCGTCTTCCGAGAGGAAGGAGTGGCACGCCATGTCCCAGTGTACGGGGTTGGTATTGCTCAGTACGTAGGTGCGATAGTGGCGGTGCAGCCGCAGCAGCATGTCGAGGCGCTCTTGCGGGATAAACTCCAAGTAGTCGGCCCAGGCGCTGACGATGTCGTCGTCGTCGAGGTCGGGACGTCCCGCCTCCCGGCGCAGGGCGGCGCAGAACTGTTCCACGTCGATGCGTCCGCGCTCCATGTCGGAGAAGAGGCCGCGTTGGGCATAGGTGCCGATATAAGGGCGGATGTCGAAGCCCAGGGCGTCGAAGGAGCGCATGCAGCGCTCCTTGTTGAGGCGTACGAGGACGCCGCCGTAGTCGAAGAGTAGTTTCATTGACGAGAGAGTGACGAGAGGGTCGGCCGATAGGTGGCGCTGCGGAGGGAATCCCCCGGTGAGCCTTCCTTACGCCTTGACCAGTTTATAGAGTTTGTCGGACGGGCGTATCTTCTCCGGCACGGGGAGGGAGACGGACTGTCCCTTGCGGGCCACGTCGACGGGCCCGGCGTCGTGGTGTATCTCCGTGGCTGTGATATAGAGGGCTCCCGTGGTGGGGCCGATGACGACGAGGCGGTCGCCCACCTCCACCTCGGCGGCTTCGATGTAGAACTCGCCGACGCCGAGGCGCGAGAAGTATTTCACGCCTTTCCCCACATACACCTTCTTCTCCGTGGCCGACGATCCGTACTGTGCGCTCCATTCCCCGAGCTTCCGTCCCAGGTAGTATCCGTCCCAGAAGCCGCGGTTGAAGACCGCCTTGAGGCGCTCGTCCCACGCCGCCACCTTGTCGGGCGAGAAGGTGCCGTCGGCGACGGCGGCGAGGGCCTCCTTGTAGCATTTCACGACGGTATAGACATATTCTGCGGAGCGTGCGCGCCCCTCAATCTTGAAGACGCTGACGCCGGCGGCCACCATTTTGTCGATGAACCCGATGGTTTTGAGGTCTTTCGGGCTCATGATGTATTTGTTGTCGACGTCGAGCTCCACGCCCGTCTCCCTGTCGCGCACGGTATAGCTGCGTCGACACACCTGCATACACTGTCCGCGGTTGGCCGAGTGTCCCAGGTTGTCGAGGGAGAGGTAGCATTTTCCGCTGACGGCCATACAGAGGGCGCCGTGGCAGAACATCTCGATGCGCAGCGGCTGTCCTGCCGGCCCGCAGAGACGGTTCTCGTCGATGAAATCGCGGATTTTTGCCACCTGCTCGAGGTTCAACTCGCGTGCCAGGACGACGACGTCGGCAAAGGCGGCATAGAAGCGCAGTGCCTCGCAGTTGGAGATGTTGAGCTGTGTGGAGAGATGCACCTCCTGTCCTATCGCGCGGCAGTAGGCCAGCACCGCCACGTCGGCGGCGATGACGGCGCTGATGCCGGCGGCGTGCGCCGCGTCGCAGATGGTGCGCATCAGCGGCAGGTCTTCGTCGTAGATGATGGTGTTGACGGTGAGGTACGACTTGACCCCGTGCTCACGGCATAGGGTGGCGATGTCGCGGAGGTCGTCGATGGTAAAGCGCGAGGCGGAGTGCGCCCGCATATTGAGCGCCTCGATGCCGAAGTAGATGGAGTCGGCGCCGGCCTTCAGGGCGGCGGCGAGCGACTCGCGGGAGCCGGCGGGCGCCATCACCTCCGGGGAGAAAGGGGAGTTCATAAGCAGTTTTTGTGGGGTGGAACGGGCACGACGCGCGATGGAATGGGCGAAAAACGCGACGGAGCGCCTTCCATGTGCGGTGAAACCGTAGAAAAAGCGCGGCGACACGGAGTAATGCGTGGTGGCACCGTAGAGATGTGCGGTGAAACCGGGAAAAGGCGCGGCGGAGCGAGACGAGCCGCCGGCGGTGTTATTCTACCACCGTCCCGCTGTCGTTGCCCAGGTCGTCGGCGCGTGTGATGCGGATGGTGGCGACGCCGGCTTCTACGGCGCGGAGGCAGTTCTCCAGCTTGGGAAGCATCCCTCCGCTGACGATGCCGTCGGCCTTGAGGCTGTCGAAGGTAGCGCGGTCTATATGAGGAATGACGCTGTCGGCGATGTCGGGGTGGCGCAGTACGCCGGCGAGCTCGAAGCAGTAGATGAGTGTCACCTCGAAGTGCGGTGCCAGTGCTTTGGCGGTCTCTGCGGCGATGGTGTCGGCGTTGGTGTTGAGCAGTTGCCCGGCGCCGTTGTGGGTGAGGGGGACCATGACGGGGACGATGCCGCTGTGGATGAGCTGTGCCAGGCGCTCGCCGTCGACGCGGTCGATGTCGCCCACGAAGCCGTAGTCCACCTCGCCGCCGGTGCGGCGGTGGGAGCGGATGACGTCCATGTCGGCGCCGGTGAGGCCGAGGGCGTTGACGCCGGCGCATTGCAGCTGTGCCACGACGTTCTTGTTGACGAGTCCGGCGTAGACCATGGTGACGACGCGCAGCATCTGGCGGTCGGTGACGCGGCGTCCCTCCACCATGGTGGTGGGGATGTCGAGCTGTGCGGCGACGTCGGTGGCGGTGCGCCCGCCGCCGTGTACGAGCACCTTGTGTCCCTTGAGGGCGGCAAAGCGGGCGATGAGCTGTGCCAGTGCCGCGGGGTCTTCTACTATCTTGCCGCCAACTTTGACGACAGTCAGGGGTTCTTTCATTGGTGGAGGTTTTTGAACTGCAAAGTTACGAAAAAGTATCACCACAGCCGCCACGGAGGCTGCAGGAAGTGCAGCGACCACGACGGCTGTGGGGGCGGAGACCGTGGGGCAGTCTCCTGAAAAACAACGATGAAACTATTGACTGATGAGGGAGGGGCGACGCCCGCCTTCCCGGCATCGGTCCGGGAGAGGGGCTGTCGGGAGACGGGAGGAGGGGCGTCTGTCGTCGGGGCCTATACCGACGCTTCGCCCAGTTGCATCTGTGCCTCGTTGAGCAGGCGGCGCACCAAGGCGGGGTCGTCGTTGGGACAGATGACGAGCATATTACCTTCCTGGGCCACGAGATAGCCGTCGAGGCCTTTGATGACGGCGTTGAGGGAGTGGGGGAGGCGTACCAGGTTGTTGCGCGAACCGGAGAACATGACGTGTGAGGTGGTGAGGACGGCGTTGCCGTCGGCGTCTTTGTCGGCGACGGCGTAGAGCTCGGGCCAGCATCCCACGTCGGCCCACCCGAAGTCGCCCAACATGACGTAGACATTCTTGCATTTCTCGAGGATGACTTGGTCGATGGTGCGGTGTACGCTGGCGGGGTAGCTCTGTCGGATGGCGTCGAGCTCCAGGGCCTCGGAGAGGGGGCGGTCGTTGCGCCCGCCCATAGCGGTGGCGTCGCTCACCATTTGCAGCATGGTGCGGGCGTTCCACAGGAAAAGTCCCGTGTTCCAAAGGAATTCCTCGCTGTCTACAAAGAGGCGGGCATAGTCGGCGGCGGGCTTCTCCGAGAAGGACTTGACGCGGTAGAGGTGTTCGCCGACGCCGTTCTCTCCCATCTGTATGTATCCGTAGGCCGTATTGGGGACGGTGGCCTTGACGCCGATGGCGAGGAAGTCGTTGTGGGTATTCACGAAGTTGAGGCCGCGTTGCACGTCGTCGACAAAGGCGTCTTCGTGGAGGATATGGTGGTCGGAGGGGGTGGCTACGATGCAGGCGTCCTCGTCGAGATGTCCGATGTGGCACGAGGCCCATGCGGCGGCCGGGGCGGTGGATAGCTGCACCGGTTCTGCCAGGATGTGGTCGGCGGCCACGTCGGGGAGCTGCTCGTGGACGAGTTCCGTGTAGTCTTTAAAGGTGGAGATATAGATATTCTCGGGCGGTAGGACGCGGCAGAAGCGGTCGTAGGTCTGCTGCAGCAAGGTGCGCCCCGTGCCGAAGAAGTCGATAAACTGCTTGGGGTAGTTGCGTCGACTGCTGGGCCACAGGCGTCGCCCGATGCCGCCGGCCAGAAGGATGGCGTAGTGGTGTGAGTGGTTCATGGCGAAGGTGGTTGAGGGGCGGGCGTTGAGCACGGTGCTCCGAGGGTTTAGGGGGCGGGGCTGTGCGGTGGTAGGACGTCGCCGGATGGATTCGCGGCTAAATTAGAGAAAAAAAGAGTACCGCAGTCGTGTGGAAGGTTAAAACTTTCAAAAAAGTGCCTCTCGCCGTTTCTTCGTGCGTTGTCCGTCCTCTATCTCTCCTTTATGGAGCAACAAAAAGCTCCCCCTTCGCCCGGTGGAGAGCGGAGGGGGAGCCGAGGGGAGGACGTCGGCGCGTTGCGGCGTCGGTGTTAGTCTTCAATCAAGTCGTGGCCGGTCATCTCTGCGGGCTGCGGCAGACCGAGGATGTGGAGGAGGCTGGGTGCCACGTCGGCCAGTACGCCGTCTTTGACACGTGCCTGCTTGTTCTCCGTGACATAGATGAAGGGCACGGGGTTGAGGGAGTGTGCCGTGTTGGGCGTGCCGTCGGCGTTGACGGCGTTGTCTGCGTTGCCGTGGTCGGCAATGATGATGGTCTCATAGCCCGTGGCGTTGGCGGCGGTGACGACGTCTTTCACACAGGCGTCGATGGCGGTGACGGCCTTCTCGATGGCGCTGTAGATGCCGGTGTGTCCCACCATGTCGCCGTTGGCAAAGTTGACGACGATGAAGTCGTATTTGTCTTCGCGGATGGCAGCGACGAGTTTGTCCTTCACCTCATAGGCCGACATCTCCGGCTGGAGGTCGTAGGTAGCCACCTTGGGCGAGGGCACGAGGATGCGGTCTTCGCCGTCGAAGGGCGTCTCGCGTCCGCCGTTAAAGAAGAAGGTGACGTGGGCATACTTCTCCGTCTCGGCGGTGTGGAGCTGCTTGAGGCCCTTGGCGGCGAGGTATTCGCCGAGGGTGTTTTCTACGTTCTCTTTGGGGAAGAGGATGTGTACGTTTTGGAAGGAGGCGTCGTAGGGCGTCATGCAGTAGTATTGCAGACCGGGGATGGTGTGCATACCCTGCTCGGGCATATCCTGCTGGGAGAGGACGATGGTGAGCTCCTTGGCACGGTCGTTGCGGTAGTTGAAGAAGATGACCACATCACCCTCTTGGATGCGTCCGTCGACGGCGGCGTTGACGAGGGGCTCCATGAATTCGTCGGTGTTCTTGTGGTCTTCGCTGTCGCTGTCGTAGCAGCTCTGCACGCCGGCCACCATGTCGTTTACGGCACGTCCCTTGCCCTCGACGAGCTGGTCGTAGGCCACCTTGATGCGATCCCAGCGCTTGTCGCGGTCCATGGCGTAGAAGCGGCCGATGATGGAGGCGATGTGCGCTCCTGTGGTGTCGCAGACGCCCCGGAGCTGTTCGATGAAGCCCTTACCGCTCTTGGGGTCGGTGTCGCGGCCGTCCATGAAGCAGTGTACATAGGTGCGCTCGGCGACGCCGTAGGTTTTGGCAATGTCGATGAGCTTGAAGAGGTGGTCGAGGGAGGAGTGTACGCCGCCGTTGGAGGTGAGGCCCAGCAGGTGGAGGCCTTTTCCGTTGTCGCGGGCATACTCATAGGCGCTGACAATCTCGGGGTTTTGGAGGATGGAACCGTCGGCGCAGGCGCGGTTGATCTTCACCAAGTCCTGATAGACGATGCGGCCGGCGCCGATGTTGAGGTGTCCCACCTCGGAGTTGCCCATCTGTCCGTCGGGGAGCCCGACGTTCTCGCCGCAGGCCAGCAGCTGGGAGTGGGGATATTGGGCGTTGAGGCTGTCCATGAAGGGCGTCGGTGTCTCGAAGATGACGTCGCCTTTGTCGTGCTTGCCGACGCCCCATCCATCGAGGATCATGAGTAATGCTTTCTTAGCCATAATGAGATATTTGATGTGAAATATTTGATGCGGGGGAAGGGAAGGAGAGGTGAAGGGGGAGGGCGGAGGCCGATGCGGAGCGTCGGGACGTGCGTGTGTCGTCGGTTTCTCGATGGCTGTCGTCGGCTTTCCATTCGCCGCCGTCGGCGCCTCGCTCTTCGGCCCGGGGGAGTCCGTCGCTGCCGTCGGTTTCCCGATGGCCGCTGTCGGCGCGTCGCTCGTTGTGTCCGCTTCTTGTTGGCCGCGGCCGCCTCTGTCGCTCTTCGGCGTTCCTCGTCACTCTTTGTGAGAGTGGCCGCCTCTGTCGCTTTCCGCCACAAAGTTACGCATTTTGTATGGATTTTTCGCCACGCCGTCGTCGCCGATTGCCGGGTGTCGCCCGATTCCTTCGCCGCCTCTCCTGCGGCGCCCCTCGTCGCCCCTTCGGTCGGCGGCGCCTCGCCCTCCGCTATTTCGTGCCTTATCGTGAAGCGCGAGGGGGTGTCAAAATGTGTTCGAAGGCCGTGAGAATCGAAAAAAATCCACCGCGACGCCTTCCGCCCGCGAGCAGCGGCGCTACGAGGCCTTCCGGAGTGTTAAAATGACGCCGTTTTTGCCATATACTGTCAAAAATGCCGGAGCGCCGCCGCCGCCGCGCGGCGAAAAAAGTACGGGAGAAGTTTCAACAAGTCCCGGACTTGTTCCAACAAATCCGGGACTTGTTGTGCCGCGCCGCCGCCGCCGTTTCTCGGTCGCCGTCCCTTAAAAAAATTAACGAATGGATACATCTCGCGCCGCCGCCGGTGCGTGACTTTTTCGGTGCTTTAGTGTAAACGAACGCAAAAACAGTAGGAAGAAGTCTTAACGAAAGAGAATTTCTCGGAAATAGAAGGGCCATTTTCGGTGCGCGACGCCGAAAAATGGCTCCGGAAACGGCAAAAAACGGCCGTTTTCGCGCTCCGCCGCGTGTCAAGATTTTTCTGCAAAAACGGGGCGTTGCTCTCACTTTTTTTAAAAAAAACGGGGCGGTGCCTCAAGAGGAGGACTTCCGTCGCTTCACCGTTACGCCGCGTGCTCAGCGAGGGACGCCGCGTGTCTAAAGTCATGTGCTTTGTGTGGTTCATCCACTTTCTCCCCCGCTAAAAATCGGCTCAGCCGTTCTGCGAGGGGCGCCGCGGCGCGTCCGTTGTCCTCTCCCTAACGCAAGCGAGCCTCCACCGTCGGGTGGAGGCTCGCTTAAGGGAAGGTGGCGCTTCAGGATGGGCTTGAACCAACGACCCCCTGATTAACAGTCAGGTGCT
>CAZXFS010000032.1:0-20815 GCA_964640535.1 uncultured Prevotellamassilia sp. | reverse complement strand
TCCCGGACTTGTTAAAACTTCTCCCGGACTTGTTAAAACTTCTCCCGGACTTGTTGTGACACGTGGAGACGCCGTTGTCACCAAAGAAGTGACAGCATATGTCAAAAACGCCACTTCCTTTAATACGCAGAACACCTCGTGGCTGCGCCGACCGGGCACAGGGACGCCGGATTTTCTCTAATCTAATTCAAGCAACAGGTACTACTACAGATACAGCTATTATAATCTGTTTTTCGTAATTTCAATCTTCATTTTCTTCAGAATGATCATATTCTACTTTACTTTGCAATATTATCTCATCAAAAAACTGAACACATATTCCGAGAAAAGTCCGTTCACATTTCGATGAGATGCTGCAAATTTAATATTTTTCCGGGACTATTGCCTTTTAGTTGAAGGCAGATTATTTCCCATAAAACAGACTGTTCATCCACGACCAACCCCTTACCTATTTTTTATGACTACCATCACTCTCCACTTTCGGGCCTCCACCGTCGCAGGAAAAGACGGGACGCTCTACTACCAACTCATCCATCGACGCCTCACGCGTCAGATAACCACCGGATACCGTCTCGCCGCCAGCCGATGGGATGATACGCGCCAACAGATTGATGACAACGCCCTCCACCGCAAGACGCAATATGAGATGATGCGCCTGCGCCACATCGCCGAACGACTGGAAAGAGAGCGAACCGACTATCGCACCGACGACATTGTACGCGAATTCCTCGACGAGCGCCCGCGCCACTCCTTATTTTATTATATGCAGACGGTCATCGCCCACAAGCGGCAACTGGGGCGCATCAAGACCGCCGATGGCTACCTGTGTACCCTCCACAGTTTCCAACGCTTCCGCGCCAACGAGAACATCCTACTCTATGAGATGACATCGCCGCTGATGGAAGCCTATCAGGTTTGGCTGCAAGGCAATGGCATTGCCCCCAACACGATATCATTCTACCTGCGCAAGTTGCGGGCCACCTATCGCTGCGCCGTCGAGGAAGGACTTATCGCCGACCAACGCCCCTTCCGCCACGTCTTCACCGGTACGGAGCGCACACAAAAGCGTGCCCTCTCCCTGTCGACACTCCGCCGCCTCAAGACGGAAGACTTGACGCGACATCCACGGATGGCACTGGCGCGCGATATTTTCCTGCTCAGCTTTTATCTACGGGGAATGTCGTTCATCGACATGGTTTTTCTGAAGAAGACAGACCTACAGGAGGGCACCCTCTCCTACCGTCGCCATAAGACGGGACAACGACTACAGATAGAATGGACGGAGGAGATGCAGGACATTGTCGACCGCTATCCCTTCAACGAAAGTCCCTATCTTCTTCCTCTCCTCTATCGGGCCGACGGCAATGAGCGAAATGCCTATCTTAATATGGCGCACCTCATCAACTACCACCTCCGCCGCCTCGGCCAACGCCTCCACCTATCTCTCCCGCTCACCCTCTATTGTGCGCGACATAGCTGGGCCACCGTAGCGCGCGACAAAGGCGTTACCATCAGCGTGATTAGCGAAGGACTGGGGCATGACAGCGAACGAGCCACCCGCATCTACTTGGCATCGATTGACTCTTCCCGGATCAATCAAGTCAACAAGATGATCATCCAATCGTTATGAGCTTCCTTCTCTTTCGTTCTCTCCCGAAGATGCTTCTTTTCTTCGGCATTCACCCGGCCAATGCGGCACATTGCCGGATTACGACAAAGAGCCGAAAAGAGAAAGGAAGCGGCTTAACTCGAACAGAGGCGAGCATAGCACTGACAGCATAGAAAGATAGACACGAACCGAAAGACCCCGAGAGTTCAGTTCCACCGCCGTTTTTTATAGACAAAGAATGCGGATAAATCGGTTATATATACTACCTTTGCATAGATAATCACCGTGCAAGAAGGGCGCGTCCCCACTTTCAAGGCAGGCTTCGCTGTCGGAGATATCCTTGACAGCCCCTACAGCGAAACACGCAGAGGACTGTCAGCCTCACACTCACCACATTGACTCCTATATATGAAGACTATTACCCTCCATACCGACTATACGGTCTGCTCCTATGAGGAGCTGTCGGAGGACGACCGCCGGCTTATCGACGCCGCCCGCCGGGCCTCACAAGATAGTTACGCCCCCTACTCCCACTTCCGAGTGGGAGCGGCGATAGCCCTCGAAAACGGACAGATAATCTGTGGCAACAACCAAGAGAATGTGGCCTACCCTTCCGGCATCTGTGCCGAGCGCTGCGCCATGTTTCACGCCAATGCCCTCTACCCCCAGACGGCACCTACCACGCTGGCCATCGCGGCCCGCAACGAGCGGGGCGTCTTCACCGAGACACCCGTCACGCCGTGTGGGGCCTGCCGACAGGTATTGCTCGAAACAGAACACCGCTATGGGCGTCCTCTGCGCGTCTTGCTGTATGGCGAACGGCACATCTTCTGCATTGACAGCGTTGTCCAACTGCTACCACTGCAATTTGAGATGTAACCGTCGTCTCCTCCGTCTCTTCTTCCTTAAGGGCCTATCGGAATTTTTCTTGGAATTGTCGAAAATAGACTGTAACTTTGCCGAAAGATATCTTCTTCATACCATCTTCCCCATGACGCTCACACTCAAAACAGGAATTTGGGCCTTCTCCCTCACCCTCGCCGCCATCGCCCACTCTCCCCGGATGATGGCACAGGCATCTATCATCCCCGTCCCTCAGCAAGTGGAATATGGCACCGGCGTCTTCACGCTCTCTGCCGACACGCGCTGCCGAGCGAAGGGAAAAGGTGCAGCGGCCGTAGCCAGCCTCTTCCGCGAGAAAGTTCGCGAGGCTACCGGATGGAAGCTCCGCGAGGGAGAAGCGAAGAAGGGAGGCAGCGACATCACCTTTGAACTGACGAAGACGGTGCAGGGGGAAGAGGCTTATACGCTCACCGCTACTCCGACGCACGTTACCATTCAAGCAGCGACCACGGCGGGCCTCTACTATGGTTACCAAAGTCTCCTACAGCTCCTGCCCGCAGAGATAGAAGAGAAGGAGAAAGGAACACCTCCGACAACATGGACGCTGCCGGTGGTGACGATTCACGACGCTCCCCGCTTTGCTTATCGCGGCGTGATGTTGGATCCGTGTCGTCACTTCCTCAGCGTATCGGCCATCAAGAAGCAAATAGAGCACTTGGCGGCATTCAAGATTAACCGCCTCCACTGGCACCTCACCGACGACCAGGGATGGCGCATTGAGATTAAGAAATACCCGCGCCTCACCACGGTAGGTAGCGAGCGCACCGAGGGTGACAGCAGCCGTTATAAGGGCTACTACACTCAAGACGAGGTGCGCGACATCGTGGCATTTGCCGCGCAACACCACATCGACATCGTCCCGGAATTTGAGATGCCGGGACACGAGATGGCGGCCATCGCGGCATACCCCGAACTGTCGTGCCGCGGCGAGGCCACATCGCCACGTATCATATGGGGTGTGGAAAATGTTGTCTTGTGCCCCGGGAAAGAGAGCACCTTCACCTTCCTGAAGGAGGTCATCGACGAGATGCTGCCCCTCTTCCCCGGTAAGTACTTCCATATCGGCGGCGACGAATCGCCGCGCGAGGAATGGCAGGCGTGCAGCAACTGTCAGGCACGAATGCGCAGTGAGGGACTCACACGAGAGGCACAGTTGCAGAGCTATCTGATTGCCCGCATCGGAAAATATCTTCACGAAAGAGGACGACGCCTCATCGGATGGGACGAGATATTGGAGGGCAGCGGACTGGATACCACCGCCATCGTCATGTCGTGGCGCGGTGAGCAGGGCGGCATCACGGCCGCCGGCATGGGGCACTCTGTAATTATGACGCCCTCCAGTCACGGATTCTATTTCGACCAATACCAGAGCGATCCGGCACTGGAACCTACCGCCATCGGAGGATACACCACGCTGGAGAAGGTATACCGTTATGACCCCATACCGGAAGTACTGGCACAGCAAGGCGCCGAGAAATATGTATTAGGAGTACAGGCCAACTGCTGGAGCGAATACATGCTCTCTGCCGCCACACTGGAATACCGGTTGTGGCCGCGGGCACTCGCACTGGCCGAGGTAGCCTGGAGTCAACCGGAGCGAAAGTCCTACGATGACTTCATCCGCCGTGTTGACAACGAGGCAGCGCGGCGAATGCAGGCATGGGGCCTCCACTTCCACATTCCCCAACCGGAGCAGCCCGGCGGAAGTACGGAGCGCATCGTCTTTACAGACTCCGCCTCACTCTCCCTGACGTCGGTACGTCCGATGAAGATAGTCTATACCACCGACGGCACCCTGCCCACCCCCCGTTCGCAGGAATATACGGCCCCTATCCCCCTGCGCCGCACCACGACGATACGGACGGCATGTGTCCTTCCCTGCGGTATCATGGGGCCTGTTCGCGATATCTACGCACAGAAAGAAGCGTTACATTCCGCCGTGCTACTCTCCCCTCAAGACACACTTGACAGCGGACTCCTCCTTTCTATATATAAAGGCACCTATCTATCCCCTTACCAACTGCCGGCGACGCCCACCACCACAAAACGGGTCGGCGATCTCCGGGCACTGCGCACGCAAACGCGCGTCCCCGCCAACGTCAGAGGAGTAGACAACTACGCCGCTACGGCGGAGGGTTTTCTGCAAATTCCGGAAGACGGTGTCTACGAGTTCTCTACCAATAACCACCAACTATGGGTGGACGGACGTCTCCTCGTCGACAACGCACAGATGGCCTGCCCGCGCTACTCCCCCCACAACGCTCCCATCCCCCTCAAGAAGGGGCTGCATCGTCTGAAGGTGCTCTTCATCGGGGGCATCTTTGCCGGATGGCCCACCTACTGGGATGACGCCTCCGTAAAGATGAGAAGAGACGGCGGAGAGTGGACAACACTCAGCGCGGAACACCTAAAGGTAACAGGGCGCTTCTAATAAGGGTGGAAGCCCTGCCCACCGAAACAGAGATAGCCATCGACGACTTTCGGGCGCTCTGCGGCCATCCACACGAGCCCCTATTTAGAACCAAGTAACATGAGTATCCTGCGACAAACAGCCACCACACGTCACGAAGCGTCACACGCCGTGACCGATGATATGCGCTACTTGAAACTGCTGGCACGCGATTTCAAGAACGTCTCCGGGGTGACCACCGAGATTATCAATCTCGAGGCCATCCTCAACCTCCCCAAGCCCACAGAGCATTTTCTGGCAGACCTCCACGGGGAGAACGAGGCGTTTCAGCACGTCCTGCGCAATGCCTCCGGCAACATCAAGCGGAAAGTCAATGAACTCTTCGCCGGGACGCTGCGCAAGCAGGAGAAGAAAGACCTCTGCACTCTCATCTACTATCCCGAGCAGAAACTGGAACTGGTGAAACACGCCGACGGGAATCTGGCAGACTACTACCAGACGACTCTCGCGCGCCTCATCACCGTCTGCCGCAGTGTATCGTCAAAATATACGCGCTCCAAGGTACGCAAAAGTCTCCCGGAAGAATTTGCCTATATCATCGAAGAGCTGCTGCACGAGTCGACAGACGACCACAACAAGCAGGCCTATTTCAACGTCATCATCCAGACGATTATCCGCACTCACCGCGCCGATGAGTTTATCATCGCCTTGTGCTACCTCATACAGCGCCTGGCCATCGACCGTCTGCACATCCTCGGCGACATCTTCGATCGCGGTCCCGGGGCACACCTCATCATGGATACGCTCTGCCACTACCATCATCTGGACATACAATGGGGCAACCACGACATCTTGTGGATGGGAGCAGCCGCCGGCAACCGCTGCTGCATAGCCAGTGTGCTGCGTCTCTCTCTCCGTTATGCCAACACCCAGACGTTGGAAGACGGCTACGCCATCAATATGGTACCTCTGGCCACCTTCGCCATGGAGACGTATGGTGATGACGATTGTCGGCTGTTTCTCCCCAAGGTAGACGAGCGTCCCGACGCACCCGGCGAGAAAATGCAACGTCTCATTGCTCGGATGCACAAGGCCGTCACCGTCATCCAGTTTAAGTTAGAAGGACAGCTCTACCACCGCCATCCGGAATGGGGCATGGACGACCGCTGTCTGCTGGAACATATCGACACCTCGAAGACACACATCCATCTGGAAGGAAAAAACTACGCCCTCCTCGACACGCATTTCCCCACCATAGACCCGGCCAACCCCTACATGCTGACGCGTGAGGAGCAGGACTTGATGAACCGCTTGCAACACTCGTTTCTCATCAGCGACAAGTTGCACCGCCACGTGGGCTGCCTTCTGCAGCACGGAGGGATGTATGGCATCTACAACTCCAACCTTCTTTTTCATGCCTCCGTCCCCCTCAACGAAGACGGGAGCTTGCGCAGCATTCAAGTCTTAGGAGACACGGTGAGCGGCAAACAACTGCTGGAGAGAATCGAGCAGGCGGTACGCACCGCCTTCGACCGCGAGGTATCGACGGAGATGCGCTGCGCCGCCTGCGATTACTTTTGGTACCTATGGTGCGGCCCGGACTCTCCCCTCTTTGACAAGTCGAAAATGAGCACCTTCGAGCGATACTTCATTGCCGAGAAGGAGACACACAACGAGCAGAAGGGATGGTACTACAAGCTGCGCAACGAAGCCACCGTCTGCGACCGTCTGATGGACGAATTCGGGGTGGTGGGGCCACATCGACACATCATCAACGGCCATGTCCCCGTACGCGTCGGCAATGGAGAGAACCCCATCAAGGCAGAGGGACGCCTCATGGTCATCGATGGCGGTTTTGCCAAAGCCTACCACGACACGACAGGCATTGCCGGTTATACGCTCGTCTTCCACAGCCGTGGGTTCCAGTTGGTACAACACGAGCCCTTCTCCTCCACCGAGGAGGCCATCCGCAATGGGACGGACATCAAAAGTACCACACAGATTGTGGAACTGACGGGACACCGCGCCATGGTGGCCGACACCGACATCGGGGCGGTCATTCGCGAGCAAATAGCCGACTTGGAGAACCTTCTGGCGGCCTATCGTCATGGCATTATTAAAGAGACATTGTAGGGCGATTATTCTCTATGGAAATTACCGCCATATATACACACAAACGAACTATGAAAAGTCTTAAAGAACTCTACCGTATAGGACAAGGCCCTTCCAGCAGTCACACCATGGGGCCGCGCATCGCCGCAGAGCGTTATCTCAGCCAACACCCCGAAGCCACGAGGTTTCGGGTGACGCTCTATGGCAGTCTGGCCGCCACCGGAAAAGGGCACCTCACCGACTGGGCCATCAGTGAAGTATTGGGGAAAGAACGCACCGACTTCATCTGGAAGCCGAGTACCGTCCTCCCCTTCCACCCCAATGGCATGATGTATGAGACCATCGACACTGAGGGAAATGCCGGTAACGCATGGACGGTATTCAGTATCGGGGGCGGCGCTCTGGCCGAAGAAGGCGTCAACACCATCGACACCCCCGACGTCTATGAACTCAACAGTTTGGAGGAGATACAGCGCTGGTGCAAGCAGAACGGAAAGAGCTATTGGGAATATGTGGAAGACCGCGAAGGCCCCGAAATATGGGACTACCTCTCTCAGGTGTGGGACGTCATGAAGGCGGCGGTAGAGCGCGGTATCGAGCACGAAGGCGTCTTGCCCGGCTGCCTCAAGCTGCGACGCAAGGCTCCCGATTACTATATTAAGGCCATGGGATATGGCGCCAACCTGCAGACGCGCGGTTTGGTATTCGCCTATGCTCTCGCCGTCAGCGAGGAGAATGCTTCCGGCGGACAGATTGTCACGGCGCCGACCTGTGGCGCCTGCGGCGTGGTTCCCGCTGTACTCTACCATATCCAGAAAAGCCGTAAATTCCCGGACAAGCGCATCCTCCATGCCTTAGCCACGGCGGGTCTCATCGGCAACATCGCCAAGACGCGCGCCT
Organism: uncultured Prevotellamassilia sp.; assembly: GCA_964640535.1. GTDB lineage: Bacteria > Bacteroidota > Bacteroidia > Bacteroidales > Bacteroidaceae > Alloprevotella. Next base: position 12,881 of record CAZXFS010000032.1, on the reverse strand, counting down.
CCATCTCCGGTGCAGAAGCCGGATGTCAAGCCGAGGTCGGCGTAGCCTGCGCCATGGCCGCAGCGGCCGCCAACTACATATTCGGTGGTAGCTTAGCCACCATCGAATATTCGGCGGAGATGGGACTGGAACACCATCTGGGAATGACCTGCGACCCCATCTGCGGCCTGGTACAAATTCCTTGTATCGAGCGCAACGCCCATGCCGCCGCCCGTGCTCTCGATGCCAACATCTACGCTACCTATGCCGAAGGTATCCATCGCATCTCCTACGACAAAGCCGTGGAGGTGATGAAGAAGACAGGACACGACCTACCCTCACTCTATCGCGAAACGAGCGAAGGAGGTTTGGCCAAGGAATACCACGTCAATTAACAGCGCCTCTCGAGAAGGCTTACATTGTTCTATCTACAAAAAACTCCATTCCCCCGCCACTATCAGACGCTTCCGCAACATACTCCGCCTCTTGGCAGGTATCCTCCTCACAGGATACCTTGTCTTGTTGTTCCTGGCAAATGCCACCCCGGCGCAACGCTGGCTGGCTCACCGGGCGGAAGAGGTCTTATCGCAGCAATTGCATACGACGGTCATCATCGAACGGCTGGAATTGGGGCTCTTCAACCGTATCGTACTGCATGACGTCTCTATCCTTGATCAGCAAGGAGAGAATCTCTTTGACGCCCATATGCTGTCGGCCAAGATAGAGTACCGGGCCTTCCTCCACCACCGCGTCGCGCTGCGCACCGTCTCCCTCCTCGATGCGTCCTTACGCTTCTATCGAGAGCAGGCCGACAGTGCGGCCAACTACCAATTTCTCCTCGACGCCTTCCGGTCAGAACAGGCGGGGCCATCGCACCTCGACCTTTCTCTGGGCTCCCTCATTCTGCGCCGTTGCCGTCTGCGCTATGACGAGCGCTATCGACCTGTTGTCAGAGGGAAGATGGATGCCTCGCATCTCTCTATCTCTGATCTCGACGCCAATATCAGTCTGAAGAGGCTCACGACGGACAGCCTCCACCTACGCGTTCGCCATCTGGCCCTCAATGAGCAGTCGGGACTACAGTTGAAGCACCTCTCGCTACGCCTGACGGCTAACCGCCGACGAGCACTTCTCTCCGACTTCTCGTTGGAGATGCCCCACACTACCCTCCGAGAAGAACGCCTCGTCCTCCAGTACCGTCTCGACGACCCACAAGGCTTTCTGCACTCTCTTCACGCCGTCGGAAAGATAGACCACGCCCATCTCGCGCTGTCAGACATGATATGGCTACTCCCCACCCTGCGGGACTACCCCTATACGCTGACGCTCTCCGCCGCATTTTCCCTTCACCCCCGGGAGTTCCGGCTGTCACATTTCTCGCTGGTCGAGGAACAGCAGCGTTTTTCTATTCAGGGGAAAGGGAAGATGACGATAAACGACGGGAAAATCGCTCAAGCAGCCGGCGATATCGCCGCGTTAGAAGTGAGTGACGGGTTCCTCCCGGAGGTGCTATCCCCCCTACTTCCGGAGACATCGCGCACGCTGTTGGGGCGACTGGGCAACATTCGACTGACGGCTCATACCACCTACCAACGGGGAGGGCTCTGCCGTATCATCGCCGAAACAACCACCGGTGTCGGCCATCTGTACGCGTCCCTACAAGGGCGTAACGACGCCTACACCCTCCAGACCTCCTCTACGGGGCTCGACCTGACAAAGGTATTTGACAACGCCTATAGTCCGCAACATCTGGCGTTCCATCTCGACGCCAACGCCACTTTTACCAACAAGCGATTGACCGCCGCCGGCACCAACGTCCTCATCGACCGACTGGCGCTTCAGCAACACCGCTATGAGAATATCGCATTGGCAGCCGATTGGAACGGTCGGAATATCATGGGACGTTTATCGTCGGCCGATGCAGCGCTTCAACTCTCCGGCATTTTCAGTGGTGCTTTCGATGGTAAAGAATTCTCCTCCGCCTTCCTCGACGCCACCGTCGGCCATATCGACCTGAGGACGTTGGGAAGCCATACCCCCTCACGCATTACCTCTCTCTCCGGGCGGCTACAGATTGAACTGCCTTGTCTCACCGGGAAAGGACTTCAGGGAAAAATGCTGCTGACAGACTTCCACAAGCAAGGATCCCACGAGGACGACGACTACCGTCTCTCCCAACTGTCGCTCACCGCCGCCCCGTCTGCCAACGGTCACCGTCTGTCGCTCCGCAGCGACTTCGCCGATGCCGATATCGAAGGGCCGCTTGCCCTGCGCCGCCTCCTTCGGACATTGGAGCGCAAATACCGCCGGACCATCCTTGGCGAACATTTGCCGCAGGCGGTAGGGAGTCCCGCCGACCGTTGGTCGGTCAGCGCCCGTCTGGTAAAGACGGACTTCCTCCACCAAATGTTGGGGGTTCCCCTCACGCTGTCGGAGGGTGGCGCCATCTATCTTCAGGGGACGTTGGGCGAACAGCAGCACAACTTCCTGCAACTATCGACGCCGGCCTTCAGTTACAACGGCACCGACGTCCAATCGCTCCGTCTCTACCTTACCGATGACGACGGGCGTCTCTCCGCCCTTCTCCAAGGCAGTAAATATTTTGGTGACGCCCCCCTCAAATTCGCCCTCAGTAGTGAAGCGGAGAAGGGAACACTACGCAATGAGCTCACCTGGGATAACGGCACCGACCACCGCTTGTCGGGAAGTCTCCACGCCGTCACCGACATCACGAAAGATGTCGGAGGACAGCGCCGCATCTTCACGCAAGTACTCCCCACCACGCTGACCATCAACGACACCACATGGACACTCGGCGCGGGAAGCATCCTGTCGCAAGGGGGCGATATCCTCATCGACCGCCTGCGGATGAGTCATGAGGGGCAGTCTATTACCGTCGACGGAAAGCTATCCAAACACACCAGCGACAGTATGAAGGTGACACTCCACGATGTCGATGTGAAATATATCCTTGACCTTATCCAGCTGGAGCCGGTGTCCTTCTCCGGCCCGGCCACCGGGACGCTGACCGCCACCACCGACGCCCACAACGAGACGGCGGTACACGCCTTACTGCACATCCCCGACTTCCACTTCAACGAGGGGCGTATGGGTGATGCCGACATCTTGGGAACCTTCAACACCGGTGACAAGCGTCTACACCTCCAGGCCGATATGAAGGAAGAAGGCGTAGGCTTCACCCTCGTCAGAGGATATGTGGGTATCGGAGAAAAGGCCATCGACTTAGACATCACCAGCAAAAATACCACGCTCCACTTTCTGCGCCGCTATATCCCCGACATCTTTGAAGGCGTCACCGGCCGCACCACGGGGCACTGCCGTATCCACGGGCCTTTCAAGGCCCTCGATTTCGAAGGACGCGAGCAGGCCAATGTCTTTCTACGCATCGCCCCCACCGGCTGCAGCTACCATCTCTCCAAAGGGTATGTCAATATATCCTCCGGCCTCTTCAGCTTTGACGACTACACCGTCACCGATGACAACGGAGGGACGGGGACGGCACAAGGGCATCTGTTCCATACGCATCTAAAGGATATCCGCTACGACTTTGCCCTCAAGGCCAACAACCTGCTCGTCTACGACCAGCCACGCAGTCCCGACCTGCCATTTTATGCCACGGCAGCAGGCACCGGAGATATCTCCATGCAAGGAAAGCCGGGCGATTTCTCCGCCGATATTGCCATGCGTCCCTCACGCGGCACCCTCTTCACCTATATTGTCGACACCCCCAGCAGTGAGATGGACGGTAGCCTGCTGCGCTTCACTACTGCCGAGAACACCGACCGTTCCACAGAGGCGTCCCCGGCGGCCACCATTCCGACAGAGGACGAAGAGCGGGAGGCCACCGACGAAGCATCTTCCACCACAGACATCCACCTCAACTTCCAGATTGATATGAATCCGGAGGCAAAGCTCAAGGTCGTCACCGACGAGAAGGCCGGCAACAATATACTCCTGGCGGGAACGGGTGCTCTCCGAGCCACCTATTACAATAAGGGGGCGTTCCAGATGTTTGGCACGTATAAGGTAGATAACGGCATCTATAAGTTGGTCATACAAGATTTCCTCCACAAAGACCTACAACTGGAGGATGGAGGCACCATCGTCTTTGGCGGTGACCCCTACGAAGGAGACCTCAATATTAAAGCACTCTATACCGTTCCCTCTGTATCGCTCTCCGATCTGGGGCTCAACCTCAACGACAACTCTGTACGCGCCGACTGCATTCTGCATCTCGGCGGCAAGGTGCAGGCGCCGCAGGTAACCTTCGACCTCAACCTGCCGAGCGTCAGCGAAGACGTGCGACAGATGGTACGACAGATTGTAGCCACCGAGGAGGACATGAACCGACAGGTGCTCTATCTGCTCGGCGTAGGGCGCTTCTACAATTACAACTATGCCGCCACCGACGCCGCCACCGGCGGGCAGTCGCAGAGCTCTCTGGCGATGAAGTCATTTCTCTCCAGCACCCTCAGCAGTCAGATCAACAACATCATATCCAATGCCATTGGCGTCTCCGACTGGACCTTTGGCACCAATTTCTCCACCGGTCAACTGGGCTGGAGCGATATGGAGGTAGCCGGTCTCCTCAGCGGGCGCCTCCTCAGCGGCCGTCTTTTGGTCAACGGCAACTTCGGTTATCGCGACCGCGCCACCTCGACCACCAATTTCGTGGGCAATTTCGACATCAGTTATCTCCTGACACCGGGGGGGACGGTCAGTCTGAAGGCCTATAGCGAGACCAACGACCGCTACTTCTCCAAGTCGTCCATGACCACACAAGGCATCGGTCTACGCCTGCGCCGCGACTTCCGCAACGTCAAGGACCTCTTCAAGAGCAGTTCCAAGAATTAACCACAGTCATTCAATAGATAGACACCGATAGCAAGAATGAGTAAACAGTTCTCCACTCCTATGTTTTCCCATACCCTCCTTCCACTTACTACCGCCCTCCTCGTGGCCTCGTCCACGACGGTACACGCTCAGATAAGCAAAAGCAAAGACATCTCCAAGACATTGGTATCTCTTGTCAGCTATGACGCCCAAGGACGCACACTGGCCAGCGGTACCGCCGTTTATATTGATGCCACCGGCACCTGTGCCGCTAACTATAGTCTGCTCCGCGGCGCCGCGCGCGCAGAGATTACCGACAGCAAGGGAAAGACCTACAGCGTACTGCGCATCCTTGGCGCCAGCAGCAACTACGACCTGGTCAAGTTCTCCACCACCGCTCACAAAACGGATTATGTATCTCTGCTGACAGAAACGCCCCTCGTGGGCACCCCCGCGACGCTGATTAGCGGACAGGGAAAAAACTGTCACGAGACGCAACGCCTCTTCACCCAGATAGAGGACTTCGATCAGTATCACTATTACCACATCGGAACAACGAGCGCCACTGCACCGTTGCAGGTACTGCTCTCTCCGGAGGCCCGTCTGGTGGGTTTCGCCCAACGGAATGGGACGACGGATACAACCGACGTCACGGCCATCGACGCCCGTTTTTTGTCAGACCTCCGCATCTCATCGACAGCCGCCTTCAACAGCGACCTGAAAGCCATCGCCATCCCCAAGGCACTGCCGGAGGGTTCTGACGACGCCCTCACCTATCTCTATATGCTCCGCGGCACCGACTCTCTGACCTATATCACCGCTCTCAACGACTTTATCGAGGCATACCCCCATCACGCTGAGGGGTACGTGTCGCGCGCGGCCTTCTCTGCCGGCATCGGGCATTACGAGGAGAGCGATAAAGACTTCCATACGGCATTCTCCAAAGCCGGCACATCGTCGGAAACGCTGTCGGAAGACGTCATCCACGGAGAGCTGAGCAAGACGATTTTCCAGAAGTGCGTCTATGCGCCCCAGCCGCCCTATAGCGATTGGACACTGCACCGCGCCGCCGAAGAGGCAAAGAAGGCGTATGCCCTCCGCCCACTCGGGGCCTATCTTCTCCAGCAGGGACGCGCACAATATGCCGAAGGAGCTTATCGCGAGGCCTATAAGACATTCCGTCAACTGGCAGAGCAGAGCGCCGCAGAAGCCGCAGAGGGCAAGACCTCTTCTACAGCGACGGCAGAGGCCTGGATGTTTGCAGCCCGATCAGCCGGCGCCGACACGACCTTCACCGATGAGCAGATTGTAGCCCTGATGGACAGTGCCATCGCCGCCAGTCCACGCCCCTTGACATCGACCACCGCCGGTTATCTCTTTGAACGCGGTACCCGCCTGCAAGTCCTCGGTGAGCACCGCAAAGCCGTCAGCGACTTCACCGCCTATGAGAATGCCATCGGCACGCGCCAGCTGAATGCTCAGTTCTATTATATTCGGGAACAATCGGAGTTGGAATGCCGGATGTACCAACAGGCACTCGATGACATTCGCACCGCCATTGCCCGCGCCCCTCAGGAGACGGCCTACCGCATTGAGGAGGCCCTCATCCTATTACGTGCCGGACTCTACAAGGAAACCGTCAGCCTCTGCCGCCAGTTATTGGAGGGATATACGCCGGATTCCGCAGATTGCTACAAACTCATGGGCATTGCCTATGGTGAACTGAAACAAAAGCAGCAGGCCGTCAGTGCGCTCACCAAAGCCAAGGAGCTGGGTGACCCCACCGCCGCACAATATCTACAAAAATATCAGTGATAATGAAGGAACTCACTGCGCTCGTACGCCACAATCTACAATTATTGGCCAACAGCACGCCCACACCGCCCCCACTTCATCCGGCAGCAGAGCGCGCTATAGAGGCCTTCGCCACCGGTCGTAAGCTTCGCCGCGACGCCGTGATGCTCACTGCCGGCAACACCTCCCCCATCGATCTTCTCCTGCGCACCTTCTGTAGTCCCGGTCGCGACAATATCGTTGTGTCGTGCCCCACCGTCGCCGATTATGCCCGCCTGGCACACGTCAACGACGTAGAGTGCCGCGGCGTAGCCCTCGACACCGATTTTCGTTTGGAGGCCCGCCGTCTTCTGTCGGCCACCGGGGTAGAGACGAAACTCCTTTTTATTGCCGCCCCCTCCTACCCTGTAGGATGTATGCCCAAACGCAGCGAGGTACTACGTCTCTGCGACAACTTTGGGGGTATCGTTGTCGTTGACGAGACCTTTGCCGACTTCTCCCGCACTCCTTCCTATGTGACGGAGATAGCGCGCCACCCCCATCTCGTTGTCATCGGCAATTTCTCCGCCGCCTTCCATCTGGCCGACGTCGAGGTGGGCTATACCATCGCACAGCCCGCCATCATTCAGTACCTCTCCTGCTCTGCCCCCCTCTATCCCCTCTCCACCCCGACGAGCGAGACGCTCACGGAATGGCTGACGCGCCGCCGTCTCGATGTCGACAAACGCGTACGCTGGATACTCGATGAGCGGGAGAAGATGACCCACGCCTTACAGCAGCTGTCCCTCTGCCGGAAGATATACCCCTCCTCGGCCAACTACCTCCTCATACGAGTGGACCATGCCGCCGAGTTGCAGGCCTACCTCGCCGAGCGAAACATCGCAGTGACCGACTGCAGCGACTATCCCCTCTGCGACAACTGCCTCTGCCTACCCATCGGACTGACGGCAGAGAACAATGCCTTACTCAGTGCGCTGCGCACCCTATAACGCTACAAAGTTCTAACATCTAAGCCATGGGAGCAATAATAATGCGAACAATAAGAAAAAGTATTCTCTCCATACTCTGTACCACCCTCCTCTGCGCCGGGTGTGAAAAGATAGAGATTCCCGGTGACGAAACGCGGACCGATGCCGCCACAGAGACCACTACCAATGTCGACGAGGAGACCACCGATACAGACGAAGAGAAAGAGACTGATGGAGAGAGTACCACAGACGACAATGGCACGTCCGACAAGCCCACGTCGAATAACAGCACTGCCGACACGTTCGTCAGCGTTGGCGACGCCCTCCGGTTTACCGAGGAGCAGGAAGCCGTCGTCAGCGGATATATCGTGGGCTATGTGGCCGGCACCAGTATCAGTAAGGCCGTCTTTGGACTCCCCACCTCCGGATCCAACACCAATATGCTGCTGGCCGACACACCCGACGAAACCGACGTGACGCAATGCATGGCCGTACGCCTCCCTACCGGAGGGGCATTGGCGATACGCGAGAGCCTCAACCTCTACGACCACCCGGAGTATCTCCACCGTAAGATTTTCATCGACGGTTTTCTCAAGACCTATTTCAAGAAAATGGGCATCTACAACATCTATGACTATTGGATGGAAGAGGAATAGCCCCTCATATTCATCTCCTTCGGCCATTTTTCCTCCACCCTTTCCCCAATCTGCCTATGCCTTTAGGATTATATGTGCACATCCCCTTCTGCCGCTCGCGGTGTATCTACTGCGACTTCTACTCCACCACCCTGGGAGAGGATGTACGCCACCGTTATATCGAGGCTCTCGGCCGCGAGATGCGACGCCGACAGACCACCACGCCACTCACGACGCTCTATATCGGCGGAGGAACGCCCTCTACCCTCTCACCGGACGAGATGGAGGCCCTCTTCGTGCAACTTCGCCAACATTTCAACACCTCATCCCTGCAGGAAGTCACAGTAGAGGCCAACCCCGACGACATTACCCCCACCTATTGCCAACGACTGAAAGAATGGGGCGTCAACCGGGTGAGTCTCGGCGTACAGACCTTCCACGACCCGCTTCTCCGCTTTCTCCGTCGCCGCCATACGGCAGAGGCGGCACGCGCCGCTGTGGAACGCCTCGCCGCCGCCGACATCCACAATCTCTCCATCGACCTCATCTTCGGGCTACCGGGGCAAAACATCACAACGTGGCAGAACGATCTCCACGAGGCTCTCTCTCTCCCCATTACCCACCTCTCGGCCTACTCACTCATCTATGAAGCGGGGACACCCCTCACCCGTCTCCGCGATCGGGGGGAAATCAGCGAGGCCGACGAGCAGCTCTCTCTCGATATGTTCCAACAGCTCATCGACCGCACCGTCGAGGCCGGCATGGAGCACTACGAGATTTCCAACTTTGCCCGCCCGGGCTATCGTTCCCGCCACAACGCCTCCTACTGGAACGGATCCCCCTATATCGGGCTGGGGCCCGGCGCCCACAGCTACGATGGCGGCACGCGCCGCCGCGCCAACGCCCCCGACATCACCGACTATATCCGGGCCCTCCTCGCCGGCGACGACGCGCCTCACACCGAGGAACACCTCACCCCCGGCGAACGATGCGACGAACTCATCTTCACCGCACTCCGTACCTGCGAAGGCCTTTCTATCGCCCTACTGACGGAGCACTGCGGCGAACACGCCGCCAATGCCCTCCTCACCGCCGCCCGGCCACACATCGCCCAACAACACCTGCAATATGACGGACACCACCTGCGACTGACTCGCGACGGTCTCTTTATCTCCGACAGTATCCTCTCCGACTTGATGGTGGGAGAGGAGGGGTAGAGAGATTTCCCAAAGACTGGCTGACTTCACCCGATGGAATCCCCCTGTTCTTTATGACCTCCCCTTGAATATGACTATGACCAAATATCATGGCTGAAAGATTCTGATAGGAGGAAGAGGCGGATGGAAGAAGGAGACGGCTCATATAAGGACGCGGCGTTCAGAGACGGTGGGAGCGCTTCTACGAACGCCGTTTTTCCGCTGCCTCTCTCGGAATTCCCTGCATTTAGTAACCCTTTAAGGGCGTGAGGAAAACTATCTGTGAGTCAATTAAATCTAAAAATGCTTTTGACATTCGCATTTAATATCGTATTTTTGCAAACGAGGAGGGAGCAATCCGCCCCCTCCTCTCCCATAAAAATCCATACGAACGTTTCACAATGAGTATATTCACTTCGCTCTTTAAGAAAAAAAGTACGCCGGCCCAAGAGGGATGGCGCACCGGCGGCATGGAGGACTTCATGACGCTCATCCGCGTATACTATCAGGCTGTGATGGCGGCCAACTTAGGCATCAACAACATCACGGCCCTCCCCGACCTGCGCATCTTCAAGCAAACCCTCCACGTCCCCACCATCAACAACAAGTTGGGCATCGGAGAGAAGAACCGCTGTAAGAAGATGCTGATGGAAATCTACGGCATCTCCGAAGGCTTCTTCAAAGAGATTGACCAAAGCGTACGCAAAGGCTGTAAGAACATCAACGGCGTACAGCCCTACTTCTACACCTTCCAAGGCTTCTCGCAGGAGCTCATGATGCTCATGGGGAACCTGATGAAGTGGAAGTTCCGCGTTCCGGGCTTCATGCGCGGCGCCTTGCGCACCATGATACAGAAGACCACCCACGACATCCTCACCGGTGACAATTGGAAGAAAGACGACGTACGCAAATCCTGCCTCGCCATCCGCAACTACCAAGCACGACTGGGATACAGCGAACAGTGGATGACCGAATATGTCTATAACATCGTCGTTCTGGCCAAGAAAGAACCTAAGCCACACGATGTAGAGGAAAAGAAGTAAGGACGGATCCCCCGCCACACACAAACGACCTATTCTATGACCCGCGAGGAAGAACAACACCTACAACGATTACAGACACGTGTCAGGCAGCTCATCCTGGCCTACCACAAACTGGAAGCGCAAAAGGCAGACGCCGAAGAGCGTCTGGCAAAGAGTGTGGCCAACGAGCAACAGCTGCGTCACGACATTGAGGCCCTGCAGAAGGACTATGACCATCTCAAGACGGCACGCATCCTCACCGTCAGCGGCGACGACGCGCGTGAAGCTCGCACACGCATCTCCCGACTGGTCCGCGAAATCGACAAGTGTATCGCCCTGCTCAATGTGTGACACACCCTCCTTTGACATCCTCATCTTTCCCCCATGGCAGACAACACCTCCCCCTCCGAAAAGCTCAACATACAGCTACGCATCGGCAATGATATGCATCCCATCACCATTCGCCGTGAGCTCGAAGCCACCTTCCGACAGGCGGCCAAAAACATCAACGACAAACTGGGACGCTATCGCGAAGCTTACCCCGGGCTCAGTCAGGAGAAATGCATCTCGATGACTCTCCTCGACTTTGCCGTCTATGCTCTGCAGGCTGCCAACGACACCAGTACACAGCCCTACGACGAAGCCATCCGCCAATTGACCTTCGACGTTGAAGAAGCCCTCGGGCTGGTCGACGTGGAGGGAAAGGGGACGCCGACAAACAACAGACCATCAACACCATAATATATATACAACATCTACTCAACATGCAACACCTCATATGGACGCTCCCCGCACTCATCGTGGGAGCCGTAGGTGGGTACGTGTGCTTCCGCTACGTACTCAAGAAAAAGTATAACAAGATGATAGATGCCGCCAACAAGGAGGCCGACGTCATCCGTGAAAAGAAGTTACTCGAAATCAAGGAGAAGTTCCTCGACAAGAAATCCGCCCTCGAGAAGGAAGTGCAGCAGCGCAACCAGCGTTTCCTGGCCAACGAGAACAAGCTGAAGCAACGCGAAATCAGTCTCAACCAGCGACAGGAAGACTTGCAGAAGAAACGCGGAGAAAACGAAGCCGAGCGACAGCGGCTCGAAGGACAGGCCAAGGCGCTCCGTGTGCGCGAAGACGAGCTCGAGAAGTTGCAGGCACAGGAGCGCGTCAAACTGGAAGAGCTATCCGGACTGTCGGCAGAAGAGGCCAAGAACCGCCTGGTCGAAAGTCTGAAGGATGAAGCACGCAGCAACGCTCAGAGCTATGTCAACGAGATCATGGATGACGCCCGTCTGACAGCCACCAAAGAAGCCAAGCGCATCGTTATCCAAACCATCCAGCGCGTAGCCACCGAAACGGCCATCGAGAACAGCGTCACGGTGTTCCACATCGACAACGACGAGGTGAAAGGACGCATCATCGGTCGCGAAGGTCGCAACATCCGCGCCCTCGAAGCCGCCACCGGCGTAGAAATCGTTGTCGACGACACCCCCGAAGCCATCGTCATCAGCGCCTTCGACCCCGTACGCCGCGAAATCTGCCGTCTGGCCCTCCACCAACTTATCTCCGACGGACGTATCCATCCGGCACGTATTGAAGAGGTAGTAGAGAAGGTACGCAAACAGGTAGAAGACGAAATTATCGAAACCGGTAAGCGCACCGCCATTGACTTGGGTATCCACGGACTCCATCCGGAACTGATACGCATCGTCGGAAAAATGAAATACCGATCCTCCTACGGACAGAACCTTCTCCAACACGCCCGCGAGACAGCCAATCTCTGCTCGGTGATGGCCTCCGAACTGGGCCTCAACCCGAAGAAAGCCAAGCGCGCCGGCCTGCTCCACGACATCGGAAAGGTGCCCGACGAGGAAAGCGAACTGCCCCACGCCCTCTATGGTGCCAAACTGGCAGAAAAATATAAGGAGAAAGCGGAAATCGTCAATGCCATCGCCGCCCACCACGACGAAGTGGAGATGACCTCCCTGCTGGCGCCCATCGTACAAGTGTGCGACGCCATCAGCGGCGCCCGCCCCGGTGCCCGCCGCGAGATTGTAGAGGCCTACATCAAGCGCCTGGCCGACCTCGAAGCCATCGCCTCCAGCTATCCCGGCGTCACCAAGACCTATGCCATACAAGCCGGCCGCGAGCTCCGCGTCATCGTCGGTGCTGACAAAATGGACGATAAGCAGACCGAGACGCTCTCCGGCGAGATAGCCCGCCGCATCCAAGACGAGATGACCTATCCCGGACAGGTGAAGATTACCGTCATCCGCGAGACGCGCTCCGTCTCCTACGCCAAATAAGCGCCATCGCGCCCTCTCTATCCGCGAAGGTCCGAATGCCCCTCTACCGGTGCGTTCGGGCCTTCGCTCGTCTTCTGCGGGCAACCGCCGCCGACATACCTTTCACAGTTCCGCCGCCGGAAGCCGCCCACGAGAG
>CAZXFS010000031.1:0-21391 GCA_964640535.1 uncultured Prevotellamassilia sp. | reverse complement strand
ATTCAAACCTATAACCTTCTGATCCGTAGTCAGATGCTCTATTCAGTTGAGCTAATGAGCCATTCTTTTTATGTGGCGGTGCGTACGGGACTCGAACCCGTGACCCCATGCGTGACAGGCATGTATTCTAACCAACTGAACTAACGCACCAATATGTTTGCAGCAGGACTTGTGTAGGCTCGCTTGCCTCATTTCCCGTTTGCGAGTGCAAAGGTACGCATTATTTCTGAACCTGCAAATTATTCCACACTTTTTTGAAGGATTTTTTGATAAACGACGAGGTCTTCATAATCGTAGCCATAGCGGTGCCAGAGGGGCAGACAAGCCACTTCGAGAAAGCCGCACGACTTGAATAAGTTGTGGCACACCTCATTACGCCTTGCCGACACGCGCACATACAGCAAACGCAAGTGCAGATAGATGCCCGCATATTTTTCCAGCTGTTCGACGGCTTTTTTCCCGATTCCTTGCTGGCGACACGCTTTCTGCAACGAGATGCATACTTCTGCGCGTGCATCGACGAGGGAATAATTCACCAAGTCTATCGTGCCCACCGCGCGCCCGTCGGCCTCTATCACCAGTCGCAGTTCCCCGGCCTCGGCGATATCCTGCGGTTGCAACGCCAAATAGCGCCGCAGCGCCATCCGGGAGTAATGCATGGGGAAGTCGCAGACATCCCATTGTCCTTCGTCATTTTCTATAGTATATAGGAGGTCGACATCTTCGGGCTCCAAGGCCCGCAGGTGTACCGTCGAAATCATCTTATTCATCTGTTATCTGTGTTTGAAGTACGCATCATGCCCGTCCGGCCCGAGCTTTCAGTCATCCCAGTCCTGCTTCAGCGGGTAGGCGCGAGAACCCGTAATCAGCACCTTTGTCCGCGTGGCATAGGTGCCGATATGGTAGCGATGTTGTGAAGAGTAGAAGCGCGACAACACCGTCTCTCGTGAGAAGTCATCCAAGTCATAGATGATATGCACGCATCCTTTCGGCACCAATGCCTCCGCTTCTCCGGGAGCCAGATGCGCCTCGTCGGTAGCCACGCAAGAAATATTCAACCCCCACTGCTCCGCTATTTTCCGTATCTCCGCGCCATGACTGCCCAAATACAGCTGCGTAGCATTCTCTCCCTCGCGATGCGGGAAGAGGAAATATCGGAAATGGTGCATCTGGCGCCACAGCAGTTCTATCAGTGCCTTCAGCAGGATGGCCACCTGTACAGGGATAGCCATCAGCCACGAATAATGGCGGTAGTGCTTCTTGAAGAAGAGCAGCATGGCACCGTAGAACACGTGGACGTAACGATAGGTACTCTTGTGCGTGCTCTCGCCCTTGTAGTGTAGGATGGGTGCCGGGAGGTAGTAGTTCTGCCGCCCCGACTTCAAGAGGCGGTAAGAGAGGTCAATGTCTTCACCATACATAAAAAAGCGTTCGTCGAAGGCCCCCTCCTGTTCCAGTGCCACCCGCGGTATCATCATGAAGGCCCCCGATACAATATCAATGGATGCCGGCTGATGAAGATTCAGATAGCGCATATAATAACGCCCGAAGCTACGCGACCGGGGGAAGAGGGCCGACAGTCCCGACATCTTGCAGAACGACACCCACGGTGTGGGCAAACCGCGCCGCGACTCCAGGGCGAAGGCGCCATTGGTATGGAGCATCATCACCCCCAAGGCACCCAAGTCCTTATGGGCGTCGGCAAAGGCGACACTTTGTTCCAGTACGTGTTCTCCCAACAAGGTATCCGGATTCAGATAGAGCACATAGCGTCCCTGAGCGCGGCTCAGCACCTGATTGTTGGCTTTTCCAAACCCCACATTGCGCGCATTGGCTACGATGTGCAGCTGGGGATAGTCGCGCCGTGGGAAGCGTCGCCGCAGATACTCCGTACTACGGTCTGACGAGGCATTATCAACCACAAACACTTCGACATCGAGGGAGGCCGACGCCGCTTCGATGGAGCGCAGACACTGCTCCACATAATAGCGCACGTTATAATTAACGATAATAATTGATAGATCCATATCCGCCCTATTTATCGTCGTCTGTAGAGGTTTCTCCCGGAGCCTCCTCCGCAACCGATGGCTCCTTCTCCGTCGTCGACGGGGCGCCCTCGCCGGAGAGGCGTCGGTATTCCCCTTCCGACGGGTAGCAGAAGAGCATTGCTATCATCGCTATCAGTACACAGTATTTTGTCGACGCGGCAGACACCGAGGCATAGTATAGCACGACATTCACCCATAGGGAGAGCGTCGCCACCCCCCATCGCACACCGATGCTGCGCAGATAGAGGCGTTCGCGCGCCGCCGCATCGGCACCGACATATCGCCGCCGTATACTCTTCAGCGCAGGAACTTTCAAGGCGAGATAGGTGCCGCCAAACGCTGTAAAGATAGAGAGGAGGCTCACGGTGTAATCCGTCGAGGCATCACAGGGGAGATATTCTGTAGGGAAGCAATTCCATTCCGAGCCCAAGGCCCAGACTATTCCCAATAGCCACGAGGCGCCATAGGCCAGACGGTGGCGAAAGATTTTTTGAGTAAGGGTGATATTCATTTCTTTGAGAAGAGACTTTTAAGGGTGGGATTTTTATAGGGTTGTCCTACGAGATAGCGCACCGCCCCTTGAGGGAGGTTTTTCTTCGAGCCGCCCCATCTCGCAGCAAGAGGCGCCCAACACATCGTGCACCTCTTTATTATATAGGCTTTCTGTCGGCAATCGAACGTCCCAACGTTACTTCATCCGTATATTCCAGGTCGTCACCCACGCTCACGCCGCGCGCTATTACGGTCAGGCGTACAGGGAGGTCGGCCACACGGCGCTGTATGTAGAAGTTGGTGGTGTCGCCCTCCATCGTAGGGTTGAGAGCCAGGATAACTTCCTTCACGACGCCGCCCTTCAGACGCTCCACCAGAGAGTCGAGCTCCAGGTCGGAAGGCCCCACGCCGTCTACCGGCGAGATGACGCCTCCCAGCACATGATACAGGCCACGATATTGCCCTGTATTTTCGATGGAGAGGACGCCGCGAATATTCTCCACTACACAGAGCGTGGTAGCGTCGCGCAACGGATTGGAGCAGATGTCGCACACCTCTGTGTCAGAGATATTATGGCACACCTTACAATACTTCACCTCGTCGCGCAGATGCATCAAGCTCTGTGCCAAGGCATGGGTATGCTCCCCCTCACGCGACAGCAGATGCAGGGCCAACCGCAGGGCCGTTCGCCGCCCCACGCCGGGCAACTTCGCCAGTTCGGTAACGGCACGTTCCAACAATTTGGAGGGATATTGTTCGGTCTGCATCATAGGGGCGCTTCTTTTTGAGTCACAAAATTAGCACAAAAGAATGAAGAACGAAGAAAAGACGCCGCCAAATTCCCTACCGGGAGACTTTTTCCGGCCCTACCCGCATTTTTTTAGCCGCCACGGCCCTTTTGCTGAAAAATATTGACACAGCAAAAGGGCCGAAAAAATGTAAATCGGGCACTTTACGAACCTAAATCTATACAAATATTTACAGTAGTCAGCAGAATTTCACACAAGATTAAGAGAAAGACACATTTAGCACACATTGCTTAGTAGATTTTCACGAGAGATTCGCGCAAAACCGCCGATTTTTCGCCGCCGGCAGGCGCCCGGGATTGAGGCAAATTGTTAAATATTTTCACATAAAGGAAGGGGAACGCCGGGACGGCGGAACGGCGAAACAAGTCCCGGACTCCTTTTAACAAGTACGGGACTTGTTGAAATTTCTCCCGGACTTGTGTCGCCGCGCGGCGGCCCGATATTTTTCCTACTTTTGACAGTATATGGCAAAAAGGAGGTTATTTTAACACACTCAAAAGGCGCGTCGTTGCGACGCTCGGACGCAAGGACGTGGTCGGTGGATTTTTTGCGACTCTCGCGGCCTTCCCGCACGATTTCTCGCTCCCCATCGCTTCACGATAAGCGCCGTTTTTCAGGAGACGAGAGGCGCCCAACCGGCATACGGCAGGCGGATGGCAAAGGTCGTCCCCACGCCCACCTCACTGCTCTTGATCGTAATAGAACCGCCGTGATATTCCTCTACAATACGGCGCGCCAACGAGAGTCCCAGCCCCCACCCTCGTTTCTTGGTAGTAAAACCGGGACGGAAGACCCGCTTAAACTGAGACTTGGGAATGCCCTTTCCCGTATCGCTCACCTCTATCAGTGCCTCCTTGGCACCGCCACTCAGCGTGACGGTAATCTGCCCGATACCACTCATCGCATCGATGGCATTCTTGCACAGATTTTCTATCACCCATTCCAACAGAGGGGCATTGAGACGTACCATGATGGGGGTCTCCGGAGCCTGCAGGCGGATTTGCACGCGACCGGAGGTGCGCCGCTGCATATAATGCAAGGCGTGATTGGTGACCGTCACCAGATTCTGCAGAGTGTATTCCGGCGCGGACCCCATTTTGGAGAAGCGTTCGGCAATCAACTGCAAACGCTCCACATCACACCCCAAGTCGTCGACGATGGTCTCCTCGGGATAGCTCTCGCGAAGAATCTCCGTCCAGGCCATCAGCGAGGAGATGGGCGTCCCCAGTTGGTGGGCGGTCTCTCGCGACAAGCCCACCCACACTTTGTTTTGCTCCGAGCGCATGGATGTAAAGAGAGCAAAGAGAGCGATGAGGATAAACAAGGCCACCACACCCAACTGTACATAGGGGAAGGCCGATAAGCGACGCAGCATCAACGACTCGTCGTAGCACAGCGAGAAGGTGCCGCCTGCCGACGGCGAGAGGGCGATGTGCATCACGCGACCGTCCGCCGTCATACGCGCCGCATCGGCCTGCAAGATAGCCAAAGTATCCCCGTGTGTCGGGAGATCTACGTTGCGGTGCTCCACGATTTTCCCCTGCTCGTCCAACAAGATAAGGGGAATCGTGTGGTTGCTGTTGATAACCTTCAGTACGAGTCCCAAATCCGTATTCTCGTCGGCATGAATGAGAGAGCGCATGGCTTCGGCCCATATCTCCATCCGGCCCTGCTCCTCCTGCTTCAAGTCGCGGATAAGCGCGCGCGACACGGCCAACGACCCCGCCGCTATCACGATAGCGACGAGGACGAGCGTCATCTTCAGGATAGTATTCCTATCCCACCGATGAGCGTAGAGAGGGCGTAACGGATTTATCCGGGCCATACTATTCATCCAGACTTTGGATAACGTCTTCTATATATTGGAGAACCTCCTCGCGGCCGGTACCGCGTGCACTGCTGGTGATGAAATAAGGCGGCAGTTCCTCCCACTCCTCGCGGAGCTTGTTCAGGAAGGCGTCGACATTCCGCTGCAGCTGCATCGTACGCGTCTTGTCGGCTTTTGTGAATAGGATGGAAAACGGGATGCCGTTCTCCCCCAGCCACGTGATGAACTGGAGGTCTATCCGCTGAGGCTCCAGGCGCGAGTCTATCAAGACGAAGAGATTGGTCAGCGCCTCTCGCCGAAGGATATAAGAGGAGATGATGCGCTGCAGCTCTTCCACCGCTTTCTTACTGCGGCGGGCATAGCCATAACCGGGAAGGTCGACCACATACCAGCTGTCGTTGATTAAGAAGTGGTTAATCAGCAGCGTCTTCCCCGGCGTCGACGACGTCATGGCCAGCGCCTTTCGCCCCGTGAGCATATTAATCAGGCTACTCTTCCCCACATTACTCCGACCGATAAAGGCAAACTCCGGGCGCCCGTCGTTGGGCAAGCGGCGCCAGTCGGTATTACTAATCACAAATTCTGCAGACTTGATAATCATAGCGTTTGTTGTTCTGTTTTCGGAAGCGAAATATGACTTCCCCGTGCAAAGATAGCACAAATGAATGGAGTAGACAGAACCGCCAACGGGGTTTTCCCCTCTCTTCGCCCGACGAGAAAACCCTCCCGCTTACTTTCTCATATCACTCACTTGCACTATCTTTGCAGTTTCAATGAGCGCAGGCTCTCCGGAGAAGGGCGTCTTGGCGACAATACGTCCTCCTCCGACTTCCCTTGCGCACGAACCACTCAAAACACACTATGACTCTCGTTTCCCCCTCGTTGCTCTCTGCCGACTTCGGCCACCTTGCACGCGACATAGAAATGCTCAACGACAGTGCAGCCGACTGGTATCACCTGGATGTGATGGACGGCGTCTTCGTCCCCAACATCTCCTTTGGATTCCCGGTGATGCAAGCCATGGCGCGCCACACTACAAAGCCTCTGGACGTGCATCTCATGATAGAACATCCGGAGAAATTCACTCAGGAGGTAAAGGCGCTCGGTGCCAAGGTGATGAACGTACACTATGAGGCGTGCACCCACCTCCACCGCACCATTCAGCAGATCAAGGCGGCCGACATGATGGCCGGCGTCACCCTCAACCCGCATACGCCGGTCAGCGTACTGGAGGATATCGTCGACGACGTGGACTTGGTGATGCTGATGACGGTCAACCCAGGCTTCGGCGGACAGAAGTTCATCGAGCACGGAGTGGAGAAGACAGCACGACTGCGCGAACTCATCGACCGCCGCGGTGCCGACACGCTGATAGAGATCGACGGCGGCGTCAACCGCATCACCGGGGCCCGACTGGTGGCGGCAGGGGCCGACATCTTGGTGGCCGGCAGCGCTATCTTCGGGGCGGAAAATCCGCGCGAAGAGATATTGGCGCTAAAGGCACTGCAACGATAAGCACCCCGCCACGGCTTGCCCGACCGGGCATTTTCTCCCTTCTTCCTCCTCACGTTCACATTCACCACACATGACGTTACAACCACTTCTCCCCGACGCTGCGCTCTTCGACTTGATGCGTCTTCTGCGTTCCGCCCGCAACATTGTCCTCTGTGCCCACCGCAGCCCGGACGGCGACGCCGTGGGTTCCACCTTGGGATGGGCGTCTTACCTGCGCAGTCTGGGGAAGCGCGTACATATCATCATGCCCAATGCGTTCCCCGACTTTCTTCGTTGGATTCCGGGGGCCGGAGGTATTATCTTCTTCGAGGGGCATGAGGCCGCCGCCACGCGGATTATCAACGAGGCCGACCTCATCTGCCTGATGGACTTCAATACCATTGACCGTCTCCACAATATGGCCTCCGCCGTGGCGCAAGCTCGGGCGGAGCGTCTCATGATTGACCATCACCCCTACCCTCACCCGGCGGCGGCCCATTTTGTCATCTCCCACCCGGAGGCCTGCTCGACCTGCGAGATTGTGTTTCGACTCATCTGGCAGTTGGGAGGGTATGATGCCATGACGTGTAGCGATGCGGCCGCCCTCTACACCGGCATGATGACCGACACGGGAGGCTTCACCTACAACTCCACCGACCCGGACATCTACTTCATCATCTGTCAGCTGCTCCGTAAGGGTATTGATAAAGACCGCATTTACCGCGCCGTCTTCAACAATTACTCCGAGCATCGGCTGCGCTTTATCGGCTATGTATTGGCTGAAAAATTGGCCTTCTACGAAAACCATCGCGCCGGCATCCTCTGCATCACGCGCGAAGAGATGAAGCGATATCACTATCTGCGCGGAGACGCCGAGGGATTGGTCAATATGCCCCTACAAGTGAAAGGTATGCGTCTCAGCATCTCCCTCCGCGAAGACACCGAGCACGACGTCATCAGGGTGTCTCTCCGCTCGGTCGACGACTTCCCCTGCAACCGGATGGCGGAAGAGTTTTTCAATGGCGGCGGACACCTCAACGCTTCCGGCGGCGAACTTCCGTTCCCTCTGGAAGAGGCGGTGAAGACGGCGGAACGCGCCATCGACGCCTATAAAGAATTGCTATAAGGCGCCTACAATAAACCACTATTCCACAGTAAACTAAAGAAACAAAACAAGAAATATATACTTCCATATTATGTATAGAACAAAGACATGCGGAGAACTGCGTATCGGCAACGTCGGCGAAGAGGTTACTCTGGCCGGATGGGTGCAGCGCAGCCGCAAAATGGGCGGTATGACGTTCATCGACCTGCGCGACCGCTACGGTATCACGCAGCTGGTATTCAATGAAGAGACTGACGCGGCTTTGTGCGAACAAGCCAACAAACTGGGACGAGAGTATGTCATCCAGGTAGTGGGCACCGTCAACGAGCGCTATGCCAAGAACGACAAACTGCCGACGGGTGACATTGAAATTATCGTCCGTACCCTCACCGTACTGAATGCGTCGGACACGCCGCCCTTCACCATCGAAGAGCACACCGACGGCGGCGACGACTTGCGAATGAAGTATCGCTATCTCGACCTGCGCCGCGCGGGAGTGCGCGCCAACCTCGAACTGCGTCACAAGTTCTGCCTGGCCGTACGTCACTTCCTCGATAGCAAGGGATTCCTGGAGATCGAAACGCCGGTATTGGTGGGAAGCACCCCGGAGGGAGCCCGCGACTTCATCGTGCCCTCACGCATGAACCCGGGACAGTTCTATGCCCTTCCCCAAAGCCCGCAGACGCTCAAGCAGCTGCTCATGGTGGCCGGCATGGATCGCTACTTCCAGATTGTGAAGTGCTTCCGCGACGAAGACCTGCGTGCCGACCGTCAACCGGAGTTCACGCAAATCGACTGCGAGATGTCGTTTGTTTCACAGAACGACATCATCGAGCTCTTCGAGGAAATGACAAAACACCTCTTTAAGGAAGTGCGCGGCTACGACCTCGGCGAGACGCCGTTCCTACGTCTGCCGTGGAGCGAGGCCATGCGTCGTTTCGGTTCCGACAAACCGGATATGCGCTTTGGCATGGAATTTGTGGAGCTCATGGACGTGCTGCGCGGCACCGGCACCTTCGGTGTCTTCAACGACGCCGCCTACATCGGCGGTATCTGCGCAGAAGGCTGTGCCTCCTACACCCGTAAGCAACTGGATGCCTTGACAGACTTTGTCAAGTCGCCGCAGATTGGTGCCAAGGGATTGGTATATGCCCGCGTCAACGAAGACGGCAGCGTCAAGAGCAGCGTCGACAAGTTCTACAGCGAAGACGTCCTCCTCCAACTCAAAGAGACGATGGGCGCCAAGGTCGGCGATCTCATCCTCATCCTATCCGGCGCCGACGCCATGAAGACGCGCAAACAGTTGTGCGAACTGCGCCTCGAAATGGGCTCTCGCCTCGGACTGCGCGACAAGAACAAGTTTGCCCTCCTCTGGGTGGTAGACTTCCCCATGTTCGAATGGAGCGAGGAGGAAGGACGCCTCATGGCCATGCATCACCCCTTCACCTCTCCCAAGCCGTGCGACATCGAGAAGCTCGACAGCGACCCTGCCTCCGTACTGGCCGATGCCTACGACATGGTGTGCAACGGCGTAGAGGTCGGCGGCGGCAGCATTCGCATCCATGATGCAGTACTCCAAGCAAAGATATTTAAAGTGCTCGGATTCACACCGGAACGCGCGCAGGAACAATTTGGGTTCCTGATGAATGCCTTTAAGTATGGTGCGCCCCCTCACGGTGGTCTGGCCTACGGTCTGGACCGCTGGGTGTCGCTCTTTGCCGGCCTCGACAGCATCCGCGACTGCATCGCCTTCCCGAAAAACAACTCCGGCCGCGATGTGATGCTCGACGCTCCGTCGCGTGTAGACCAAAAACAACTCGACGAACTATTGCTGGACATCCGTCCGATACCCGGCGATAAATAACACCTATGCATCACGGTTTCCTCACTGTAGCGGCAGCTGTGCCGCGAGTACGCGTGGCCGACTGCCACTACAACACCGAGCAGATAGAATCCCTCATGGCACGCGCCCAGGGGGCGGGAGCGGAATTGGTCTGTTTCCCGGAACTGAGCGTGACCGGTTATACCTGCCAAGACCTCTTCCAGCAACAGTTGGTACTGGAAGAGGCCGAGGCGTCTCTCCTGCGGCTGATCGAATTCAGCCGCGGATTGGATATTGTCAGCATTGTCGGCGTCCCCATCAGCTACAACGGGATGCTCTTCAACTGTGCCGCCGTCATCCACAAAGGCGCCATCCACGGTTTGGTACCCAAGACGTTTCTCCCCAACTACAAAGAGTTCTACGAGAAGCGCTGGTTCACGCCGGCGACGACATTGCCGCCCAACACTCAGCTCCGCTTCTGCGGGCAGAATGTGCCCCTCGACAATCATCTGGTATTCTGTCTGAACGATGTGCGCTTCGGTATCGAGATCTGTGAGGACTTGTGGGCTGTCACGCCCCCCAGTGCCCCTCTCTCGGTGGCCGGGGCGGAACTCATCTTCAACCTCAGCGCCAGCAATGAGCTGGTCGGGAAAGCCGGCTACCAACAGGCATTGGTGGAGATGCAGAGCGCGCGGTGTATCTGCGGATACATCTATACCAGCTGCGGATGGGGCGAGAGTACGCAGGACGTCGTATTCGGCGGACGCGTACTGATTGCTGAAAACGGGCACTTGTTGCAAGACGGCGAGCGTTTCCTGATGGACGAACAGCTCATCATCAGCGAAATCGACGTGGAGCGCCTGCGGACAGAACGCCGCATCAATACGACCTTTGCCACGGGACACGACGTTCAGAAGTCTGCGCTCTACAAAGAGATAGACCTGGGCACGCACACGTCGGCGACAAGCCTCTCGGGAGCGGCAACGGGGAATACCCTCACACGGACGATAGACCCGCTGCCCTTCGTCCCGGATGGTGCGGAACTGGATTTGCGTTGCCAAGAAATACTCAGCATCCAGAGCGAGGGCCTCGCCCGACGCTTGGAGCACACCCATGCCCAAACGGCGGTGGTGGGCATCAGCGGAGGGCTCGACTCCACCCTGGCTCTACTGGTGACGGTGGCCGTCTTCGACCGATTGGGAAAAGACCGGAAGGAGATTATCGGCGTCACCATGCCGGGATTCGGCACCACCGACCGCACCTACACCAACGCCCTCACCCTCATGCAACGGCTGGGCGTCACCATCCGCGAGATTAGTATTCGCCGCGCATGTGAGGTGCACTTCAGCGACATCGGCCACGACGCCACACAGCATGACGTGACCTACGAAAACAGTCAGGCACGAGAACGTACACAAATACTGATGGATATTGCCAACCAGATGAACGGATTGGTCATCGGCACCGGCGACCTCAGCGAACTGGCGCTGGGATGGGCCACCTATAACGGCGACCACATGAGTATGTATGGCGTCAACGCCTCTGTCCCCAAGACCTTGGTGCGTCACTTGGTGAAATGGGTTTCCACCCATCTCGTCGAAGAAGACTGCCGACACACGCTGCTCGACATCATCGAAACGCCCATCAGCCCGGAACTGATACCGGCCGACGAGAACGGCAACATCCGACAAAAGACGGAAGACTTGGTGGGCCCCTACGAGCTTCACGACTTCTTCCTCTACTATATCCTGCGCTATGGGTTTCGCCCGTCCAAGATATACTTCTTGGCACAGCAGGCCTTCAACGGCGCCGACAAACGCGTGAGCAGCTACGACGCCACGACGATAAAGAAGTGGATGACCACCTTCTTCCGCCGTTTCTTCCAGCAACAGTTCAAGCGCAGCTGCTTGCCGGACGGCCCCAAGGTGGGGAGTTGTTCTCTCAGCCCGCGCGGCGATTGGCGTATGCCGAGTGATGCCTGCTCACGGGCTTGGGTAGAAGAATGTGAGCAGCTGTAACCTCTCCCCCTTCTCCCACACCTCTCACACCACTCCGACAACAGACAACGCTCTTATTCCTCCCTCCGTCATGACAAACTACGTTCAAGAAAGCCTCCACCACATCGGCATCGCAGAGTTATCAGAGATGCAACACGCCTTTGTTGAGAAGGCGCCGACGGCTCATGAGCTGCTGCTCCTCTCCCCCACCGGAAGCGGAAAGACATTGGCCTATCTGTTAGGGATACTACGCCGACAGCGGGAGGAGGCCTCTATGGCTCATCCGGGCAGTGTGGTGATTATCCATCCCTCACGCGAATTGGCCCGCCAGAGCTATGACCTCTGGAGAAGGATGAAGACGGACATCCCCGCCGCCTGCTTCATCGGAGGACATACGACGGCCTCCGACAGCGAGACGCTCTCTGCCGTACGCCCTCACCTGCTATTTGTCACCCCGGGACGTCTGCTCGACCTTCTCCGCAAACAACAAGTGGAAGGAGAGCACGTTCGCTTACTCGTCATTGACGAATACGACAAGTGCCTGGATGACGGATTCACCGAGGAATTGGAACAGATACGTACGCTTCTCCCCACAGCGGTCGACACGTGGTTGCTCTCCGCCACCACGGCGCCGGCTCATCTTGAGCGTTTCATTCATGTGGAGAAGGCCTTCCGGCTGGACTACAGTACGAACAGCCATGCGACACCGCGCCTATCGACCGTGCTTGTCCCCTCGCCGGAGAAAGACAAGCTATCGACGCTGGGAGCGCTCCTCACGCAGATACAAGCAGGCACACAGCCTCGCCCCGTCATCGTATTTGTGGGATACCGAGAGAGTGTGGAACGTGTCTTCACCTATCTCCGCAGCGAAGGTTTCTCGGCAGAACGCTATCATGGTGGAATGGAGCAGGCCGAGCGTGAACGCAGTCTGCTACGCTTTCGCTGTGGCGGAAGTCTTATCCTCGTAGCCACCGACTTGGCGGCACGCGGCATCGACATCCCCGAAGTGGGCGGTGTCATCAGCTACCATCTGCCCGCAGACGCCGAACTCTTTGAACATCGAAGCGGACGCTCTACACGTTGGAAGAATAGCGGTACGTCTTATCTCATCATCGGGCCGGAGGAACAGCCCCCCTCTTTCTTAGGCGACACCTCCACCCTTTCACTCCCGGCAGAAGCGCCTCTCAAGGCCGCCACACCCCCTTGTCGACTGCTCTATATCGGGCGTGGGAAGCGCGAGAAATTATCCCGCGGCGATATCGCCGGATTCCTATGTAAAAAAGGCGGACTACGCGCCACAGATATCGGACGCATCGAAGTGGGCGAGCACCAAGCCTACGTAGCCATACAGCAGTCGTGCCTCAAGCGATTGCTGACCGCCATCAGCGGGGAGAAAATCAAAGGCATGAAGACCCTCATCGAAGAGGCCCGTTTCTAAAAACATCTACGCACCTATCCTATGCAGATCTACCTTTCCCAAACAGCCTATCACACCGCCGTCGCCGAGAACCCGGAGACCGTAGCCACCGCCGTCAAGGATGCCATCAGCGCGGCCGTCGGCGACACACTGGATGCCGACAGCCTCTGCTGCCTCAACGGGGAACAAATCACCCTGTGGGCCTATTTCATCCTGCGCGAAGAAGTGATGGACGGAGGATTTGTGCAACTCATCCACAACGGGTATGGGCCGTTCTTCTTCCATAACCCCTTTGCCAAAGCCATGCGTCTATGGGGGCTCCCCGAATTGGCCAAACTCATCAATAAGGCACATCGTCTCTACAACGAGTATGGCGATGAGCTCACACGACCGTGCAGCGACGAAGACTTCATGGCCCTCTTTGAGAAATATCCTAAATTTGATGACCTGGACGACGAATTCATCGAGATGGAGGAAGAACTATCAACGGCCATAGGACGCTATGTCACAGAACATCTGGAAGATTTCGTCACCATCAACGCAGAAGAGTCTCAACACACATCGTATGAGTAAGAAGAACAGCAAGGGCATTACCCCCCGCACCATTAATATAAAAAATAAGCGTGCCGAATTCGACTACCACGTCATCGACCGCTACACCACCGGCATCGTACTCACCGGCACCGAAATCAAGAGCATTCGCGCCGGTAAAGCAGGACTGGTAGATACGTTCTGCTTTATCATGGAGGGAGAGATGTGGGTAAAGAATATGTATGTCGCTCCCTACGAACTCGGCTCCTACAACAACCATGCAGGACGTCGCGACCGTAAGTTATTGCTTCACAAGAAAGAAATTCGCCACCTCGAACAAGAGACAAAGTCGCCCGGATTTACGCTCGTCCCCCTCCGTCTCTACATCGACGAGAACGGCAGGGCCAAACTCATCATTGGTCTCTGCCGAGGCAAGAAAGAATATGACAAACGCGCCACGCTCCGCGAGAAAGATGACAGAAGAGAGATGGACCGCTTCTTAAAGAACCATTGATATGGCAAACGATATCAGAGAGATACTCAACGAGAGGATTCTCATCCTCGACGGTGCCATGGGCACGATGATACAGAGCTATCACCTCACGGAGCAGGACTTCAGAGGTGAACGCTTTGCCGACTTACCCGGACAACAACAAGGCAACAACGAACTGCTGACGCTCACACGCCCCGATGTCATCCGAGATATCCATCGCCGCTATCTGACGGCAGGAGCCGACATCATCGAGACCAACACGTTTAATGCCCAACGCATCTCTATGCAGGACTACCACTGCAGCGACCTCTGCCGTCGTCTCAATATAGAGGCGGCACAATTAGCACGCAGTGAGGCGGACAGACAGGCACAGCTCACCCCCGAACGCCCGCGCTTCGTCGCAGGGTCTATCGGGCCTACCAATAAGACGTGTTCCATCTCGGCCGACGTCACCGACGCGGCTGCACGTGCCATCACCTTTGACGCCTTGCTCGAGGCCTACAAAGAGCAGGTAGAGGCACTGATGGAAGGAGGCGTCGACCTGCTGCTTATAGAGACCATCTTTGACACACTCAACGCCAAAGCGGCACTGATGGCGGCCGAACAAGTAATCAGCCTTCACCCGGAGCGATGCTGCCCCATCATGCTGTCGATCACCATTGCCGACAAAGCGGGCCGTACCCTCTCCGGACAAACGCTCCGTGCCTTTGTGGCCTCTATCGACCACAGCGAGCATATCTTATCCATCGGCCTCAACTGTTCCTTCGGTGCCTCCGATATGAAGCCCTTCCTGCAAGAGCTTTCACAAATAGTACCTTATTATATATCTGCTTACCCCAACGCCGGACTCCCCAATGCATTGGGCGGTTACGACCAGACGCCGCAACAGATGGCGAAGGAAGTCAAGGTCTTCATTGAGGAGAAGTTGGTAAATATCGTCGGCGGATGTTGCGGCACCACAGACAGCTACATTGCCGAATATCCCGCATTAGTACGCACGGGAAATGGCTACATACCGCCCCGCCACCCGGCCTCTCCCCCGCAAGTATTAACCCTCGCCGGCTTAGAGCCGCTCTGCATCGACGGAACAAAGCGTTTCACAGTGATTGGAGAGCGCTGTAACGTGGCCGGTTCGCGAAAATTCCTCCGTCTCATCAAAGAGAAGCAGTACGAAGAGGCCACAGACATCGCCCGCCGACAAATAGAAGCCGGGGCGGATGTCATCGACATCAATCTCGACGACGGCCTGCTCGATACGGAGCAAGAGATGACGCACTTTGTCAACCTCCTGGCAGCAGACCCGGATATCTGCCGGGTGCCCTTCATGATAGACTCATCCCGATGGGATGTCATCCGTGCCGCCTTAAAATGCATCCAGGGGAAATGTATCGTCAACTCCATCTCCCTCAAAGAAGGAGAGGAGACCTTCCTCGCCCACGCCCGTGAGCTCCGCAGCTATGGCGCCGCCGTCGTCGTCATGGCCTTCGACGAGAAAGGACAGGCCGATACCTACGAACGCAAAGTAGAAATCTGTCAACGCTCTTACCGGCTCCTGACAGAAGAGGCGGGAATCCCTCCCGAGGACATCATCTTCGACCCCAACATATTGGCCATCTGTACGGGTATGGCGGAGCACGACCATTATGGGGCGGACTTCATCAGCGCCACTCGCTGGATACGGACTCATCTGCCTATGGCCCATGTCAGCGGCGGTGTCAGCAACCTATCGTTCTCCTTCCGCGGAAATAACTATGTCCGTGAGGCCATGCATGCCGTCTTCCTGCATCATGCCATCGAGGCGGGAATGGATTTCGGCATCGTTAACCCCACGTCCTCCCTGCGCTATGAGGATATCCCCACCCCACTGCGCACCGTCATAGAGGACGTCATCCTGGCACGACGTCCGGCAACAGAAGAACTCATTGCCTTGGCCTCGGAATTAGCAACACAGAAGGGGTCGCAGGGAAAGGCGTCCTCCACGGCAACGCCGGCAACGTCTCAACGACGAGACGGGCTGAGTGTGGAAGAACGCTTGGCTGATGCCTTACGGCATGGAGTCACCCAATATCTGGAAGAGGATATCACGGAGGCGCTGCAACACTATCCCCATGCCTTAGACATCATCGAAGGTCCTCTGATGAGCGCGATGAATCAAGTGGGGCAGCTTTTCGGAGAAGGCAAGATGTTCCTCCCGCAAGTTGTCAAGACGGCACGCACCATGAAGCAAGCCGTCGGCATCCTCTCTCCGCATATTGAGGCGGAAAAGGTGGCCGGACGACAAGCTGGCCGCATCATTATGGCAACCGTCAAGGGGGACGTGCACGACATCGGGAAAAACATTGTGGCGGTCGTATTGGCATGCAATAACTATGAAGTCATCGACTTAGGAGTGATGTGCCCCGCAGAAGACATCGTGGAAACAGCCCTCAAGGAACGACCGGACTTCATCGGACTGAGCGGACTTATCACGCCGTCGCTGGACGAGATGGTAGCTACCGCCACGGCCCTCGCCCATGCCGGCGTCAACGTACCGCTGCTCATCGGAGGAGCCACCACCAGCGAACTTCACACGGCCCTCAAGATTGCGCCGGCAGCGGCGGGCCCTGTCATCTGGGTCAAGGATGCATCGCAGATGGTGCTTGTCGCCGCCCAACTGATGGGCAATGAGCGGCAGCTCTTTCTCCAAGAGAATGAGACGAAGCAACAGCAGCTCCGTCAAGAACACGCCGCCCAAAACGCCGCAAAAGAGCAACCGTTACAGACGCTATCTGAGGCGCGTGCGAACAAGATGAAACTGTTTTAAAGCCCGATTTCCGAAACGTCCTTCTGTATAGGAGATACTCATATGCTACACCGTTTACTCTTTACCGGCCTGCTCTTTTGGTGGACAGTCCTTACACTCGGCGCCGCCTCTCCGGAGAAAGGTTCTCCTGCCGGCTTCATCACCTGCCGCGGGGGGCATTTCTATGACACCTCGACCGCTGACGCCGGGACGCCCTACTATTTTGTGGGAGCCAATATGTGGTATGCCCCTTACTTAGGTATCAAGGGAAAGGTCGGCGACAGGGCGCGGCTCAAGCGGGAACTGGACCGACTCTCCTCATTAGGGATAACGAACCTACGTATTCTGGTCGGAGCAGAGGCGGGAAGTGACAGCGTCACCTCCGTCCGCCCCTATCTGCAACCGTCCCTCGGCGTTTTAAACGACACCGTGCTCGACGGCTTGGACTATCTGTTACACGAGATGGAACGCCGCGGAATGAAGAGCGTCATCTACCTCTGTAATTCCTGGGACTGGAGTGGAGGCTATGGCTTCTATCTCAAACAGACAGGACATGGAGACTCTCCTTATGCCAGAGGAAAAGGTTATTCTCGGTATACACACTATGCCGCAGCCTTCGCCACCGATACCATAGCACAACAATACTATTACGACTTCCTGCGGCGTCTTCTGACCCACACCAATCGTTACACCCGGCGTCCCTACAGCACCTCATCGGCCATCATGGCGTGGCAGATATGCAACGAACCCCGCCCTTTCGACGCTCAGGCAAAGCGCGGATTCCTTACGTGGATAACCCGCTCCGCCCGGCTCATCAAATCGCTTGACCCCAACCATCTGGTATCTGTAGGCAGCGAGGGATATTACGGTTGCGAAGGTGATATCAGCCTCTACGAGCAGATACACCGTCTGCCGGAGATAGACTATCTCACCATCCACCTCTGGCCCCTCAACTGGGGATGGTGTACCCGCGGAGCCTTATATACCGCCCTCCCCCACGTCTACCTGAAGGCGGCAGAATATATAGATGCTCACCTGCGACTTGCAGAACGTTTGGGGAAACCGCTCGTCATCGAGGAATTTGGTTATCCCCGCGAACGTAACCATTACGCTGCCGGCACCTCAACGCTATCACGCGATGCCTTCTACAACTACCTCTTCGACCGCTTCCGGCAGAGTAGGCAGCACGAGGGACTTCTCGCCGGTATCAACTTCTGGGGATGGGGAGGTGAGGCGCGTCCCCTCGCAGACCAATGGGCACCTGGAATGCCCTACCTGACAGACCCGCCGCACGAGCCTCAAGGATGGTATTCCGTCTACGACAGCGACACAACAACCATTCACTTAATAGAAAAATACATCCACGGGGACGCCTCTACCGACGTCCCATCCGAGTTCTAACGACGGGCTCTCAGCCTATAGACAGGACTCTCCCTCTCCAAATTCGATTATGAATTTTGAACTCCATGCCGACTACGCTCCTACGGGAGACCAACCGGAAGCCATCGAGGCCCTCACAGCGGGCTTACGTGAAGGACTCCCGGCACAGACGCTCCTGGGCGTCACCGGAAGCGGAAAGACATTCACCATCGCGAATGTCATTGCCCGATATGGCCGTCCTACACTGATACTGAGCCACAACAAGACGTTGGCTGCACAGCTGTATGCGGAGTTCAAGACCTTCTTCCCTCATAATGCGGTAGAATACTATGTCTCCTACTATGACTACTATCAACCGGAGGCCTACATCGCGGCAACAGATACCTATATAGAGAAGGACTTGGCCATCAACGAGGACATCGACAAACTGCGGCTCTCTGCCACATCCGCCCTGCTCTCCGGCCGCAAAGACGTCATTGTCGTGTCGTCTGTATCCTGCATCTACGGAATGGGGAACCCCGCCGCCTTCTATGAACACGTTATTGAGTTGAAAGTGGGCCGCCGCTTGGCCCTTAGTGCCTTCCTGCGAAAACTCATCGACAGCCTCTACTCTCGCAACGACGTCGCCCCCCACCGCGGCACGTTCCGCGTAAAGGGCGACACCGTCGACATCTACCTCTCCTATAGCGACGAGATGCTTCGCGTCACCTTCTGGGATGAAGAGATTGACAGTATCGAAGAAATCGACGCGGTAAGCGGACTACGTCTCGGACGCTTTGATGAATATAAGATATACCCCGCCAATCTATTCCTCACCTCCAAGGAAACGCAGGAGTTGGCCATCCGCCGGATACAAGACGACATGGTCCGGCAGGTGGAGAATTTCCGTCAACAGGGGAAAGACTTGGAGGCGCGCCGCCTGGAAGAGCGCGTCAGCTACGACATAGAGATGATACGCGAGTTGGGGCATTGTTCCGGCATAGAGAACTACTCACGCTACTTCGATGGACGACAAGAGGGAGAGCGGCCTTACTGCCTGCTGGACTTCTTTCCCCGCGACTTCCTACTGGTCGTCGACGAGAGCCATGTCACCATACCTCAGATACGCGCCATGTATGGCGGCGACCGTTCGCGCAAGGAGGCCCTCGTCGGTTACGGTTTCCGCCTTCCCGCCGCCCTCGACAATCGTCCCCTCACCTTCGAAGAGTTTCACGAGATGGTGTCGCAAACCATCTATGTCAGCGCTACCCCCGCCGACTACGAATTGGCAGAGAGCGAGGGCATCATTGTCGAACAGGTCATCCGCCCGACGGGACTGCTCGACCCTCCCATCGAGGTGCGGCCGTCCGACTTTCCCATTGATGATTTGATGGAGGAAATACAGAAATGTCTGGCACATGACGAACGAACCCTTGTCACCACGCTCACCAAGCGTATGGCCGAAGAACTGACAGACTATCTGTTGAAGAACGGCATATCAACGGCCTATATCCATAGCGATGTCGACACATTGGAACGCGTACAGATTATGGAAGACCTGCGCCGCGGAATCTATCAGGTATTGGTAGGCGTCAATCTCCTGCGCGAAGGCCTCGACCTCCCGGAAGTAGCGCTGGTGGCCATCCTCGATGCCGACAAGGAGGGTTTCCTACGCTCCCATCGTTCACTGACACAGACGGCGGGACGTGCCGCACGTAATGTCAATGGACGTGTCATCATGTACGCGTCCAAGATAACGCCCTCCATGCAACAAACCATCGACGAGACGGAACGACGGCGCATGAAACAGTTGGCCTACAACGAGCGGCACGGCATCACCCCTACTCCTATTCAAAAGGCTATTACCTCCGGCCCCCTCACCACCAACCGTTCCTCTGAAAGCTACGCCCCCCTCCCGACAGCCGCCTCCGCCGCCGTAGCAGATACCGCTGTCTCCTATGGAGCCCCACACGGCATTCCTACAACCGCCGCCAAAAAGACGATTCCCGTGGAGCAACGCATCGAACAGCTCCGTACGGCCATGAAGAAAGCCGCCGCCGACTTGGACTTCCCTCTTGCAGCACGATTACGCGACGAAATGCTGACACTCAGTACACTACAACAAGGAGAGAACCGTTAGGGCACAGCCTCATCCGCTCTTTCCTCCTAAAACGATATATCTATGTTACTCTCTCCCAAAAGTATCCTACGATTTATCAAGAACTGGACGCTTCCTATCGCCATGTGTATCGGCGCCCTCTCTTACTTCATTGCCCGCAATATCCCGATGCTGGCCCATCACGAGAAGCAGGTTCTCGGCTGTATCAGTTTCCTACAGCCGGCGCTCATTTTCGCTATGTTGTTCATCACCTTCTGCAAAGTCGATCCCCGGCAACTGCGATGGCAGCGTTGGCACGGGCCGCTGCTCCTCATTCAGGCCGTCGGCTTCTGCCTGCCGGCTTGTTTGCTGCTGCTCTTCCCCTCCATCGGCAGCAGCGGGGTTATTGTCGAGGGAGCCATGATTTGTATGATCTGCCCGACAGCCACGGCCGCAGCCGTCGTCACCGGGAAGTTGGGGGGCGATGCCGCCGGCCTGACGACCTACACACTCCTCATCAACCTCTTGGTGGCCGTCATCGTCCCTCTCATCGTTCCCTTGGTGCATCCCCACCCGGAGATGACCTTTCTGGGGTCTTTCTTCCTCATTATGGGAGAAGTATTCCCTCTACTCATCTGCCCGCTCTTGGCCGCCATGCTCATCCGTTTACTGTTTCCACGCCTTCACAGTTTCCTCGTCGGCTTGCGCGACCTGGCCTTCTATCTATGGGCCGTCAGTCTGGCGTTAGCCATCGCGGTTACCGTGCGCAGTATCGTGCATAGTCAGGTAGGCCTCGGTGCTCAATTAGGCATTGCCGCCATCAGTCTGGTATGCTGCATCCTACAGTTCTATTGGGGCCGGCGTATCGGTCGGCGCTACCAACATCCGATTGCATCCTGTCAGGCACTGGGCCAAAAAAACACCGTATTGGCCATCTGGATGGGCTATACGTTCTTCACCCCCGTCACAGCTATCGCCGGCGGCTTCTACAGCGTGTGGCACAACGTGTTCAACTCGTGGCAACTGTACCAGAAGCGTAAGAAAGACGGTGGGAACAGTGTATAAATGCCGGTACTCAAAACCTTTCTCAATTCCCGCGTTTGCACTATCTTTGCA
>CAZXFS010000030.1:0-23560 GCA_964640535.1 uncultured Prevotellamassilia sp. | reverse complement strand
AACTCTTATCCAACGCCCATTTTAACATATGCACCGGAAAAAAGGCTTGTGCCCACATACCACTAATTTTTCTTTCAAAAAAAATTAGACTTCCAACCGTCTTATTGATTATTTTTTGACACCGCAAAGAAGGCGAGAACTGTGGGGAAAGACGAATTTGAGGCGGAATCCATTCACAGACATATTCATATCTATATGCATCTTTACTTAATTTTCAAAAAGGAGAACACTTCATGAACGCAAATTCACTTCTCTTTACACAAAATTTGCGAGAAAGTGACGTTTCCCGCCCCCCACGAAGGACATCCTATCGTTAAATTCTTTCACATATAGGAAGACGATCGCCGGGGCCGAGCCTCGTCGAAACAAGTCCTGGAGAAAGAAGAACAAGTCCCGGACTTGTTGAAACTTCTCCGGGACTTGTTTCGACGGGCAGCATCCCCCGCTTCTTCATACCTTTTGACAGTATATGGCAAAAACGGCACTTTTTTAACGTTCGTAAGTGCCTCGTAAGTGCGTTCCTCCAACACAGAGACAGGAAGAATGAATTTTTTCGATTCTCGCGGCCTTCGCACACGATTTTTGAGGGGGTGTCGCTTCACGATAAGCGCGACAATTCATCACGCGAACTCCGGCCATCCCTGCCCATCTTCATTAGAAAAACAGGGAACATACTTTTTCATTTCGCTCACTTGCACTACCTTTGCACTCATACCCAAGCTTCCTCTTTCAGGGTAATTCTCACAAAGAGCCTTTTTCCGGAATCACACTTACACTGTATAAGACCATTCTACACAAATAATATGAAACGTATCCTTCCCCTTATCCTCGCACTCAGTGGCTATCACCTGACCTCTCAGGCTGGTGTACTCCCCACCGGGCTCGACGGCATCACCACCGCGACCCCGCCACAGACGGAACAGACAACACCCAAAAAGAAAACAGCCCCTGTCAAGAAGTCCGCCACGACGACCTTCGAAATCAAAGACGGCCATTTCTACTTCGACGGGAAACCGACGCGTATTCTCTCCGGCGAGATGCACTATGCACGCATTCCTCATGAATACTGGCGTCACCGCCTGCGTATGATGCGCGCGATGGGCCTCAACACGGTGGCCACCTACGTCTTTTGGAATCTCCACGAGACAGCCCCCGGCGTATGGGACTTCAGCGACGACCGTAACTTAGCGGAATATATCCGCACCGCCGCTGAAGAAGGTATGAAGGTCATCCTGCGCCCCGGCCCCTACGTTTGCGCCGAATGGGAATTTGGCGGCTACCCCTGGTGGTTGCAAAACATCGAAGGGATGGAGGTGCGCCGCGACAATGCCGCCTTTTTGTCCGCCACAAAGACTTATTTCCAGCGTCTCTATCAGGAGGTGGGCGACCTGCAGTGCACCCACGGCGGCCCCATCATCATGGTACAATGCGAGAACGAATTCGGTTCCTATGTAGCCCAGCGCACCGACATCCCCGCCGAGGAGCACCGCGCCTATAACGCACACATCAAGGAACAATTGAAAGAAGTGGGCTTCGACGTACCCCTGTTTACCTCCGACGGCAGTTGGCTGTTCAGCGGCGGAGCGACCGAGGGAGCACTTCCCACCGCCAACGGCGAGAGCGACATCGACAACCTGCGACGCGTCGTCAACGAATATCACGACGGGAAAGGCCCGTATATGGTGGCCGAATTCTACCCCGGATGGCTGTCACACTGGGCAGAGCCCTTCCCCTATCGGAGCGCCTCCGACATTGCACGACAGACAGAAGCCTACCTCCGGAACGACATTTCATTTAACTTCTACATGGTACACGGCGGCACCAACTTTGCCTTCACTGCCGGAGCCAACTACGACAAGAAGCGCGACATACAGCCCGACCTCACCAGTTACGACTACGACGCCCCCATCAGCGAGGCGGGATGGCGCACCCCCAAATACGACTCCATACGTGCCGTCATCGCGCGCTATACTATGGAGAAGTTGCCCGAAGTGCCCGCCCCGGCACCGGTCATAGAGATTCCCTCGATAGCCCTCACCTCCGCCACTCCCATCATTGACTATGCCGAAGAAAACATCACGCCCGTGACGGCCTCTACACCACAAACCTTTGAAGCTCTCGGGCAGGGATATGGCTATGTGCTCTACACCCGCCACTTCAACCAGCCTCTCAGCGGAAAGCTGGAGATTCCCGGTCTGCGCGACTTTGCCACCGTATGCGTCGACGGAGAACCGGTGGGACAGCTCAACAGAGGGACACGCACCTACAGCCTCGACATCGAAGTACCCTTCAACGCCACCCTCCAGATATTGGTGGAAAATATGGGGCGCATCAACTACGGCAGTGAGATTGTCCACAACAACAAGGGCATACTCGGCGATGTCACCCTCGACGGCAAGACACTCGTTGGAGAGTGGAATATGTATCGCCTCCCCATGGACACCCTTCCCGAAGACCTTGAAGCCACGCCGATCGGCAGCACCAACATAGGCGTCCCCACCCTCTACCAAGGCACCTTCACACTGGACAGCACCGGCGACACTTTCCTCGACATGAGCGCTTGGAAGAAAGGCATCGTCTTCGTCAACGGGAAGAATCTGGGCCGTTATTGGAACGTAGGGCCGCAGCAAACACTTTACGTCCCCGGGGTATGGCTTCGCCAAGGAGAAAACCGGATTGCCATCTTCGAACAAATAGGAACGGAGACGACACCGGAGGTGCGCGGCATCCACACGCCCATCCTAAACCAACTGCATCCGGCCAAAGAGAGTTCTGTCAAAAAATAGTCGAATGTTTTGACACCTCCACAGAAAAGCGTATTTTTGCAAGCAATTTAGGGTGACGCTATCGGCGTCTCCCTCTTTTGACATTTAGGGCGGTAGAAGCGCGCCGTTGTCCCTCACAGATGACGACGCACCTCTTCTCACCTTGAAATAATTCCGAGTACACTATGATTTCTGATTTTATTGCCGACAAAATCGTCATGGAAGGGCTCACCTTCGACGATGTTCTATTGGTACCTGCCTATTCCGAGGTGCTGCCGCGAACTGTGGAATTGAGTACAAAATTCTCAAGAAACATTGACCTCCGCATTCCCTTTGTCACCGCAGCTATGGATACAGTCACCGAGGCGCCCATGGCCATTGCCATTGCGCGAGAGGGAGGTATCGGCGTCATCCACAAAAACATGAGCATCGAAGACCAGGCACGCCAGGTAGCCATTGTCAAGCGTGCCGAGAACGGTATGATTTATGACCCTGTCACGATTCAGCGCGGCCGCACCGTGCGCGATGCCTTGGCACTGATGAGCGAATACCACATCGGAGGTATCCCCGTTGTCGACGACGAAGACCACTTGGTGGGCATCGTCACCAACCGCGACCTGCGCTTTGAGCGTAACCTCGACAAGCACATCGACGAGGTGATGACGCGCGAGAATTTGGTCACCACCACTACGCAGACAGACCTGCAGGCCGCCTCGCAGATTCTTCAGGAAAATAAAATCGAGAAGCTTCCCGTCGTCGACAAAGACGGGAAATTGGTAGGACTCATTACTTATAAAGACATCACCAAGGCCAAAGACAAGCCCATGGCCTGCAAAGATAGCAAAGGACGCCTGCGCGTAGCTGCCGGCGTAGGTGTCACGGTAGACACGCTGCAGCGCATGGAAGCACTGATACACGCCGGCGCCGACGCCATCGTCATTGATACGGCTCACGGCCACTCGCTGTCGGTTATCGAAAAGCTGCGCGAGGCAAAGGCCGCCTTCAGCGGCGTGGATATCGTAGTGGGAAATGTGGCCACCGGCGATGCCGCCCATATGCTCGCCGAGGCCGGTGCTGATGCCATCAAAGTGGGTATCGGCCCGGGCTCTATCTGCACCACCCGTGTGGTAGCCGGTGTCGGCGTACCGCAGCTGTCGGCCGTCTACGATGTTGCTTGTGCCCTGAAGGGTACCGGTGTTCCTTTGATTGCCGACGGCGGTCTGCGCTATTCCGGTGATATCGTCAAGGCCCTCGCCGCCGGCGGACACAGCGTTATGATTGGTTCGCTGGTAGCCGGTACGGAAGAGAGTCCCGGTGAGACCATCATCTTTAACGGCCGTAAGTTTAAGACCTACCGCGGTATGGGTTCTTTGGAGGCCATGGAGAATGGCTCCAAGGATCGCTATTTCCAGTCGGGCGTGGCCGAAGTCAAGAAACTGGTGCCCGAAGGCATTGCCGGCCGCGTTCCCTACAAGGGAAGCGTACAGGAGGTTATCTACCAGATGGTAGGTGGTCTGCGTTCGGGCATGGGATATTGCGGTGCCGCTACCATTGAACAGCTCCACGGCGCTAAGTTTACCCGCATCACCGGTGCCGGTGTCTTGGAGAGCCATCCCCACGACATCACCATCACCAGTGAAGCCCCCAACTATAGCCGTTCCGAATAATATCAGAATACAACTCATCGGTAGACCGCTCGTAGGTAGACACCTACGAGTCGGCCTACCCTCTTTTTAAACAAACAAGAAAGGAGAACTTTCTTTCCCCACACTACAAACCATGAACAAAACGTTTCTTCTCTCCGGAGCCGCAGGAGGTATGCTATGCGCCCTACTCTCAACGTCCCTATCCGCTCATTCCGTCCTTGAATCCCATGACGGGAACCCCGTCATCATGACGGTAGCAGGAAAAGACATTTCGCTCGACGAATTCAAATATTCCTACTATAAGAATGCAGACATCGAGGGAGCCGTAGAAAAGAAGACACCGGCAGAATATGCTGAGATGTTTCTCAACTACAAACTGAAAGTAGCCGCGGCAGAAGCTGCCGGCATCGACACGCTGACGAGCTTCCGGAATGAATTTTCCGGCTACCGCGATATGCAGCTCATGCCCATGTTGGTCGACAGTGCCTATATCGACTCCGTGGCTCTTGCCGCCTATCAGCAGACCGCCGACCGCCTGCAAGGGAAAGATATGCTGCGACTGCAACACCTATTAATAATGGTTCCTGCCGGCGCCGATGCCGACGCCGACCGGAAAGCGCACGCTACAGCCGACTCCTTACTGGAAGTATTACACGCCGGCGCCGACTTTGCCGATGTGGCAAACCGCCACTCCGAAGACCCCGGAAGTGCAAAGAAAGGCGGCGAGCTGCCATGGATTGGCCCGGGAATGACCTTGGCGGAATTTGAAGAAGCCGCTTATCGCCTCGAAAAAGCCGGCGATATGACGGGAGTGGTACGCACCTCCGTGGGCTACCACATCATACGCCTCCTTGAGCGCAAAGCACTGGAGCCCTTCGAGACATTGCGTCCACAGATCCTCAAAGGGCTGAAGCGGCAAGGCATCGAAGAGGCCTCGGCGGAAGCTCGTCTGAAGAAGCTCACCACCGAAGGAGGGAAGACTCGAGAAGAAGTCATGGACAGTCTGCTGAGCGCACGCATCAGCGAAGACCCCAATATGGCCTACCTCATCCAAGAGTACCACGACGGACTGTTGCTCTATGAAATCAGCAAGCGTGAGGTATGGGACAAAGCTGCCGCCGACACTCTGACACTCGAGCGGATGTATAAGAACCATAAGAAGGACTACACCTGGACGGCCCCCCACTTCAAAGGCTTCACCCTGCAAGCAAAGAACGCAGCAGCGCTCAAGAAGGCACAAGGCCTCCTCAAGCGTTACGGGAACAGCGACACGTGGAAGAAAGTCATCAAAGAAGAAGTCAACAAAGACTCTCTGCAGGTGCGCGTCAGTGGGCCCTATCTCGTAGGGAAGGGAGAAAATGCCACGGTCGACCGCTATGCCTTTGGCGACAAAGACGTCACACTGCGTGCCAACACGAAACTACCGCTGGCCGATGTAGCCGGAAAGGTACTCAAGAAGCCGGAGAGCTACCGCGATGTACGCGCCACCATCGAATCCGACTATCAGAAGGTTCTCGAGAAGGAATGGACGGAACGCCTGCGGAGCACCTATCCCTACGAAATCCACTCCGACGTATTACAGACACTCACCGATCGCCCCTAAGAGATTCCCTCTACAGGATGGACTCTCCTCACAGACGTATCCCTCATCATGTAATGATTCCGGTCTCGGATGTTCTTGTCTCTCTATCAGACATTCCGCATCCGCCCCGGCCCAACGATAGCACGACTCATGAATCATTTTCCCTTTCAAAGCTTCCGCCCCTTATGGAGGCTCGGTCTACTCCCCGCCGTCCTCGCGATAGCCCTCCCCATCCACGCCCAGAACAAGAGCGGCGTGGTCGATGAAGTCATTTGGGTGGTGGGCGACGAACCCATCCTCCGCAGCGATGTCGAAGAGGCGCGCATCAGTGCCGAGATTTACGGAGAAACCATTGAAGACCCCTATTGCGTCATCCCCGAACAGCTCGCAGTGCAGAAGCTCTTCCTGCATCAGGCAGAGCTCGACAGCGTTGAGGTCGATGAGAGCTCCATCATCCGTGCCGCCGACGAACAAATCAACCGCGCCATCCAAAATTTCGGTTCTCGCGAAAATGTAGAAACAGTTGCACGAAAGACCATCGCCCAATATCGTGAACAACAGAAGACGATGTACCGCAACAGCGAGCGCATCCGCATGGTACGCAGCAAAATCACGAAAGACGTCAAGGTAACGCCGGCAGAGGTGCGCGCTTACTTCAAGGAGCTACCCGAAGACAGCCTTCCCTTCATCCCCACACAGGTGGAAGTGCAGGTGGTGACCTACGTCCCGCAGGTATCACGTACGGAGGTGGAGCGCGTCGAGGCGCAACTGCGCGAATTTGCCCGCCGCGTCAATGATGGAGAATCGGAATTCTCCACACTGGCAAAAATCTATTCAGAAGACCGCGCCTCGGCACGCGTCGGCGGCGAGCTGGGCTACTCCGGCCGCAACGAATGGGTGCCGGAATTTTCCAATGTGGCCTTCAGTCTCAACGACCCGACGAAGGTCTCCAAGATTGTACGCACCGACTTCGGCTACCATATTCTACAACTCATCGGAAAGCGCGGCGACCGCGTCAACGTGCGCCATATTCTCCTAAAACCGGAAGTGGAAGAGAGTGAATACGAGCGCGGCATCGGGCGTCTGGACTCTATCGCCGACGATATCCGCGGCGGGAAGTTCACCTTCGACGAGGCAGCCTCCATTCTCTCCGATGACAAGGACACTCGCAACAACCACGGCTTGATGGCCTATACCGATCCCGAGACGCGCAACATCACCTCGCGTTTCCAGATGAAGCAACTCCCCTCTGAAGTCGCCGCCGTTGTCGACACGATGAAGGTGGGCGAGGTGTCACAAGCCTTCCGCATGACCAACGACAAAGGTCAGGTGGTATGTGCCATCGTCCGCTTGAAAAATCGTATCGAAGGACATCGCGCCAGTATGACGGAAGATTTCCAATGTCTGAAAGACATCGTCTACCAGAAGCGCTGCGAAGACACCATCGACGAATGGATTAAAGAGAAGCAGCAGTCCACCTACGTTCGCATCAACAGCGATTGGCGCGGCTGCAACTTCAAATATCCCGGCTGGCTGTCCGGTAGCAGCAAATAACTCCCACTATGAAGAGAGCCTCCTCATCTCTATCCTCCCTCTTTGCTTGGACCATCTCATTGCTCTTTATCGCTTTGCTGGCCCAAGCAAATGCTTTATGGGCGGCAGGTAAGGGCAACAAGCCCCGCAAGAAAAGCGAAGAGCGCATCACCCTGGTGCATGCCGACGACTGGATGCACGACCAATATGCCTACCCCGATGCACAGCGCTTTCGCGGGCATGTAGAGTTTGAGCATAGCGGTATGCGTCTGCGGTGCGACAGCGCCATCTTCTTCCAAGCCAGCAACTCCTTCGAAGCCTTCGGACATATCCATATCGTACAAGGTGACACGCTGTCGATTACCGGAGAACGTCTCTACTACGACGGAGGAGAGCAGATGGCACAAATCCGCCACCACGTCGTCATGAAACACCGGGGGCAAACGCTTGAAACAGATTCCCTCAACTACGACCGTCTGTACAATTTTGCCTATTTCTTTGAAGGAGGGAAGTTGCACGACGGAGACAATGTGCTCACCTCCGATTGGGGGGAATATCATACCGACACCCGCCAGTCGGAATTCAATTACCACGTAGAACTGACCAACCCTAAGTTTCGCTTAGTCAGCGATACGATGTATTACGACACACAAACGAAGTGGACACACATTGTAGGCCCGTCAAATATCTATAGCGGAGAGAACCGCATCTACACCACCAACGCCGACTACAACACGCAGACCGAGCAGGCCCGTCTCTACGACCGTTCCCAGCTCTACAACAACACCGCAAAGATGGTGGGCGACAGCGTCTACTACAACAAGCTGACGGGAGAGATGGAGGCCATCGGCAACGTCGTCTATGAAGACAAGAAGAGTCAATGTACCCTTGAGGGGAACTACTGCCGCTATAACGAGTTGACAGGAGAAGCCCTCTCCTACGACCGCGCACTCGCCAAAGAATACTCTAACGACAAAGACACCCTGTTTGTTCATGGCGACACGCTACGCCTGCATACCTTCCACATCGGTACCGACTCCCTCTTCCGACAGCTCCACGGATACTATCACGTGCGTGCCTTCCGCCATGATATCCAAGCCGTCGCCGACTCCATGGTCTATCACACCCGCCTCAAAGAGCTCACCCTATACCGCGACCCCATTGTGTGGAGCGACAATCGGCAGATTGTCGGCGAAGTCATCCAGGTCTACACCAATGACTCCACCATCGACAGCATCTACGTACGCGACCAAGCCATGCTTGTGGAACGCCTCGACTCCCTCCACTACAACCAAGTAGCGGCCCGACTGATGCGTGCCTATTTCACCAACGGAGAGATAACGGCCAACTACGCCGACGGAAACGTCTATGTTGTCAACTTCCCCTTAGAGAAGGACAGTACCATTCTCTACCAGAATTATACAGAGACCGCCAAGCTACGCATGACGATGGAGCACCGACGCATGAAACGACTGTGGGCGCCGGCATCGAAAGGCTGCTTCTATGTTGCCGGCCTGGCCCCCCAAGAGCGGACACGCCTGGCGGGATTTGCCTGGTTCGACTATATACGCCCTACCGACAAAGACGATATTTTCCTTTGGCGAGGGAAGAAGAGCGGCACGGAACTAAAACCGTCTGTACGCCATCAAGCCCCGCTCCAAACGCTCAAAGGCGGTTCCATCAAGCAATCAGAATAATCATGAATGACGTCATCAAACTACTCCCCGATACTGTTGCCAACCAGATTGCAGCCGGTGAGGTGATACAGCGCCCCGCATCGGTCGTCAAGGAACTGGTGGAAAACGCCATCGACGCCGGAGCCAAACATATCAAGGTGGTGGTCATCGACGCCGGGAAGACGTCGTTGCAGGTCATCGACGACGGATGCGGCATGACGGAGACCGACGCACGTCTGGCCTTTGAGCGCCACGCCACCTCCAAGATAACCTCTGCCACCGACCTCTTCACGCTACAGACCATGGGATTCCGTGGAGAGGCGCTGCCCTCCATCGCCGCCG
Source organism: uncultured Prevotellamassilia sp. (assembly GCA_964640535.1). GTDB lineage: Bacteria > Bacteroidota > Bacteroidia > Bacteroidales > Bacteroidaceae > Alloprevotella. Next base: position 14,016 of record CAZXFS010000030.1, on the reverse strand, counting down.
TGGCGCAAGTAGAGCTACGCACCCGACGGTCCGACAAAGAAATCGGCACCTGTCTGCAAATAGAAGGCGGAAAAGTCATCGACCAGCAGCCGGCGGCATGCCCCATCGGCTGCAACTTCAGTGTGCGCAACCTTTTCTTCAACATACCGGCCCGCCGTAAATTTCTCAAGTCCAATCAAACGGAGATGACGAACATCCTGACGGAGTTTGAACGCATCGCCTTGTCACATCCCGCCACGGACTTTACCCTCTATAACGAAGACGCCATCGTCATGCAGCTGCCGGCGGGCAATTTAAGACAACGAATTGTCAACATCTTCGGAAAGCGTCTCGACACCCACCTATTACCCGTAGAGGTCGACACACCGCTGGTACGCATCAGCGGTTTTGTCGGAACGCCGGAGAGCGCGCGCAAGAAAGTCCCCACGCAATATTTCTTTGCCAATGGACGCTTCATGCGCCATCCCTATTTCGCAAAAGCCATCCTGACGGCCTATGAGCGACTGATTCCCGAAGGAGAACAGATTCCCTACTTTATCCGTCTTGAAGTGGCCCCCGACCGCTTAGACGTCAATATCCATCCGCAAAAGACGGAAATCAAATTTCAGGACGACGCTACCTTGTGGCAAATCCTCCTCGCCGCCGTTCGTGAAGCGCTGGGAAAATTCAACGCCATCCCCACCCTCGACTTCGACACGGAGAACAAACCGGAGATTCCCACCTTTCAAGCTACCGACGAGGCAGACATCCATCAGCCCAAGATACACATCGACAACACCTTCAACCCGTTTGACGAGCCGGAGGACGAGCCCTTTGCGCTCCCGGGAACGGAGGCTTCCCTCGCCGCCACTCATTCAACAGGAATCCCCGAAAAGGTGTCATCGGCAACAAGAGGTGGACACCACAGCACCGACGGCGGCGGAGTAGCCATCGGCTGGGAAGAAGCCTACCAGACAGCGCTGGCCCCCACCGGAGATGGCGGAGAGGAACAGAGCGCCTATAGTCTGCAATCGTTCAGCGAAGACTTCGAGGCGCCGGAGAACCGCCCCCTCACCATCGACAGCGTCACACAATATCAAGGACGATATATCATCGCCGTCACCGACGAAGGCCTCCTCATCACCCATCAGGGGAGAGCACACCAGCGATTGCTTTACAACACCTATTTGGCCCAACTCCGCGAGCACAAAGGAGTATCACAGGGGCTCTTGTTTCCACAGCTGCTGGAGGTAGCCCCTTCCGCCGCGGCAGTTTTAGATCCCCTCCTTCCCGAACTGGCCGATGTAGGGTTCGACATTTCTCCCTTAGGAGGCGGCAGTTTCTCCATTCTCGGCATCCCGGCCGGAACGGAGGGATTAGACCCTATCAAGCTGCTGCAAGCCATCATTGCAGAAGCCGGAGAAGGAGGACAAGCAGCGACACAAAGCACCCACCACCACATCGCCGCCACACTGGCACGACAGGCGGCCATGCCTATCGGACAAGCCCTCACAAACGACGAGATGAAGGAGATGCTCCTCCAACTACAAGAAGCGGCCGAAGGGCACTACACCCCCGACGGTAAAATCATACAATACACGCTGACGGCCGATAGATTGGAGCAGCTATTCAAATAGCCGCAGGAGGACACGCTCCTCCACACGACAGTACAGAAGCTCAAAAATGCGAACCTTTCTCCACTTTTCGTCCATTCATTTCTTTTTCATTTCACTCACTTGCACTATCTTTGCAAGCAGTACGAGGACAGCTCAGGGATGAGCCCCCTCGTTGAGACACCAACAGCACAAACAGTAAATACTCTTATGGAACTTGACATCCTGACAGCGGTATCCCCTATTGACGGACGATATCACAGTAAGACGGCCTCTCTGGCCCCCTATTTCTCAGAATATGCACTGATGAAATATCGTCTGCGTGTAGAGATAGAATATTTTATTGCCCTTTGCGAATTGCCCTTGCCGCAATTAAAAGGCTTCGACCATCACCGCTATAGCGAGCTCCGCCATATCTATCAGGACTTCACCGAGACTGACGCCGCCCGCATCAAGGAAATTGAGTCTGTCACCAACCACGACGTCAAGGCCATCGAATACTTTATTAAGGAGCAGTTGGATAAGCTGGGCGGCTACGACGCCTATAAGGAATTCATCCACTTCGGCCTCACCTCGCAGGACATCAACAACACATCGTTCCCCATGATGCTCAAGGAGTCGCTTGAGGAAGTCTACTATCCCCAGCTCCAATCCATCATCGACCGCTTGAATGCCCGCGCCGAAGAATGGGCCGATATCCCTATGCTGGCAAAGACACACGGACAGCCGGCATCACCGACGCGTTTGGGAAAAGAGATTAAGGTGTTTGCCTATCGTCTGGAGACGCAGCTGGCCCAACTCAAGGCCTGCACCATCACGGCCAAGTTTGGCGGAGCCACCGGCAACTTCAACGCCCACCATGTGGCTTACCCGGCCTACGACTGGAAGCAGTTTGCCGACAACTTCGTCAAGGACAGCCTCCACTTGCAGCGCGAGAGCTACACCACACAGATTAGCAACTACGACAACCTCGCCGCCGTATTCGATGCCATGAAGCGCATCCATACCATCCTCATCGACTTAGACCGCGACTTCTGGCAGTACATCTCGATGGAATATTTCAAGCAGCGCATCAAGGCCGGCGAGGTAGGTTCCAGCGCCATGCCCCACAAGGTCAACCCCATCGACTTTGAGAACTCCGAGGGCAATCTCGGCATTGCCAATGCCCTGTTGGAACATCTCAGTCGTAAGCTCCCCATCAGCCGTCTGCAGCGCGATCTCACCGACTCCACCGTCATCCGCAACATCGGCGTACCTATGGGACACGCCCTCATCGCCTTCCAGAGCACCATCAAGGGTCTCGACAAACTGCTCCTGCACGAGGAGAGTCTGCAGGCCGATCTCGAGAAGTGCTGGGCCGTAGTGGCAGAGGCCATACAGACCATCCTGCGCCGCGAAGCCTATCCCCATCCCTATGAGGCCCTCAAGGCCCTTACCCGCACCAATGCGGCCATCACTCACGAAAGCATTCAACAATTTATCGATACCTTGGAGGTGAGCGACGCTATTAAAGAAGAGCTTCGCGCCATCACCCCTCACAACTATACAGGTATCTAAACAGACATTTCTTTTATCGACAGCCGAGAGGCTATTCACACTTTTTTTACACACAAGTTTATGAGCCAAGATTATTATGAAAACATGAGCAGCGAGAACGACCGCCGTGAGGGCAGTTTCTCCGCTGAGAGCAAGAGCGGTAACCAAGAACATCAGCGTTTCTTCCGCAAGGAGCGCGTAGGTAGCAGCAACAACTACGGCTACACGCAGCGCCCGCGTTTCAATCGCTACAACAACGCCGGCGAAGAGGGTGGATATCAGAGCACCCCACGCTACAATGCCGGCGGCGAGCAGCAGGCCGGACGCCGTCCGCGCTTCAACGCCACCGCCAACAACTATCGCCGTCCGCAGGGCAACGACTACAATCAACAGGGCGGCTACAGCGCCACGCAGAACGGTTACAGCCAACAGGGTAACTACGGACAGCGCAGCTACCACCGCGAGAATGGAGAAGGCGGTTATAACAGCCAAAACGGTTATCGCCCCACCGGCGGTTACCGTCAGCAACAAGGCGGCTACAACGACAACCGCTTTGGGAAACGCTCTCCCGGCTATAGTGCCGGTCGCAATGAGGGCTACGGCAACCACTACAACGCCGGCTACAACAATGGCGGCGCCAACGACGGGCGTCACCCCGCCGGCAACAGAACGCAGGGCCGCAACTTCTACCAGCGCAACAACGAAGGCTATGCTGCCGGAAGTAACGGCAACTATCAGCGTCGCCCCGCCGGAGGACGCCCCTATGCTTCCAACAATTATAATCCCAACGCCAAATACAGTCAGAAGAAGCGTTTGGAATATAAGGAGAAGAACGTAGACCCCAACGCACCGTTGCGTCTGAACAAGTTTCTGGCCAATGCCGGCATCTGCTCCCGTCGCGACGCCGACAAGTACATCACGTCCGGTGTTGTCACCGTCAATGGAAATGTGGTCACCGAACTGGGAACGAAGGTACTGCGCTCCGACACCATCATGTTCCACGACCAGCCCGTCAAGATGGAGAAGAAGGTCTACGTACTGCTCAACAAGCCTAAGGGCTACGTGACGACCAGCGAAGACCCGCAGAACCGTAAGATTGTGATGGACCTCGTCAAGGACGCCTGCCCCGAGCGCATCTACCCCGTCGGCCGTCTGGACCGCAGCACCACCGGTGTTTTGCTCTTCACCAACGATGGTGAACTGGCCTCCAAGCTGACACATCCCAAATATCTGAAGAAGAAAATCTATCACGTACATACCGACCGCAACGTCACCGCTGCCGACATGCGCCAGATAGCAGAAGGCATCACGCTCGAAGACGGAGAAATCAAGGCCGACGCCATCGAGTATGCCAGCGAGACCGACAAGAAGCAGGTAGGCATCGAGATTCACTCCGGTAAGAACCGTATCGTACGTCGTATCTTTGAGCATCTGGGCTACCACGTAGTAAAACTCGACCGCGTCTACTTCGCCGGACTCACCAAGAAGAATGTCAAGCGCGGCGACTGGCGCTATCTCACAGAGAAGGAAGTCGACATGCTGCGTATGGGAGCCTTTGAATAAGCTCACCCTAATATTCCATCATACATCCAATGAAGCGAACAACAATAGCGCAAGCTTTGACCCGCGAAGACTATGGTGCCCCCATCACTATTAAGGGATGGGTGCGCACACGTCGCGGCAGCAAAGCCGTCAACTTTATCGCCCTCAACGACGGTTCCACCATCAACAACCTCCAGGTGGTGGCCGACGTCGATAAGTTTGATGCCGAAATGCTCAAGCTCATCACCACCGGTGCCTGTCTCAGCGTCGAGGGAATCCTCGTACAGAGTCAGGGCAGCGGGCAGAACGTCGAGGTGCAAGCCACAAAGATAGAAGTGCTTGGACGCTGTGGAAGCGACTACCCCATGCAGAAGAAGGGGCAGAGCTTCGAATATATGCGTCAGCATGCTCATCTGCGCTTGCGCACCAACACGTTCGGCGCCGTTTTCCGCATCCGTCACCACATGGCAATGGCCATCCATCGCTACTTCCACGAACACGGTTTCTACTACTTCAATACGCCCATCATCACCGCCAGCGACTGCGAAGGTGCCGGACAGATGTTTCAAGTAACGACGAAAAACCTCTACGACCTGCGCCGCGATGAAGACGGAAAGATTGACTACAGCGACGACTTCTTCGGGAAGACAACATCGCTGACCGTCAGCGGACAGTTGGAAGGCGAGCTGGGAGCCACCGCCCTCGGCGCCATCTATACCTTCGGGCCGACATTCCGCGCCGAGAACTCCAACACTCCGCGCCATCTGGCAGAGTTCTGGATGATAGAGCCGGAAGTAGCTTTCTACGACATCCACGACAACATGGACTTGGCGGAAGACTTCATCAAGTACTGCGTCAACTGGGCTCTGGAGAACTGTCAAGACGACTTGGCCTTCCTCAACAAGATGATAGACCCCACCCTGCTCGACCGTCTCCATTTCGTAGTAGAGCACGACTTTGTGCGCCTCACCTATACGGAAGGCATCCGCATTCTGGAGGAAGCCATCGCCGCCGGCCATCACTTCGAATTCCCCGTTTACTGGGGCGTCGACCTCGCCAGTGAGCACGAGCGTTTTCTCGTCGAAGAGCATTTCAAGCGTCCCGTCATCCTCACCAACTACCCCAAGGAAATCAAGGCGTTCTATATGAAGATGAACGACGACGGCAAGACCGTACGCGCCATGGATGTCCTCTTCCCGCAAATCGGCGAAATCATCGGCGGTTCGGAGCGCGAAGAAGACTACGACAAGCTCACCGCCCGCATCAACGAACTGAACATCCCGATGAAGGATATGTGGTGGTATCTCGATACCCGCCGCTTCGGTTCGTGCCCCCACAGCGGTTTCGGTTTAGGCTTTGAGCGTCTCATCCTCTTCGTCACGGGTATGCAGAACATTCGCGACGTCATTCCCTTCCCCAGAACGCCGAAATCAGCCGACTTCTAAACAAGGGTATACCCTGACTTCACAACGGGCGGTCAACCCAACACCCCCACTTAAGATAAAGATTGCCCGACAGCCAGCCTCGTTGTTGCTGTCGGGCAAACTTTTACACACATCAGTAAGGAGGCGCACCGCAGCGCAAGAACTGACGGGCCTCCGGTCGGTCACACGGCACAACACGAGAGACGCCCGGCGGCGTTTTCTCCCTCACCCCTCACTCACTCTCCATGTCGATAGCCCCCACCCTTCATCCCCAATACATTGCCGAAGGCAACTTCGACGGTGGGGGATATGCCTTCTTCAAACTTCCGGAGCATACCACCTATCGCTATGTGGCGCAACAAGCGTCGCCACAAGTTATCGACACCTTTGCCGCCATCGGACAACAGCAGGGTTTCGTCATTGCACCTTTCCAGGCCTCGACGGCAACGCCCATCCTCCTCATCCGTCCCGACCTCTCCCTTGAAGAAGCCCTCCCCTCCCCCGATAAGCTTCCCCCATTGCGTCTCTATACACAAGACGATGAAGAGGCGGGCCGCGACGATTATGCCCGCGGATTTCAGGAGTGTATGCAACGTTTGACGGCGACGGAAACACTGCGCAAGGTAGTCTACGCCCGCCCCCTCACCCTCGCCATCGCCCCCCACAGCAAGGTGGATGCCTACTCTCTTTTCCTGCATGCCTGCCACCGAAATCCTCATTGCTACGTTGCCCTTTGGTGGACGCCGCAGACCGGGATGTGGCTGGTGGCAACCCCCGAGACCTTGCTGGCCACCGATGACGGACAGCCGGAGCAATGGCGCACTATGGCATTAGCCGGAACCATGGCATGGAGAGGAGACATCACACCGCCGGAGCAGTGGAGCGAGAAGAACCGCCGTGAACAAGCCTGCGTTGCCCACTACATCCGGCGCCAACTGGAGACGGTTGTCGATGGCCTCATCGTTCACCCTTGCCACACCATCCGCTCCGGAGAGCTCCAGCATCTGCGCACCGATTTCACCTTCGGCCTGCGCCACGGCATCTCTCTCGGTGCCCTTCTCCATCGTCTCCATCCCACGCCGGCCGTCTGCGGCGACAGTTTGATGGCCGCCCGCAGTGCGATACGCGCGGCAGAGGTTTTTCCCCGCCGCTACTATGCCGGGTTCAGCGGCCCCATCGAAGGCACGGCGACCGCCCTCTTCGTCTCTCTACGTTGCATGACGCTATGCCCGCCCCTGTCGGCCACCCTCTACGCCGGCGGCGGCCTTCTTGCCGACAGCCGTCTTGAGGACGAATGGCAGGAAACCTGCCGCAAGATGCAACCCATGTTACAACTCTTCCAATCCAACCCTCAGGGTGGTTTCGTCCACTGACCGCCCTTCGTGATGTAAGCATATGTTTTGCGATAAATCGAATGTCAACCTCCTGACAGCCTCCCTGACGGCTGCCGACATCCGCGACATTGTGGTGTGCCCGGGCTCCCGCAATGCGGTGTTGCTGCACAACTTCCACCAATGGGCGCTCCGGGAGGGATGGCCCCGCCTGCATCCCGTTACCGACGAGCGTAGCGCCGCCTTCATTGCCTTAGGACTGGCGGTGGCCACACAGCGCCCCGTAGCGATATGCGTCACCTCCGGCTCGGCCCTCCTCAATACCTTGCCGGCCGTGGCGGAGGCCTATTATCGCCAACAGCCCTTACTCATCTTGTCGGCCGACCGCCCGGAGGGATGGGTGGGACAACTCGACGGACAGACACTGCCGCAGACCGATGCCCTGCGCCCCTATGCCGCCACTTATACCCTACCGGAGGACAACGACGAACTCTGCCGGGCGCGCTGCCACGAGGCGCTCTCCGCCCTCTACCGCCCGCAGACAGGGAGTGGCCGACCGGTACACATCAACCTCCCTATCAGCGAACCGCTCTTCACCTTCACCACGCCGGCGCTCCCCGCCGACGCCTATCACCGGTCTCCGCTCTCACGCCCGACGCCCAACGCCCTCTCGCCCGACGTCGCCACCTCACTGATAGAGGCGGTACGCGCGGCCCGCTTCCCCCTCATCGTCTGCGGACAGCGCGACAGCGCCACGCCATCGGCCACGGCGCAGGCACTACTGGATAGCCATGCCTTCCTCCTCCTCCCGGAACTCATCAGTCGGTTGCCGGGGAGCCGACGCACGGCCCTCTTGGAGCAACACCCGGAATGGATGGAGAAAGGTGTCACACCGGACCTCGTCGTCCATATCGGAGGCAATATGGTCAACAAACGCCTCAAGCTGGCCCTCCGACAATGCCACGGCTGTCGCGTCATCCGCATCGAAGAAGGCGACGACCGTCCCGACACCTTCCGGCAGCACGCCACCTTCCTCCCCGTGGCCACCGATGCCGTTCTTTCCCTTCTGGCGACCGCCGACCTGCCGGAGAAGGCCGCCGTTGTAGCGGCAGCAGCGGTGCTTGACGCCGCACACAGCGCCCTCGCCATGCCCCCTTCCACTACGGTCCCCTTTACGTCTGCCATAGCCTTGCAGCAGGTGGCCGTTTTCCTGCGGGAGCACGACATCCGTCTCCGTGCCCTCCATGTCGCCAACAGTTCCATCGTGCGACACGCCACGCGCTGCTTTGCCGACGCCGACTTCCCGGTGATATGCAACCGCGGCGTCAACGGCATCGAAGGTTCACTGTCGACGGCCGTAGGATATGCGCTGGGAACGGGGACGGGGGATGACCATTCCTCCTTACAACTCATGCTCATCGGTGACCTCAGCTTCTTCTACGACAACAATGCCCTCTGGAACAAGGAAGGCCTGGGACACCTGCGCATTATCCTCTTCAACGACGGCGGCGGCCGCATCTTCCACGCCCTCCCCGGCCTCGACGCCTCGCCGGCACGCGACACCTATATCGCCGCACACCACCACACCTCGGCCCGTGGCATCGCCGAGAGCTATGGCATCGACTACACCTCGGCCGACAGCCTACCTACGTTGCTCGCCGCCCTCCCTCAACTACTGGCTTCCGCCGGCAAACGGCCGCGCCTCCTCGAAATATTCCACCCATAAATAGATTGCTATGACTCGCACTTGGACCCCTCTCAAGGATTACACAGAAATTTTATTCGACAGCTACGACGGCATCGCCCGCATCACCATCAATCGTCCGCGCTACCGCAACGCCTTCACCCCCACCACGGTGGCAGAAATCAGTGACGCCCTGCGCTACTGCCGCGAGGCACAAGATATTGGCGTCGTCGTCCTCACCGGCGCCGGCGACAAGGCCTTCTGCGCCGGCGGCGATATGCACGTCAAGGGACGCGGCGGATATGTCGGAGACGACGGCGTCCCCCGCCTCAATGTGCTCGACGTACAGAAGCAGATACGCTCGCTGCCCAAGCCTGTCATTGCCATGGTCAACGGCTTTGCTATCGGTGGCGGCCATGTGCTCCACCTGATGTGCGACCTGACCATCGCCTCCGAGAATGCCATCTTCGGACAGACGGGGCCTAAGGTGGGCTCCTTCGACGCCGGGTTCGGCGCCTCCTATCTGGCACGTATCGTAGGACAGAAAAAGGCGCGTGAGATATGGTTCCTCTGCCGACAGTATTCGGCCCAGGAGGCCGAGCGCATGGGCATGGTCAACAAGGTGGTGCCCCTTGAACGCCTCGAAGACGAGGTGGTGGAGTGGGCACAGACCATGATGGAGCGCTCGCCGCTGGCACTGCGCATGATAAAGGCCGGCCTCAATGCGGAGCTCGACGGGCAAGCCGGCATCCAGGAACTGGCGGGCGACGCCACCATGCTATACTATATGCTCGACGAAGCACAGGAGGGCGGGAGGGCCTTCCTCGAAAAACGCAAGCCCGATTTCAAGAAATATCCGAAACTCCCCTAAAGGATGCATTATCCGTCACTCTCTCACCATACACTCAACGTGCGGGTCGTTCCCCGCACGTTTCGTTTTAAGGAGCCGGCAGGCACCTCACGCGGCGTCTATACCGAACGCCGCGTGTGGTATGTCGCCATCACCGCAGCCGACACCCCCGCCCTCTTCGGCCTCGGCGAGTGTGCCCCCCTCTACGATCTCTCGGCCGACTACGACGCCCACTATGTGGAGCGTCTGCAATACCACTGTCGGCAACTCGAACGGACGCGGCAGCTCGACACCGAGAGCCTCCGCCCCTATCCCTCCATCCTGATGGGACTCGAGACGGCACTACTCTCTGCCGCCGGTTCTCTCTGCGGCGACTACCGCCGACTCTATGACACGCCTTTCTCCAGAGGAGAAGAACCGTTGTCTATCAACGGACTGGTATGGATGGGGAAGAAGGAGGAAATGCTGCAAAGGATGGAGCAGAAACTGGAAGCGGGGTTCCACTGCGTCAAACTCAAGATTGGCGCCATCGACTTCGAACAGGAGATGGAGCTCATCCGACACCTACGCCAACGCTTCACGGCGGCCGACGTCGAACTGCGGGTGGATGCCAACGGAGCCTTCGCGCCGGAAGAGGCGTTGCAGCGGCTGGAGCGATTGGCACGCTACGACATCCACAGCATCGAACAACCGATACGCGCCGGGCAGTGGGAGGCCATGACACAACTGTGCCGACAATCGCCCCTCCCCATTGCCCTCGACGAGGAGCTCATCGGCATCACGGAGACGCCCCGAAAGGCGGAACTGCTCCGCGTCATCCGCCCCCACTACCTCATCCTCAAGCCGACCCTCCACGGAGGATTCCTGGGAGCCGAAGAGTGGATGCAACTGGCCGCCACTCACGACGTCCCCTATTGGGTGACGAGTGCGTTGGAGAGCAATGTGGGACTCAACGCCATCGCCCAATGGACGGCCGCCACGGCCAAGGACGTCTGGGAACGGTATGCCCCGCAGGAGGGACACCGTCACGCCCTACCGACCATCCATGGTCTGGGGACGGGGCAGCTTTTTGTAGAAAACTACGCCGACGCCGCCCTCCGTATCTCCGGCGAACAGCTATGGGACAACCGCGGCAAGCAGCGCCGCTTCCTCGCTGAGCTTCACGACTTCCGAACGGCTTGGCGCGACACGACGACAGACGCCCTATGTGTCCACACCTCCGGGTCGACCGGCACGCCGCAGCCCCTCCACGTGCAGAAGTGGCAGATGCGCGCCAGTGCCATGATGACCCTACACCATCTGGAGCTTCGCAGCGGCGACACGGCCCTCCTCTGTATGCCCCTCCGCTATATTGCGGGCAAGATGATGGTGGTACGCGCCGAAGTAGGCCAACTGCGCCTCTTCGCCGTAGCCCCCTCTACCCATCCCTTCAGCACGCTCTCCTTCGCCCCCGACTTTGTGGCCATGACGCCGCAACAAGTTTTTGAGACGCTCCGCGTGCCGCGCGAAGCGGCTCTGCTGCGCCGCGTCCGTCACCTCCTCATCGGCGGCGGCGCCATCCATGCGGAACTGGCACAGGCTCTCCGCGACTTCCCGCATCACGTATGGAGCAGTTACGGGATGACGGAGACACTCTCCCACATCGCCCTACGCCGCCTCAACGGGCCCCATGCCGACGAGGCCTATACGCCGCTGAAAGGCGTCACCATCCATACCACCGAAGAGGGATGCCTCGTTATCTCCGCCCCGGCGCTCGGCATCACGCAATTGGTCACCAACGACTTGTGCGAGCTACATCCCGACGGCCGCTTCCACATCCTGGGACGCCGCGACAATGTGGTGTGCTCCGGCGGCATCAAACTGCAATTGGAAGATATCGAACAGCGCCTCACCCTCCTCTCCCGCCCCTTCTGCCTCACCGCCGTTCCCGACGCTTCTCTGGGCGAGCGACTCGTCCTCCTCTATGAGGGCGAGGAGGAAGCGGCGCCCCTCATCGAGGCCACCTGCCGACAACAGCTGGAGCGCTACGAGGTGCCCAAGGCCTACCTCGCCGTGCCTCACCTGCCACAAACGGAAACAGGGAAACCGGCCCGCGCAGAAGCACGCCAATGGGCCCTCCGATATCTGCATGGATAACGATTGCTGTCCCGGCAAGAGCATGGAGAGACAGGAAAGGATAGGGGCTGATTCCACACGAAGGAGTCGGCCCTTTTGGCTATTTCGCTGTGAGCATTTTTTTTTGAAATATATTTTGTAACGAGTGAATTTTGCAGAAAAATCTTGACACGAGGAAAGACACAAAAACGGGGCCAAAACACCATCCCGGCGGTAAAAATGAGACGAGAACTCACAAAAAGGCCTACTTCTTTCCCTTCAATTTTCTACAAATTAAGATATTGCCACTCCTCTTTTACTTTTGTTGGCATAAAAACGACAAGAAAAGGATGTTTTTCGCCCCCGGCGAACTCCAATCAATTGTTAAGGAATGTCATCATCCGACGGAGGAAAGCGGAGCACGCGCCGCATCGGAACAAGTCCGGGGATGGTCGGAACAAGTCCGGGATTAGGAAAAACAAGTCCCGGACTTGTTGAAATTTCTCCCGGACTTGTTCCGACGCGCGGCAGTGCCGTTTTCACCCCGGTAGTGACAGTATATGTCAAAAACACCACGTTTTTTAACACGCCAAAGGACTCGTGACTGCGTTGGTCGGACACGAGGACGGGGGCGATGGATTTTTTGCGATTCTCGCGGCCTTCGCGCATCGTTTTTGGAGGGGGCTCGCTTCACGATAAGCGGGTTTGACAAGGCGGCCATTGGGGGCGGAAGGCATTGCCGGAAGCGGAAGGCATTCCACTCCTGCTCATAAGAGGACTCGTCCGGCTATAGGGAAAAGGCCGATTTCTCCGTTTTCAAGAAGTTGGATAAGGCGTACGATGTTTTACCAAAACAGAACGGAATCATCGGTTGCCGTCGACGCCCCTACACAGAAAAAGCGACACCCCGAGAGTACAGCGTCGTACCTCGCGGGGTGTCGTTTCTTGTAGGGGTAAGACCATCGGCAGCGTCACCGCTTCCAGCGCTGAATATTTCCCGTCGTGTCGCGCGTCATCAAGACATGGTCGTCCAACTGCTCTATCACAACCGGAGCAAGACGGCCGTTGGCGTCGGTCAGATACAGCTGCGCATTGCGGATGGTATAGTCGGTGAGGAAGCGCTGCAGCTGCGACACATTAATCATACGTCGCACCGCATTCCCCCCATCGCATAGCGTGAGGGCGTAACGCGCCGTATCTTCGCGGTCACCATAGATTTCGGCATACTGTTCGTCGGCGCGTTCGAAGTGCTCTGCCGTCAGCGACAGTTCCACCGTCTGCCCGTCGGCCTTGACCAGTGTCAGGCCGCTCTGTCCGAAACCGTCGGCACGCCCGTAGACGGTGCTGTCGTTCTCCGTGGGGGAAAGGCCCGTCGTGTCGACCACTATCGTCAGCGAGTCGCCACCCGTGCGGGTACCATCTCCCTGATGACTACAGCCACCGCAGCTCGCCAGCAGCCAGGCGGCCAACAACAAGGGAAGGACGGCATACCGGCCGACGCGCAACAAGCGTCCGGTCTTCTTTTTTGAGATATTCTTCATTGTGTAAAACATTATTTTCGGCAGCTAAGTTACTCATATATTTCGAATTTTCAACGAGAAAGAGTCACAGGTCGAAAAAAAGTCGTAAATTTGCCGCGATTTCTTGGCGTCGTCGGACGCCGAGGGTCAAGAACACATATTATATCACTATTTAATCCACCATTTAACAGTTTATTTTTTAATGGAAAATTACAAGAACATTGCGCCCCTGTCGGACTTCGACTGGAACGCCTTCGAGCATGGTACTGCCGAGACGGGCAAGACACACGAAGAGCTTGAGCAGGCCTACAACCAGACGCTCGGAAGCGTCAACGAGAACGAAGTAGTCGAGGGTAAGGTTATCTCGATCAACAAGCGCGAAGTAGTTGTCAACATCGGCTACAAGAGCGACGGTATCATCCCCGTGAGCGAATTCCGCTACA
>CAZXFS010000029.1:0-26158 GCA_964640535.1 uncultured Prevotellamassilia sp. | reverse complement strand
CCTATAAGCATCACTATCAGTGCTGCCGCGATGTTGGCGATGTAGCCCGCGACGATGGAGCCCCCTAATAACATCGGTATCATCAAGAAAATGGACAACGGCTGCCGCCTTATTTTGTCCACCCAGAAATCAGCAGCGGAAGCCATCTCTATGCCCCAAACAAGGATGACCGTCACCACACTTACCACCCATTTCAACGTGGGGCGTGTGAATAAGCTGTCGGGGGAATCCATTTTCAACGTGTCCCAGCCGTTACAAATCAAGCAGGCCGAAACGCAACAAAGGAAAGCCGTCACGCCAAAGCCAAACGTGGTCAGCAGTCCGGTGCTTGCAGGGGCGTTAGATGTTTCTACGCCCTCGGCTGAAGCCGACGCACCCTTCCCCTTCGCCCTTCTGCTATCCGTTGTCGCCGCCACATGAATGGCAGCTTCGCCGGAGCCGTCGGAAAGAATGCCCGTCGGAAGGTGAAGACGTTCCTCCACCCAGTCCAGTTCTTTCCATGGTGCCGTTTTTCGAATCTCGGGAAAAACGATATAGAAAGCATCCATGATTAAAAAACTGTCGCGAGAAGGAATGTGATAGGGGACGAGCCGCCAAAATATCGCATCCTGACGTTGAGGCGTTGGCAGTGACAATGCTTCACGAGCAATAGAAGCGACATCGGCATCGCTCATATACTTTTGCCATAGGCCGCGACACACTTCCCCATCTACGGCCTCCCGGACGTTGTTACCGGAGTTTTCCAAGATCTTCAGCGACACCTCATAGGAAGCACGTTCCGGATTGACCGACCGTTGTTCTGCATACCAATTGACCGTTTCTTGATAACCTTGTTTCAAGAAACGTTGACAGATTCGATTGGATGGTATGGAGGGTTTCGGAGTTACAGACACCATGGCGTCACCAGATTTTTATTGCCGAGCCTATCCGTCACCTTCCTGACGCGGGGCAAAACACGGTGGGTACTTACTACGCGCGCCTTTCGCGGCGCTTTAACTGTGACGCAGTGCCAATTCGCGCTCGATATCTTCCAGACTGCATCCCATCTGCTCCAGAAGAACCAGATAGTGATACATCAGGTCGGACGCCTCATAGATGAAGCGGCTTCGGTTGCCGTCGACGGCCTCGATGATGCTCTCTGCCGACTCCTCCCCCACCTTCTTGGCGATAGTCTTCACTCCTTTAATAAATAGGCGGGTGGTGTAAGAGCCTTCGGGCATCTCCTCGTGCCGACGGTGGACGATTTCCATCAGGCGTCGCACAAAGCCCTCCGCCTCCGGCGTATCGAAGCAGGCCGTTGTCCCCCGGTGGCAGGTGGGGCCGTCGGGGCGGGCCATAATCAGCAATGTATCGCCGTCGCAGTCGATATACATCTTGACAACATGGAGAAAGTTTCCGCTGGTCTCTCCCTTGGTCCATTGTTGCCGACGTGTGCGGCTGAAGAAGGTGACGCGGCCGGTTGCCTGCGTGGTCTCAAAGGCGGGCTCGTCCATATAGCCCAACATCAGCACCTTGAGCGTGGTGGCGTCTTGGACGACGACGGGCAACAAGCCGTCGGCGCATTTATCGAGGTGGAAATCGGAGAATTTCATAAGCAATATTTTTAAGGGTGGTACACTCGCTGACCGCCCTCGGTAATCTAATAAAAACGGTTTCTGCGTCGCAGCATTTATATCCTCACGGGAATACCTCTTTTCTTCAGTCCGTGCTTAAGCTCGCCGATGGAGATGTCGCCATAGTGGAAGATGCTGGCGGCCAAGGCGGCATCGGCATGTCCTGTGGTGAGGACATCGGCGATATCGTCTACGCTGCCGGCCCCGCCGGAGGCGATGATAGGGATGGAGAGCAGACTCGACAGTTGTGCAAAGGTGTCGCAGGGATAGCCCTGCCGCGTCCCGTCGTGGTTCATGGAGGTAAAGAGGATTTCTCCCGCCCCTCGCTCTTGAGCCTCACGTGCCCAGGAGAAGAGTTCCAGTTCCGTGGCGCGACTCCCCCCGTGGGTGGTGGCATGCCACAGGCCGTCATCTTCCAAGCGGGCATCGATGGCCACCACCACAAACTGAGCGCCATAGCGGGTAGCGATGGCGTCGATGAGTGACGGCTGTCGGATGGCGGCACTATTGATAGATATCTTGTCGGCACCGGCGTCGAGCAGGCGCGCAGCGTCCTCTACCGTTGCAATGCCGCCGCCCACCGTGAAGGGGATGTGGATGCCGTCGGCAATACGTTCTACCAATCGCGTAAAAGTGTTGCGCTCCTCGCGGGAGGCGCTGATATCGAGGTATACCAGTTCGTCGGCCCCTTCGCGGGCATAATGCTGTCCTAATTCCACGGCATCTCCCACATCGCGGAGGCCTTCAAAATGGATGCCTTTGACGGTACGGCCGTCCTTCACGTCCAGGCAAGGGATGATACGTTTTGCTAACATGACTTATGCGGAGAGGATAAACTGTTCCAATTCTTTCAGTGTGATGCGCTGCTCATAGATAGCCTTGCCGATGATGACACGGCGCAGGCCATGGGCGGCGACGGCCTCTACGTCGGCCATCGACGAGATGCCCCCGGAGACGGTGAAGTCGATGGCGGGGTATTGTTTCTGCAGACGCACATAGAGCGGCAAAGCGGGGCCTTGCAGACTTCCGTCGTGCGATATCTCCGTACAGATGACTTGTGAGAGCTGCTGCGCGGTGAAGTGAGCAATCAATTCGTCGATGGTGAGATGGAGGTCTTCCTGCCATCCGCTGACCGACACTTTCCCTTCGCGCACATCGGCGCCCAGTACGAGGCGGTCGGTGCCAAAGCGCTCCAGCCATTCGGCAAACAGGGCCGGTTGACGCGCCGCCGTACTCCCGACGACGGCATAGGTGGCGCCGGCGTCGAAGGCCTGCCGCAGGGCGTGCTCGTCTTTCAGTCCGCCGCCCCACTCTATCTCCACGCCGTCGATGCGTGCCAGCCGTTCCAGCGTGCGCAGGTTTTGCGGCGCGGCGGCTTTGGCGCCGTCCAGGTCGACCACATGAATACGCGTCATCCCGCTGTCGGCATAGCGACGCACCATCTCCTCGGGAACGGCATCGTAGGTGGTACAACGTTGATAGTCGCCCTGTGTGAGGCGCACACAGCGTCCCTCAATCAGGTCGATGGCAGGAAGTATCTGTGTCATCGTCTTAGAGCTTTAAGAAATTACGCAATATCTGTTCGCCTACATCGCCGCTCTTCTCGGGATGAAACTGGGTGCCGTAGAAGTTCTCGTATTTCAGGGCGGCACTAAACAGGACGCCGTGGCGCGTAGTGGCGATAGTGTCCTGGCACAAGTCGGCACGATAGGAATGTACGTAGTACACGTGGCTGCCGCGCTCTATATCCTTAAAGAGACGGGAGTCCAAATTGCCTATCGTGTTCCACCCCACATGGGGCACCTTCTCGTCGGCTGTCGGCACAAAGCGCCGCACATGGGTGTCGAAGATGCCCAGCCCGACGGCAGGCCCTTCCTCCGTGTCGCGACACATCACCTGCATACCGACGCAGATGCCCAAGACGGGGCGTCGCAAACCGAGGATGACCTCCGGAAGGCCGGCGGCGCGCAGATTATCCATGGCTTCGGCGGCATTGCCGACGCCCGGCAGCAGCACGCGGTCGGCGCGCTGCAGGATGGCCGCATCGGCCGTCACTTCATAGTCGGCGCCGAGGCGGTGCAGAGCATTCTCCACCGAGCGGAGATTGCCCATCTTATAATCAACGATAGCTATCATAAGAAGGATAAGAGGATTTGCCTAAAGGACTCCCTTGCTCGAAGGAAGTTCATAGGAGAATACATTGCGATGGATGGCTTGGCGCAAGGCGCGGGCAAAGGCCTTGAAGACGCCTTCTATCAGATGGTGGTTGTTCTCACCGCGCGCCACGACGTGCAGGTTGCACTGCATGGCGGAGCAGAGGGAACCGAAGACGTGCTTAAACATCTCGGTGGGGGTGTCGCCCACATATTCTCGCGTGAACGTCACGTCCCATACGAACTCGGCACGGCCTCCAAAGTCCAGCAGGACCATGGCGCGGCTCTCGTCCATCGGGAGGACGAAGCCGTAGCGCTCTACGCCGCGCTTGTCGCCCATGGCGCGCCGCAAGGCCTCGCCGAGGGCGATGGCCACGTCTTCCATCGTGTGGTGCTCGTCGACTTCCAAGTCGCCCCGACAGGTGGCCACCAGAGAGATGCCGGCGTGATGGGGCAACTGGGCCAGCATATGGTCGTAGAACTTCAGGCCGGTGTCTATCCGTGTCTCACCGCGCCCGTCGAGGTCGACGGCCACGTGGATGTCGGTCTCTGCCGTCCGCCGCACAATGTCGGCGCTGCGGCGGGTAGCGCGTAGATACTCGGCAATGGCGCCCCAGTCGTCGGTGGCCAGCGCCAACGCCGCCTGCTGCTCCGCGTTGAGCTGCGCCGCGGCAACGTCGGCCGGTTGCAGGAGGATGGCCTTTGCCCCCAAGTTGTGTGCCAGCTGGACGTCGGTGACGCGGTCGCCGATGACGAAGCACTCTGCCAGGTCGTAGTCGCCGTTCATGTAGGCCGTGAGTAGGGCCGTCCCCGGCTTGCGCGTCGGGGCGTTATCGGCAGGAAAGCTGCGGTCGATATACTCGGCGTCGAAGCGGACGCCCTCGCCGGCCAGCGTATTCACCATCAAGCGGTGAGCCGGCAGGAAGGTTTCTTCGGGGAAGCTGTCGGTGCCGAGCCCGTCCTGGTTGGACACCATCACCAGCTCGTAGTCCAACTCCCGGATGCTACGGAGGGCACTGATGACGCCGGGCACAAATTCCACCTTTTCGAGGCTGTCGATTTGCTCATCGGCCGGCTCTCGCAGGATGGTGCCGTCGCGGTCGATAAACAAGGCGCGCTTGCGGGGTTGTAGGGAGGTGTTCATCTTTTCTCGTTTTTTGAAGCCGCTCTCAGGGCGTCCAGCAATCGGTCGTTCTCCTGCGGCGTTCCTATGGTGAGGCGCAGACAGTTTCTGCACAGCGGCATGCGTGTGCGGTTGCGCACGATGATGCCCTTGCTTACCAGGTGTTCATACAAATCATCGGCCTGCGCGGTGCGTACCAGGAAGAAATTAGCATCCGAGGGGTACACCTCGTGAATGACGGGCAGCAGAGGGAGCTCGGCAGCCAGTCGTTGCCGTTCGCGCTTAATTTCCGCCACCTGCAGTTCCACGCCGCGTCGCAGGTGCTGCATCACGGTTTGCTGGGTGGGGCCGTTGACGTTGTAGGGGTATTTCACCCGTGCGAAGAGGCGGGCGATGTCGGGATGGGCAAAGGCCAGTCCCAGTCGCAGGCCGGCCATGCCCCACGCCTTCGACAGTGTTTGGAGGAGGAGGAGGTTGGGATGACGATCGAGCACGGGGAGCAGGGAACCCTTCTCCGAGAAGTCGACATAGGCCTCATCGACAACGAGGATGCCCTCGAAGCGGTCGGCCAACGATTCCAGTTGTTCTGTGGGAAAAGCATTTCCCGTGGGGTTATTGGGCGAGCACACCCACATCAGCTTCGTATGGGCGTCGCAGGCCGCCAGCAGGTCTTCTGTCGGCAGGGAGAAGTCGGGCTTCAGGGGCACTTCGCGCAGTTCCACGTCGTTGGTGGCGGCACAGACGGCATACATCCCATAGCTCGGGGTGATGGCTACGACATTGTCGACGCCGGGGTTGCAGAAGATGCGGAAGGCCAGGTCGATGGCCTCGTCGCTGCCATTGCCCACAAAGAGGCGGTCGGCATCGACGCCCTTTATCTCGCTCAGCAGGGCCTTCAGAGCGCGCTGGTGCGGGTCGGGGTAGCGGTTGACACCGTTGTCGTAGGGACTCTCGTTGGCATCGAGCCACACGCTGATATCCCCGCCTTGATATTCATCGCGCGCGGTGGAATACGGGGCCAGACGGAGGATGCACGGTCGCACAAGCTGCAAGGGGGCTGACTGTTTCATGATGCAAATGGTTGGGGAGAAAGGGAGGGTCAACGGGTGGCGTCCGACGTCGGCTGCCGCACCTTGACGGCGGCGGCATGCGCGTCGAGGCCCTCGGCATCGGCCATCGCGATGATAGTGGGTGCCAAGGCGGCGAGCCCCTCCTGTGAGAGTTCCTGATAGGTGATTTTACGTTGGAAGCTGTCGAGGTTGACACCGCTGTAGGAGCGTGCCCAAGCCCCGGTGGGGAGGGTATGGTTGGTGCCAGAGGCGTAGTCGCCGGCACTCTCCGGTGAGTAGTTGCCGATGAATACGCTCCCCGCGGCGGTAATGGCGTCGGCCACCTCCCACGGTGATGCCATGGAGATAATCAAGTGTTCGGCCGCATACTCATTGGCAAAGTCTATCATCTCCCGGCGTGTCGGCACGACAACGATGCGGCTCTTCGACAACGAGGCGGCGACATTCTCGCCCCGACGCAGCAAGGCCGTCTGACGCTCCACCTCGGCGGCCACGGCGGTGGCGATGGCTTCGCTGTCGCACACGAGGATGGCTTGGCTGTCGGGGCCATGCTCGGCCTGCGACAGGAGGTCGGCGGCCACAAAGGCGGGCTGCGCCGTTGCATCGGCCATCACCAGCACCTCCGAGGGGCCGGCGGGCATATCGATGGCGGTCGAGCGACTGACATACTGTTTGGCTTTGGTGACGTAACGGTTGCCGGGACCGAAGATCTTGTCGACGCGCGGCACGCTCTCCGTGCCATAGGCCATGGCGGCAATGGCTTGCGCCCCACCAATGCGGTAGATATGGGTGATGCCGCACACGTCGGCGGCATAGAGGATTTCCGGGGCGATATTCCCTTCCCTGCCCTGAGGGGTGCAAAGGACCACCTCACGGCATCCGGCGATGCGTGCCGGGAGTCCCAGCATCAGGACGGTGGAAAACAGCGGAGCGCGGCCGCCGGGGATATAGAGTCCCACACGTTGTATCGGTACCGCCCGCTGTACGCAATGCACGCCGGCCTGCGTATGCAGGTCGACCGGGGCGGGGCGCTGTGCCGTATGGAACGCGGCGATATTCTTGGCCGCCACGGCGATGGCCGCCTTGACCTCTTCGGCGACGGCGGCGGCAGCGGCCTGTCGCTCCTGCGGCGTCACCTCCAGCACGGAGAGTTCGGCGCCGTCGAAGCGCAGGGCATAGTCGCGCAGGGCGGCATCGCCCTCGCGGTGCACGCGTTCTACGATGTCGGCCACAGCGCTTTCGATAGCACTGTCGTCCGGAATATTACGTCGTGTAAGAGCGGGCCACTGTGCCCGTTCGGGATGGATAACTATTTCCATACCTATTTTATTCTATGGAGGTTCTGTAAATGGGCTCGTGCTGTTGGAGCAACCGGGAGCCGGTTCTTTTCCGAGGAATAGGGCGTTCATCCCTCAGGACTGCCCTATCAATAGAGGGCGTCCCGTCGTGAGTTCCCCCTCTATTGGGGAGACTCCTTCTCGGGAGAAACAAAGACCTCGTCGGCCTCCCGGAAAGAGCGTCTGTCAGCGTATCATATTTTCCAAGGCGAGGACGAGGATGCCTTCCGCTCCCAGTCCCTTGAGGGCTTCCACCTTTTCCCATAGTTCCTCCTCACGGATGACTACGTGGAGGGAGCACCAGGCGGGGTCGGCCAGTGCCAGCACCGTCGGGCTGCGCATACCGGGGAGCAGGGCTACCGCCTCTTCCAGACGTGCCTTGGGGAGATTCATCAGCACATACTTCATGCCGCGGCTGTCGACGATAGATCGGAAGCGGAACTTGAGCTTCTCTACGTCTTCACGCTTCTCGGCCGGGAGCGACGTGCGGGCGATGAGGGCGGCCTCGGAGTCGAAGACGCTCTCCACCTCGCGCAGTCCGTTCTGCACCAGGGTGCCGCCCGACGAGACGATGTCGAAGATGGCATCGGCCATCCCTACGGCGGGAGCTATCTCTACGCTACCGGCAATCTCGTGAATGTCGGCGGCAATGCCATGGGACTCGAAGAAACGGCGGAGGATACGCGGATAAGAGGTCGCCACGCGGCGCGACTGAAACCACTGCAAACCAGTATAGTCGGCCTCGCGAGGCACAGCCAGGGCAATGCGGCACGCGCCGAAGCCCAGCCGCATCTCCTCGCTCACGGCGAGACCCTTCTCGGCCACTTCGTTCAGTCCCACGATGCCCACATCGGCCACGCCCATTTCTACAGCTTGGGGGATGTCGTCATCACGCAAATAGAGTACTTCCAGCGGAAAGCCACCGGCACGCGCCACCAACTGACGCTTGCTGGCGGAAACACGGATACCGGCATCGGCAAACAATGCCATGGTATCTTCATTCAGACGGCCTTTGGCCTGTACGGCAATTCGTAACATATCGTTCTTTCTTATGGGTGGTTTTTAGTTTATGCGTTGCAAATTTAGGAAAAAATCCAACGCTCCCTCCCCCACGGGGCACAAAATACACTCCCGGCGCTCATTTTGAGATACTCACTTGACAACCACCCCCGAAATGCCGCGCCAACGGTTGCCGCTGCCTTCTCTTGGAGCGTCGTCCTTATCGTGAAGCGAGAGGGGGTGTCAAAATATGTTCAAAGGCCGCGAGAATGCGTTTTTCCCAACCGTCCCGCCCCTGCGCCCGAAGCAGCGCACGCACGACGCCGCAGCGAGTGTTAAAAAGTCGGCGTTTTTGACATATACTGTCAAAAGTACGAAAAGCGCAGGCCCGCCGCGCGGCGCAACAAGTCCGGGAGAAGTTTCAACAAGTCCGGGACTTGTTAGAAGGAGTCCGGGACTTGTTGCACCGCGCCGCCACCCCGGATTTCCGAATCCGGACTGTAAAATCTTTTAACAGTTGCGCGTGTCTTCCCGCCCTTTGAAGCGAAGGAGAAACGGCGGTTTCGTGGATTTTTCTCGTGAAAATCTGTGATTTTTCCGGGCTAAAATGTTTCTTTCTCCTAAATCTGAGTAAAAATTTGTCTATCTCTATAAAAAAATTTCGTGATTTAGGTTCGTAAAGTGCCCGATTTACATTTTTCCGCTCCCTTTCGCGCGTCAAGATTTTTCGCACGTTTTCATCTTTTTCCCTCCAGATTTCGGCATCTCCGCAAAAAGAATAGAGGGAAAGGGCCTCTCTGTCCCCTCCCCTCTCAAGGATAAATGCTTCCGGAAGCGTCGCTCAGAACCTGTCGAGCACCGTTTTTATCAAACCGTCAATAGAGTTCTGATAGTTCGTATCGGCGCGGCCCGCTACGCGGTTGGCCACCACCATACAACAGGTGAGGGCCTTGTGCCCCAACAAGCGGGCAAGGCCGGCCAGGGCACTACTCTCCATCTCGAAGTTGGTGATGGCAAGGTCGCCATACCTGAAGGCTTCTATCTTCTCGTTCTGACGCGGGTCGGCCAGAGGGATGCGTAGTTCGCGTCCCTGAGGGCCGAAGAAGCCGCCGCAGGCCACGGTGATGCCGTGCACCATATCGTCGGCGGCGATGCGACGGATGAGGTCGGCGTCGGCATGGACGGCATAAGGATGCGCGATGCACTGTGCCCCGTGCCACTGCATGGCTGCCAGAAAGGCGCTTTCGAGGGCGTTGTCGGTGACTTCGTCGCGCCGCCCGTAGAAATTGAGCAGACCGTCCATACCGATACTGATGACGCTGGCGATATACGTCCCCTCGGGCGTATAGGGCTGCAGGCCGCCGCAGGTGCCGATGCGCACCAGTTCCAACCGACGGAGGCGGGGGCGTACACGGCGCGTCGCGAAGTCGATGTTGGCCAACGCGTCGAGCTCGTTCATCACGATGTCTATGTTGTCGCACCCGATACCGGTGGAGAGGACGCTGAGGCGCTTGCCACGATACGTCCCGGTGATGGTATGAAACTCTCGGCTGCTCACCTCACACTCGCGGGTGTCGAAATGCGCCGCCACCGTATCTACGCGCGCCGGGTCGCCGACAAGTATCACCTTATCGGCCACTTGTTCCGGCCGCAGGTGCAGATGAAAAATACTGCCGTCCGGGTGAATAATCAGTTCCGAAGGTTCAAAATAGTCTTTCATACCTTTTATCGTTTACAAGGTGGTTTATACAGAGGAGTTTCCCCTTATCATCCCGACATCAGCCATGGCGCACCACCGATGACGGTGACTACTGTTGGCGCTCTGCCCGCCGCATGGCGCGCTCTGCGGCGACCCACTGCTCGCGCAGGGAATCACTCTGCTGTTCGAACCGCTGTATCTGCGCACCGACGGTGCGCGAGGGCGTCGCGGCGTAGGCGGTGCGCAACTGTTCCAACTGCTGCTGCAACGCCTCCCACTGCTGTCGGCGACTGTCGGCCTGCGCGGCACAGCGGCGTGCCTCGGCGCTGCGGAATTGCGACAAGGAGGTATACACCGTATTGTCGCTGATGACATAGCGCGACACGGAGGCGGCCGACGTACCGCCGGAGGCGGCCAAAGCGGCCAGACGCTGACGGGCGGCGGCAACGGCTTCGCCGGCCCCTTCCTGACTCTCGGCTACCGAGCTCAACCGGGCGCGACGACGCACCAAGGCCTCATTGTCGGAGGACAGTTCGTAGACATCGCGTGAGGCCGAAGGCAGAAAAGTATATACGCAGACGCTGTCGGCGCTCCGGCGACGGTCGGAGACAAACCAGCCCACGCCGGTGGCCTCGTCGATAGCCATCAGGTAGTCGTTGGCGGGAGAGTTGAACGGCATGCCCACATTCTCGGCACGCAGGAAGGTACCACTGTCGCGGTTGTAGCGCGTTACAAAGATATCATATCCCCCCAGACTCTCCTCACCTTGTGCGGCAAAGTAGAGGGTGACACCATCGGGCATCAGGAAGGGATAGTCGGCGACATCGTCGTCCGCACAAAGGCCTTTTAATAAGGTAGGAGTACTCCAGGTGTTTCCCAAGCGGTCGGTGGAGAAGAGTTTCCGCCGCCCGGCACTATCGGGAGCGGCAAACAAGACACGGTCGCCCCACTCGTTGCGGTAGGCCACTTCCCCGCTCGCACGTTGTGCCCAAGCGGGTATCAGTTCGGCCAGCGGCGCCAGTGTCCCCTGACTGCGGCTCAGGCGGTAGGCACGGAGGAAGTTTTTCTTCGGCACCACCACACTATCGACAAACGTCACCTTCTCCGTTCCCCGCAACATATCGGCCCCCAAACGGGCCCGGCGCAGCCGTTCTTCCAACGGCGTCGTCGGCTGAGCCGTCCGTGCGGCCTGTTGAAGGTCGCGCTCCAACAGGCGGGCGGCCTCCGTGAAGCGATAGTCCTCCAGCAGGGCCTCTACCGTCGTGGTGTTCACCTCGGCAGCCGTCTTCTTGACCGTCGTCTTGGTGGCGGTCTTCGCCGGAGTCTTGGCAGACGTCTTTCCCTTGCGCTGGCCGGCCACCGGCAGGAGAGCCACCAGAGAAAGCGCCATCAGAATGAGGAAACGTCGTGACATAGGATATTCTTTACTCCTTATTATACTATGGTTCTCCTTACTTATTCTTCTTATACCGCTTATTCAGTCCGGCAATCACCTCATCGGTGATATCCATGGCCTGGTCGGCATAGAGAAGTACGGCCTTGTTGAGGATGAAGGCATATTTCTTACTCTTGTTATACTCTGCCAAGAAATGGTCCAAGCTATCCTGCAAGGCCTCGTTGACGCGCTGCTGCTCTCCGGCAATCTTCTGTTCCATCTCGGTACGATAGCGGCTATAGGCCTCCTGCTGACGCTGGAACTTAGCCACTTCGCTCTTATACTGTTCCTCGGAGGTTATCTTGCCGTTCTGCATCCGTTGCTGAATGTCGGTCTGCATCTGCTGCAGCGCGCTTTCCTTCTGCTGCACGGCGCTCTGGTAGGAATTGACCAAGCTCTCGGCGGCCGCTTTCTCTTCGAGGAAATACTGATAGTGCTCCTGCACACTGTCGAGGTTGACATAGGCCATCTTCACCGCGGAAGAGGCAGCGGCAGGCGTCGATGTGGGGGTGTTTTCTTTCTTGCCACCCTGGCAAGCGGTAAGCGTGGCCACAGCGAGGGCCACAGCCGATAAAATCTTTGCGTTCATGATTTTTTATGAGTTGTTTCGTGGGTAGACGTGTGAGGACGCTCCCGGACGGCATGGCGCCGCGGCGCCCGCATCTCGGCGTCGTAAGATTGTGCACAGTGGATGCCTTTTTTCCTCAATGCTTCATTGCCGTCAATATGGGTATGC
This sequence comes from uncultured Prevotellamassilia sp., assembly GCA_964640535.1. Lineage (GTDB taxonomy): Bacteria > Bacteroidota > Bacteroidia > Bacteroidales > Bacteroidaceae > Alloprevotella. The sequence goes on along the minus strand of CAZXFS010000029.1, from coordinate 13,993 downwards.
ACAAAAGGCTTTCCAAAAAAGAGGCGAATGGCAAGGAGCCCCACACATATTGCAATTATTAACAGAGAAACGAGAAGTGTCTGTAACATTATTTATAAATTTGCTCTTGCGTTGACGCATCGCTGCAAAGATAGTGCAAGCGAGTGGAGTGAAAAAGCAAGCTTGCTTGTTTTTTTACTCCCGAGCGAAGCATAGCTTCTATAAAGATAGTGCAAGCCTCCATCAGAAAGGAGTGAAAAAGCAAGCTTGCTTGTTTTTTTACTCCCGAGCGAAGCATAGCTTCTATAAAGATAGTGCAAGCCTCCATCAGAAAGGAGTGAAAAAGCAAGCTTGCCTGTTTTTTTACTCCCGAGCGAAACTTGGATTCTATCCGCAGACCGAAAACAGCGTCGCCCCCTTATTCCGACTCAAAACATCACGCCATTATGGAACTCACCCCAAAAATTGTCTTTGACTGCTTCGCAGCCGTCAACAAAGTGCCCCGCCGCTCCAAACACGAAGAGCAGATGATTGCCTTCCTGGAAGATTTTGGAAAACGTCTGGGCCTCGAAACACTCGTCGACGAGACCGGCAACGTGCTCATCCGCAAGCCGGCAACAGCGGGCCTCGAAGCCTTGCCCACCGTTATTCTGCAAAGCCATATGGATATGGTATGCGAACCCAGCGACGGCAGTTTCGACTTTGACCACTCCCCCATTGAAACACGCATCGAGGGTGAATGGATGACAGCCAACGGTACCACGCTGGGCGCCGACGACGGCATCGGCGTGGCTATGCAAATGGCGATACTCCAGTCTGACAACATCACTCACGGTCCGATAGAATGTGTCTTCACCCGTGACGAAGAGACGGGACTCACCGGTGCCATGGGGATGAAGCCCGGGTTTATGACCGGCAAATTACTCATCAACCTCGACTCGGAAGACGAAGGACAAATCTTCGTGAGCTGCGCCGGAGGCGCCCGCACCACGGCGGCCTTCCGCTACGAGGCACAGCCCCTCAACGACAAGGAATACTTCACCTTCCGCATCGGCGTAAAGAACTTTACCGGCGGACACTCCGGCGACGATATCAACAAAAAACGCGCCAACGCCAACAAGGTATTGGTGCGCTTCCTCTGCGACCTGCAGGAGAAGACGCCGCTGCGACTGGTAGATATTCAAAGCGGCGGCCTCCACAACGCCATCCCGCGTGAGGGATATGCCGTCTGCGCCCTGCCGATGAGCGAGAAAGAGCAGGTGCGCATCGCCCTCAACCTGTATCAGACGGCCATCGAAGAGGAGTATGCCACCACGGAGAAGACGTTCGCCTTCTATCTGGAGAGCGAGACAGCCGCCACGGAAGCGATGACACAGGAAGCCACCCGCCGCCTGTTGCTGACGCTGCGCACACTCCACAACGGCGTATTCGCCATGAGCCAAGACTTGGACTGGTTGGTAGAGACGTCGTCCAACCTGGCCAGCATCCGCCGCGAGGGCGACCGCATCGTGGTCACCACCAGCCAGCGCAGCAGCGTGCCGTCGGCCCTGCTCAATATGACGGCCACCGTCAGAGCCACCTTTGAGCTCGGCGGCGCCGCGGAGGTAAGTACCAACGAGGGATACCCCGGATGGAAGATGAACCCGAACAGCGAACTGCTCAAAATTGCCACCGAGAGCTACCGACGCCTCTTCCACAAGGAGCCCAAGATTCTGGCCATCCATGCCGGATTGGAGTGCGGTCTCTTCAGCGAAAAGTATCCCGGCCTGGATATGATCAGTGTCGGCCCGACGCTGCGCGGCGTACACTCCCCCGACGAGCGCCTGCTTATCCCCACCGTACAGATGGTATGGGATCACCTGCTCGACATTCTCCGTCACGTCTAAGGACTGTCGCCCATGCAGACACAGACTCCCCGCTTGCTACGACGCCCCCTATGGATAGGGGGTATCCTCCTATGGCTGTCATGTTTGTTGCCCACCGCCTGCCTCGACGATGAGGTATACAGCACGGCGGCAACAGACCGTCTGACATTCTCCTGCGACACCCTCTCCCTCGACACCATCATCAGCGGCCGTGCCTCCAACACCTACACCTTTGAGGTGTACAACCCCAACGACAAGGCCATCCGCCTCGTGACGGTAGACCAAGAGCAGGGGTCCACATCGGGATTCCGCGTCAATGTCGACGGTATCTTTCTGGAGAACGGGCACGGCGAGGGCTTCGAGGTCAACGCCCACGACAGCATCCGCGTTTTCCTCTTTGCCAACCTCCCCGAGCAAGACAGCGACGCGCCGGTGAAGGCCACCGACCGCCTGCGGTTTACCACGGAAGGAGGCGCGGTACAAGAGGTCGTACTGCAAGCATGGGGGCAGGACATCATCCCCCTTGAACAGACGACGATAGACCACGACAGCGTTCTCAGCGGACGCCGCCCCTACCTCATCACCGACAGTCTGGTGGTGGCAGACGACGCCACGCTCACCCTCCACGAGGGCGTCACCCTCTACTTCCACCCTCAGGCCCGTCTGGTGGTGCATGGACGGCTGGTGGCGGAAGGCTCTCTCCGGTCTCCCGTCATGATGCGCGGTGACCGTCTGGGATATATGTTTTCACAACAGGCCTACGACCGCATCCCCGGACAATGGGGAGGCATAGAGTTTACACAGGAGAGCTACGGAAACCGCCTCAACTATTGCGACATTCACAGCGGGACGACGGGCATCGTCTGCGACTCGTCAGACGTCAGCCGCGAGAAGTTGCGCATAGAGAACTCCATGATTCACAACATGAGCGAGGGCGTCCTCACCGTGAGGATGGCCAACGTCTTTGTCGGCAACAGCCAGCTCAGCAACGGCGGCGCCGGCTGCGTCACCCTCATGGGGGGCAACAGCACCTTTGTCCATTGCACCATCGCCAACTTCTACGCCTTCAGCAGCGACCGCGGCGTGGCACTCACCTATACGAATTATGACGGCGCCGTGCGCCTGCCGCTCTATGGTGCCACCTTCAAGAACTGCATCGTCACCGGTTATTCCGAGGACGAAATCATGGCGACCGCCTCCGAGCGGTATACCGACGATGCCTTCCTCTACGAATTCGACCACTGCCTCCTCAACACGCCGGAAGTGACGGCAGACGGCATCCGCTCCTGCTTGTGGGACGACGGTAAGAACAACGACGGCATCTGCCGGGAGAAGAATTTTTTCCCCGACTTCGACCTCACCCGCCTCATCTTCACCTTCGGCCTCAACAACCTCTCGCCGGCAGTCAATGCCGCCGACGCCGCCATCAGCCGCCAGTACTACCCCACCGACCGCAACGGGAACAGCCGACTGAGCGACACGGCACCGGACATGGGATGCTACGAACGATTAGCAGAATAACACCTTATGCCAGAACCTAACAACTACACACGAAATACGCAAGGCGCCACTCGTCGCACGCCGCGACGCGGAGCGCCGGAGACCGACAACTACGGACACCTGCAGCCGCAGGAACCGGAACTGGAGAAAGCGGTACTCGGTGGCCTCCTCATCGAGAAAGACGCCTTCACCATCGTCAGCGAGATACTCAAGCCGGAAAGCTTCTACGACCCGAGACATCAGAAGATATACGAAGCTATCCGCCTGCTATACATCGAGCAGAAACCGGTAGATATCCTCACGGTGACCGCGCAGCTCGAGAAAATGGGATGCCTGGAAGATGTCGGCGGACGCTTCTACATCACCCAGCTGAGCGGCCTTATGGTTTCGTCGGCACACATCGAATATCATGCTCGCGTCATTGCACAAAAGAGTCTGGCGCGTGAGCTCATCTCCTACACCAGCCGCATTCAGGAGAAGGCCTTCGATGCCACACAAGACGTCGACACGCTGATGCAGGAGGCGGAAGGCGACCTCTTTGAGATATCACAAAACAACCTCAAAAAGGACTACACGCAGATAGACCCCGTCATCAACGACGCCTACAACATGCTGCAAAAAGCAGCGGCACGCAGCGACGGACTGAGCGGCATTGCCAGCCTCTTCCACCAGCTCGACAAGATGACCAGCGGATGGCAGAACTCCGACCTCGTCATCCTGGCGGCACGCCCGGCCATGGGTAAGACGGCCTTCGCCCTCAGCATGGCAAAGAATATCGCCGTCGACCAAAAAATCCCCGTGGCCTTCTTCTCTCTCGAAATGTCGAACGTACAGTTGGTCAACCGTCTCATCGTCAACGTCTGCGAGATTACCGGCGAAAAAATCAAGAGCGGACAGCTGGCGCCCTACGAATGGGGGCAGCTAGACCACCGCATCAAAGACCTCTACGGCGCACCGCTATACGTCGACGACACGCCCTCGCTGTCGGTGTTCGAGCTACGCACCAAGGCGCGACGTCTGGTGCGCGAGCACGGCGTCAAGCTCATCATGATTGACTACCTGCAACTGATGAACGCCTCGGGAACGAAGTTCGGCAGCCGTCAGGAAGAGGTGTCCAACGTCAGCCGTTCCCTCAAGGGCTTGGCCAAGGAACTCAACATCCCCATCCTTGCCCTGTCGCAGCTCAACCGTGGTGTGGAATCACGCGAAGGGAATGAGGGGAAACGCCCCCAGCTCTCCGACCTCCGCGAATCGGGCGCCATCGAGCAGGACGCCGACATGGTGATCTTCATCCACCGCCCGGAGTACTATCGTATCTATGAGGACAACGGACGCGACCTCCGCGGGAAGGCGGAAATCATCATTGCCAAGCACCGTAACGGTGCCGTCGGCGATGTTCTCCTCACCTTCAAGGGACAATTTGCACGCTTCCAAAACCCCGAAGACGACGCGGTAGTCCCCCTCCCCGGCGAGAATATCGGCATGGCGAAGGAGGCCTTCCCCGGCAATGCCGTCAGCAGCGACCAACTGCCGCCACCGGCTGCCGACGTCCCCTTTGCGCCCCCCTCGGCCGACGTCCCCTTCTAAAGAACCCTCCCGTTCGGACAGTGCCCCTTACAATAAAGGGCGCTGCCCGACGTTTTTATAACATATCTCCACCACTCACTCATGATTGAATACATCAAGGGAAAACTGGACGAGCTCACCCCGACAACAGCCGTCGTCGAGGCTGCCGGCATCGGCTACCAGCTCATCATCACCCTCAACACATACAGCGCCATCCAGGGCAAGAACGACGTGAAGCTTTTCGTCTACGAAGTCATCCGCGAAGATGCCCACCTGCTCTACGGCTTCACCACCAAGCAGGAACGCGAGCTCTTCGAACTGCTCATCAGCATCTCCGGCGTCGGGGGACAGATGGCACGCATGATGCTCTCGGCCTTTACACCGGCTGAGCTCGGCGGTATCATCCGCGACGAAAACATAGCCCTTCTCAAGAAGGTGAAAGGCATCGGCCCCAAAGTGGCACAACGCGTCGTCGTAGAACTCAAGGACAAGATTGCGCTCGACTTCGGCACCGGCGGCGCCACCGGCGGCAACGAGGGCATTCCCTCGGCCAACCGCGAAATCGTCGACGAGGCCGTGGCGGCGCTCACCATGCTGGGATTCCCGCCCGCCGCCAGCCAGAAAGTGGTATTACAGGTTGTCAAGGCAAAGCCGGAACTGCCCGTAGAACAAGTTATCAAAGAGGGCCTGAAACTATTATAGTCGGAACGGATACTATTATAATAAGGAGTATGCCCGGAGGGCGTGCCGTCCGGCCTACGCCGTTTCTTCCCTCGTCAAATACGCTTACACGATTTTGAAGTCCAAGCTATACATAGCATTCTTCACCCTGCTCGCCATGGCCATCACGATGTCCATGGCCGCGCGCCTTTCGTCCCTCATCACCGCCTCGCCGGCGGAGAGCGCGGCGACGGGCGCTGCCACGTCGTCCCCCGTCGACACCATCGCTCCACGGTTTCAAGTAAAGACTACCACGCCGCAAGACATGGAAGAGAAAGGGACGGCGGCCGATCTCAAAGACCCGGAGAACCTACAGACGGACGTCTACTACGACGAGGAGAGCGGCACTTATCGCTTCGGCACCAAGCTGGGCGACTACTTTCTAGAGGCGCCCTTCTTCATGACGCAAGAAGACTACGACAAGTGGGTGACGACGCGCTCCATGCGCACCTATTTCCGCAACAAGAATGCGGAAGACTTCCAAGCCAAGGGGAAGGATAAGTTTGACTTCACGGATATGCACTTCGACCTCGGGCCAGCCAACAAGATATTCGGCCCCGGCGGCGTGCGTATCAAGACGCAAGGTAGTGCCGAACTGAAGTTGGGCGCCAATACGCGCTTTGTCGACAACCCGTCGCTGTCGGAACGCAACCGCCGCGTCTTCGGTTTCGACTTCGACGAGAAAATCAACCTCAGCATGAACGGCAAGGTGGGCGACAAGGTGAATATGGACTTCAACTACAATTCTGAAGCCACCTTCAACTTCGACACACAGAACATCAAGCTGCGTTACGAGGGCAAGGAGGACGAAATCATCAAGCTCGTAGAAGCCGGCAACGTATCGCTCCCCTCCAACTCCTCCCTCGTGCGAGGCGGCTCGTCGCTCTTCGGCGTGCGCACCGACCTGCAGTTTGGCAAACTGAAGCTGCAGACGGTGGTGTCGCAGAAGAAGTCGAGCACGCAAAGCGTCAGCTCCAAGGGCGGTGTCCAGCTCACCAGCTTCTCCTTCTCCGCCGACAGCTACGACGAGAACCGCCACTTCTTCCTGGCGCAGTATTTCCGCGACCACTACGACGACAACATGTCGCAGCTTCCCAACATTCTTTCCGGCATCACCATCAACCGTGCAGAGATATGGGTGACCAATAAGACCGGCGTCACCACCAATACACGCAACATCGTTGCCTTTACCGACCTCGGCGAGCACGACAAAATCAGTAACGCGCAGTGGGTCGCCGGCAGTACCGCCGTCCCCGCCAACGGCGCCAACACGCTCTACAACGTACTGACCACCGACCTCCTCGCCGCCCGCGACATCTCGATGACGACACCAACGCTCGACGGCGCCGGCCTGGTGGGCGGGACAGACTATGAGAAATTGGAGAATGCCCGTCTGCTGAGCAGTTCGGAGTATAGTTTAAACACCGCCCTGGGCTACGTATCGTTGAAGTCCACCCTCCAGACAGACCAGGTACTGGCCATCGCCTTCGAATACACCTACCGCGGCCAGACCTATCAGGTGGGTGAATTCTCGTCGGATGTCAAAGACAACAAGTCCGTACTCTTTGTCAAAGCCCTGAAGAACACGGCCAACACCCCGCAGATGGGCAACTGGGACTTGATGATGAAAAACGTCTATTCCCTCGGCGCCACCTCGGTGCAGAAAGATAAGTTCCGCTTGGACATCAAGATTCTCAGCGACACCAGCGGCGTCTACCTCTCCTACCTCCCGGAGCCCGCCCTCAAGAGTCAGAAGATACTCTCGCTCATGGGCCTCGACCGCTTGGACAACAACAATAAGCGCAACCCCAACGGCTATTTCGACTATGTAGAGGGATATACCATCGACGCCACCAACGGCCGCGTCTACTTCCCCGTTGTGGAGCCCTTCGGCAGCAACCTGCGCAAGGTCATCGGCGACGATGCCGTCAGCGAACGCTATGTATTCCAGGAGCTCTACGACTCTACCAAGACAACGGCCAAACAGATAGCGGAGAAGAACAAATACGAAATCTCCGGACAGTACAAAGCCTCCAAGAACAACGAGATACAGTTGGGCTCCACCAATATTCCCCGCGGCTCCGTGGTGGTGACCGCCGGCGGTACCACACTGACGGAAGGCTCCGACTATCGCGTCGACTACAGTTCGGGCGTCGTCACCATCCTCAACCAAAGCATTCTCGACGCCGGCACCACCATCAATGCCAGCTGTGAGAGCAACACCAACTACGGGATGTCGCGCAAGACGATGGTGGGCCTCAACTGGCAGTACGACGTCTCTAAGGACTTCTCCATAGGAGGTACCCTCATGCACCTCGGCGAGAAGCCGCTGACCAGTAAGGTGTCGATGGGCAGCGAACCACTGAACAACACCCTCTGGGGCCTCAACATGTCGCTCAAGAAGGAGAGTCAGTGGCTGACCAATGCCCTCGACAAACTGCCGCTGCTACACTGCACCGCCCCCTCCAGCATCAACTTCACGGCGGAGGTGGCACAGCTCATCGCCGGAAAGAGTCAGGGGGCCCAGGGCAACGCCTCCTATATCGACGACTTTGAGAACGCCAAGAACGACATCGACATCTCGTCGCCGACGGAATGGAGCCTCAGCTCCGTGCCTTCCCTCTTCCCCGAGTCGAAATACAGCAACGACGTGCGCTATGGCTACAACCGCGCGCTGCTGGCGTGGTATTATATAGACCCGCTCTTCACCCGCCGCTCCTCCTCGCTCACCCCCGGGCATATCAAGAGCGACTTGGAGCAACTCTCCGACCCCCGGGTGCGCGAGGTGTACAAGAACGAGCTCTTTCCCAACAAGCAAATCAACTTTAAGGAGTCGTCGACCCTCAATGTGCTCAACCTGGCCTACTACCCGCAAGAGCGCGGTCCCTACAACCTCGACCCCGTCCTCGACAGCGACGGCCACCTGCCCCACCCGCAGCAGCGCTGGGGAGGAATGATGCGCAAGATGGAGACATCGGACTTCGAGACAGCGAATATCGAGTACATCGAGTTTTGGATGATGGACCCCTTCATCAAGGCACAGGAGGCGGGGACGACGTTCTCCGGCAACCTCTACTTTAATTTGGGGGAAATCAGTGAGGACATCTTGAAGGATGGAAAGAAATTCTACGAGAGCGGTCTCCCCATCGACGGCGACCCCTCGCAGTACACAGAGACGGTATGGGGGCGCGTGCCGACGCAGAACAGCATCACCTACGCCTTCAACACCTCCAACAACGCCCGCCAGAAGCAGGACGTCGGTCTCAACGGTCTGAGCAGCGAAGAGGAGGCCTCCTTCCCCACTTACAGCGACTTCCTGTCGCGCATCCGCGGCACGGTGCGCGCCGAGGTCTACGACTCTATCGCCGCAGCGCCCTCGGCCGACAAATACCACTATTTCCGCGGCTCGGACTTCGACGCCGCCCAGACGCCTATCTTGGAGCGCTACAAGCAAATCAACAACCCCAACGGCAACTCCGTCGATGCCGCCAACTCGCCGGAGAAATACAGTACGGCCTATAAGACGACCCCCGACGTGGAAGACATCAACCAGGACTACACGCTGGGGGAATACGAGAAGTATTTCCAATACCGCGTGCATATCAGTCCCGAGGACATGGTCGTGGGCCGCAACTTCATCGTCGACAAGCGCGACGCCACTCCCACCACCCGCGACGGCAAGCAGTCGCCGACGACATGGTACCTCTTCCGCATCCCCATCGACCAGTATGAGAAGCGCGAGGGCGGCATCAGCGACTTCTCCAGCATCCGCTTTATGCGCGTCTTCCTGACAGACTTCGATCAACCTGTCGTCTTGCGCCTGGCCACCTTCAAGCTCGTACACGGCGAATGGCGCAGTTACGAGCAGGCGCTCTATAACGGCACCGCCCCCGATGCCAGCGGACAGCTCAGCGTATCGGCCGTCAACTTTGAGGAGAACAACGAGAAGACGCCCGTCAACTATGTCATCCCCCCCGGCATCAGCCGCGTCATCGACCCGGGGCAGGAGCAAATCCTGCAAGACAACGAGCAGGCTCTCTCGCTCACCGTGGAGAATCTGGCCTCCGGCGATGCCCGCGCCGTCTATAAGAACACGTCGCTCGACCTGCGCCGCTACAAACACCTGCAGATGTTCAGCCACGCCAACCGTCTGCCGGGCGACGAGACGTTGGAAGACGACCAGACGAGCCTCTTCATCCGTCTGGGATCCGACTACAAGAGCAACTTCTACGAATATGAGATACCCCTCAAGGTGACGCCCGACGGCCAGTATGCCAACTCCGGCGCCGGCCCGCTGGCGGTATGGCCCACCGACAATATGCTCGACATCGACCTCTCGCTGCTGACCGACGTCAAGCGCAACCGCAACCGTCAGAAGTCGGCCGGCCTCACCTCCTATGCACAGCTCTATAGCGAGTACGACCCCGACAAGCCCGGCAACAAAATCAGCGTCATGGGTAACCCGTCGTTGGGAGAGGTGCGCACCATCATGATTGGCGTGCGCAACAATTCCCGCGCCGTGAAGAGCGTGGAGGTATGGGCCAACGAGCTGCGTCTGCAGGAGTTCTCCAACAACGGAGGATGGGCGGCACAGAGCACCCTCAACGTGCAGCTGTCCGACGTAGCTTCCGTCAACCTGCGCGGCCACATCGAGACGGAAGGCTTCGGCGGTCTCGAAGAGAGCGTCAGCCAACGCCGCGACGACAACCTCTATGAATACAGCGTGACGACCAGCGTGGAAGCCGGCCGCTTCCTCCCCGACAAGGTCAAGCTGAAGGCGCCCATCTACTATTCGTATACCAAGCAGCGCACCGTACCGCGCTACAACCCCCTCGACACCGATATGGAGCTCGACGAGGCCCTCGACGCCCTCACGACGGAGGCGGAGAAGGACTCGCTGCGCAACATTGCCGAGACGGTGGTGGTGAGCAAAAACTTCAGCCTGTCGAACCTGCGCTTCGACATCGCTACCAAGCGTCACCCCATGCCCTACGACCCCGCCAACTTCTCCTTCAGCTACGCCTATAGCGGACGCAACACCACCGGAGAGACAACGGCGTGGGAGAAAGACCAAAACTGGAAGTGGAACTTCAATTATAACTATTCGCCGACCTACAAAGCCTTCGAGCCCTTCAAGAAGATGAAGAGCAAGAGCAAATGGCTGAAAATCGTCAAGGATTTCGGCCTCAACTACCTGCCGCAAAACATTGCCTTCAACTCCGATATCCAGCGTAGCTACTACGAGTTTCAGGAGCGCGATATGGAAAACCTGGAGAATACGTCGCTCCCCCTGACCTTCTCCAGCGACTTCTTGTGGAATCGCAGCTTCACCCTGCGCTGGGACCTGACGAAGAACATCCACGCCAATTTTGCCTCCGGCACCAATGCGGAGATCGTACAGCCCTATACGCCCGTCAACAAGTCGCTCTATCCCGACAGCTACACGGCGTGGAAGGACTCCGTGCGTACCAGTCTCCTCCATATGGGCTCGCCGCTCAGCTACCAGCAGTCGTTCGACTTCTCCTGGCAACTGCCGCTCAACAAGCTGCCGCTCTTCGACTGGCTGACGGCGGATGTGAAATATGCCTCCACCTACAACTGGGCACGCGGGGCAGAGCTCGACAACGGGAGCACGCTGGGCGGCACCATCGCCAACTCGCGCAACACCGGCGCCAACCTGCGCCTCAAGATGGAGACGCTCTACAACCATGTGCCGTTCCTCAAGAAGGTCAACAAGAAGTTCTCATCGAGCACAACGACGAAGAAGGCGGAGCCCAAGAACTTTGTCAAAGAGATACGCCTCAACACGGACTCGGCGACGGTGGTACGCCACAACCAGAAGAACAAGAACATCCGCGTCACCGCCATCCGTCGTGACGGCAGCCGTATGCCTCTCCGCTTCAAGGTCATCGATGCCAACAGCATCTCCATCACCACCCTCGACACCGCCACCGTGAAACTCACCGTCACGCCGCGGCGCCGCACGGAGGACATGGGATGGTATAAGGCGTTGCAATACACCTCGCGCGCCCTGATGATGGTGCGCAACGTCAGCGTGTCCTATCAGAATCGCTACAACATGTCGTTGCCCGGCTTCCTCCCCAACATCGGCGACTACTTCGGCCAACGCTCCGAGGGCGGTCTGCAGCCCGGTCTCGACTTTGCTTTCGGCCTCACCGGCGACGGCTACATCCGCCGCGCCGCCGAGCGAGGCTGGCTGTTGATGGGTGACAGCGTCACCACGCCCGCCACCACCAATCAGACGGAAGACCTACAGATACGCGCCACCCTCGAGCCCTTCCGCGACTTCAAGATCGACCTCACCGCCAGCCGCACCGTCAACAAGGCCAGCAGCATCCAGTATATGTATGAGGGAATGCCCGTCACCCGCAGCGGCAGCTTCACCATGACGACCATCTCCATCGGCTCCGCCTTCGAGAGCACAGGATCGGCCAACAACGGCTATCGCAGCAAGGCCTTCAACAAGTTTGTCGCCGCCCTCGACGGTTTCCGCCAACGCGTGGAAGACATCTACAGCGGTGCCACCTATCCTCAGGGCACCACCCTCGCCGGGAAACCCTTCGATGCCGCCAACGGCACCGTCGACCGCTATGCCGCCGACGTGATGATACCGGCCTTCCTCAGCACCTATGCCGGCGGCGGCCACAGCACGGACATCTTCCCCGCCCTGACCCGTCTGCTCCCCAACTGGACCGTCAGCTACGGCGGGCTCTCCAAACTGAAGAAGATGAAGAAGGTGTTTAAGAGCTTCAACCTCAACCACAGTTATAAGAGTGTCTATTCCGTAGGTTCCTACAGCACCTATACGTCCTATCAGGAATATATGAACGGCTTCGGCTTCGTGCAGGATGTAGCCAGCGGCAACCCCGTCCCCAGTTGTATGTACGACATCTCCACCGTCAGCATCAACGAGAGCTTCTCACCGCTCGTGGGCGTCGACATGACCTTCAACAACAACCTGACGGCGAAGGTGGAATACCGCAAGACGCGCGTCCTCACCCTCAGTATGACCTCACAGCAGATTACGGAGACACGCTCCAACGACTTCGTCATCGGCACGGGCTATAAGATTGCCAACCTCAACCTCTTCACGCCCAAGCGCACGGTACGCAGCAAGAAAGGCGCCGGCAAGAAAGACGGCGAGAAGAGCAACACCACCCCAACCGGCGGCTTCTCCAACGACCTCAACCTGCGCTTCGACATCTCCTTCCGCAACCAGAGCGCCCTCTGCCGCGACATCCCCACCGTACTGACGCAGGCCACCAGCGGCAATAAGGCCGTTCAGGTGTCTTTCTCGGCCGACTATGCCCTGAGCAAGTTCCTTACCCTCACGGCCTACTACGACCGACAGATGAACAAGCCCCTCCTCACCTCGTCGTCTTATCCCACGACGACACAGGACTTCGGCGTCAGCATGAAGTTTATCCTCAACCGATAAGGCGACTCCCGCAACAGTGACGTCCTCCCCCCTGTCCCGGCCTACCCACACCGCCGAGCGCAAGGGGGAGGACGTCGTTTTCATACGATGACACTATGCAGAAAGACGATGGGCGGAGAGAGACACCCCGCCACCGAACGTCCTCCCGCCGATAGGACGAGGGAGGCACGACGGCCTACTGTTATGCCGCCTTATCGTGAAGCGAGAGGGGGTGTAAAATCGTGCGCGAAGGCCGCGAGAAGGCGTTCTTTTTCACCGCTCCTTGACAGGAGGCCAAAGAACGCACGCACGAGGCCCTCCGGAGCGTTAAAAAATCGCCGTTTTTGACATATACTGTCAAAACGGAGAAAGGAGAAAGGCCGCCGCGCGGCGAGAAAAGTCCCGGAGAAGTTTCAACAAGTCCCGGACTTGTTCCGACGAATCAGGGACTTGTTGCGACGCACGGCGGCCCTCGCATGTCTTGTTCCAACCCTTAAAATATTTAACAACCGAACGGTATTCACGGACGGCCATCTCCACGACTTTTTTCCAAAAAACGACGAAGGAACGGCGCCTTTTGCGTCAACGAACGTAAAAACAGAGGCGCAAATCCTTAATGGAAGATAAATCCTGCCGCAACTTTCCCACCTTCCGGGCACTTTCGGGGCGAAATCAACCGTCGCGACACTATTTTCGCGCGTTTCCGAGCCTCTTTTGCGTGTCAAGATTTTTCTGAAAAATACCACCGTTCCACCTGTTTTTTTGAAAAAAGTTTCAGGTGGGGGAAGGACGGAGGTCTAAAAGGCCGGTGCCAAGGCCACCCCCCACAGAAGGCAAAGAAAGCACCGCCGGATTCTTACCCGCACAGTCAAAGCGCCCGGGAGAGAGGCGACGCGAGGAGGAGACGGAAGAGGGCATACAAGAG
>CAZXFS010000028.1:0-26906 GCA_964640535.1 uncultured Prevotellamassilia sp. | reverse complement strand
TCCGCCATGGGCGGAGTTGTCGTTTTGGGACGGCACCACCGGCCGCTGTTCCTTTTTCTCAGGAAAGAGGAGAAAGCAGCCGCTTTCTTAGAACGCTCCCGCGCACACCCTTTTTCGACGCTTATCGTGAAGCGACACCCCCTCAAAAAGTGTGCGCGAAGGCCGCGAGAATGCGTTTTTTTCGACGCCCCCATGCTTCGGCCCAAGCAACGCAGCCACGCCGCCCTTCAGAGTGTTAAAAGAATCCCGTTTTTGACATATACTGTCAAAAACACTTTTCCAACAAGGCCGCCACGCGGAGAAAAAAGTCCCGAAGAAAAAAGGACAAGTCCCGGACTTGTTGCGACGGATCCGGGACTTGTTGCGACAAGCCCCCGCCCCCGCGATGCTTGGCCTATCCACAACAAATTTTAACGACCGCGGAGCATCCCGGGAGAGGAAGAACACGGATTTTTGGGAGGATTCTATGCTAACAGAAGTGAATTTAGGAAACCCATTACTTAATTCATCTAAATATTTAGTGAAGAGGTGTATCTTTTTGTAGCGATTTGTGTAAAAATTGGCATCGGAGAGGTGGAAAACTGCCGTTCTGACGACTTTTTTCGTGTCAAGATTTTTCCACAAAACAGCGTCTATTTCCAAGAAAAGTGAAGACGAGCGCCCAAAAAGTGGATACGCTTTGCGGGAGACACCCTCCTTTCGCCCTCAGAAAGCCGAACGAGTGGCTTTTGGACAATCAGTCCCTTCAAAAAAAGCCGCCCGGAGGAAGTTTCCCCGAGCGGCGTAACAGTGATGGGCGGTTCTCTCCGCCCAAGTCTATCAACCGGCGACGCCTTAATTGAAGAAATTCCACGACACCCCGAAGCGCAGCACCATACGGTTCAACGGATAGTGTGGGACGAGGAACGGTTTCCCCTTTCCCGAACTGTAGTTGACGTGGCTGGCCATAAGATAGAAGCGCGTGTTCTTCAGATGGAAATTGGCGTAGACATTGACGAAGGGATAGTTGCCCACCTTCACGCGCGTCTCAGCGTCCTGCACCGCATACTGCCCGATGAGCGGCGAATACGTGGGAGCATAGTAGGAGGTGAAGTAGCGCACATCGCCCCCCAATTCCGTGCGGAGCACGCGGGCTATGCGGAAGAGGAGGTAGAGGTTGGAGTAGACCGAGCAGGCCGGAAGCGGGAGCACATCGGCATCGGAGGTGGTCTGTGCCGTCACCTCATTCTCCCAATGGAGGACGCCCCAGGCAAAGTCCTGCCCCAACGTGGCCGTCAGCAGTTGCACATTGCTGCCGGCCTGTCGCACGCCGACGCCGTAGAGAGCTGTCCCGTCGGCTGTTTGCGACTGTTCCTCGGCAAAATAGGTATAGTTCTGAATACTCGTCACTCCCACAGAAAGCCGCGTCTGCTTATAGGCGATTTCGCCGCGAACGCGTGCCGTCAGTTCCTTATCGAGGCTCAGGTCCCACCACGCATTGCGCGCGTGATAGTGGCGGAAGTAAAAACCGGGGCGCTCATGGCGCACATCCCCTTGCAGTTTCACCGTCAAAGTGTCGCAACGTTCCTTTCTCTTGAGCGGGAGGTTGAAGTCGGCATCGCCGGTCACATTAAACTCTCCCCAGTCGCTGCCGCTGGTGCGCAGCTCTCCCAACACGTGGTAGTGAAAAAAATGTCCCTGCTCCTTGAGCAGCTGCGCGCCGACGCTCACCTGATTTTCCACAAAGCTCTGAGAATAGCGGTTGGCATCGGGCAACGTATAGTGATAGTAGTCGTGAGCGGCATACAGCCGCAGTCCCGACTTCACCCAGTTGTTAAACCCTTCACGGAGCTCCAGCGCCAGCAGGTTGTGGAGGCGTAGATATTTCGTGCGGTCGTCGGCCGTAGGGTCGTCGTAGTAGAAGTCTTTGAAGTAGTCGCTATTGACGGCCGTCTGCTCCAGGTTGGAGAGGAAGCGCCGATTGTTGTGGTCCAGGCGCAGCGTATGGAGGATGCCGGCGACGGGGACAAATTCTCTCCGCAGCTTCTTCTCATCGTCGGGGGGCAACGTGTCGAGCGCTACCGTCTCGGGGCGTTCTGCCGCCAGCGTATCCCCCGGCGTACTGACCATCTTGCCTAACAGCGGACTTCCTTTTTTCATCTGCTCCGTGCGCACCACCTCGCCGGCCTCGTCATAGTAGCGCCGAAAGCCGAAGGAGTAGCGTTGTGTGAGATAGAGCGTGTTGACATACATCTTATTCCATGTGCGCGACAAGCGTGTCGGCATATCGGCGGTACCGTAGGCGGTGGGGAAGGTTTCCGGACGCAGCACATAGTCGTCGTCTTCAATGCCCCCATTCTCCGTTCCCTTCAGGTGAGAAGCGGAATAGAGGGCGTGTATCTGGTAGCGCTCGCCGCGATAGGAGCCCCACAAGGTGCCGTTAAACTGCGACGTCGACTGACTGTCGTAGTAGCCGCGACCATATAGATAGTCCAACTTGAAGCCCACCCCCGTGCGGCTATTGATATTGGTGGCGAAGAGCCCGCGGATGCGGTCTTCACCGTTCTGCTTATTGCCACACTCGTGGTAGGTGATATTGGTGATGGGAGACTTGGTATTTGTATAAAACAAGTCCTCCGGCTGCGTGAGGAAGTAGTCGTAAGGGAGCGCAAAGAAAAACGGGTCGGCAAAGTCGTGCCGCTCGCGATCCGTATAGATGCGGCTCTGCCGCGGCGCCCCCAGGTTGCCGGTGAAGTTGTAGTGTCCCCTTATGCCCTCCGTCTGCGAGGTGTTGGGAAAGAGGTGCGACAAGGTATCCGGCGTTGCCGCCTTCACCATACCGAAGCGCGGCTCCACCTTCCACACCGTCAGTCCGATGGGGACCTCCTGACTGCGGGTGGTGTCCTCGTCGGTTTCCGCCCAATGGCTGCCATCGGTATTCTCGCCACCGGCCACGCGTCCGGACAGCGGCAAGCGCGACTGTCCGTTCAGGGTGTGGCACGTCCATAGCGCCACGACGAATAAGGCAGTTCTATAGGTGTAGAGGGAGCGGGTATTTTTTTTCATTCATTCCAGATTATAGGAGGTTCAAAAGAACAAGGCCTTCACATTACAGAAGATAAACAGCACCCAGAAGGTGCCCATCAGCACACGCACATCATTGACCGCATAGGCCGAAGCCGTCTGCACGTCGGAGGCGCCATAGGGCGCACCGCGCTGTACCCCCGTCACCTTCCGGTAAGCCCAGTAGAGGAACGCGCCGACAAGGAGGCCGCAGAGGATGCCGCAGAGGATATCTCCCATATAATGTACGCCAAGATAGACGCGCGACCAGCAGTTGAGCAGGGCCCAGCATATCAGCGTCAGCGACAGGGGGCGATAGCGCACCAACAAGGACACAAAGGTGGTCACGGCAAACGTATTGGCGGCATGACTGGAGAAGAAGCCATAGCGGCCGCCGCGATAGCCCTCCACCACATCGACGTCCAGCATCAACAGGGGGTCGCCGGCCGGGCGGGGACGCGCCACCAGCGGTTTGAAGATGCCCGACGCTATCTGGTCGGCCAGCAAGACGCAGAGGCCAACGGTCAGCAACGTCAGCAGGATGTCTTTCATCTCGCCGTGACGGATGACGACATAGCAGAACACCAACAAGGCGGGTATCCACGTCCAGGTCGAGGTGACCGCCATGGCGAAGCCGTCGAGCCAAAGCTGGTGGCTACCGTTCAGCATCAGCGTGAGGGTGCGGTCTAATTGTAGGAGTTGTTCGAGCATATCGTTGTCTCTTGGTATTTTTTCTTCGAAGGGGATCTATTTCCATATCGTTCTTCCTTTATCGGAGGATGCCCCTGATGGGGCGCCTTTGTCGGAGGCACAGAGAGCCTCACATCCCCATAGGGCATTTTTCATCCTTCGCTTAGATCTTTTCCCATGTCCCCCGGGAAATCCAGCCGCGGCACGTTCCGCCGGCGTCCTCCACCAGCACCTTGCCGTCAGGATTCTCGTCGAGCACGGTAACGGTGGTTCCTGCCACCAATAGGTGAGTGGCGACGCCCCGGTTTTCGGCCGAGGGGGTGACGTCGTGCATCAAGACGGCGCGCTGCTCATGGGTGAAATAGCGATACTGAACGACAAGGGCGGTGAGGGCACCGACGAAGACGAGGGTGCCGACAAGGCCGCCGACAAAGGTCAGCAATCGCACCACCCGCAGCGAGAAGAGGCGAAACAGCAACCAACACAGCAGGGCGACGACGAAAGCCGCCAGAGCCGTTCCTCCCCAGAAATCGACAGAGCGACTCCGCACGGCCTGCACCGTTCCGGTGACAAAGAAGAGGCCGGAGGGCGCCGATACGGAGATCCCCAACTTGTTTCGGCAGACGCTCAGGTTGTAACGCGCATCGGGATAATGGGGGCGGTATTTCAGTGCCCGCTCATAATAGAGGATGGCATGGGGCAAGTCGTTCAGACGATAGTAGGCATTTCCCAGATTGTAGCAGACCGTCGGCGACATTCCTTTTGCCAGCAGACGCTCATACACGGCCGCTGCCGCTTGATAATTCTTTTGGGCAAACAAACTGTCGCCGTACTGCTGCGTCAGCGTCGCGGTGCTATCGCTGCCCGCCGGACCCGCCGCAGAGGCCGAGCGTCCCACGAGGGGAACGACGAGGAGCAAGAGGAGAAAAAGGATTCTATACAGTTTCATTGTGAGCATGGGATGAAAGGAAGTAAGGAGGAGAAGGCCACCGCCGGGCAACTATGGCAACTGCTTGTTGACAGCATCTATCATTGCGGCGGCACGCTCATAGTCCTCTTCGGGTTGACGGTCGGCGTCGGCCGGGGCAAAACGAGCGTAGGCACAGTCCTCTTTCAGCAATCGGAGAGCCTCGATGGTATCGGCGGAGACGCCGCGGGCGGAGAGGGCTTCACTCCATGAGGCGGCGGGGGCGACGCCCTCCGTCGGCCCTAACTTATCCGTCAGGAAGTCTGATAGGGCCTTGTCCAACGCCGCATAGAAAGCTGCCACGTCGCCCCGGTCTAACGAGGCGCGCGCCGCTTTCAGTCGCCGCGTAGCCACCTTACCGGCCTTGCGCTGCCGACGACGCCCGACGTCACCGCGGCGGGCCAGATAGCGACGGAGATAGGCATAGAGGCCGAAGCACCCGAGGAGGGCCGGCAGATAAAGCAGCCAAGACGTAGGATGTAGCCACACATAGTAGTCGTCGGACGGACGGAGCTCGTCCGTGTGTGTATCCAGCGGACGGATATCGCTATGATAGAGCTGGCGCTGCTTCTCGAGGTCGGCAGCACTGTGATTACCCTGTTTCACTACAAAAGAGCAAGCCGGAATCTTCACCGTCTCGTAGGTGGCACGCGCAGGGTCGAAGTAGACGAACTGCCACTCCGGTATCTGATAATCGCCGATATTGGAAGGGACAAAAGTGTAGTCGAAGACCATCTCTCCCGTCACCCCCGTTTCTTTCACCGTGGTGTGGTCGGTCACCCGCGGGCTATAGGTGTCAAAATCGGAGGGGAAGGTGAGCGACGGTGTCGTCAGCATCTTCAGGTTGCCGCTACCGCCCACCGTCACGCGATAGGTGGCCATCTCGCCGGTACGTACGTCTGCCGTCAGGAGTTCTCCCTTGACAGTGAAGCGCCCTACGCCCCCGGAGAAGGAGACCGGACGCGGCTGTGGCAACGGTTTCACCACAAGTGTCACTGCATCGGCGGAGCGCTGCACCGTCTTCCCGATATTTCCTCCCCCATTAAAGAAGAGATCCATGGCGTCAATGCCCGACATCTGTTGCATCACCACGCAGTCGAAGGTCTGACGGGGTATCGTCAGCGTCCCCGACTGTTGGGGGAAGAGCAGATAGCGCCCCACCACCCCGCTACGGTAGGTGCGGCCGCCTACGGTGACGACATCCGACGAGATATTCTTCATGGGTATCTCCTGGGAGACGACGCCTTTGAAGTCGGGCTTTTGGCTCAGCCCTACACTGTTCAGCCCCACACCGGGGCGCTCGTAGAACACATAGCTCAAGGGCACCGCCTCCTGTTCGTAGACTTCGCGGTGACTCAGCGCGGCGCGGATGTAAAGGTCGTTCTCGCTCACCGCCGTCCCTGCCGCGCGAAGTTGTGGCGCCGCGGCACTTTCTTCGGAACGGGACGACGAGGAGGCCGAGCGCGTCCCCTTTCCCGTCACACGTAGGGTCAGGCTCGAGGAACGATAGGTCTTCCCCCCCACCGTGAGTGTCAGAGGCGCCACCGTGAAGGTGCCGGCCTTCTGCGGCGCCAGCGTATAGGTGATGGTCGTCGATTCTTGGGAGGTCTGCTTCCCTCCGATGAAGGACACCGCACGACTGGTCGACTGGTTGGGGCCGGAGAGGAGATCGAAGTGACTCCAGTCCGGAGACTCTATATTGCGAACGGAGGCCGACGCAATCTTATAGCGCACCTGGAAGTAAGGCTCGTCGAGAGACACGCTCGCAGGCGCCTCCACCTCCACGCGCAACTGTGCCGACAGCGTCGCCGCCATCATCCACAGCCCTACGACAAGGCCGACGATACCACCGCACCGCGCCGCCGAAGCGGGCCGATGTGTCCGGGAGGAGTGAAAATATCTGTAAGGCCGGTTGCCAAGAGTTATCATATACTTCATGTTTTACGGGGCTTTCTTAAAGGGTAGCCCTACCCTATCGAAGGCAGACAAGACGCTGACGGCATCCGCCCCTCCGTCGTTTCCCCACTTACCAGTTTTTCTCCAGCCCGCGCTGGCGCGCTCCGCTGTTGATTTTCTTCCGCGTCTGCTGCTCAGCCTGCCGTGCATAGTTGATGAGCGGCTGCGACGACGGTGACTGCTGCTGTTTCTGCTGCTGTGGGTCTTGCTTTTTCTCTTTATCCTTGTTTTTGTTGTTCTCCTTATCCTTGCGCAACTGTTTCTGGCATACCACCATATTATAGCGTGCCACGTCGGAGGTGGGGACATCGCGAAGGGCTTTCTTATACGCGTCGATGGCGGCCTGCAGCTTCTGTTGCTTCTCGCCCTCGTCTGCGGCCTCTCCGGCCTGACGCTGATAGATAAATCCCTTGTTGTAGTTAGCCATCGAGCGCAAGAGCGGCGTCGACTCACGGGCGGCGACCTGCTCAAACTGGCTGATGGCGGTGGAGTCCTCATGCAGCGATAGGTGGGTACACCCCAGATTATACAAGGCGCGCATATTGCCGGCGTCCTGCTTCAGCAACTTGCTATAGTAGCTGCCGGCAGTCTGAAACGCCTTATTCTTATAGGCCTGATTCCCCTTGTGCATTAGTTGCCACTCCCTACTCTGCCCGACGGCAAGGAGGGGAAGCATCACCAGCAGGAGACTGAGGAGCCGCCGACGCCGACTTATTTTTTGAATATTCTGATGAATTTCCATAACGGGTTTTTCTTTTCCAAGATAAAGCATTCTACAACCAAGAACAGCAGGGCAAGGAGTCCCCAGGCCTGGAATTGCTCATCGGGATGGCTGAAACTGACGGTGTGGCCGGCCTGCTTCAGCTGCGACAGCGAGGTCTGCAACTGCTGCCCGGCGGTATTGGTATTGTCGACATGGAGATAGAGTCCTTTACCGGCAGCGGCTACCTCGCGACACATCTTCTCGTTGAGGGCGCTCTGTACCACTTGCCCGGAACCGTCGGTGAGGAGGGAACCGTCGTCGAGCGGGATGCGCGCGCCCTCCGTCGTCCCTATCCCCAACACAAAGATTTGGATGCCCTTCTTGGCGGCCTCTTGCGCGGCTTGGAGGACGCCTTCTTCGTGGTCCTCGCCGTCGGTGATAATCACCAAGGCTTTTCCCACCTCCTTATTCTCGGAGAAGCTGCTCACTCCCAGTTCTATCGCCGCCGACAGGTTGGTACCCTGCAGCGTCACCATTCCCGCCGTCATATTGTCGAGAAAGAGTTTGGCTGCGGCATAATCTTCCGTCATGGGCATCTGGGGATAGGCCTCGCCGGCAAATACCGTCAGCGCCACCTTATCGTTCTGCATACGGTCGACGAGTGTCGACAGAAGCAGTTTGGCCCTACTGAGGCGGTCGGGTTGTACGTCTTGCGCCAGCATGGAGTTCGACACATCGACGGAGAAAACCACTTCGATGCCTTTTTTCTCCTCCTGCGTCGTGGCCACGCCATACTGTGGCCGGGCCAGCATAAAGACGAGGCACACCCATGCGAGCAGCATCACCCCTACTTTCAGCGTCTGACGCGCCGCCGAGGCCCCGCCGGTGTTTTGTGTCCATAGGGCGGCATCGGCCACCGCGGCGCGCCGGCGTCGCTGCCGCCGTGCTCCCAGTCCCCACACTATCAGCAGTACGGGGATAACGAGCAAGAGGTTTAAATATTCCGGAGAGGCAAATCTAAACATAAGTGTCGGTTGAGGAAACTAAGGAAGGCGCCGCCATACCGTGAGGCGCAGTAATATTTCGAGGACAAAGAGGAGGAGGACGGCACAGCCGAAGGGCTGGTAGGCCTCATAGACGCGGTCGTGCTGAATCAGCTTGCTCTTCGTTTTCTCCAGTCCGTCGATGTCTGTATAGATACGTGCCAACTTATCCCCGGTGTCGGCTTGATAGAACAAGCCCCCGGTGGTCGTGGCAATCTCCTTCAGCGTCTGCGGGTCGGCGGAGTTGTCGACATTGGCGGTATAGGCTTCTCCGTCGGGCAACTGCGCCACCACTTGCTGCGACTTTCCGCCGCTTTTCCCGATGGCGATGGTGTAGACACGCACCCCCTGCTGCTTGGCCATATCGGCTGCCATCAGGGGCGATATTTCACCGGTATTGTTGACGCCGTCGGTCACAAGGATGATGACTTTCGACTTCGACTTACTGTGTTCCAGATGAGCCAGTGCATTCGTTAGTCCCATACCTATTGCCGTACCGGGACTGATGACACCCTTCGCCTGCAGGTCGCAGGACGTCTGGCGCAGCAATGACGTCAGCGTGGCGTGGTCGGCTGTCAGCGGGCACTGGGTGAAGGCCTCGCCGCCAAAGAGCGTCAGGCCGACGAGGTCGTGAGGCCGCGAGGCGATAAAATTCTCCGCCACCGCCTTGGCGGCCTCCAGACGGTTGGGGAGGAGATCCGGCGTCAGCATACTTGTGGAGATGTCCATTGCCATCATGATGTCTATCCCCTCCAATTCTTTCTCACCGGGGGCATCGTGGGTCTGAGGACGTGCCAAACAGCACACCAATAGGACGAAAACCGCCACACGCAGGAAGAAGGGAAGATGGATGAGGCGTACGCGCAGCGTAGGACGCTGCCGCCGATAGCCCTCCGTGGTGGCCATGCGCAGAGAGGCCTCCCGACGGTGGCGAAACAGAAAGTACCACACGAAGAGGGGTATCAGCAATAGCAATAAGAGGAAGTATTCACTATCTGCAAAGGTCATTTTTTCGCGTTTAGAGAGTTATAGGAACACTCGGATAAGGTGATAGACGGCATACGCCACACCGCCGACGAAGCAGCAGGCACTGATGCCCCATACCCACCACAGCATTCGGCGCAGGCGGTGCATTTGCATATTGCTATACGTCTCGTAGCGAACGATGGGCTGCGGGTGTTCCATGGCCTCATCCAGTGTGGTCTTAACGAGGTCTACCAATTGCTGCCAATAGTGACGCCGCTCGCCCTCGCCGGCGCGCTGTCCGGCATACTTGACCCAATCGGCCGTAGTAAAGAGGCGGGCGAAGCGCTCCAAGGGCCCGTTGTCCATCCGCTCCCGCAGGGTGTCGACAATTTCTTGTGTTGTTTTCTCCATCGCCGTTATGGCGTAGCGTTCCTCCAGATAGAGGCGGGCGATATCGGTCAGACGGACGAAGAACTGCTTGTCGCTTTCTTGACTGTCGGAAGACGTCTGTGCTTCCGGCTGCAAGGTCTCCAGTGCCGCTAATGCTTTGGCGGCCGGCGGCGTCGGAGGGATGATGGTGACGCGTCGCTTCACCGGTTTGTGCCCCGTCAGACGGACGGAGGCAAGGAGGAATATCATGAGGAAGAGCCAGGGAAGGAGGGCCCACCCGACGGTGTCGAAACGCCACTCAAACGGTTCGTCCTGCGGCGGCGCGGCGTCATAGAAATGTTCGCTCTTCTCTTCGGGGATATCTAACGTATTTACTTTCAGTCCCAATTTGTCGCGCGAGACGAAGGCTTTTCCATCCACCTCGACCGTCATCGGCGGCAAGGCATAGAGGGCAGAGTCGAAGGACGTCAGCACATACCGCTTCACCCACTGCAGGCGCTGCCCGCCGTCGAGTGCTACGGTATCTATACGGTTTCCGCGCACCACCTCTACCCCCGTCATCAGCGTATCGGCAGCGCCATATTCCGGGAATACTACATGGGCCTTTTTGTCGGCTGTCACGCTGAGTGTCAGCGTCGTCTGTTCGCCCACCCATATCTCCGAGCGTTCGAGTCGGCTACCGACGGTCACCTGTGCGTAGCTCTGCAGCACGCAGAAGAGCAGGAGGAGGGAGAGCCAGCGCTTTCCTCCCACGTGCATGCCTCCCGACAACAAGGCGCGGGGCCTATCAGTTTTACGATTCTTCATGTTTTCATTCTTATGCTCTACGATGAGCAAAGAGTTCCTTTAAAGCTTTGACATAATCGCCGTTGGTGGCCACGCGGACGCTGTCAACCCGACATTCGCGGAATGTCTGTTCCAACGCTTGACAGTGATGACGCCAATAGGCTTCGTGCTGTCCGCGCACCCGCCGGCTGGAGGAGTCGATATACATCTCATGACCGGTCTCTGCGTCGCGCACTTTCAGCAGTCCCACGTCGGGCAAACGCGCCATCAAGGGGTCGTAGAGATGAACCCCTACGACGTCGTGGTGTCGCCCGGCAATCATCAGGGGGCGGGAGAACTGTTGGGGCTGACAGAGGAAATCGCTCATCACGAAGGCAATGCACCGCCGCCGCGATACGCGCATCAGGTATTCCACCGCCACGGCGACATCCGTTCGCCGTCCTTGCGGGGTGAAGTCGAGCAATTCGCGGATGATATAGAGGAGGTGTCCGCGCCCCTTCTTGGGAGGTATATACCGCTCCACACGGTCGGAGAAGAGGATGACGCCGATTTTGTCGTTGTTCTCCAACGCCGACAGTGCGATGGTGGCCGACAGTTCGGTGGCCAACTCGCGCAATGTGCGCTCCCGGCTCCCCGTCTCCTCGCTCGCCGATACGTCAATAAGGAGCATGACGGTCAGTTCACGCTCCTCTTCAAACACTTTGACATAAGGGCGTCGTGCCCGCGCCGTCACGTTCCAGTCGATGTCGCGCACGTCGTCGCCCACCTGGTACTCGCGCACCTCGGCAAACGACATACCACGCCCTTTAAAGGCGGAGTGGTATTCGCCGGCAAAGGCCTGATTGGTCAGCGCCCGTGTCTTTATCTCTACGCGCCTAACGCGTCTGAGCAATTCGTTGGTATCCACAGTTTTCTATTCAGGGGAATTCTATCGAAGGGCCGTCCTCGGTGATTTCACCCGACGGCTCGTGGTCGTTCGTCGCTTCTTAGGATGGTCACGCCGCCTACTACTGCGCGCTTTCGCCCCATCGGCGCTGCCTTTCAGCGCTTCGGAACGTCCACATCGGCCACTGCCGGGAAGCGTCTTTAAGGCACTTCTACTTTGGCCAATATCTCGCTGACGATTTGGTCGCCCGTGAGGCCTTCGGCTTCGGCCTCATAGGTCAGTCCGATACGGTGGCGCAGGACGTCGACCACCACATCGCGTACATCCTCCGGCACCACGTAGCCGCGGCGACGGATAAAGGCCTGTGCGCGGGCGGCCAGTGCCAGGTTGATGGAGGCACGCGGCGAACCGCCATAGGCTATCATCGGCGTCAATGCGTCCAGGTGATAGTCGCCGGGGCGTCGTGTGGCAAAGACGAGGTCGGCGATATATTGCTCAATGCGCTCGTCGAGGTAGATCTGCTTCACCATCTCCCGTCCGGCTTCTATGCTGGCGATATCCGTTACGGGGGCCGCGGGCTGTTCGAAGTCGCCGTTCAGATGATGGCGCACGATGCGCTTCTCCTCTTCCAGTGTGGGGTAGCCGATGACCACTTTCAGCATGAAGCGGTCCACCTGTGCTTCCGGCAAGGCATAGGTTCCTTCCTGCTCGATGGGGTTCTGCGTGGCCAAGACGAGGAAAGGCTTGGGCAGGGCCAGCGTCTCCTCGCCTATCGTCACCTGATGCTCCTGCATGGCCTCGAGCAAAGCGCTCTGCACCTTGGCGGGGGCACGGTTGATTTCGTCGGCCAGAACGAAGTTGGCAAAGACGGGGCCGCGCTTCACGGAGAAGCTCTCGGTGCGCTGGCTGTAGACCTGCGTACCTATCACGTCGGCGGGGAGGAGGTCGGGGGTAAACTGCAAGCGGGAGAAACGGCCCTCCACCAGCGAGGCCAGCGTCTTAATTGCCAGTGTCTTGGCCAGACCGGGGACGCCTTCCAGAAGAATATGTCCGTCGCTCAGCAGTCCTATCAGCAATGCGTTGATCAAGTGAGACTGCCCCACAATGGTGCGGTTCATTCCTGTTGTCAAGTCGGTCACAAATCCGGAGCGACTCTCAATCATCGCATTCAGTTCACGAATATCCACAGATGTTGTCATAATATGTATGGGGATTCTTTCTTTTGTCACATATCTATCAGGGAGACGTGGGGAATGCCGCCCTGTTTCTTTTTCATCAGACAAAAATACGCCATTATTCCCAACTACCGATATAAATTTCGCTAAAATACCTGCGGAAGGTACATGGCGTCATTTCTTCTCGCCAAGTATCTCCTGCAAAACGGCGAGTCCGTCGGCCACCTGCCCCACGTTGCGCACCACCATCCGGCGCCGTCCCTTGGCCTCGTCGAGGGCAACGCGGCGGAACTGAGCGATGGCGTAGGCGATGACTTGTTCGAATACGGCGCTCTTGTAGAAGGGGCTCTCCGACCGGTTTACGAAGTAGAGCGTCATGCGCCCGCCGCGCAACATCAGGCGCTCACACCCCAGCCGTCGTGCCAGGCGGCGCAGGGGCACCACGCGCAGCAGTTCCTCGGCTTCCTGCGGCAAGGCCCCGAAACGGTCTTCCAGACGGCTGCGGAAGGCGGCGACATCGCTGTCGGAGGTCAGACTGTCGAGCTCTCGGTAGAGCTGCATACGCTCGGCGGCGCCGGGGACATAGTTTTCCGGGAGATAAGCCTTCAGGTCGCACTCCACGTTGCAGTCGTCGACGAAGAAGTCGCCGGAGAGCGTGGTGGCATCGCCGTTCTCTTCGACGTAGAGGTCGGCAAACTCGTCATTCTTCAGTTCGCTGACGGCCTCTGCCAATATCTTCTGGTAGGTCTCATAGCCCAAGTCGGCGATAAAGCCGCTCTGCTCGGCGCCGAGCAGGTTACCGGCGCCGCGGATATCGAGGTCCTGCATGGCGATATGTATTCCCGAGCCCAAGTCGCTGAAGTTTTCTATGGCCTCCAGGCGTCGACGGGCGTCGTCGGGCAGCAGGTGGAGCGGCGGCGCCAGCAGGTAGCAGAACGCCTTGCGGTTGCTGCGCCCCACGCGGCCACGCATTTGGTGGAGGTCGGAGATGCCGAAATGCTGCGCGGCATCAATGATAATGGTGTTGGCGTTGCCTACGTCGATACCGTTCTCCACGATGGTCGTCGATATCAACACGTCGTAGTCGTAGTTGACAAATCCCAGGATGATTTTCTCCAGCTCCGCCGGCGGCATCTGCCCGTGGCCGATGGCCACGCGGGCGTCGGGCACATACTTGGCCACCAGCGCCGCCAGCGAGCCCAGCGAGGCGATACGGTTGGTGACGATATACGTCTGTCCGTTGCGACTCATCTCGAAGTTGATGGCTTCGGCGATGACCTCCGGACTGTAGGTGTGTATCTCCGTCTGTATGGGGCGGCGGTTGGGCGGCGGTGTCTGTATGACGGAGAAGTCGCGGGCTCCCATCAGTGAGAACTGCAGGGTGCGCGGAATGGGGGTGGCCGACAGCGTCAGGGTGTCGATGTTGACTTTCAGTTGGCGCAAGCGCTCCTTCACGGAGACGCCGAACTTCTGCTCTTCGTCGATGATGAGCAGTCCCAAGTCGTGCCACTTCACGGCTTTCCCTATCAGCTTGTGGGTACCGATGAGGATGTGTATCTTTCCCTCTTCCAAGTCTTTCAGGAGCGCCTTCGTCTGTGCGGTGGTACGGCTGCGACTCAGATAGTCCACCCTGACGGGGAAGTCTTTGAGGCGGCGGGCAAAGGTATTGTAGTGTTGCAGAGCCAATACCGTGGTGGGGACGAGCACGGCCACCTGCTTGTCGTCGGCGGCGGCTTTCAGGGCGGCACGGATGGCGATTTCCGTTTTTCCGAAGCCCACATCTCCGCAGACAAGGCGGTCCATCGGTCGCACGCTCTCCATGTCGGCCTTTACCTCCTGCGTCACGCGCAACTGGTCCGGCGTATCCTCATAGGCAAAGCCGGCCTCCAGTTCGTGCTGCATGAAGCTGTCGGGACTATAGGCAAAGCCCTTCTCCTCGCGTCGCCGCGAATAGAGGGCGATGAGGTCGCGCGCGATATCCTTGATTTTCTTCTTTGTGCGCTCCTTCATCTTCTCCCAGACCCCTGTTCCCAGGTGGCTGAGGGTGGGCGCAACGCCTTCCTGCCCTTTGTATTTCGACACTTTGTGGAGGGCGTGGATAGACACCAAAACGATGTCGTCGTTGCGATAGGCCAGACGCAGCATCTCCTGCATACCGCCGTCTTCGGAGGGGACGCGCACAAGGCCCACAAAACGCCCTACGCCATGGTCGATATGCACCACGAAGTCGCCGGGCTCAAACTGCATGAGTTCTTTCAGCGTCAGCGCCATCTTGGCATCGCGGGCATGGTCGGAGCGCAGGTTGTACTTGTGGAAGCGGTCGAATATCTGGTGGTCGGTATATACCGCTATCTTCAGGACATCGTCGGTGAAGCCCTCGTGAAGGGTGGGCGTCACCGCGCGGAAGGGCGGCAGGGCGGCACCTACCGTACCGCGTATCTCCTCAATGATGCCCTGCAAGCGCTCGTTCTGCTTGGTGCTGTCGGCCACCACATAAAGCTCGTAGCCCTCAGCACGTTGCTGCTGAAAGGTACGGCTGACTTGTTCAAACTGTTTATGGAAGAGGGGCTGCGGATGGGTGGAAAAGGCAACCTTCGCCTGCGGCGTCGACGTAGTGCGGGTGCCGATTTCTATCCGCTGCAAGGCGAGCAAGGGGCTCCACAGAGCGTCGCCGGATACCAGCATACACTCGCGGCTGAGGCGCTGCACGGCGGCATCGGCCTCCATCTCGGAGACGGCGGCCTCTCTCTCGGCCATGGCTTGGCGAGAGAACCCTTCGTCGTAGATTTTGTCTATCACATCATGTACAAAGGCGAGGTCGCGCACCACGAGCAGTGTTTCCTTAGGAAGGACATCGGTGATGGGCACCAGGGCCTCGCCCGTCCTCTCCACTTCCGGGACGACGGTCACCTCGCGACACCGCTCGCGCGACAGCTGCGTCTGCACTTCGAAGGTGCGGATGCTGTCGATATCGTCGCCGAAGAAGTCGACGCGATAGGGATATTCCGAGGAAAAGGAGAATACGTCGATGATACTCCCGCGGACGGCGAACTCGCCGGGCTCATAGACATAGTCGCACCGTCGGAAGCCGAGTTCCAGGAGCTTCGCCGCCAACGCTTCGGGGTCTTGCACACCCCCTTCCGTCAGCGTCAGCATCGCCGTGCGGTAGGTCGTTGCCGAGGCCACGCGTTCACTGATGGCGGCCGGGAAAGTCACCACATAGGGGGCATCGCCGCGCGCCCATCTCTCCAAGACCTCCGTGCGCAGGATTTCGTTGGCCGAATCGTGCTGGGCATACTTCACCGCGCGGCGATAGGAGGAGGGATAGAAAAGGACGTCTGTATCGCCCAGTAGGGAGACAAGGTCGTGATAGAAATAGCCCGCCTCTTCTTCATCGTTCAGGACAAACAGCGTAGGGCGTGCCGCCATCCGTTGCCGCACGGCGGCAAAGACAACCGGCGCCACTGACGCACACATCCCCGTGGCAGCGATGCACCGCGGTGCGCCGTCGCCTATCATCTTCGTTAGGGCTGCCACTCCGGGGTGGGCCGCATAACGGTTCAAAATTTCGTTTAAGTCCATTTTCTGAATTACGCTGCAAAGATAGTGCAAATGAGAGACGTGGAAGTTTACTTTCACGGACGAATGCAGCCTATCTTATGAAAAGATAGTGCAAATGAGAGACGTGGAAGTTTACTTTCACGGACGAATGCAGCCTATCTTATGAAAAGATAGTGCAAATGAGAGACGTGGAAGTTTACTTTCACGGACGAATGCAGCATCCCCTACCGTTTCTCCCCTCCTCCGATGTATTCTTACCCCTCCTTATCGTGAAGCGAGAGGGGGCGGAAAAGTGTGCGCGAAGGCCGCGAGAATCGAAAAAAATCCACCGCCCGCCGTCCCGCCGCCGAGCGCGCCACGCACGAGGCCCTTTAGTATGTTAAATGAAGGCCGTTTTTGACATATACTGTCAAAAACACAGGTAACGCAGGGCCGCCGCGCGGCGCAACAAGTCCCGGAGAAAATTCAACAAGTCCCGGACTTGTTCCTACGAGTCCGGGACTTGTTGCGCCGCTCCGCCGTTCCGTTTCTTTCGGCCCCGGCTATCACATTATTTCACATTTGAGCGCTGTCTCGGGCGCCTATCGAACGCCACAAAATCGGCGGATTCATGCCGTTTTCTCGTGAAAATCGGGTGCGTTTTGGCGAAAAAATGCATTTTTCGCCTTATTCTCTGCGAAATTTTGTCTATCAGTGTAAAAAAATGTCGCGATTTGGGTTTCTAAAGGGCCCGATTTACATTTTTTCGGCCCCTTTTCCGTGTCAATATATTTCGCAAAAATCAATGACCGGCGGAATTTATTTTCCCAAAAAAGAGAGCCGGGATGAGACAAGGGGGCGGAGGGCGGGAAAGAGGGGGCGCAAAGCGCTCGTCGCCACTGCGGGACGACGCCGACATCTACGGCGGGAGAGGAGGCCCGCCCGAGACCAAAGCCCCGCCACTCGTTGAGGAGTAGCGGGGCTTGGATATCTGTGCGCGTCCGGTATCAGACGCAAAGGGGCTTAGAACTTGTAGCGCTTGTCGACCACCTTCTGTCGGTCTACCAGGGCCTCCAGCAGGCTGCCGCGCTGACTGAACACATGACTCAGGAAGCCGCGAGCGGCGGAGAGCTTCACATAGGCTTCGTTATAGGTGGCGCCATTCTGCGTCTTGCTGCCTACCTGAATGAGGTAGATACCGTTGACGCCCTTGACAGCGCCGGTAAACTTGCCGGCGGCGGTGCGCTCGATGGCACCGGCCACAGCGGGCTCATAGGCGGCCATCTGTGCCAGAGGTACGGAGGGCTGGTTGCTGCTGCTGGCACCGGCCAACTTCTTGGCGGCGGCGATGTCCTTCACGGCAGCGGCCTTCTCCAGAATCTTCTCGGCCTTCTTGTCCTGCAGCACGAGCTGACGAATCTGCTCCTTCACCGTAGGATTGTCAAGACTGAGATATTTTCCATTGTTGACAGCCGATACAGCCACTACGAGCAGCTGGTCGTTGTCCTTACCACATTCATACACCTGAGAGATTTCGCCGGCATTGGCTTCGTCGAAGGCCCACATAAAGGCTTGCTTCACTCCTTCGCCACCGATGGAGAAACGCATCTCCATGGCATCGCCGGTGCCAAAGCCCGGACGGTCGGTCAGCGTATAGCCTGCCTTGGCGGCATTCTTCTCCAAGCTCTCCAGCGTCTTGTTCTTGGCCAGGAACTCGAAGAGGGCGCGGCGCTTATCGTTATAGGTGCTCTGGGTGAACTTCACCGGATATTTCACAATGGCCATATTGTACTTGGCAGAGGGAGCCTTGGCACTCAGCACAGTGGTAACGACAAAGATGTTGCCCCCCGTCTGCTGATTGGGAACGGTGTAATAGGCCGTCGTGCCAACGGGAATCTGGCAGACATCGGTATAGGCGCTCTGGGCGGCGGAGTCGGCGGCATGAGCGTCGACATAATACTTGGTGGCATTCCAGGCGGTGTCGCCCTTCAGGCCATACTTCTGCGTGAGGGCGGGACGCTTGGCGGCTTCGGCGCTCAGCGTGCTACCAGCCTTGACGGCGGCGACAATGCTATCGGCGGCCTCTTTGCTATCAACGGCAAACTGGCAAATCTGCATGGAGTCGGGCGTTGTCTTCGTACCTACCATCTTATAAGTGGAGAAATACTGTACGCCGTCACGGCCGGCAGCTTCGAGCTTGGTGTGCAACACGCCACCCACCGTCAAGGAGTCGATGGCGTCCACCACGTCGTTCATCTGACTTTCGGTGTAAGCGCTCTTGGGGATATAGACGTTCATGAAGTTGACGTCGCTCTTGGCACCACGCATGATGGCCTCTACCTCCTCTGCCGTCGACGCCTTGCGCAGGGAGTCTTCAACGGACTTCACCTGTGCCAGGATGTTGTCGCGGTCGCTGCTGCTGGCGGCTACCGTCACGTGAATAAACTTCAGGTCGCGCGTATTGCCCTGCGTACGGAAGAATTCCTTGCAGGCGCTATACTTGGCCTTGAGGTCGGAGTCGGTAATGGTGATATCCTTGTCGGCCACCGTGGAGTAAGGCACGTTGACCACTTCCATCCCTACCGTCGTCGTGTTTTCCTCGTAGTCCATCTTGGAGGAGATGGGGTTGGAGGTAGCGCCCTGGGCTATCAGGCCCATATACTTATTGGTGACAATCTCCTCGGGGATGCGGCTTTCACAGTAGAGGCAAGCCTGCTTCAGGTTGGCCAACATCTCGGCCGACTTGGGGTCTTGCTTCTGCAGCTGGGCTATCTGCTGGTCCACTGTCTTCATGAACTGCTTATAGGCTTCGACACCGGGCTGTCCCATATAGCGGGCCATCAGCAGCATAATCTTCTGCGCATAGCTGACGTTGTTCAGGCCCTGACCGTACTGGAGCATCTGTGCCACCTGCTGGAGCTGCTGCGGCGTAACACCGGAGAGCTCGTTCTGAATGTCTTCTTTCGTTGCAACGATGCCCAACTTGCCGGCCTCGGTAGCGATGGCCTGCTGCTGAACGAAGTCGTTCCATACATTGCGACGGATGTTGTCCTTCTCGCTGTCTTCCACACTTCCGAGGAGCAGAGATTCCAGATTTTCTTCGTCACGAACTTGTTTTTCAAGGTCCTCATAGGTAAGCTCTTCCCCATTGACTTCTCCTTCCACATTGGGACGCGAGCAGGAGTTGAGGTCTGTGAGCGTAATGATAAAAAGCAAAAGGGCACCGCCGATGACGGACATCAGCAAAGCCGGTTTGTTTCTAAGGGTTTGTAATGCTGCCATTGATTTAGTTGTTATGATTCTTTTTGTTTTGTTTTTTCGTCTTGCAAAGACTTCCCCCGGCAGGAGGGATTCGTCGGCTCCTACGAGAGTGTGGGAGGGCTGCCTCGGCAGCCACGACGCGCAAAGTTATAAAAAAGACGCCACAGCGACTTGTTTTTCTATAAAAACTTGCCTCTATCGGCCACAAACTTACGGCCGACGCGCGCCTATCGCCTCTTGCGGAGGGCTCACTTGCCATGGCTCTGCTCGCGCTCACGCTGCGGCGGGATGGCAATGAGCGTATCGGCGGGAGCCGCAGGAGCGGCGGCGGCTGGCGAGGACTCGCCGGGCAGCGGCATATAACCGCTGGACTGCCGGATGTGATACTGCGTCAGCTGCTCATTGGCGGTAAAGCCACGCCCCCGAATGTCGCGGTCGGGGGTGACAATGTGCATATAGCTGTCGGAATACAGTTCGTGACGCGTCATATCCCAGTAGAGGTGCGGCGTACGAAAGGTGGTACTGTTGGCAAAGTTCTTGATATACACATTGCCCCGAAGGTCCCAAAGATTCTCATTATAGCAGAAGGCGGTATCTGCGGTGATAAACAAGTCCACCTGAAAGTTCTCGTCGAGACGCTGCAGGAAGATGCCCTGCGGGAACTCCTGCCGCGGCGGCTGCGTGCGGTCGTAGACGCGCCATTCTTCGGCAATCACCTTATAGCGCACCACGCCGGAATCGGAAATCAGCTTCGACACGCCATGGGTCACCATCACCGGCAACGAGTCGCGCTGACGGATGGCGGCACCGGTGGGGGGAGCGTCGCTGCCACACCCGCTGACGACGGGCACCACGACGGTGGCCGCCGCGAGAGCAAGGGGAAGAATACGCAGGCGACGGGAAGGCATTATTCGACTTTCCATTTCATAAACCACCGCTCGTTGAACGAGAGGCCGATGCACAAGCGGAGATAGTGTTCCGATATCATCCCGGCCACCTGAGGCTTCACGCGCTCATACTGCGCCGAGATATTGAGCAACGAACGGTTGTTATAAGTATTGATGATGGGGAGTGCCACGCCGGCACTGACCAGATAATCCTTGGGGCCGTTCACGCCGTTCACCTTGGTATAAGGACTTGTATAGGAGAAACCCACACGATAGCGTACGCGCTCCCGCCAATGCAGGCCGGCGGGGTCGGCCACATATTCGGCACCCACCGTCACCTTGTGCATATCCGTGAAGGAGCCGGTGGCGGACGTATAGAGCTTACCGCCGTCGGCAGCGTCGACCAACGTCGGCGACTTTACCGTGCTCCACTGCTGCCAATTATAGTCGACACCGACACTCAGTTTTTCCTTGTATTTCCAAGAGAAACCGACGCCAACGCTATGCGGGAGGGCATAGGCGTTCTTCGCCACAAGGGTATCCCCCTCCGTCGTACTGCTCTGTATTGTCTGGTCGTAGTAGTAGCCGTTCGAACGAATGTCGTGGCCCAGCTCATAGGCGGCGCCGAGCACAAAGCGGTTGTTTTTGTCGAAAGCCGCGGCATACTGGAAACCGAAGTTCAGCTTATAGCTGCGAATGTCGGCCGTATATTGGCGGCGGCGCGAGGCCACCGTCGTCTGACTGAAGGAGGCCAGAACGGTATTGGTCACCTCGCCCCACAGATAGCCGACATTCATACCCACGGAGACGGGCTTGAAGGGGTTCCATCCAATACCGGCATACACCTCATGGAGACCGCCGTCGCCGGAGTAGGTATTCGTCTGCGTGATGTCGCGATTGTCGGCCATGGCCTCGCTGCTGGAGAAGCTGTAGCCGATGGTGCTATACGGCATCAAGCCCAACGACATACCGAGACGCTCCGAGGCGCGAAAGCCCAGCGACAGGTAGTCGTAAGACGTGTTATGGGCATTCACCTTACTGCCGTTCTGGTTCAGATTGGCGTTCTGCAAAGAAAAACCTACGTCAAAGAGAAACGTCAGGGAGTCGATGGACGCATACGAAGCCGGATTCTTCATATTGAGCTCCGTCCCGTTGCGCATACCGTAAGCCAGTCCCGACATGCCCTTATTAAAGCCCTGAGCCCGGTCGCTCAAGAGGCCAAAGCCATAACGGGAATAAGGAGAGTTACTACCATTGGTCTGCGCCTCGGCAACGAGAGGGAACAGACAAATAGCACCAAGGACGAGGGCGGAGGCTCCTCTTTTCAGGATTGTCATATATAAATATATAATAGGTGGGCCCTTTTCCCGGGCCCCAATGAATATTCTTCGGAGATAAGCGGCCCTTACAACGACTCGCCCAACAAGCGGTTGAGCCCCCGCGCCACCAGATGACTGTCGGTGAGGATATCGCGCCGCAAGGCGTCGCTGAAAGCATAGCGGTCACCGCCGGTCAGAAAGATGCGCACATCGGGGTAACGCTTCTGCCAGTGGCGGATGAAGCCCTGCAGCTCGAAACCAATGCCCCGCACAACGCCGGCACGTATCGCCGTCTCGGTATCATAGCCCATATCGGGCACGTCGCCGTCTACCTCTACACGTGGCAGGCGGGCCGTACGTGCATGGAGAGCTTCGAGACGCATCTCCACGCCCGCAGAGATATTCCCGCCCAGATAGCGACCGGAGGCGTCGACAAGGTCATAGGTGATACACGTCCCGGCATCAATCACGAGGAGGGGAGTGTGAGGCATCACGGTCACGGCACCCACTACCGCCGCCAAGCGGTCGGCACCCAGCGTCTCCGGCGTGCGGTAGCACACCGTCACGGGAGCGGGCGTCTGCCCGGTGACGCGCAACACGGGACACGGCAACGCCCTTAAGGCGGCCTCCATCTCCGGATTGTCGGCGGCTACCGTACAATAGGCCACACGCTCGGGAGAATATTGCGCCACCATCTCGTGTAAGTAGCCGGGAAGAGGGGACTCGAATTTCCGCTCATCGACCAGCTCGTCGCCGTCGAAGGCGGCTATCTTCATTCGCGTATTCCCTATGTCTATCGTCAAGTTCATCAGTATCTGTGGGAGTATAAAGGGAGGCTCTTCAGCAGAACCGCCCATGAGTGCACAAAATGCTGTGCAAATTTAGCGTATGACATGGAATAGGCAAAATATTACCTCTTTTTTTTGAAAACAAGGGCCGTCCGGGGAGGAAGCTCAGCGGCGACTTCGCCGTTACAAGATAAATAATTAACTTTGCACCTGACGAAGTGCGGACACGCACAGCAGTGTGCTATCTCCCTCCGGGGACGCCTTCGGCGGCCGATAAAACGCCTCCGGCGATGTGTCGGTATGTTGACAGAATAACGAGAACGAACGATGAATATACTCGAACTAAGCGAACAAGAAATCTGCCGCCGCAACGCCCTCGAGCAGTTGCGCGCCATGGGTATCGACCCCTATCCCGCCGCGGAATATCCCGTCAATGCCCATTCCGTAGAAATCAAGGAATCCTTCACCGACCCCGCCGAGGGAGAAGCACCGCGCGAGGTGTGCGTGGCAGGACGTATGATGAGCCGCCGCGTCATGGGGAAGGCCAGCTTTGCGGAACTGCTCGACTCACAAGGCCGCATTCAGGTCTATATCACCCGCGACGACATCTGCCCCGGTGACGACAAAGACCTCTATAACGTGGTATTCAAGAAGCTCCTCGACCTGGGCGACTTCATCGGTATCAAGGGATTCGTCTTCCGTACACAAACGGGCGAAATCTCCATCCATGCCAAGGAGATCGTACTGCTCTCCAAGAGCCTCAAGCCTCTCCCCGTCGTCAAGGAGAAGGACGGCGTCACCTACGACTCGTTCGAAGACCCCGAACTGCGCTACCGCCGCCGCTACGTCGACCTCATCGTCAACCCCGACGTGAAGGACATCTTCCTCAAGCGCACCACCGTCATCCGTACCCTCCGCGCCGCCCTCGACGAGGCCGGGTATACCGAGGTGGAGACGCCCATCCTGCAGCCCATCCCCGGCGGCGCCAGCGCACGGCCGTTCATCACCCACCATAACTCCCTCGACGTAGACCTCTACCTGCGCATCGCC
This sequence comes from uncultured Prevotellamassilia sp., assembly GCA_964640535.1. Lineage (GTDB taxonomy): Bacteria > Bacteroidota > Bacteroidia > Bacteroidales > Bacteroidaceae > Alloprevotella. The sequence goes on along the minus strand of CAZXFS010000028.1, from coordinate 3,457 downwards.
ACGGAGCTCTACCTCAAGCGCCTCATCGTCGGCGGATTTGAAGGCGTCTACGAAATCGGGAAAAACTTCCGCAACGAGGGCATGGACAAAAGCCACAACCCGGAATTCACCTGCATGGAGCTTTATGTCCAGTATAAAGACTACAACTGGATGATGAGCTTCACCGAACAACTACTGGAGCGCATCTGCATCGCCGTCAACGGGACGACAGAAACCGTCGTCGACGGGAATACCATCAGCTTCAAGGCGCCCTTCCGCCGCCTCCCCATCCTCGAAGCCATCAAGGAGAAGACCGGCCACGACCTCAACGGAAAAACGGAAGAGGAAATCCGCCACATCTGCCGACAACTCGACATGGAGATCGACGACACGATGGGAAAGGGTAAGCTCATCGACGAAATCTTCGGCGAATTCTGCGAAGGCACCTACATCCAACCCACCTTCATCACGGACTATCCCGTCGAGATGTCGCCGCTGACAAAGAAACACCGCACCCACCCCGAACTCACAGAGCGCTTCGAGCTCATGGTGAACGGTAAGGAGTTGGCCAACGCCTATTCCGAGCTCAACGACCCCATCGACCAGGAAGAGCGCTTCCAAGACCAGCTGCGCCTGTCGGAGAAGGGCGACGACGAAGCCATGTTCATCGACCAAGATTTCCTGCGCGCCCTGCAATACGGCATGCCCCCCACCTCCGGTATCGGCATCGGCATCGACCGTCTGGTGATGCTCATGACAGGACAGACGCAGATTCAGGAAGTCCTCTTCTTCCCTCAGATGCGCCCCGAGAAGAAAGCGCCGCGCGATGCTGCCGACAAATACGTAGCCTGCGGCATTGCCGAAGAGCTCGTCCCCGTCCTGCAGAAAGCGGGCTACAACGTTGTAAGCGACCTCAAGGACTTAAATCCCCAGAAGGTGCAGCAGCAAGTCGGCGAGATCATCAAGAAATTCAAGCTTGACATCCAAAAACCCTCCGTGCAAGACATTGCGGGTTGGAACATCCAGTGAACGGTCACCCTTTTTCATCACAACAAGAACGCCACGTGTCGGAAAATGCGAACATAGCCATCATGGGAGGCGGCAGTTGGGCCACTGCCATCGCCAAGATTGTACTCGAGAAAGTCGAGCACATCATGTGGTATATGCGCCGGCCGGAGAGCATCGAGGAGTTCAAACGCCTCGGGCATAACCCCTCCTACCTCACCCAGGTACACTTCGACATGAACCGTATCACATTCTCCTCCGACATCAACGAGGTGGTACGCCACTGCAACACGCTCATCTTTGTAACGCCGTCGCCCTACCTCAAGAACCATCTCAAAAAGCTCAAGGAGAAGATACATAACAAGTTCATCATCACGGCCATCAAAGGTATCGTCCCCGACGAAAACCTCATCTGTTCGGAATATTTCCGACAGGTCTACAATGTGCCCGATGACAACTTGGCCGTTCTGGGCGGGCCCAGCCACGCCGAAGAGGTAGCCCTGGGACGTCTGACCTATCTGACCGTAGGATGTACCGATGAGGCCAAGGCGGCCCGCTTTGCCGACCTCATCGCCGGAAGTTATGTCAAAACCAAGACGAGTACAGACATTATCGGCATAGAATACGCCTCTGTCCTCAAGAACGTCTACGCCATCGCCTCGGGCATCTGTAACGGTTTGAAATACGGTGACAATTTCCAGAGCGTTCTGACCTCCAACGCCGTTCAGGAGATGAGCCGCTTCTTGCGCGCCGTCTATCCCGTTGAGCGCAACGTCTACGACTCGGTCTACCTGGGCGACCTTCTGGTGACCAGCTATTCCTCCTTCTCGCGCAACCGTGTCTTCGGAACGATGATAGGCCGCGGCTACTCCGTCAAGTCGGCACAGATAGAGATGGAGATGATTGCAGAAGGCTACTTTGGCACGAAATGCATGAAAGAAATCAACCGCCATTTCCACGTCAATATGCCCATTCTGGATGCCGTCTACAACATCCTCTACGAGCGCATCTCTCCGGCCATAGAAATCAAGTTGCTGACGGACTCGTTCCGCTAAGAAGGGCGAAACGCCTCCCTACCATCAGCGGCGGAATTGTATCTCTCGGGTGCAATTCCGCCGCTACTCTTTAGGGGGACTCCCACCGGGAACGCGCGGAGGCGGAGACACCCCGCCCGACGCATAGAAGGAGAGGACAGATGCATCACAAACGCCGCGCCCACCGGACACGGAAGCCACCGGACGCGAAGAGGCAAGAAGCCGCCAAACGCCCTATTCCACCGGAAAGGACAAGGCGTCCACCCTTTAGAAAATCTCTTTACCGAAACCCTCAAACGCTTTGTAGTTGTGATTACTTGGAACCCCTGGCACGGATGCCACAAGGTGAGCGAAGGCTGCCAACATTGCTACATGTATTTCCTCGACGGGAAACGAGGTATCGACACGTCGAAGGTGTTCCCTACGGACAACTTCGACTTACCACTGCGACGCCGCCGCGACGGCCGCTACAAGCTCCCCTCGGGAATGCAGCTCTATGTAGGCCTCTCCACCGACTTCTTTGTGGAAGAAGCCGACGCCTGGCGCGACCGTGCCTGGAGCATCATCCGCCGCCGCCCCGACATTGTCTTTCGTCTGCTGACAAAGCGCGCCGCCCGTATCGCCGAGTGCCTCCCCGACGATTGGGGAGAAGGCTATGAAAACGTGCTGCTCTCCGTCACGGCCGAGAATCAGCGCCGCGCCGACGAGCGTCTGCCCCTCCTCCTCTCTCTCCCGGCCCGCCATAAGGGGTTTATGAGCGCCCCGCTCATCGGCCCCGTCGAGGCGGAGGAGTATCTGTCGACCGGCGCCATCGAGGAGGTGCTCTGCGGGGGGGAGAACTACGACGGCGCACGCCCCTGTCATTACGAATGGGTGGAGAGTCTCAGCCGACAATGTCGCCGACATCAGGTGACCTTCAACTTTATTGAGACAGGGACGACCTTTGTCAAGGACGGGCGCACCTATCACATCCCCGACAAGCGAAAGCAGTCGCAACAGGCGTTTCGCTCCGGCCTGAGCTTCCGCGGAAGACCGATGCACTTCCGCCTTACGTCGCCGGAGCCGTCGCTCTTCGACGCCCCTACTTACACGCCCTACTTCCGCCCCCACTGTGCCACCTGCGGCAGTCGGATGACGTGCAACGGCTGCTCCCGCTGCGGCGGCTGCAGCGACGACGAATAGGCGTTCCGGAAATGGTATCGACGATGTTGAGCCCGTCAATCCGGAGCGCCGCAAAGAAGGCTCGAAACGTCCCTCCTTTTATTTTTCTCTAAAGAAGAAGAGCACAGATTTCCCTCATCGGAAAATCTCAATACGGACAAGAAAACCGGGGATACCTTATGTGAATATCGTAAATACAGCTACGACCAACAGCCAAACAAGTCCTATAAGCATCACTATCAGTGCTGCCGCGATGTTGGCGATGTAGCCCGCGACGA
>CAZXFS010000027.1:0-26996 GCA_964640535.1 uncultured Prevotellamassilia sp. | reverse complement strand
TATACTGTCACTACTCTGATGAAAACGCCGCCGCCGCGCATCACAACAAGTCCCGGAGAAAATTCAACAAGTCCGGGACTTGTTACGACGAGTCCCGGACTTGTTTTGTCGCGACACGTGCTCCGCTTTTCTCCGTCAGACGGTAACACTTCTTCACACTTGACAGAGATTCGCCGAGGCGGGAAGGCTTCGTTTTCCCGCCGTTCCCGTGCCAACAAAAGCAAAAACGGAATAGCAAAGTCCTAATCTATCGAAACAAAAAGTGAAAAAGCGTATCTTTTTGTGAGATTCCGTCTCATTTTTGCCACGAAAGCAGCGTTTCGCCCCCATTTCCGCGGCATTTCCCGTGTCAAGATTTTTCGGCAAAATCCGCTCGCTACAAAATATTTTTCAAAAAAAATGGCGAACCGCTCAAAAAAGACAGCGAACAGCGAAATGCCTCCAAGGGATCCACCCCCGGTGGTATCAGCCCCTATACTTTAGGAACTCTCCATAAATGTTACCGGACAGTCATACTTTTCCGGGGGAAACATCTCCACACACTTTTTGAGAGTCTGCATGGCAACAGCCGACAAGGACAGAGCGAAGATGACAAGCGGTAGGCCCGATGCCCATAGAGGCGGATAGGCCCCCATGGGCAAGAAGCATCCCCCCATCTTTTCCTCTCAAAAAACAGAGCGCCCAAATTATAGAACCTCTCTGCGTCACACCCCGTTTTTTTTAGTAACTTTGCAGCGCAAAAATTATAGACTAACAAACTTATGGCGACAACGTCAGCAGAAGAGAGGGCCCGCAAGCGCTTCCTCATCCCTGCTGAGCGCCGCCGACGACAAGCATTCAAACGAAACAACATAACACTCTATCACCGTGTCAGATACTAAGTACATCTTCGTTACGGGAGGCGTAGCCTCCTCGCTGGGGAAAGGCATCATCGCCGCCTCTATCGGAAAACTGTTGCAAGCCCGCGGCTACAATATCACTATCCAGAAGTTCGACCCCTACATCAACGTAGACCCGGGGACGCTGAACCCCTACGAGCACGGAGAATGCTATGTCACGGAAGACGGACAGGAGACCGACCTCGACCTGGGGCATTACGAGCGCTTCACCGGCATCCACACCACACGCAACAACAACGTCACCACGGGGCGCATCTACCAGAGCGTCATCGAGAAAGAACGCCGTGGCGACTATCTGGGAAAGACCATTCAGGTCATTCCCCATATCACCGACGAGATCAAGCGCGACATGCTGTTCCTCGGCAAGAAAGGCGGCTATGACTTTGTCATCACCGAAATCGGCGGTACGGTAGGCGACATCGAGAGCCTTCCCTTCCTGGAGGCCATCCGACAGCTCAAATGGGAGCTGGGGCACTCCGCCGTCTGCGTCCACCTCACCTACGTTCCCTATCTGGCAGCCGCCGGAGAACTGAAGACGAAGCCGACACAGCACTCCGTCAAGGAGCTGCAGAGCATCGGTATCCAGCCCGACATCCTCGTACTGCGTGCCGAGCACGAACTGAGCGCCGGTTTGCGTAAGAAGGTGGCCAACTTCTGCAACGTATCACCCGACGCCGTCGTGCAGAGCCTTGATATGCCCACCATCTATGAGGTGCCCCTCCGCATGCAGGAGCAGGGCCTCGACGCCACTATCCTTCGCAAGCTGGACATCCCCGTTGGCGAGACTCCGGGATTGGGCCCGTGGCGCGCCTTCCTCGACCGTCGTCACAAAGCTACGGAAGTGGTCGACATCGCATTGGTGGGAAAATATGACTTGCAGGACGCCTATAAGAGTATTCTGGAAGCCCTCTCACAAGCCGGCACCTATAACGATCGCAAGGTGAAGACCCACTTCGTTAACAGTGAGAAACTGACCACAGAGAACGTCGACGAGATGCTGGGGGCCATGGCCGGCATCGTCATCTGCCCGGGCTTCGGACAACGCGGTATGGAGGGAAAACTGGTGGCCGCACGTTACGGCCGCGAGACAGGACGCCCCACCTTCGGTATCTGTCTGGGTATGCAGATGATGGTCATCGAATTCGCCCGCAACGTATTGGGCCTCGCCGACGCCAACAGTTCCGAGATGGACCAGAAGACGCCTCACAACGTCATCGACATCATGGAAGACCAAAAGAACATCACCAATATGGGCGGCACGATGCGTCTGGGCGCCTACCAGTGTCAGCTGGCTGAGGGCAGCCGCGTACGCAGCATCTACGACAAGGAGATGATTCAAGAGCGTCACCGCCACCGCTATGAGTTCAACAGCGACTACCGCGACAACTTCGAGGCCGCCGGCATGAAGTGCGTCGGCGTCAATCCGGAATGCGGCTTGGTAGAGATTGTGGAGATTCCCGAGCATCGCTGGTACATCGGTACACAGTTCCACCCGGAATATTCCAGCACCGTACTGCATCCCCACCCCCTCTTCCTGAACTTTGTCAAAGCAGCCATAGAGGCCAAAGAAGCCTAATCTCCTCCCCCACACACCTATGGATAAAAACACCATCACAGGGCTTGTGCTCATCGTTGCTGTGCTGTTTGGCTTCAGCTATTACAGCAGTAAGCAGCACCCTGCAGAGCGCCCGCAGGCCGTTGCAGAGACGCCGGCCGCACCGTTTACCCCCACCCCGGCGGCTACCGCCGCAGCGACACAGGCGGACACCACCGCGCTCTTCACCTCAGCCGTCACTGCCGACAGTGCGGCAGGCCCCGCCACCATCACGCTCCAGAACGATGAGATAAAGGTGGTCATCGACGAGCAAGGCGGCGCCATCAGCGATGTCTATCTGAAGAACTACAAGGACTATGACGACTTCCACAATAAGAAGGAAGGCGCCATGCTCCACCTCTACGACCATCGTCAGGCTGCCCTGAGCTTCACCCTGAAGACCACGGCCGGTGTAGTCGACACACGCGACTATCGCTTCACCACCATCGAGCAACGCGACTCCACCGCGGTGACACTTGCCCTCACGGCACGCAACGACAGCAATGCCCGCTTGTTGCTCACCTACGAACTGACGCCGGGAGCCGGCTATCTGCTGACCTGCCGTCTCGGCACACCGGGCCTCAGCCGTTATTTGGCGTCTGAAGACCGTCATCTGGGCATCCATTGGAACCAGAAGATACGTCAGACGGAAAAGGGATACGACTTTGAAAACCAATATTCCACCCTCACCTATAAGCTCACCGACGGCGGCACGGAGAAACTGAAGGAGACGGGCAGCGATACGGAAACACCCGAAGGGGGCGTAGACTGGATAGCCTTCAAAAATCAGTATTTCTCCTCCGTCCTGATAGCCCCCGCCGCCTCTCTTACCGTACAAAACCTGCACAGCGAGCAGATTACGCCGGAGGTAGAAAAGGGATATCTCAAGAATTACGACGCTCAGATGACGCTGCCGCTGGCCACCGATGCACAGCAGACGTCGCTGCAGTTCTTCTTCGGTCCCAACAGCTTCAACCTGCTCCGCTCGATGGATCAATACAAGCTGGGAGAGAAAGACTTCGATCTGGAAGGACTCGTCTATCTGGGATGGCCTATCATCAAGTGGATCAACCGCTTCTTCACCATCTACGTCTTCGACTTCCTGACGAAGCTGGGACTCCCGATGGGCATCGTCCTGCTACTCATCACACTTCTACTGCGTGTCATCGTCTACGTACCGACCCGCAAAAGTTTCTTGAGCAGCGCCAAAATGCGTGTACTGAAACCGAAAATCGACGCACTCAACAAGAAATATCCCAACAAGGACGACGCCATGAAGAAGCAGCAGGAGATGATGACGCTCTACTCACAATATGGCGTCAGCCCGATGGGTGGCTGTCTCCCGATGCTCATCCAGATGCCTATCTGGATTGCCATGTTCAACTTCGTGCCTAACGCCATCGAACTGCGCCAGCAGGGATTCCTCTGGGCCGAAGACTTGTCCACCTACGACAGCATCATAGACTTCGGCACCCACATCTGGGGCATCGGCGACCACCTGAGCCTCTTCTGCCTCCTCTTCTGCGGCACGAACCTGCTATATAGTTATATGTCCGTACGCCAGCAGCGCGAGTCGATGTCGGGCGAGCAGGCCGAGCAGATGAAGGTCATGCAGTGGATGATGTATTTCATGCCGCTGATGTTCTTCTTCATGTTCAACAGATATTCCGCCGGTCTGAACTACTACTACTTCATCTCCCTGCTCTTCAGCGCCGGAACGATGTGGTATCTGCGCAAGACAACCGACGACGCCAAAATCCTGGCACAGCTGGAGGCCAACTACCGCGCCAATCAGAACAATCCCAACAAGAAAGCGAGCGGACTCGCTGCACGACTGGAAGCACTTAACAAGCAGGCAGCCATGATGGATGCCGAGCGCGCCCGTCGCGAAGGGAAACAAGGGAAATAAACTCCACTCCGTCGAACACCATCACTCATGACGTTAAAACACTTAGCAATCATGGCAGTAGGGCTCACCGCCGCAGCAACACTCACGGCGGGTACGCCGGACCGGACATCGACGACGACATCCGTCGACCTCTCCTCTCGCCGCCTCACCCCGGAAGCCCTTTGGGCCATGGGGCGCATCGGCGACGTGGCCATCGCCCCGTCGGGAAAGACGGCGGTCTATGCCGTCAGATATTACGATGTCAAGGAAAACAACAGCCGCAGCGTACTCTATCTCGTCGATATCGCCACCGGCGAACGACGCTCCTTGACCGCCCAGCAGGGCAGTAGTCCCGCCTTCATCAACAACGGTCGGCAAGTGGCCTTCCTCTCCTCGGCCTCAGGGGCCTCACAGGTGTGGGTGGTAGACATCGACGGCGGAGAAGCCCGACAGTGGTCGCACGCCACGCGCGATGTAGAGGGTTTCCTTTTCTCGCCCACCGGCGACCGCGTCATCCTCATCCACAACATCCCCACGCAGTCCTCCATTCTGGCCAACGACGACGACCTTCCCCAAGCGTCGGGAATGGTCATCCAAGACCTCATGTACAAGCACTGGGATCAGTATGTGACAGAGATACCTCATCCCTTTGTCGCCGCCGTCGACGGTCAGAGCATCGCCACGGAGGAACAAGACATTCTGGAGGGAGAGCCGTATGAATGCCCCATGCTTCCTTTTGGCGGCACTGAGCAATTGGCATGGAGCCCCGACGGGAAGGCCATCGCCTATACCTGTCGGAAAAAGACGGGACGCGACTACGCCATCAGTACCGACAGCGACATCTTCCTCTATGAGATAGCTACCCGTCACACCCGCAACCTCTGCAAGCCGGAAGGATATGTGGCACCGACGGTAGACCCCACCACCTCGTTAGAGCATCAAGACGTCAACAAACAACAAGACGCACAAGTAGGCTACGACCAGAACCCGCAATTCTCTCCCGACGGCCGCTACCTGGCATGGAGCAGCATGGAGCGCGACGGTTACGAAAGCGACCGCCAGCGCATCTGCGTCTACGAGATCTCTACGGGCAAGAAGACCTATGTCACTGAAGGATTCCAAAGCGATGCCGGCGATTTCCTCTGGGCACCGGACAGCAAGACGCTCTACTTTGCCGGAGTATGGCATGGAAAGACGCAAGTATACCGAACAACGCTCCGCGGCGAGCACCACCGCCTCACCGACGACCTCTGCGACTACGCATTAGTGGGCTTTGCAGAAGGCGGGAAGACTCTGATCGCCAAGCGCCAGAGTATGCAGCGCGCCGACGAGCTCTACCGTCTACAGCTCAAGAAAGAAACGGCCGTAGCGGAGGCGCTGACGGAAGAGAACCGCACCTTCTACGACGCTTTGGACTGGGGCGACGTCAAGGAACGCTGGGTGAAGACAGTGGATGGAAAAGAAGAACTCTGCTGGGTCATCTACCCGCCCCACTTCGACCCCAACAAGAAATATCCCGCCCTGCTCTTCTGTGAGGGCGGCCCGCAGTCGCCCGTCAGCCAGTTCTGGAGCTACCGCTGGAACTTCCAGATCATGGCGGCCAACGACTACATCATCATCGCCCCCAACCGCCGCGGCCTCCCCGGCTTCGGCATGGATTGGCTGGAAGAGATATCGGGCGACTACGCCGGCCTCTGCATGCAGGACTATCTCTCCGCCATCGACGACTTGGCCCGCGAACCCTATGTCGACGAAAATCGTCTTGGCGCCGTGGGGGCCAGTTTCGGCGGCTTCAGCGTCTACTGGCTGGCCGGCCATCATGAGGGACGCTTCAAGTGCTTCATCGCCCACGACGGCATCTACAATACACAACAGCAGTATGTAGAGACCGACGAACTGTGGTTCCCCAACTGGGATCTCCAATCCGCCCCTTGGAAGAAGGCCGCCGACGGACAACAGCAGAAGGCCTACGCCGACTCACCACACCTGAGCGTCGACAAGTGGGACACCCCCATCCTCTGCATCCACGGACAGCGCGACTTCCGCATCGAATACACACAAGCCGAGAGCGCCTTCTCCGCCGCCCGTCAGCGCGGCATCGACGCCCAGTTGCTGCTCTTCCCCGATGAGAATCACTGGGTACTGAAACCACAGAACGGCATCTTGTGGCAGCGCACCTTCTTCCGCTGGCTGGATAAATACCTCAAATAAGGCATACCCTTTCCCATCTCCCCAAGGGTGGCTTTCCTCATCGGTCGATAGGAACGCCGAGCCCCTCCGAGAGACTGCGTCTGCAAAGGAGGAGGGGAATGCAGCCAACCACGTGACCGACGAATACGATAGCCCCTCATCGCAAAGAAGCCGAAAGCGCACAAGAGACTCCACCACCTCAAAACACCTATCAACTCATTCCCACTATGACAGAAATCCTGCAACAGAAATTCCACGATAAGGCATGGGCACGCTGGACAGCGCTCATCATCGTGGCCTTCGTCATGATGTGCGGTTACTTCGTGACCGATATCATATCTCCCCTTGAAGACACACTGGTGAAAGCCGGATGGAGCAGCAAAGAATACGGCGTATTCTCCGGTTCCTACGGTTACATCAACGTGTTCCTCTTCATGCTCTTCTTCGGCGGTATCATCCTCGACAAGATGGGCATTCGCTTCACCGGTATTCTGTCGACGGGCCTGATGCTCGCCGGCGCCTTCATCAAGTACTACGCGCTGGCGATGCCCTTCCAACCCGACGTCTACATCCTCGGGCTGCACAGTCAGGTATTCTTTGCCTGCGTGGGCTTTGCCATTTTCGGAGTGGGCTGCGAGATTGCCGGTATCACGGTGTCCAAGATTATCGTCAAGTGGTTCACCGGACGCTCCATGGCACTGGCCCTCGGCCTGCAAGTAGCCATGGCACGTATCGGTACGGCGCTGGCCCTCAGCCAGAGCAGCCGCATCGCCGCCCACTACCACACGCCCTCAGCCTCGGTATGGGTGGGCGTCGTCGCCCTGCTGGCCGGCTTCATCTTCTACTTGGTATACTGTGTGATGGACGTCAAAGAAGACCATTCCGGCGAAGTTGCCAAAGAGAGCCAGGAAGACCCGTTCCGCTTCAGCGACTTGAAATATATCTTCACCAACAAGGGATTCTGGCTCATCACCGCCCTCTGCCTGCTCTTCTACTCCGGTGTATTCCCCTTCCTCAAGTTTGCCACCAAACTGATGATTTATAAATACCACGTCGATGGCACCTTGGCAGGCAACATTCCCGCGTTGCTCCCCTTCGGAACCATTCTGCTAACCCCCATCTTCGGCACCCTCTACGACCGCATCGGCCGCGGCGCAACCTTGATGATTATCGGTTCCTGCCTGCTCTTCATCGTACACGTGCTCTTTGCCCTCCCCATCCTCGGATACGGGTGGTTTGCCGTTATCATCATGATTGTACTGGGCGTCGCTTTCTCCCTCGTTCCCAGTGCACTATGGCCCAGCGTCCCCAAGATCATCCCGATGAAGCAGTTGGGCTCCGCCTACGCCATCATCTTCTACATTCAGAACATCGGATTGTCACTGGTGCCGGTACTCATCGGAGTCCTCATCGACAACTTTTCCAAGCAGACGCTCCCCTCCGGTGAGATTACCTACGACTACACCCTCCCGATGGCCATCTTTGCCCTCTTTGGCTTGACAGCGATTGTCATTGCCTGCTGGCTACGCTATGAGGACGGACGAAAAGGATACGGACTGGAACTTGCAAATATCGAGAGTAAGGAATAACGCCACCCCTGTGGCACAATAGGAAAAACATGCGACAACTAAAGATTAACAAAAGTATCACAAACCGCTCGAGTGCTGCCCTCGACAAGTATCTCGTAGAAATAGGTCGCGAAGACCTCATCTCTACCGACGAAGAGGTAGAGCTCGCCCAGCGCATTCACAAAGGCGACAAGGAAGCACTTGAACGCCTCACCCGCGCCAACTTGCGTTTTGTGGTCAGTGTAGCCAAGCAGTACCAGAACCAGGGTCTGGCACTCAACGACCTCATCGACGAAGGAAATCTGGGACTGATCAAAGCCGCCAAGAAGTTTGACGAGACCCGCGGCTTTAAGTTTATCAGCTATGCCGTATGGTGGATCCGCCAAAGCATTCTGCAGGCCATCTCGGAGCAGAGCCGTATTGTGCGCATGCCCCTCAATCAGGTAGGGTTCCAGAGCAAGCTCACCAAGGCCATCGTCAGCTTTGAACAGGAGAACGAACGCCGTCCCTCCGTGCAGGAACTGGCCGAAATCCTCGACACCGATATCAGCAAGGTGCAGGAGGCTATGGGTACCGGCGGAAAGAAGGTATCCGTCGACGCACCCTTCCAAGACGATGACTCCAACAGCCTCATCGACATCATGACCGACGAGAGCGCCCCCGGCACCGACAACCAAATGGAGAAGGAGTCGCTCTCCTCAGATCTCGACGCCGCCCTCTCCCTCCTCTCCGAGCGCGAGCAGCAGGTGCTCAAGATGCTCTTTGGCATCGGCCGCAACGAGATGACAGCGGAAGAGGTGGCCAACGACCTCAGCCTCACCCGCGAGCGTGTACGACAGATCAAGGAGCGCGCCCTGCGACGTCTGCGAGAATCGGACAACATCAAAATCCTCATGAAATATTTGGGATAATATCCCATTCCCTTATTCCGGGTGGTTCTATTCAGATAGAGCCCCCCTTTCATCATTACCTTATTCACCCAATCCCTTACTACTATGGCAAGAATCGGATACCTCGTCAAAGACGGTAATAACGACTACGAAGCCGACCGCACCTGGATGGAAAGCCACGGTTGCGTCACCCTCATCGAAGAAGAGCCCGGCGACAAGAAGCGCCCCCTTTTCCAGCACCTAACCGACCAACTCACGGGCGGCGACGAGCTCGTTCTCGCCAAGCTGAGTCGTGTGGTGCGCAGTCCGCGAGAACTCGCCACCTTCCTCAATCTGTGTCGCATAAAAGCGGTGCGCCTCATCGTCATCCACGATAAGATCGACACACGTGGCGACCTCTTCCCCACCACAACGCCCGCCGACATTCTGAACATAGTGGCCTTATTGCCGTCGGAGATATTGGCCTACCGCCATGCAGGGAAACACCTGCGCCGCCTCCGCACCGGTTACAGGAAGCCTGTCATCTCTGCAAAAGCGCAATCGAAGGAGGCTCGCCGAAAAATGGTAATTGACCTCTATAAGAAAGGTGTCGAAATCGATCGCATCTGGCAGAAGAGCGGTTTTAAGAGCCGCAGCTCCATCTTCCGTATTGTCAAAGAAGCCGGAGAAGGAGGCCAACGCCGTCGCGGACGCTCCAAGAAGGAAACTCCCGACGCATAAGACGAAGCGATGCAAGTAAGGATGACGCCCTCGTGGCACACCCGTTTGGCGGGAGAATTTGAACAGCCCTATTTCCAACAGCTGACCGATTTCGTGCGAGCGGAATATGCGGCAGGCCCCTGCTACCCTCCCGGGAAACAGATATTCCGCGCCTTGGATCTCTGTCCCTTTGAAGACGTCAAAGTGGTGATTATCGGACAAGACCCCTACCACGAACCCGGTCAGGCGGAAGGGCTGTGCTTCTCCGTCCCCGACGGAACCAAGCTACCGCCCTCCCTCGTCAATATATATAAGGAGATACAAAGCGACATCGGAACACCCCTCGCCGCCGGCGGTAGCCTGCGCCATTGGGCCGAGCAGGGGGTACTCCTGCTGAACGCCACCCTCACCGTGCGTGCCCATCATGCCGCCTCGCACGCCGGACATGGCTGGGAGCGATTCACCGATGCCATCATCTCTCACCTCTCGACAGAACGAGAGGAACTGGTATTCCTTCTATGGGGGAGCTATGCACAGAAGAAAGGCGCCATCATCGACCGTCAACGCCATCTGGTGCTCACCTCAGCCCACCCCTCGCCCCTCTCGGCCTACCGCGGCTTCTTTGGCAACCACCATTTCTCACAAGCCAACACCTACCTCCAACAACATGGGAAGACGCCCATTCAATGGTAACGTCCCCCCCCTCCTCTTCCATCTGTTGTCATTATGTCCCTGCCCCCTCTCTTGCAAGTCGGAGACGTCATTCTCTCCACTGATATCCTCACTGAATGTTTCTGCTGTGACCTCGATGCCTGCAAAGGTATTTGCTGCGTAGAAGGAGACGCCGGAGCGCCGGTAACGCCGGAAGAAATACTGGAACTGGAGAATGTTCTCGACACGGTGTGGCCCTCGCTGAGTGCTGCCGCCCAACAGGTCATCGACCGCAATGGGGTAGCCTATACGGATGCCGATGGCGACCTCGTCACCGGCATCGTGGGAGGACGCGACTGCGTATTCACATGTTACGACCGCCCCGGCGGCTGTTGCTATTGCACCACAGAGAAGGCCTATCGTGAAGGGCGCACCACGTGGTGCAAACCGATCTCCTGCGCCCTCTACCCTATCCGCGAGAAGCGCCTCGGCGCCGGCCTCACGGGGCTCAACTATCACCGCTGGGATGTCTGTCGCGATGCCGTCACCTTGGGGCGTCACCTCCATCTCCCGGTCTACCGCTTCCTCCGCGAGCCGCTCATTCGCCGTTTTGGAGAAGCTTGGTATCACGAACTCGAGGAGGTGGCTGCCGAACTGCTCCGACACGACACCTCCCGGTCGGAGTAGAGAAGGGATTCTCTCTCCTTATCCTATTATCCTATCCCCCTCTCCTTTTATGGCCAAACGACAAGACTACGCCGCCACCAACGCGGCATGGCTCCGTTCGCGACGCGAACAACCCGGAGTACAGACCCTCACAGAAGGGGTGTACTATAGAGTCATCACCGCAGCTCCCACCGAGGGCCCGCACCCTACCCCCTCCAGCATCATCACTGCCCACTATACAGGGCGCACCATCGACGGCCGCGTCTTCGACAGCAGCCGCGGCGGCGCGCCACTCGCCATCCGCTTGCGCGACCTCATCCCCGGATGGATTGTCGCCCTACAGCAGATGACCGTCGGTGACAAATGGGAAATATATCTCTCCGCCTCACAGGGCTATGGGCGGTACAGCGCTCCCGGCATTCCGGCACACTCCACACTTATCTTTGAGATTGAATTGTTGGGGATAGGATAAGCCCCTCCTTTCATCTAAGTCCTACGGTCAAGAATACAAGGCACGGTCTCCCCCCATCTGTCACCGCAAAAGTTTCCATGACTAACAACCTATCTTTTATTACCCACAATGCTCTTCAACAGTCTTGAATTTCTCTTGTTTCTGCCCCTCGCTTTCCTACTTTATTGGTTTGTGTTCAAACCACTGCGATGGCAGAACCTATTGGTAGTAGTCGTAAGCTATGTGTTCTACGGCTGGTGGAACAAGACGTTTCTCCTGCTCATCGCTTTCACATCGCTCTGCTCATTTCTCAGTGGCGTACTGATAGAGCGAGCTCGTAGTATTAATAAATGTGAATTAGGGGGGGGTAAATCTCCGGCCAAGCTTATAGCCGCAGCAAATATCCTCCTGAACTTAGGCATATTAGGCGTTTATAAGTACTTCAACTTCTTCGCCGAGAGTTTGGCCTCGGCTGTTCACGCGTTCGGCCTTCATCTCACCCCCGTTACCTTACATCTCGTACTTCCGGTAGGCATTTCTTTCTACACCTTTCAGGCGCTTAGCTATACCATCGACGTCTATCGCGACAAAATCAAGCCCACCCGCGACATCATCGCCTTCTTTGCCTACATTTCCTTTTTCCCTCAACTTGTGGCCGGCCCCATTGAGCGTGCCACCCACCTCCTTCCCCAATTCCTCGCCCCCCGCCGCTTCGACCTCCGGGCCTCACTGGAGGGTGGCAAGCTGATTATTTGGGGCTTCTTCAAGAAAATGGTTATTGCAGACACCGCGGGAACCATTACATCACTCATCTTCGCCTCACCGACGGATTATTCTACGCCGCAGCTTTGGCTCGGAGCTCTGCTATTTACCTTTCAAATCTATGGCGACTTCTCCGGATATAGCGACATCGCTATCGGCGTGGCTCGATTGTTTGGCATCCGCTTGATGAGAAACTTTCATCTGCCCTATCTCTCGCGAAATATTGCCGAATTCTGGAAACGTTGGCACATATCGCTGAACACCTGGTTCGTGGATTATCTGTATATTCCTCTTGGGGGCAGCCGCCACGGCCGCTGGATGACTATCCGAAATACGTTCGTCATCTTCTTGGTGAGTGGACTTTGGCATGGAGCCAATTGGACTTTCGTCACGTGGGGTGCCTATCATGCATTGCTCTTTATGCCGTTACTGTTGACCGGCTCTACAAAAAAATTCGGCGAATATCATCGCGGTGAGCCTCTACACCGCCGCTGGATGCTTCACATTGCTGTGACATTCTTCCTCGTCATGATTGGCTGGGTTATCTTCTGCTCCGATAATATCACCATTGCCTATGAATATCTGAAAGGAATGTTCGTGCCGCAACAAGCCACTGATTATGCCCGACATATCTCAAGCATCACACTACGCCGATGGTTGATTGCACTCGTATTCTTGGTGTATATGGAGATAAAGAACCGAGGTGAAGATATAACGTTGCAATACCGTTGTCGCTACTCCATCTTGAATAAGCTGGTGTATGTTTTGGTAGCTGTTATCGATATATTGTTTTACCAACAAGATCAGGAATTTATCTATTTCCAATTCTAAATTGCCATGAAGACTTTTTTGAAATATGTCCTGCTATTTTGGATATCTGTTGTCCTTGTGATATTGCTGTTGATAGGCATTGTTCGGCATCGCACCACGACGGATGATTACAGCTACATGATGGTGTGGAATGACAAGATGAAGATGCTGGAAGAGCCGAATCGCCGCCCAACGATTGTGCTGCTTGGTGGAAGCAATGTAGCCTTCGGCTTTCAATCTCAGATGATCATCGACTCAATAGGTATGCCGGTAATCAATGCCGGGCTACATGCGGGTATCGGACTGAATTTCATGTTGAACGAGTGCCTGCCGCGACTACATCGTGACGATGTGCTCGTGTTATCTCCTGAGACAGCATCCCATTTTTATGGCGAAACCTCCTACTATGGGAATGACGAACTTACCTATATGTTTTGTCTGGGGATGGTACCGCTGAAAGATATTTCGGCGAAACAGATGCGACGCATCATTGAGCTGTTGCCTACCTGCTTGAAGCTCCGGATTCTTACGCGCGGTATATTTAAGAAGCCCAAAGACGGAGTTTATCGTCGAACCAGCTTCAATCAGTATGGAGATGTTGTGTGGCATTGGACGCACGATAGCTTAAAGCATTTAAATACAGTTGTGCCGGAGCCGGATGATAAGGCCTCCCTCAACGAGGATGCGCTGAAGGATGTTGTTCACCGATTAAACGAGGTGCAGTCAAGAGGCATCAAGGTTGTGATGTTTTCGCCGGCTGCCGACAAGACGTTTTTCCGGAATGAACTTTATCGATTCGCCACCGTAGCGAAACGCCTTGGTGATGCAGGCTTCCCATTCCCGGATTCAACCGGAGTAGACTTAATGGACAATGATTGCACCTATGATACGCATTATCATCTCTGCAAAAAAGGCTCTGCGCTTCATACGCAGCACCTTATCGCATGGCTGCGGGAACTCGGCATTGGAGAAGAATCGATAAAATAGTAGCCATCTTATTACTGTCTGATAAGATTCATTGCGAGGCCATCATCGAGAATAGGGGTAGACGCCACCGGGTGGAGTCTACCCTTTTGACGATTTCGCTGTTCGCCAGATTTTTTGAAATATATTTTGTAACGAGCGGATTCTGCTGAAAAATCTTGACACAGGAAACGTCGCAGAAACGGGGCCAGAACGCCGTTTTTGCAGTAAAAATGAGACGGAATCTCACAAAAAGACACGTTTTTTCACCCTTCGTTTCAACCAATTAAGACTTCACTCTTTTGTTTTCACTTTTGTTGACATAAAAACGGCGGGGAAACGACATCCTTCCGCCTCGGAGAATCCCAGTCAATTGTCAAGAAGTGTTACCGCCCGACGGAGAAAAGCGGAGTACGCGCTGCAGAAAAACGAGTCCGGGGATCGTTAGAACAAGTCCCGGACTAGGAAAAACAAGTCCCGGACTTGTTGAAATTCCTCCCGGACTTGTTGTGACGCGCGGCGACACCGTTTTCACCAAGGTAGTGACAGTATATGTCAAAAACGCCACTTTTTTTAACGCGCCGAAAGCCTCGTGGCTGCGCCAGCCGGACACAAGGGCGGGCGCACCGGATTTTTTGCGATTCTCGCGGCCTTCGCGCACCGTTTTCAGAGGGGGCTCGCTTCACGATAAGCATGAAGAACAAGGCGTCCATAGCCAACAAAAGTTACGGCAACAACGACAATAGCACCCTGACAAACGTAAGGAGGACGTTATCCTGTCATGGGATAGCGTCCTCCTTACGATTATATCCGAGGGTTTTCACTCCGGCAATGTCACGCTGAAGAGCGAGCTCGGGGTATGCTCGCGCTCAATGATGGCTTTCATTTGACTGACAATCTCAGGATAGGTGGCCGATACATCCGTATCTTCGTGAACATCGGTAGCCAAGTCGAAGAGCTTGCAGGTGCCATTTTTTACCACCAGTTTCCAATTGCCCATACGCACGCCGAGCATATTGGTCTCATGGAACTCCCAGTAGAGAGCGTCATGCACTTTCTGCTCTCCTTGTCCCGTCAGTGTGGGGTAGATGGAGATGCCGTCGAAATAGTCATTGTCGAGCGACGTATTACGATAACGTTCCTCGTAGTTCTCGATGCCGGCAATATCGCAGAAGGTGGCCATCAAGTCATAGAATGCAAATATGTGGTCGTTGGTAGTACCTGCGGCCACGTGCCCCGGCCAACGTACAATAAACGGGATGCGTATACCACCTTCATAGGTGGAACGCTTCAGGCCCTGCAGGAGGCCGTCGCGGTTGAAGAAGCTCTGGTCTGCGCCGCCTTCCTCGTGAGGCCCGTTGTCAGAGGTGAAGATGACGACGGTATTCTCGTCGAGGCCCTTTTCCTTCAGCTTATCGAGGATTTCTCCCACCTGCTGGTCAAGGCGCGTTATCATGCCTGCAAACTGGGCATGGGCGATGGGAGTGGGATTATAGCGCGAGGCCTGGTCGCCGGAGAACACTTTCTCCTCACAATCGCAGAACTTATCTTGGTAAGCCTGAAGGATGGAGTCATTGGGCTGTATCAGTTCAGCATGCGGCAACGTATAGGTAAAGATGCCTAAGAAGGGTTGGTCGGCAGTTTGTTTGTCGAGCCATGCCAAGGCCTTCTGATGGATAAGGTCGGAGGAGTACTGCGGACGATTCAGGTAGTCGTCGCCATACATATCATGTGTGATATTGTCCTCCAACACCACGCGACGCACTCCGGTGTCTCCATTGGAACGAGAATATTCGTTGAGGAAGTTGGGGTAATAGAGATGGGCTTGGAACTGGCAGATGTAGCCGTAGTACTCATCAATGCCGCGCTTGTCGGGCGTCGAAGCGGACCCCTCATACCCCCCGGCCCACTTTCCAAACATACCGGTGGTGTAGCCGTTGTCCTTAAATATCTCGGGAATAATCTTGTGGTCGGTGTCGTAGGGCTCCTGGCCGGCAACGGCATAATCGGTATTATTTCCATATTTTACCGTATTCGTCGAGCTCCAATATTCCTTATTGCCGCGCACATGTGTATGCCCGGAGTGCTGCCCGGTCATGAAAGTGGCACGCGAAGGTGCCGACACGGGACTGCCGGCATAGGCCTGGGTAAAGCGCATCCCCTCGGTGGCCATAGCGTCGATGCGAGGGGTGGAGATGAATTTCTGTCCGTAGCACCCCAAGTCGCCATAGCCCATATCGTCACACATGATGTAGAGGATGTTGGGGCGTGAGGTCTGCGCCATAGCAGCGAGAGAACCCGTGCAAGCGCCCAAGGCTGCAAATAGTATCTTGTTGTTCATATTTCTTTATTTCTAATTAAAACGACAATATTTCACTGAAGATGTACCGTACGGGTAGCTACTCCGACAGTGGTCACGGCTTTCACCACATAGGTGCCCCTCGGGAGATG
The DNA here is from genome assembly GCA_964640535.1 of uncultured Prevotellamassilia sp. GTDB lineage: Bacteria > Bacteroidota > Bacteroidia > Bacteroidales > Bacteroidaceae > Alloprevotella. Next base: position 10,514 of record CAZXFS010000027.1, on the reverse strand, counting down.
AGGACAAGAGAGGGTGTCGCTCTGCGCGGAAGCCACCAGACCGCCCTCCGTATTAAAGACGAAGAGTCCGTTCACCTCACCACCAACGACGCGCAGTAATCGACGATTCACCTCTATCTGTGCGCCGGCATCCACCGCACTGAGCACAGCGGGAGAAAGGCCGTTAGTCTCATCCAGATTGGGAGAGAAATAGGCGGTCAACGTGCGCTGCCGGGCTGTAGGCTGTGCTTCCACACTACTGTCGGTGGTCAACAGGCGGGTGTCTTCTTTCCAATAAAGGAACAGCGACGTTCCGCGAGGCGTTGCCGTAGCGATATGGCTATCCGTGTCGTAGACGGCAGCACCACGATCTACATCGTTGACCGTCACCGTCGGCTCTACCGTCTGCGTGGCGGCACCGATATACGATATCATCAAGTCGAGGACTTGTCCGTTGACGTCATCCTCTGCATCGTCCAATCCGTTGTCGGTCAGACGCAGACGCAGACGCATGCGTCCCTCTTTGGCATCGTCCGTGGGACGAAGTTCGAGGGTGCCGGTCTGGGTGGCGGGGAGTTCTTCCATCGTCTCAAAGACGCCGTCACGATCCCAGTCGACATAAGCATAGAGATGCTCACCCTCTGCAGGCGCTGCGGAGCGCTTCACCGTCAGGGTGGCGCCCTCATCGCTCACCGTGGCCGCATCTTTCGAGAGTATGGTATAACGCGCCGTTGGTTTTGCTGCCGTGGGATAGGTCACTGCCGTTCCAACCACTGTGGGCTGCGGGTAGTAGAGTGTGCCCTCTGAGGAGGCGATAGTGGCCGAGGTGATATAATGGCTGCCGAGGGTGCCACAGGGGATGTGGTATATCTGTGCTGACAGACTGAAACTACTGCGGAATGCAGAGAACTTAAAGCGGGTGACGCCGTTGAGAGAAAGCGGCGCTCCGTCGCTGTCGAGGAAACAGTAATAGCCATCCACCTCGGAAACCGCCAGCCGGTAACGGGCGCCGTCGTTCAACGTTTCATTCGTAGCGGCGGCAACAATCTGATAACCGCCGTCGGCATTACCGGTACCCACAAAATACCACTTCTGGGCGGCGACATAGGCACGACGGCTCCATTCGCCGGAAGTGGTAAAGGCGGTACCATCCTCCGCAATAATCTGATAATAAGAAGAAGCGTTTCCGCTCTCCGTAGCGGCCGTAAAGGCCTTCGGTTCATAGAGATCATCGGTAGCCGTCAGCGTCCAGTAAGAACCCACATAGCTCGTACCGGCTTTCCACGTAATGATGCTCTGCGAGGCGCCGTCTTTGTTCAAGCAACGTGCGTCGGACGTCTCCGAAGAGTAGTTGGAACAATCGGTCGACGACAGCCATACGCATCCGACGTTGTCGCCGGACGTAGAGGCCGACGTCCCCACATAATATTCTACAGGAGTATCACTCATCGCCACCTTAGAGGCTGACGAGGGCGTCATGTTACAAGAACCGATATATTGTCCCGTCGCAGTATTCTGGATGTAATAGCACCCCTCGTTGGCGGTGGGAATGAAACGCCAGAAGATGGGATTGTGGATGGAATAGGAGTCGATAACGATTCCGGTGCCGGATTGCATCATATAGCTCGACGTATTATTTTTCCACTTGAGGGTATACACCGCCGCCGTCTCGGTAGAAGGTGTTGTCTCGCCAAGTACCTTCGATAGGGTCACGGAGGAAAGGCCGAAGAAACAGCCGTCATTGGCGGTTCCCTTGGTCACGGTAATCTTGAGATAGAGTGGGTCGGAGGCCGTCACCGCGGCGGAAGTCGTCAAACCCCATTCCTTATGAAGGTCGGTGATGCCGGAGGCAATATCGATGTTCGTCAGCGAGGCAAAGGGGGTAAGGGCGTCGGAAGCACTCCCCTGCTCCACCGTCACGTTAAACTGGCGGTTCTTGCCGTCGGTAGGCGATTGCGAAGCACCGGAGGCATTGAGAGCATAGACATCGAGACCGACGTGGTCGAAACTGTAATCGGCAGGGAGGCCGCTAACGGAGAGTACATACGTAATCGTCGGCGAGGTATTGCCGTTGACATCCGGACAGAGCAGAGAAGAAGACACGGAGGTCTTCATCGAATGGGATACGGAGACGACGGTGGCGGAAAGGCCCGCCGTGATGTCGCTCGATAGAGTCGGCGCAGCCACGCTGGTGACCACCGAAGCGGCATCGGAGCCGGAGCGCTGGAAGGTGAGCGTCACCTCGTTGTCGGCATAAGCGGTAGCCCCGGTCAGGGACAAGGCCGCGGCAAAGAGGCTGAAGCGTTGAAGAATAGAGTGCATGAGTAGATAGGTTTTAGTCGTTTCTATGGAGAGATGGGGCTACTCATCTGAGGCCCCATTCGGGGGATAGTATATGAGGCCTGTGGCTTTTCATCTCTCTGCGACCGTCGTTTTCCGGAGCTGGCGGTCACGTAGCTCGCAACACTACCTTTCACCCCGTCGACACTCCCTTACAGATGGCCTCACCGGCAGCAACATGATACGAACGGAACGAACCATGAATCACCCGTTCGTCGAGGGCAATCCATGGTTCGTTCTCACCTTATATTCTATATTTCCGTCTTTTCGTAGAGGTAGCGCTTGATGCTACGCTTCGGCGTTTTCTCAAACTCTTTGTCGAAGAGTTTGATGCCGGCCAACTGTTCGTAGCCGGCCACCGTCAGATTGAGGTCTTTTCGGTTCTGCTCCATCGCAGCACGCAGCCCGTTCTCGTCGAGCCCGGCGCGCTCCACCTCGTCGTAATCGGGATGCACAAGCCCATAGAGCTTCTCGCCACGCTGTATGACGATACACTCCGAGACGTATGGATAAGTATTGAGCTTATCTTCTATCTCCTCCGGATAGATATTCTGACCGGAAGCTCCCAGCAACATATTCTTGCTGCGACCACGGATGTAAAGATAGCCGTCGGCGTCCATCACGCCCAAGTCGCCGGTATGATACCATCCGTCGGCGTCGACAACAGCCGCCGTTGCCTCCGGATTCTTATAGTACCCCAACATCACGTTGGTGCCACGAGTCAATATCTCGCCGGCCACATGCTGCGGGTCGGGGGAGTCAATACGAATTTCCATACGCGGGGCGGCACGGCCGCACGAACCGGGACGAAAGTCGTGCCAATCGGCATAACTGATAATCGGAGCACACTCCGTAGCACCGTAGCCCACAGTGAAGTTGAAGCCTATCTTATACAGGAATTGCTCCACCTCACTATTGATGGCGGCACCCCCGATGATAATCTCGTAGAACCTTCCGCCGAAGGCCTCCTTCAGTTCGGCACATACCTTCTCACGAATACGGCTGTTGATGACCGGCAATTTCAGCAACAGCTTCATACTAATGGACTGCAGTTTGGGAAGCACCGATTTCTTAATAATCTTCTCCACGACGAGCGGCACCGAGATGACGATGTCGGGCTTAATCTCGGCAAAAGCCATAAAGATGACTTTCGGCGAAGGCACACGTGTCAAGAAATAGATGTGGCAACCTTGGATGAATTCGAAGATGAATTCGAACGCCATGCCATACATGTGCGCCATCGGGAGAATGGAGATGACACGTCCGCCCCGCGGCACGAAGGGGCCCATGGCCTCTTGTGCAAAGAGCAGGTTGGACCATATCGCCCGGTAGGGCACCAAGACGCCCTTGGAGTTACTGGTAGTGCCCGACGTATAGTTGATGAGCGCGAGGTCTTCGCCACTGGTCGTATGACAATAGGAAACGTGCTCGGGGCGGAAATACTTGGGATATTTCCGGCCGAAATATTCATTGAGGTGCTCACGCGCCTCCGTGAGCGACATCGTACGCGACACCAGCAGGGAGTAGTCGGGGATGTTGATGATGCCTTCCAGATGCGGCATAGCCTCGGCATCAAGGGTGGGCCACACCACATCGCCGGCAAAAAGCAGGCGGGCCTCAGAGTGATTGACGATATTGTGCACCTGCTCCGGCTTAAACTCATGCAGGATGGGCACAACCACGGCACCATAGCTCAGCGTGGCGAGGAAGGCCACCGCCCAATGGGCACTATTGCGCCCACACAGCGCAATCTTGTCGCCCGGGCGGATACCGGCATTCTCAAAGAGGATGTGCAGCTTCTCAATCTTGCGTGCCACATCCTTATACTGCAGTGTCGAACCTTTATAATCTGTCAGTGCGTCGAGGTCCCAATTCTCCTTAACGCTTCTCTCAATATAGGTGATAAAATCTGTATATTGCTCCATATAATCATTGGCCAACCCTCAGGATTGGCACACTTGGGTTTGCATTTGTGCAAAAGTAATGATAAATTATCTAAAGCAGCCCGTTTTTTCCAACAAAAAACGCACCACTCATAGTTTCTTGCCTATGAGTGGTGCGTTTTTATGGAATAAGAAATCTTAGCGTATCATATCCGTCCCCATATACGGCTGCAAGGCGGCGGGGATGCGAATGCCTTCCGGCGTCTGGAAGTCCTCAAGCAAGGCGGCAACGATGCGCGGCAATGCCAGCGCGGAGCCGTTAAGGGTATGGCACAAGCGTATTGCCTTGTCGTCGCCGCGATAGCGACACTGCAGACGATTGGCTTGGTAGGAGTCAAAGTTGGAAACGGAGCTTACCTCCAACCAACGCTGTTGGGCTTCGCTGTACACCTCGAAGTCGTAGCAGATAGCGGCCGTAAAGCTCATATCTCCGCCACAGAGACGCAGGATGCGATAGGGCAATTCAAGCTTTATCAATAAGTTCTCCACATGATTCAGCATCTCCTGATGTGACTCGGCAGAGTGCTCCGGCGTATCAATGCGCACAATCTCGATCTTCGAGAATTCGTGGAGACGGTTCAAGCCGCGCACGTCCTTGCCGTAGCTGCCGGCTTCGCGACGGAAGCACTGCGTATAGGCACAATTCTTGATGGGCAGCTGCGATTCTTGCAGGATGACGTCGCGATAGATATTGGTCACCGGAACTTCGGCGGTAGGTATCAGATACAAGTCGTCGGCCGTACAGTGATACATCTGTCCTTCCTTATCAGGCAGCTGTCCCGTGCCATAGCCCGAGGCGGTATTGACCACCGTCGGCGGCATCACCTCGGTATATCCGGCGGCACGTGCTTCATCGAGGAAGAAGTTAATCAATGCACGCTGCAAACGAGCGCCCTGACCGATATATACCGGGAATCCGGCACCGGTAATCTTCACGCCCAAGTCGAAATCTATCAAGTTGTACTTCTTGGCCAATTCCCAATGCGGCAGGGCATTCTCCGGCAATACAGTATCGTGTCCGCCGGTCTTCACCACCACATTATCATCGGCTCCCACTCCTTCCGGGACGAGGTCATAAGGAACATTGGGGATGGAGTACAACAGGTTGGTACGTTCCTCGTTGGCTTGTCGCATAGCGTCTTCCAGCGCCGGTGTCTTGGCCTTTATTTCCGCCACACGAGCGCGCGAAGCCTCTGCCTCTTCTTTGCGTCCTTCCTTCATCAGCGCACCGATGCTCTTGGAGAGCGTTTTCAACTCGCACAACAAGCTGTCGAGCTCGGCTTGTGCCGCCTTGCGGCGCCCATCTATTTCAAGGACCTGTTCTATTGCCTCACGCGCACCGGAGAAATGTTTTTTCTCCAATCCGCGAATGACGCCTTCTTTGTCTTCTGTAATTTGTTTGATGGTCAACATATCAATAATCTTTAGGGGGTACTGAAAGGCCCCTGCTCTTTAGTAATGTTCTGTCTGAGGAATGACAAAATTACATATTTTTTAGTCTACCAAGCACCGCTCCGACTATTTTTTACGAAAATAGGAGGTATCCCCTTACTTCACCCATGTCGTTATTCTGTTTTCTGCGCGACGATGGCAAAGTGGGAGAAAGAAGCGTCGTTCGCTACGCGCCCGACGAATATCGAAGACGATGGCCGCGGAGAAACAAAAAGTCACCGAGAGCCACCTCGTCCCTCTCTATTCATCCTCCGCACTGAGTTCCTGCACCACGAGGCCGGCGAGCATCAGTCCAAAAATGGCGGTTGTATGTGCCACAGTCCCATTAATCTGTGCCTTGGAGGAGCACCACTCATGGTTGACGAGGTCCGGACGCCCCGGCCCTATCTTTGCCTTGGGACATAAGCACGCCTCTGTTCCGCAAGAATGGTTGACGCCGCGATTGGGCAGTACCTCCGGACTATATACGCAGAGGAATTTGCGGGCCGGATACTGCTTGGCGCGTTTGAACTTATTGCGCAACGCACGTGCCAAAGGACAGCCCTTTACCTTCCAGAATTCCGCCACGGATATTTGGGTGGCATCCATCTTCAGCGCGGCGCCCATGGAGGAGAAGAAACGGGCGCGCGAAGCCGTAGCACGACGTATCAGTAACGCCTTGTTCTCCAAGCTGTCGATGGCATCGATAACATAGTCATAGTCGTCGAGAACAAATTCGTCCGCCGTCTCGGCAGAATAGATCTGCTGCAAGCAGGTCACCTCTACCTTGGGGTTGATTTCCTCCAATCGGGCGCGCAAGGCCTCCACCTTCACTTGTCCCACAGTTTTCATCGTGGCCATCAATTGACGATTGATATTCGTCACACAAACGCGGTCGGAGTCAACAATCGTAAGATGGCGGATGCCACTACGCACCAGACTCTCGGCGCACCAGCTTCCGACTCCTCCCACGCCGAAGATAATCACTCGCGCCATCGCCAAGCGTTCCATCGCCGATGCTCCCATCAACAATTCCGCACGGCGGAATATTCCTTGTTCTATACCCATAATACTGTTTTGTCGTCCTGAATTTGGGTGCAAAGGTAGTACAAGCGTGGGGAAAGTGGGCCTCCGCCCCCTCATTTTTTTACGGGCCTCACGGCGTCTACTTCCGGAGAAACGGCAACAGACCCTGTCGGACTACACGCTACCGTTCCTTCTTGGGCTGCTTGTTGAAACGGTACATCACGCGAAGCATCGCATAGCGCGGGATAACGTTACGCCACGTCTCCGTCATACCCTGAGAGTTAAACGTATAGCTGATGTTTGACAACTGACCCAGAATATCGTAACCCACCACCGAGAAGGTGAGCGCACCGTGAAGGACGCTCTTCGACAGCTGTGCATTCCACACATAGTCCGTCGTGTTCATCGCCTTGTTGGAATAACCGCCACGCGTGAAACACGTGAAGTCGGTGGACAGATGCAACGACCAGGGCAGCGTAAAGTGACCGTTCACGCCCACATTCACCTGAGCGACATCGACCGGCCGGAAGTTGGAGCGATGACTCATCACATGACACCACGTCAACGACGTCTTGACGCCGACGCTCACCTTCCCGCGAGAATAATCCACCTGAAACGGGAAGGAGAGGTAGTTGGTCTGCACCGTACTGCGGACGGGCGTCTGTAAATCGCCCCCCGTGAGGTCGACGCTATGGTAGAACACTTCATAGATAGACGTCGTCAACGAAAAACCTTTCTGCCCCAACGGTCCGAAGAGCTCCACCCAAGCATTGGCGTCCCAGTTGCCGTTGACATTCTCGGGACGATAAGTACGAACGCCCGTCGAGGCATCGTATATCTGGGAGGTGGATACCGCATTGCGAGAGATATTTAACCGAGCATTGCCTTGCAACTGTCGCCCCTTACCGGGGTGCCACTTGCCGGAACGGTAATAGAATACCGCCTCAAACTTCTCTGTACGATGCAGCCCGGGATTGCCGCTGCGGAGGTTCAGTGGGTCACTATCGTAGCTAAGGTCCATCAGGGTAAACAGAGAGGGCAACTGCTGACGGTAGGAGGTCTGCAGCTCCAACTCGTGCTTCATCCCCGGAGTATTTCGCAACACTTCCAGACCGGCGGAAGGCAACCACGACGTACGATGGGTGCTCGTCTGAACGGGGCCGGTATAATGCCACTGTTCTTCCTGCAATGCCAGCCCCAATTTCCACGTAAAGCGGAAACGGGCGTACTTATTGCCGTTACGATAGATGTGGTTGTCGTAACGGCCGTTGAACGATACCGACAGTTTGTGCTGAGTATCCTCGGTAAAGTAACTATTCAGCGTATCCAACGTACGCAGCAGGGCGTCGCGCGTAGAAGGGAGCAGGGTTAGGGAGGAGTCGTTCAGCTCCGTCAATCGATCCAAACGGTATAGCGAGTTCTCTTGCTTGTCATGGAGATAGTCGTAGCGAATCGTCGACGTGGCGACCCATACCCATTCCCGATCGAAAGGTGTCGACAAGCTCACGCCGGCATGAGCGTCCCGATGGTCGGAGGGACGATGATAGTAGCGCCGACGGTAATCGTCACTGTTTCCGGTGTCATACCACAGTTGGTAGAGGTCAAAGGTATTACTCTTGTCATGCGACGCATTCAGCCCCACATCGGTCATAATCGAATATGGGGTATGGGGAATTTTACGGGAGTAGTTCGCCGTCGCGCCGCCGGCGGTATGCGTCGTCCGGGATTGCGCCGCCGTCTTCACACGATTGACGAGGGCCGACGTCATCGCCGCAGAGGCCTTCCCTAAAAATACAGATTCCCAATCCTCCCAAGAGGCGGGATTGCTCGAGAACTCGGCGAGAAGAGACTCATTGACGCTCTTGTTGCGCTGCCATTGGAAGGAGGGAGACAGGTGCAACTCCGACGAATGGCGGTTGCGCTCCGGCCCCAAGTTGAAACGATACTGATGATTTGTGGAGACAGACGTACTTCCATTATTGCCCACGTAGCTACTACGGGTATATACATTACCATCACTCTGAAAACGGTCGCGAGACTGACGGGTCTCATTCCGCGTATCGCTGTGAGAAGCCTGAATGTTTCCATCCAGCACCCAACGGTCCAACTTATCCTCTACGTTATAATCGAAACCGCCGGTACGTGTCGTGCTGGTTCCATTGCCTAACTCGGCGGGAGACCAATCGCCGTTATCGCCGGGCTTACGCGTCTCATGCGTATTATTCGCATTGGCAAAAAAAGTCAGACGAGATTGAGGGGTGAAGCGCAATGCAAACAAACGAGCCAACCAACGATCATGGGTGCCGCCACCCACCTCCATATTACTCAGCCAACCGATTTGATACTCGCGCTTCAAGACGACATCCATCACAAAACGGCCATCTTCCAACGTATGTCCCGTCTGCTGCTGAAGGGAGGCCTGAAAATCACTCCGCTTGTGGTAGAACTTTATATTCTGCACCGTATAGGCGGGAAGGTTGTCCAACAATATGGTATGGTCGTTCTTGAAGAAGTCTTTCCCATTGAGCAAAATACTCTCCACCTGCTTCCCGTTGACCAGAATACGACCGTCACGCTGCAACTGAGCGCCCGGAAGCTGCGAGACAAGGGCATCCAGCATCGATCCCTCCGCCAGATTGAAGGCATCGGCATTGTAAATGAGCGTATCCCCCTTCGTATAGAATTTTATCTTCGTCGCCGTCACCACCGCCTCGCCAAATGTCTGAGACTGAGGGGCACGACGCAACTTTATATAGCCCAAGGAATAGCTACGTTCCATCTTCCCCATATAATATTTCACCGTCTTGGTATACGTCGTATACTTCGGATTTGTCACACGAAGGATGAAAGTGCCCGAGCGTTCTTTGACCTTCAGGTCGAAGTAGGAATTAGGACGGTATCGTGGATTCCAGGTCGGGGTCGCCGTCGCAATAACGGTACTATCCAAGGTCAGCAGCTCTGCCCGAGTGCCGTCGATCACCGGTTCCATGGTAAAAGCATCACGTGGCCAACCCATCAGGTAATAGATTTTCTCCTCGTCTTTTTTTTCAGCAAAGAGAGAGTGTATGGAAAGCAACAGAATGATGAGAAGTAAGAGTTTTTTCATCATAAGAGAGTTGGTTAGTATTATAGGGGATTCTAAAAATGGGGCATTCTATTTTAGAGAGCAAAAAGCAAGCGAAATCTATCCCGTTCTCAAGAAACAGGACATCCCCTTTTTAGGACAAGCTTTATTATATTGTTCGCAACGCTCGCCTAATCAACGCAAGCCCATAAATAGAGCTGCTTCACTTCTATTAGAACACAAACAACCCGACACCGACGTTCGAAGTCGTTCCATCACTTGTCGGAGTAGTATCAGTGGGAGAACCCGCCGCTGTTGTTAGGCTTTGGCAGTTACAATTACAGTTCACATTCTTTTTGCAACGATTGCAAGAGCAATTATAATTAGTAGCACACCCGGCACTGGAAGAGTTACAAGCGCAATTACAGTCACAGTTTGTATTATCCTGCCCGGATGCATCTTCATCAGTAGGGCCAATCATAGCAAATCCGCCACGAAGAAATCCTTCTTGGTCTGTTTCGAGTGGAGTCATCCCTACTTTCTGAGATAACTTTGTTCCTGTTAATTTCATACGACTTTTTTATGTCGTGCTAAAGCACATTAGGATTTTACAATGTGAAATAATATTCCGCGGGCATTCGAAAAAGAATGCCCGCGACAAATATACGAAACAAATCACATACCACTAATTTTTCTTTCAAAAAAAATTAGACTTCCAACCGTCTTATTGA
>CAZXFS010000026.1:0-30168 GCA_964640535.1 uncultured Prevotellamassilia sp. | reverse complement strand
CATACCAGAAAACGCCGACCCTGTGCAGGAGCACAGAGCCGGCGGTATTCATGAGATATTCAAGCACCGGGCTTATTCTGCGGCGGGAGCCTCGGTAGCGGCTTCAGTAGCAGCCTCTACAGCGGGAGCTTCGGTCTCGGCAGCAGCCTTCTTGGAGCGGCGCGTACGCGTAGTCTTCTTCTTCGGCGTCTTGGCCATGTTGTCATCGTAGTCTACCAACTCGATGAAGCACATGTCGGCACCGTCGCTCTGACGGAAACCCGTCTTGATGATGCGCGTATAGCCACCGGGGCGGTCGCCCACCTTCACAGAGATCTCCTTGAAGAGCTCGGTGACGGCGTACTTGTCCTGAAGATAGCTGAATACGACACGGCGAGAGTGCGTGGTGTCGCTCTTGGCACGCGTGATGAGCGGCTCTACATACTTCTTCAGGGCCTTGGCCTTGGCGAGAGTCGTAGTGATTCTTTTGTGCTTGATCAAGGAGCAGGCCATGTTGGAGAGCATGGCTGCGCGATGAGAAGCAGTACGACTCAGATGGTTGAATTTCTTATTGTGTCTCATAATTAATCTTTATCTAATTTATACTTAGAAATGTCGGTTCCAAACGACAGATTCAGACCCTCGAGCAAATCATCAAGCTCCGTGAGCGATTTCTTACCGAAGTTGCGGAATTTGAGGAGGTCGTTCTTGTTGAACTGTACCAAGTCGCCCAGCGTCTCGACATCGGCGGCCTTCAAGCAGTTGAGGGCGCGCACGGAGAGGTTCATATCCATGAGCCGCGTCTTGAGCAACTGGCGCATGTGGAGAACCTCCTCGTCGAATTCTTCATTTTCCATGTCGGCGGAGTCCTCGATGGTAATCTTCTCGTCGGAGAAGAGCATGAAGTGATAGATGAGTATCTTGGCGGCCTCTTTCAAGGCATCCTTCGGTTGTATGGAACCGTCCGTGGTGACTTCCAGGATGAGCTTGTCGTAGTCGGTCTTCTGCTCGACGCGGAAGGGCTCAACCGTGTACTTCACGTTACGGATGGGGGTGTAGATAGAGTCGATGGCAATCGTGTGGATGTCGTTGCAGAACTCGCGGTTTTCTTCCGCGGGCACGTAACCACGTCCCTTGTTGATGGTCAATTCTATCTGCATCGTGGCTTTGGGATCAAGGTGACAAATCACCAAGTCCGGATTTAACACTTCAAATCCAGTAAGATGCTTACTAATGTCGCCGGCCTTGAACTCCTGGGTGTTGGCAACAGTGATGCTTACCGTCTCAGTATCGTACTCTTCTACTAACTGCTTGAAGCGTACCTGCTTTAGGTTGAGAATAATGTTGGTCACGTCGTCCTTCACTCCGGGGACGGAGGCAAACTCGTGCTCAACGCCGTCAATCTTGAAGGTGTTGATGGCGAAGCCTTCGAGGGAGGAGAGGAGGATGCGGCGCAGGGCGTTACCCACGGTAACACCGAAGCCGGGCTCCAAGGGACGGAACTCAAACTTTCCGTACTTGGCGTCGTGCTCCAACATTATGACTTTGTCAGGTTTTTGAAATGCTAATATCGCCATGAATAGTGTTTTTAAATTTTAGTTCTTAGAGTACAACTCGACAATCAGCTGTTCCTTGATATTCTCAGGGATGTCGGCACGCTCGGGCTTGTGGAGGAACTTTCCACCCTTTACGTTCTCGTCCCATTCGATCCAGGGATACTTGCTGTGGTTGAAGCCTGCCAACGAATCGGCGATGACTTCGAGAGACTTCGAGCGCTCACGAACGGCAACAATCTGGCCGGGCTTTACGCTGAAAGAGGCGATGCCAACCACTTTGCCATCAACGGTGATGTGCTTGTGGTTGACCAACTGACGAGCAGCGGCACGCGTGGGGGCAATGCCGAGGCGATAGACCACATTGTCCAGACGGCTCTCGAGGGCCTGCAGCAGGAGCTCACCGGTGATACCCGTGGAACGTGCTGCCTTGTCGAACATGTTGCGGAACTGCTTCTCCAGCACACCATAGGTGTACTTGGCCTTCTGCTTCTCAGCGAGCATAACACCATACTCGGACGACTTGCGACGACGGGAGTTGCCGTGCTGGCCGGGAGGGAAGCTGCGCTTGGAGAGCACTTTGTCCGGTCCAAAAATAGCCTCACCGAAACGACGGGCGATGCGGGACTTGGGTCCAATATATCTTGCCATATTTCTTTACTATTTTAAGCGTTACGATATGTGTGATTATACTCTTCTTCTCTTCGGGGGACGGCAACCATTGTGGGGCAGCGGCGTCACGTCGATAATCTCGGTGACTTCGATACCGGCACCATGGCAAGCACGGATGGCAGACTCACGGCCGTTACCCGGACCCTTGACGTATGCCTTCACCTTGCGGAGACCTAAGTCGTAAGCTACCTTGGCGCAGTCTTGAGCGGCCATCTGAGCGGCATAAGGCGTGTTCTTCTTAGAACCGCGGAAGCCCATCTTACCGGCAGAAGACCAAGAGATGACCTGACCTTCGCTGTTGGCCAATGACACGATGATGTTGTTGAAAGAGCTGTGCACGTGGAGCTGACCCATAGCGTCAACCTTCACGTTTCTCTTCTTGGCTGCAACTGTTTTCTTTGCCATATCTATTTATTATTTAGTAGCTTTTTTCTTGTTAGCGACAGTCTTCTTGCGACCCTTGCGAGTACGTGCGTTGTTCTTGGTGCTCTGACCGCGAACGGGCAATCCGATACGATGGCGAATGCCACGATAACAACCAATGTCCATCAGGCGTTTGATGTTTAACTGAATCTCGGAGCGGAGGTCACCCTCTACCTTGTATTCAGCACCGATGATTTCACGGATCTTGGCGGCTTGGTCATCGGTCCAATCCTTCACTTTAAGACCCCTGTCTATGCCGGCTGTGTCTAAAATCTTAGCCGCGCTACTACGACCTATTCCGTAGATGTAGGTCAAGGCGATTTCGCCTCGCTTGTTCTGAGGCAAATCTACACCAACAATTCTTATTGCCATATGCTAATTTGGTTATGATGCGATAATGGTTTTAACCCTGACGCATTTTGTACTTAGGGTTCTTCTTGTTAATCACGAACAGGCGGCCCTTGCGACGTACAATCTTGCAGTCGGGGGTACGCTTCTTCAAAGATGCTCTAGTCTTCATATCTTTTTCTTTTTATTTGTATCTAAACACGATGCGGCCCTTGGAGAGGTCGTAAGGGCTCATCTCTACCTTCACCTTGTCGCCGGGGAGGATCTTGATGTAGTGCATGCGCATCTTGCCGGAGATGTGGGCGGTGATTTCGTGTCCGTTTTCCAGCTCTACGCGGAACATGGCATTGCTCAAAGATTCCACGATGACGCCGTCTTGTTCTATTGCTGTTTGCTTGGCCATAGATTAACTGTTCTGTCTTTCTACTTCTTCGATTTGTTCAAATGATGACATGAGCTCCGCCTTGCCATGGTGGATGGCGATGGTATGCTCGAAATGGGCGGCGGGACGGCCGTCGCGCGTGACTACGCCCCACTTATCGGGGAGCATATAGAGCGCGCGTGTACCCAGGGTGATCATGGGCTCAATGGCGAGACACCACCCATTCTTGATGAGCTTGCCGTTGCCGCGATTGCCATAATTGGGCACCTGCGGGTCTTCGTGCATGTCGCGACCGATACCGTGACCGACGAATTCGCGCACCACTCCATAGCCTTGCGCCTCACAGTGACTCTGTACGGCATAGCCGATGTCGCCGAGGCGATGACCGGGGATGGCTTGCTCGATGCCTTTGTAGAGGGCCTCCTTCGTGGTGGTCAGGAGCTGACGCACCTCGTCCGACACGGGACCTACACAGAACGTGTAGCAGGAGTCTCCACAGAAACCGTCGAGCTCGGTGCCGCAGTCCACAGAGACGATATCGCCCTCCCGAAGGGGGGTATCGTTGGGGATGCCGTGCACCACGACCTCGTTGACGGAGGTGCAGATGGAGGCGGGGAAAGCCGGCCCGTAGGGATTGGGGAAGCCCTTGAATGTGGGCTTCGCTCCATGATCCCTAATGACCTGTTCGGCGAGGGTGTCCAGCTGACGCGTAGTCACCCCGGGCCGAATGGCTTTTGCTATCTCGGTGAGCGTTGTGCTGACCAATAAATTGGCCTTACGCAACAGCTCGATTTCGTCATCAGTCTTCAAGTAAATCATCCAACCAAGAGCTTAATAGGCAGAGACGCTGCTCGCATGGCTACGCACGTGACCGGCATTGAGCAGGCCGTCGTAACGGCGAACGAGCATGTGGCTCTCAATCTGTTGCAGGGTGTCGAGGACAACGCCGACAAGAATCAGCAGGGAGGTGCCGCCAAAGAACTGGGCGAAACCCTGACTGATGCCAAGAACGCCGGCAAAAGCCGGAAGGATGGCGATGAGGGCGATGAACAGCGAACCGGGCAGGAGGAGACGCGACATCACGGTGTCGAGGTAGTCGGCAGTGGGCTTCCCGGGCTTCACGCCGGGGATAAAGCCGTTGTTGCGCTTCATGTCTTCTGCCATCTGAACAGGATTGAGTGTGATGGCTGTATAGAAATAGGTGAAAGCGATAATCAGGACAACCAGCACAATGTTATAGGGGATGCTGGTATGGTCGCGGAAACTCATCCAGAAACCACTGGAGTTGGCACCGGCCGAAGCCGACACGATGGCCATGGGGATAAACATGATAGCCTGTGCAAAGATGATAGGCATCACATTGGCGGCAAACAGTTTCAAGGGGATGTACTGTCGGGCGCCGCCATACTGACGGTTTCCCTCAACACGCTTGGCATATTGTACAGGTACCTTGCGAGTGGCCTTGACAAGCAGGATGGCCAAAGCCATCACAAAGAGCAGGGCGATGATCTCGAAGAGGAACTTGACAAGTCCGCCACCCTGGCTACCGGAGAGTGCGTTGACAAACTCCTGACCCAGTGCTTCGGGCAGACGGGCGATAATACCAATCATGATAATCAAGGACACGCCGTTGCCGACGCCTTTGTCTGTGATACGCTCACCCAGCCAGAGTATAAACATACTGCCGGCGGCAAGGATGATCGTAGACGAGACCATGAATTGCACGCCCATTTCTACGCGGAAAGCTCCGCCGACTTGGTTGTGGAGATTAATCAGGTAGGCCGGGGCCTGGAACACGAGGATGGCGATAGTCAGCCAGCGAGTGTACTGGTTAATCTTTCGACGTCCGCTCTCGCCCTCGCGCTGCATCTTCTGGAAGTAGGGCACTGCTATCGCCAGCAGCTGGATGACGATAGAGGCTGAAATGTAGGGCATGATACCCAGTGCAAATACCGAGGCGTTGGAGAAAGCGCCGCCGGAGAACATATTCAGCAGCGACATCAGACCTTCACTGGTCTGGTCTCGCAAGCCCTGAAGACCGTTCTGGCCGGGGTCGATACCCGGGAGAACCACGAAGGAGCCAAAGCGATAGATGGCAACGAACAGGAGAGTGATGAGGATTCGTGATTTCAAATCCTCAATTCTCCAGATGTTCTTGATAGTCTCGATTATCTTTTTCATGGAGAGAGACCTGATTAGATTTTCGTAGCTGTACCACCAAGGGCCTGAATAGCGGCCTCAGCGCTCTTGGAGAAAGCGTGAGCCGTTACGTCCAACTTGGTCTTGAGCTCGCCATTGCCCAGAATCTTCACCAACTGCTTGGTGGAGACGATGCCGGCGGCTACAAGCTCCTCGATACCAATCTTGCTGAGGTTGTTGGCCTCGGCAATAGCCTGGAGCGTGGAGATGTTGATGGCCTTGTATTCTACACGGTTGATATTCTTGAAGCCGAACTTGGGCAAGCGACGCTGCAGAGGCATCTGACCGCCTTCGAAACCGATCTTCTTAGAATAACCGGAACGCTGCTTGGCACCCTTGTGACCACGGGTAGAAGTACCACCCATGCCGGAACCGGGACCACGACCAATGCGCTTGCGAGAGTGGGTGGAGCCCAGAGCAGGTTTTAATGTATGTAATTTCATGACTGTCTTGATTTGTATTTATTAGTCTATGACTGTTACCAAATGCTGCACCTTGCGGATCATGCCGCGCAGAGCGGGAGTATCCTCCTTCTCTACCGTGCGGTTCATCTTCGTAAGGCCCAGGGCATCAAGGGTTCTTTTCTGATCCTTGGGAGCGCCGATGCGGCTTTTCGTTTGCTTAATCTTTAGAGTTGCCATAGTCGATATTATCCTCTGAATACTTTTTCCATTGAAATGCCGCGCTGCTGGGCGATCGTTCTGGCGTCACGCATCTCGCTCAGAGCGAGGATGGTGGCCTTCACCAGGTTGTGAGGATTCGAGGAGCCCTTGGACTTAGCCAGGACGTCCTTGATACCTACGCTGTCGAGGACGGCGCGCATAGCACCACCGGCAACGACACCGGTACCCTCGGAGGCGGGAAGGATGATGACCTCGGCGCCACCAAAGCGAGCGGTCTGCTCGTGGGGCACGGTACCCTTGATAACGGGCACCTTCACCAAGTTCTTCTTGGCCATTTCTACGCCTTTGGCGATAGCGGCGGTGACTTCGCCGGCTTTACCAAGGCCGTAGCCGATAACGCCCTTGCCGTCACCTACTACTACGATAGCAGCAAAGGTAAACGTACGGCCACCCTTGGTGACTTTGACTACTCGATTGATAGCAACGAGTCTGTCTTTCAATTCTTCGCTATTTACTGTTACTCTGTTTGCCATAATCAATTAGAATTTAAGTCCACCATTACGGGCTCCATCAGCGAGTTCCTTCACACGACCGTGATACAGGTAACCGTTGCGGTCGAAGACGACAGCGGTGATACCTGCTTCGATGGCTTTCTTGGCAACGGCTTCGCCGACCTTGGCAGCCTGCTCCTTCTTGGGGAGGGCTTCCATGCCGAGAGAAGAGGCGGCCACAAGGGTGGAAGCGGTCTCGTCGTTGATAATCTGAGCGTAGATTTGCTTATTACTTCTGAACACAGTCAGACGGGGGCGCTCGGTAGTTCCAGTGATCTTATTGCGTACCCGATATTTGATTCTGATGCGTCGCTGTTCTTTTTTCGTTGTCATAATCTTATGGTCTTAAAATTACTTGGCACCTGCGGACTTGCCGGACTTACGACGAATCTGCTCGCCAACAAACAAAATACCCTTGCCTTTGTAAGGTTCAGGCTTGCGGAAAGAACGGATTTTGGCACATACTTGACCCAGGAGCTGCTTGTCGCAGGACTCGAGGCAGATATACGGGTTCTTATTTCTTTCAGACTTTGTCTCAACCTTAATCTCTTTCGGGAGCTGGATGAAGATGCTGTGGGTGTAGCCCAGAGCGAACTCGATGAGGTTGCCCTGATTGGACACGCGGTAACCGACACCGACAAGTTCCATCTCCTTCTTATAGCCTTCGGAAACGCCGATGACCATGTTGTTGACAAGGGCACGATAGAGGCCGTGGAAGGCCTGCTTCTGCTTCTTCTCTACCTGGTCGTTGGCTTCGTCGATGGCGAAAGTGATTACGTTGTTCTCGATATGAACGGTGATAGAAGGATCAACAGCTTGGCTTAATTCACCCTTCGGTCCTTTGACGGACACTACATTACCCTCCAGGCTTACAGTGACGCCAGCAGGAATGTTAATCGGCAATTTACCTATTCTAGACATTTTGTTCCTCCTAAAATTAGTAGATGTAGCAGAGGACTTCACCGCCGATCTTCAGTTCGGAAGCCTCCTTATCTGTCATAACACCTTTGGACGTGGAGATGATAGCGATACCCAGTCCGTTAATTACTCTCGGCATGTCGCGATAGCCTGTATACTTACGCATACCAGGGGTAGAAACGCGCTTCAAGCTCTTGATGGCGTTCTTCTTGGTCTGAGGGTTGTACTTCAAGGCAATCTTGATGGTACCCTGAGGGCCGTCTTCCTCAAACTTGTAGTTGAGGATGTAGCCCTTCTCGAAGAGGATTTTGGTGATGTCCTTCTTCAAATTTGATGCGGGCACTTCTACCACACGGTGGTTAGCCATGATGGCGTTGCGCAGGCGCGTCAAATAGTCTGCTATTGGATCTGTCATAAATTTGGTTTAATTAATCGGGGCAGTCCCGACAATATTAAAGAAAATAGGGATGTTCTCTTGTTGAGGGAGAGAGGGGCTCTGCCTTACCAGCTGGCCTTGCGCACGCCGGGGATGAGGCCGTTGGAGGCCATCTCGCGGAACTGGATGCGGGAGAGTCCGAACTGGCGGATGTAACCGCGGGGGCGTCCCGTCAGCTTGCAACGGTTGTGCAGACGGATGGGGTTGGCGTTGCGGGGGATTTCCTGAAGCTTGCGAGCGGCTTCGTAGGCTTCGGCGGGGTTGTCGGACTTGTTGACAATCTCCTTGAGGGCGGCACGCTTAGCGGCGTACTTGGCCACTAACTTGGCTCTTTTCACCTCGCGAGCCTTCATAGATTCTTTTGCCATATCGTAATCTTAGTTGTTAGCGGTTTTGAAGGGGAGGCCGAATTCCTTGAGGAGTGCGAAACCTTCTTCGTCGGTCTTGGCGGTGGTGACGAACGTGATGTTCATACCGAGGATGCGGTCGATGGCGTCGATGTTGATTTCGGGGAAGATAATCTGCTCCTGAACGCCGAGGGTGTAGTTGCCCTGACCGTCGAGCTTGCTCTGGATTCCCTTGAAGTCGCGGATACGGGGCAGGGCCACGCGGACGAGCTTCTCGAGGAATTCATACATGCGCTCGCGGCGGAGGGTTACCATCACGCCGATGGGCATCTTCTTACGCAACTTAAAGTTGGCCACGTCCTTGCGGGAAACGGTAGCCACGGCCTTCTGGCCGGTGATAGCGGTCAGTTCATTGACGGCAACGTCGATGATCTTCTTGTCGGCGGTAGCGATACCCAAGCCCTGATTGATAACAATCTTCTTGAGTACGGGCACCTGCATGCTGGAAGAATAGTTGAACTGCTTCATCAGAGCCGGAGCAATGCGCTCGGCATATTCCTTCTTGAGGCTTGCTGTATTACTCATTACTTAATCTCCTCTCCTGATTTTTTTGCATATCGAACCAATTTGCCTTCCTCGTTGCGACGGCGACCGATGCGGGTGGCCTTGCCGCTCTTGGGATCAAGAACATTGAGGTTGGAGATGTGGATGGGAGCTTCCATCTTCACAATGCCTCCTTGGGGGTTCTTGGCGCTGGGCTTTTGGCTTTTGGAAATCATGTTGATGCCTTCAACGACAGCGCGCTGCTTTTCAACGAGCACCTTGGTGACCACACCGGTCTTCCCTTTGTCTTCGCCGGCGTTCACATAGACGGTATCGCCTTTTTTGATATGTAATTTAGCCATTACGTTTTCTGTTTACTTTGATTAAAGAACCTCAGGTGCCAGTGAAACGACCTTCATGTTGACTGCACGCAGCTCGCGGGCTACGGGGCCGAAGATACGGCTGGCACGGAGCTCTCCTGCGTTGTTGAGGAGCACGCAAGCGTTGTCGTCAAAACGGATGTAGGAGCCATCGGGACGACGGATTTCCTTCTTCGTACGTACGATCAAAGCCTTGGACACGGCACCTTTTTTGATTTCGCTGGACGGGATGACGCTCTTGACAGAAACGACAATCACATCGCCTACAGAGGCGTAGCGACGGCGCGTACCACCCAACACGCGGATGCAGAGGGCTTCGCGAGCACCGCTATTGTCCGCTACGGTAAGTCTGGATTCTGCTTGTATCATAATTACTTAGCTCTTTCTACGATTTCTACAACTCTCCAACGCTTCGTCTTGCTCAGGGGGCGCGTCTCCATGATCTGCACCGTATCGCCTACGTTGCAGTCATTCTTCTCGTCGTGAACATGATACTTCTTCGTCTTGGAGACAAATTTACCATATATGGGGTGCTTTTCCTTGAACTTGGCGGCAACGACGATGGTCTTGTCCATCTTGGCGCTGACCACGACACCCTGTCTCGTCTTTCTTAAGTTTCTTTCTTCCATCTGGACCTGGTATTATTTGTTTTGTTCAATCTGACCCAACACAGTCTTCATACGTGCAATGGTGCGACGAAGTTCCTTGATCTGTGACGGTTTTTCCAGAGGAGCTACGGTGTGGTCGAGCTTCATCTGGTTGTAGCTCTCTACCGTGGCAGCCAATCTTTCAGCCAGTTCGTTGGCCGGGATTTGTCGAATTTCCGAAATCTTCATAATCAAGCGTTTTGGTCGTAATCGTGTCTAACAATGAATTTGGTGGTGACGGGGAGCTTCTGCGCAGCGAGGCGGAGGGCTTCCTTGGCCACTTCGAAGGGGACGCCGTCGATTTCGAAGATGATACGTCCGGGAGTGATGGGGAAGACGTAACCTACGGGGTCACCCTTACCTTTACCCATTCGGACATCGGCAGGCTTCTTGGTGATGGGTTTGTCCGGGAAGATGCGAATCCAGCTCTGACCTTCACGCTGCATATAGCGCGTCATGGCGATACGAGCGGCCTCTATCTGGCGGCCGGTGAGCCAGTGCGTATCGAGGCTCTTGATACCGAAGCTACCGAAGGCCAACTGATTACCGCGCTGGGCGTTACCCTTGCAGCGTCCTTTTTGCGGTCTTCTATATTTAGTTCTTTTCGGTTGTAACATAGTGTTCTAGAAGAATTTAGCGATTGTTGTTTCTCTTGCCACGGAAACGGCGGCCACCGTTGTTGCCAAAGTTACGGCCGCTTTCCTTCTCGGGGGTGAAGTTGGGCGTGAGGTCGCGCTTGCCATAGACTTCGCCACGGCAAATCCATACCTTGATACCGAGCAGACCTACTTTCGTGAGGGCTTCAGTCTGGCAGTAGTCGATGTCGGCACGGAAGGTGTGGAGCGGCGTACGGCCTTCCTTAAACATTTCCTTGCGGGCCATTTCGGCACCGTTCAGACGGCCGCAGATCTGCACCTTGATACCTTCGGCACCGGCGTGCATTGCGTTGGCGATGGCCATCTTGATGGCGCGACGGTAGGCAATCTTACCCTCTACCTGACGAGCGATGCTCTTGCCCACGATGGTGGCGTCAAGGTCGGGCTTCTTCACTTCGAAGATGTTGATCTGGACGTCTTTGTCCGTCACCTTCTTCAGCTCTTCTTTCAGCTTGTCTACTTCCTGACCACCCTTACCAATAATCAATCCCGGACGGGAGGTGCATACGGTGATAGTAATCAGTTTGGGAGTACGCTCAATGACGATGCGGGATACGCTGGCCTTGGCCAAACGTGCATCAAGATACTTACGGATTTTACTATCCTCAAGCAAATTGTCGCCGAAGTTAGAACCACCGAACCAGTTGGAGTCCCAACCACGGATGATACCAAGACGGTTACTTATCGGATTTACTTTTTGTCCCATGCTTTTGTCAATTAATCATTGTTTTTTGTGCCCACGAAGAGGGTGACGTGATTTGAACGTTTGCGGATGCGATAGCCGCGGCCCTGGGGGGCGGGACGCATACGCTTGAGGGTAACGCCTTCGTCAACGAAAATCTTGGTGATGAACAGTTCGCCTTCTTCGGCCTTGCGGTTGTTCTTCTGTTCCCAGTTGGCGATAGCCGAACGGAGGAGTTTTTCAACATCCACAGAGGCGGCTTTCTTCGAGAACTTGAGCGTACCGAGGGCACGGTTCACCTCCATGCCGCGAACCAGGTCGACGACGTAGCGCATCTTGCGCGGAGAGGAGGGAACATTTCGCAATTTTGCAAAATACTGGGTCTTAAGGGCTGCTTTTCTAGCTTCAGCCGCTAATCTTTTTCTTGCTCCCATTTATATTATTCTTGTTTGATCGGGGTGATTACCTGTCTTACTTCTTCTTGTTGCCGGCGTGACCACCAAACTTGCGCGTGGCGGCGAATTCGCCGAGCTTGTGACCTACCATGTTTTCGGTCACGTAGACAGGGATGAACTTGTTTCCGTTATGTACCGCAACGGTATGACCTACGAAGTCGGGCGATATCATTGAGGCTCTGGCCCACGTCTTAACGACGCTCTTCTTGCCGCTTTCGTTCATGGCAAGAATCTTCTTTTCCAAGGAGACTGCGATGTAGGGACCTTTCTTTAATGAACGACTCATACTCTACTTGTGTTGTGCTTGTTACTTCTTACGTCTTTCGATAATGTACTTGTTCGACTGCTTCTTCGGAGCTCTTGTCTTCAAGCCCTTAGCATACAGACCTGTACGTGAACGCGGGTGACCACCGGACTGACGGCCTTCGCCACCACCCATGGGGTGATCGACAGGGTTCATCACGACGCCGCGGTTGTGAGGACGACGTCCCAACCAGCGGGAGCGACCGGCCTTACCGGAGCTTTCCAGAGCGTGGTCGGAGTTACCTACACTACCTACCGTTGCCTTACAAGCACTGAGAATCTTACGAAGTTCACCCGAGGGGAGCTTCACTACGCAGTAGCTGCCCTCACGGGAGGTGAGCTGAGCGAAGTTACCGGCGGAACGCACCAGGAGAGCACCCTGACCGGGACGCAGCTCAATGTTGTGAATCACCGTACCTACGGGGATGTTCTGAAGGGGGAGGGCGTTACCTACTTCGGGAGCGGCTTCGGCACCCGACATGAGGGTGTCGCCTACCTTCAGACCGTTGGGAGCAATAATATAACGCTTTTCACCGTCGGCGTAGTAGAGCAATGCGATACGGGCCGAGCGGTTCGGGTCATATTCGATTGTCTTTACGACAGCGGGAACACCGTCTTTCTCTCTTCTGAAGTCGATGAAGCGGAACTTCTTCTTGTGGCCGCCACCGATGTAGCGCATCGTCATCTTACCGACGTTGTTGCGACCACCCGTTGCACGCTTACCGCTTACGAGAGATTTTTCTGGTACGGATGCAGTAATTTCTTCGAACGTACCAATAGCCTTATGTCTCTGCCCCGGTGTTGTGGGCTTAAATTTACGTACTGCCATCTTTTATTTAGATATTGCTAAAAAAATCGATTGTTTCACCTTCCTTCAGCGTAACGACGGCTTTCTTGAAGGCGGAAGTCTTACCGCGCTGAACGCCCGTACGGGTGTAGCGCGTCTTGTTCTTGCCAGCATAGTTGCACGTATTGACGCTCAGGACCTGAACATTGTAGCGAGCTTCTACTTCGGCCTTTATCTGAAGCTTGTTGGCTTCGGGGCTTACAATGAAGGAGAACTTGTTCTCTTTCTCGGTAAGACCGTTCACTTTCTCAGTGACAAGGGGTTTTACAATGTATGCCATTTCTCTTTTCTTTATTTCGTCAAGACAGCTTCAATCGTTCCGAGTGCCTTTTCGGTTACTACCAAAACGCCGGCATTCAGCACACCGTAGGTGTTGATATCCTTGGCGATAGCCACCTTGGCGCTCTTAATATTGCGAGCTGACAAATATACATTATTATTAGCTTCGGGCATAACGACCAGCACCTTCTTGTCGGCCACCTTCAGGTCGCTCACAATCTGGAGAAACTCCTTGGTCTTGGGGGCCTGCAGTTCGAAGTCTTCAACGACAACGATGGCATTCTCCTGAGCCTTGTAGCTCAGAGCGCTGCGGCGAGCCAGACCCTTCACCTTCTTATTCAGCTTAAAGTCGTAGTTGCGGGGCTTCGGACCGAACACGCGAGCACCGCCCACGAGTACCGGAGAGTTGATATCACCGCGACGAGCACCGCCACCGCCTTTCTGGCGACCGAGCTTGCGGGTGGAACCGCTCATTTCACTTCTTTCCTTCGTCTTGGCCGTACCCTGACGCTGAGCAGCGAGATACTGCTTCACATCCAAGTAGATGGCGTGGTCATTAGGCTCAATACCGAAAACGGAGTCATTGAGCGTCACCTTGCGACCGGTATCTTCGCCCTTGATATTTAATACACTAACTTCCATTACTTTTCAATTATAACGATTGAACCTTTGCAACCGGCCACAGAGCCTTTAATGAGGAGCAGGTTGTGCTCGGGGATTACCTTCAACACTTTCAGGTTTTGCGTCGTCACGCGATCGCCACCCATCTGGCCACCCATGCGCATTCCCTTGAATACCTTCGCGGGATAGGAGCAGGCACCGATAGAACCCGGCTTACGCTGACGGTCGTCCTGACCGTGAGTCGACTGACCGACACCACCGAAACCGTGGCGCTTCATAACACCCTGGAAACCTTTACCCTTGGAAGTACCAACAACGTCCACAAACTTGGCATCGTTGAAGATTTCTACGGTAATCGTGTCGCCGAGGTTATACTCCTGGTCAAAACCCGAGAATTCGGCCAAATGGCGCTTGGGAGTTACACCGGCCTTCTTGAAGTGTCCCAACAGAGGGGCCGAAGTGTTCTTCTCCTTAGCGTCCTGGAAGCCCAACTGAAGAGCGGCATAGCCGTCCTTCTCAACGCTCTTGATCTGAGTCACCACGCAAGGACCTACTTCGATAACAGTGCACGGCACATTCTTGCCGTCGGCACTGAAAACGGATGTCATTCCGATTTTCTTTCCTAATAATCCTGGCATTTCAGTTTTATTTGTATGAATAAAAGATTTTATTGCATTCCGTAGCCCACCCCGGCGTTTGCAAGCCGCGCGCGGTGGGTCGTCCGGTTATTTCTAACCTGAGCATGAAGCTCTAAAAATAAAGCAGTTATCTTACGTTTCCTACTTTTCGGCTGCAAAGGTAAACAAATCCCGTCATCCGACAAAATATTTTCGCCAAAAAATCTCTCTATTTCAACAAGTTCCCCTCTGTTTTCCGGGTTCAGCCACCGGGGAGAGGCTCCCCGCGACACCGCGGCGACCAGCAGCAACCGCCTGAGGACGGTCTGTCCTCCGTGTCGGAGCGAGGCGGCTTTTTTTGCGCCAACTGACGACAGCTCCCGTCCGGCCGCTGCATATCGGCTTCGCACAAGCGCCCCACCCTCTTCTCCTGCGTTCATTGGGACGCCGTCGGTTCTCATCACTTATCGCATTCCCGCATTCGTCCCCGTCCACTCGCCGACGCCCCTCCCCTCATTTGTTACCCCCTCGAAAATCCTTTGCCCGAAGACACATCTTTTCGGCCGAGCCTCGTTTCTCCGCGAAATATCTTAAAACGCGAGAAATTTAAGATTCGCGACACGAGGCGGAGCGACAACGCGGCGCAAGAAGGCGGTGGAGAACGGATTTGGGGCGCGATGCCGTAAGGAGGATTCGTCGAAGGCGAGGAGCGATGGGGAATTCAGAGCGGAGGGAGGGGCAAAATGAAGAAAAGCGGTTTGGAGAATAGAGCGGGGGCGGTTTTGCGAAAGGAAGAGTCTACTTCAGGGTGGAGGAGAAGGCATGCCTCCGGTGTCTCTCCGACATACCCCTATCCACTCTTGTATCCTTCCGCCTATTCTTATAAGAAAAGCGCATTTTGCAAAATAAAATGCCGAGAAAGGTGAGGCCTTTAATAATTATTACTAATTTTGCAAAACTGAAACCAATCTACACACCTTATTCCCTACACTGAAGAATGAAATAGGAGGACGCCGTTTGAGCGCTGCGGCGCCGGCGTCCTCCCTTTACCCTCCCCTTTCCGATATTACAAAAAGCAGGCCGATGCCGATGGGCGCCGTGCCCCCCCCCCGAAAGACGCTGCCACGAGGTCGCCGATAAGCTTCGTGCGCCGTCACAATACGAAAAAGGCTCCGCCCCAAGGTCGCCGTTAGGCGCCGATGGGGCGGAGCTTTAGGTATGTGGTCGTGGCAAGGTAGCCTCGCCGGGATGACTACACTTTAATCTCTACCTCTACGCCGCAGGGGAGGTCGAGCTTCATCAGAGCGTCGACAGTCTTAGCGGTGGAGCTGTAGATGTCGATGAGGCGCTTGTAGGTGGACACCTCGAACTGCTCGCGGGCCTTCTTGTTGACGAAGGTGCTGCGGTTGACGGTGATGATGCGCTTGCGGGTGGGGAGGGGGATGGGGCCGCTAACGATGGCGCCGGTAGCCTTTACGTTCTTCACAATCTTCTCGGCAGACTTCTCTACGAGGCTGTGGTCGTAAGACTTCAGTTTGATACGAATTTTCTGACTCATTTCGTAAGTGTTATGGGCCGGTAAGGGGATGGCGGGCTAAGAGTCATTCGTTAGCCCGCCGCCCTTACGGCATTGATTGTTTAAAAGTTTTCCGGGATTACTTTACCAGGTCGGTACGTCCGTGTACCTCCTCGAGCACTGCCTTGGCGATAGAGCTGGAGACGGGGGCGTGGTGGTCGTACTGCATGGACGACGTAGCACGTCCGGAGGTGATGGTACGCAGGGCGGTGACGTAGCCGAACATCTCGGCCAGGGGCACCTGTGCCTTGACGATGCGGGCGCCGGAGCGGCTGCTTTCCATGCCTTCCACCTGTCCGCGGCGCTTGTTCAAGTCGCCGATGACGTCACCCATGTTTTCTTCGGGGGTAACGACTTCGAGCTTCATGATGGGCTCCATCAGGACGGGGCCTGCCTGTGCGCAAGCGTTCTTGTAGGCCTGGAGGGCGGCGATTTCGAACGACAACTGGTCGGAGTCTACGGGGTGGAACGAACCGTCGAGGAGTTCTACCTTGAGGCTGTCGAGGGGATAGCCGCCGAGGACACCGCTCTTGATGGCGTTTTCGAAGCCCTTCTGTACGGAGGGGATGAATTCCTTGGGGATGTTACCGCCGGTCACCTTGTTGACGAACTGCAGACCGCCTTCCTTGAAGTCTTCATCGACGGGGCCTACGTTGACGATGATGTCGGCAAACTTACCGCGACCACCGGACTGCTTCTTGTAGACCTCGCGGAGGTTGACAGTCTTGGTGATGGCTTCCTTGTAGTTCACCTGAGGCTTGCCCTGGTTGCACTCTACCTTGAACTCGCGCTTGAGGCGGTCGATGATGATGTCGAGGTGGAGCTCACCCATACCGGAGATAACGGTCTGTCCCGTCTGCTCGTCGGTACGTACGGTGAAGGTGGGGTCTTCTTCGGCGAGCTTGGCAAGGCCGTTGGAGAGCTTGTCGAGGTCTTTCTGGGTCTTGGGCTCCACGGCGATACCGATAACGGGGTCGGGGAAGTCCATCGATTCCAGAACGATGGGTGCGTCTTCGTCGCTGAGGGTATCACCGGTGTGGATATCCTTGAAGCCGACGCCGGCGCCGATATCGCCGGCGCAGATTTCGTCGACGGGGTTCTGGTGGTTGGAGTGCATCTGGAAGAGGCGGGATACGCGCTCTTTCTTACCGGAACGTACGTTGTAGACATAGGAGCCGGCAACGACCTTACCGGAGTAGACGCGGAAGAAGGTCAGACGACCTACGTAGGGGTCGGTGGCGATCTTGAAGGCCAGAGCGGAGGTCTTCTCGTCTTCGCTGGGCTTGCGGTCTTCCTCTTCGCCGGTCTCGGGGTTGGTACCTACGATGTTGGGGGTGTCGAGGGGGGAGGGCAAGAACATGCAGACGTAGTCGAGCAGCGTCTGTACACCCTTATTCTTGAAGGAGGAGCCTTGCGTCATGGGGACGATGTCCATGGCGAGGGTACCCTTGCGGATGGCGGCGATGATTTCTTCCTCGGTGATGGTGGAGGGATCGTCGAAGAACTTCTCCATGAGGGCTTCGTCGCACTCGGCGGCTTGCTCCAGCATCTTGAGGCGCCACTCCTCGGCTTCGGCCTGGAGCTCGGCGGGGATGTCGTCGATTTCGTATTCGGCACCCATCGTCTCGTCGTGCCACAGGATGGCCTTCATCTTGAGGAGGTCGATGATACCCTTGAACTTCTCTTCAGCACCGATAGGAATGGAGATGACGCAGGGGGTGGCACCGAGGATATCCTTCATCTGACGCACCACTTCGAAGAAGTCGGCGCCGGAGCGGTCCATCTTGTTGACATAACCGATACGGGGTACGTTGTACTTGTCGGCCTGACGCCATACGGTCTCCGACTGGGGCTCTACGCCGCCCACAGCGCAGTAGGTGGCTACGGCGCCGTCGAGGACGCGCAACGAGCGCTCCACCTCGGCGGTAAAGTCGACGTGTCCCGGAGTATCGATGAGGTTGATCTTAAACTGCTTGTTGTCCCAGTTCCAGTAGGTCGTGGTGGCAGCAGAGGTAATGGTGATACCGCGCTCCTGCTCCTGAGCCATCCAGTCCATGGTGGCGCCACCGTCGTGCACCTCACCGATCTTGTGAGTCTTACCGGTGTAGAAGAGGATACGTTCCGACGTGGTGGTCTTACCGGCATCGATGTGGGCCATGATACCGATGTTACGGGTCAAATGTAAGTCGTGCTTTGCCATTGTGAAAATCCCTTATGTGTTAGAATCTGAAGTGTGCGAAGGCACGGTTGGCCTCGGCCATACGGTGCATATCTTCCTTACGCTTGTAGGCACCGCCCTGCTCGTTGTAGGCGTCCATGATTTCGGCGGCGAGCTTGTCGGCCATCGTGCGGCCGCCGCGCTTGCGGGCATAACCGATCATATTCTTCATCGAGACGGACTCCTTACGGTCGGGACGGATTTCCGTCGGCACCTGGAAGGTGGCACCACCGATACGGCGGCTCTTCACCTCTACCTGCGGGGTAATCTTGTCGAGGGCGGTCTTCCAGATTTCGAGAGCGCTCTTTTCCTGGTCCTGCATCTTCTCGCCAACGATTTCGAGGGCTTTGTAGAAGATGGAGTAGGAGATGCTCTTCTTACCGTCATACATCAGGTGGTTCACGAACTTGGAGACCTTCTGGTCACCGAAGACGGGATCCGGCAGGATCACACGCTTCTTAGGCTTTGCTTTTCTCATTGCTTTGTGAGTTGATTTGATAATTTAGGGCTGCAAACTCAGTCTTCAAGGCATCCTTCGAGGCCTTTACTCAACCTTTTTGCAAACCAACTTCTTTCATAAACGGGCTGACCTGCTGTCAGCCGCATATAAGCTGTTTCGCTTGAGGGCGCACGGGAAGTCCGCGCTCCCTCAAGCGGAATCGCTTATTTACTTCTTAGCGGCTTTGGGACGCTTGGCACCGTACTTGGAACGGCGCTGGGTGCGGTTGGCTACACCGGCGGTATCGAGCGTACCGCGAACGATGTGATAACGCACACCGGGGAGGTCTTTTACACGACCGCCGCGAACGAGCACGATGGAGTGCTCCTGCAGGTTGTGACCTTCACCGGGGATGTAGGAGTTCACCTCCTTAGAGTTGGTGAGGCGCACACGAGCCACCTTACGCATAGCCGAGTTAGGCTTCTTAGGGGTCGTCGTGTAGACGCGCACGCAAACACCGCGGCGCTGAGGGCAGGAGTCCAAGGCGGGCGACTTACTCTTGTCGGCCGCTACGCTTCTACCCTTTCTTACCAATTGTGAGATAGTAGGCATTGCTTTGATTTTTAATTTGTTATATATATTATTTTCTTTCTATTCGTAGTGATTCGTCGGCGCATACTACGCCTTTCGGCCTGCAAAGGTAGGACTTTTTCTTGTGACGGCAAAGATTTTCAACGGGTTATTCTCATTAGCAGCCGCAGTTTCTTCGGTCTTTTTCGCCGTATTTTGTCAAACATTCTGTCCTACCCTCCCCTCTCACAGTGTCTTTGGCGACAACGGCGCGAGGGGTGCCACCGACCGTTAAACTTTCTTATTTTTTCAACGTTCGCCCCCGTTTCCTCTGTTGGGGGCGGCGTTCGTCGGCCGTCGGCCGCCGTTTCTACGCAGCGAAGGCCGCGGGAATGCGCGGTTCGACGCCCCCTACGGGCGTGGTCGGAAACGCATTCTCGCGGCCTTCGCGCAGACGCTGTCGCCCCGCTCGCTTCACGCCGAGGGGCGGCACAATGAGTCAGAAGCAGCCGGTACCGTCGAAGCAGTGGGTGCAGAGGCGGCACTTGGGGAGGCCGATGGCCTTGACGAGGGTCTCGAGGGTGTTGAAGCGCAGCGTGGTGAGCCCCAGGCGTTGACGGATAATCTCCACCATGCGGCGGTATTCCGGCGTGTCGGTGGTGGCATAGCGCTCCAGGTTCTTGCCGGCGTCGCCCTCCAGCTCCTGGATGATGCGGCGCGTGATGAGCTCCATGTCGCTCTTCGACGAGGTGAAGCCGATGAAGGGGCAGCCGTAGATGAGCGGCGGGCAGGCGATGCGCATATGCACCTCGCGGGCTCCGTCGTCGAAGAGGACGCGCACATTGTCGCGCAACTGCGTACCGCGCACGATGGAGTCGTCGCAGAAGAGGACGCGGCGCCCGGCGAGGAGGGCGCGGTTGGGAATAAGCTTCATCTTGGCCACCAAGGAGCGCATCTCCTGGTTGGCGGGGGTGAAGCTGCGCGGCCAGGTGGGGGTATACTTCGAGATGGCGCGACTGTAGGGGCGGCCCATGCCGTGGGAGTAGCCCAGCGCCATGCCGACGCCGGAGTCGGGGATGCCGCAGACGCAGTCTACCTCGGTGTTGTCTTCGCTGCCCATGATGCGCCCAATCTCGTTGCGCACGGCCTCCACGTTGCGGTCTTCATAGGAGGAGGTGGGGAAACCGTAGTACACCCACAGGAAGGAGCATATCTGCATACGTTCCTCGGGGGCGCGCAACTGCTCCAGACCGTCGGCGCGCAGGCGCACCACCTCGCCGGGGCCCAGATAGCGCTCGATGCGGTAGTCCAGGTTCTCAAAGGCCGACGACTCGCTCGTGGCGGCCATGGCGCCGTCTTTTCGGCCGACGACGATGGGCGTGCGCCCCCACTTGTCGCGGGCGGCAATGATGCCGTCCTCCGTCAGCAGCAGGAGCGAGCAGGAGCCTTTCACGCGACGAAACACGTTTTCTATGCCTTCCTCGAAGGTGCGTCCCTGGATGATGAGCAGGGCGACGATCTCCGTCTGGTTGGCGTGCCCCGAGGTGAGCTCGGCCAGGTGCATCTTCTGCTCCAGCATCTCCTCGGCGAGCTCGTCGAGGTTGGTGAGCTTCGCCACGGTGACGATGGCAAAACGTCCCAGGTGGGAGTTCATCACCAGCGGCTGTGCGTCGTTATCGCTGATGATGCCGATGCCCGAGGTGCATCCCTCGAAGCGCCCCAGGACGGGCTCAAACTTCGTGCGGAAGTAGGAGCTCTCCAGGTTGTGGATGGAGCGAACAAAGTTCTTCTCGTCGGCCTTATAACCGGCCATGCCGCCGCGGCGTGTGCCGAGGTGCGAATTGTAGTCTGTACCGTAAAACAGGTCGGCCACGCAGGGCTGCTGTGAGACGGTGCCAAAGAATCCTCCCATAGTGATGGTGTTTTATTGACAATTCCTATGCGACGTCCTTATCTACCTCTATCAGATAGGCCGACAGCGATACAACATACGTCTACACCTACATTATATCTGTCTACACCTATTATAATATAAATAAGGAGGTCTTTCTTTTATAACCAAGCGTACGGCAGGAGGTACACGTCCTGCAGCGACGCAAAAATACAACAAATATCTGATACGCCCATCCCCGCCCGACGCTTTTGCGCCCTCCGCGCTCCCGGCGTCGCCGTCTTCTCCCGCCCCTCCCTCCGCCGGCTCCTTTCGGCGCGTTTTTCGCCGCAAATCTTCCGATATCTTAAAAAAACACCACCATTTAACTTATTTTCACCCCCCCCCCGCGCAGCGTTCAATACTTTTTAAACAAATTTGCCCCATAAAGAGACGCCAAAACCCTAACGAATCAAAAAAGTAACCCCTTCGCGGCGGCAGGAGGCCCTCCGCCCCACCTCACGACAACGGGGCGGCCGCCGGACAGTACCGCCCCCGGAAATACCTTAAGCCCCTTTCACCCACTGCAATGAAGCACATTTCCCCACGTCACCTACTGACAGCTGCGGCCCTCGCCACCCTGACGGCCGTCCACGCTCAACAAGTCGACTTCTCCGTGGTCTACGTACCCGAGGAGAGCGGCAATGAATTCGTAAAAATCACCAAGGAGAGCGACTACGTATGTATGCCATCCGTCGTGCGCTCGCAGCGCGGCGTCAACTGGATGACCAACCGCATCCTCGGTATCGCTCCCAACGGGCGGGAGATTGCCTACCTCTCCCTGCGCAACCAGGCCTCCAACATCTTCATCACCGACATCGACCAGCAGGGCGCGGCACGTCAGCGCACCAACCGCACGGCGGTGCAGGACTTCTCCTACTCGCCCGACGGGAAGAGTATCTGCTTCTCGGAAGCCAAGGGGAAGGTCACCCAGATGTTTATCACCGACGCCCACAGCGGCTACGTGTGCCGCCAGATTACCTCGGGGGCGCAAGACTACTCGCCCATCTACAGTGCCGACATGAAGCATATCTACTTCACCCGCATGGAGCAGAAGGGCAGCGCCGCCATCTGGGCCTACGACATCAACAACAACTACCTGTCGAGCTACACCATCGGTCTCAATCCGCAGCCCGACCGCGACAATATCCACATCTACGTGGCGCGCACCTCTCTGGAGGGCCGCGGCGAGATATGGCGCATCAACCAGCGGCAGGGCACCGAGGAGTGTATCGTCTCCGACCGCGTCCACTCGTTCTACTCCCCCCAGCTGTCGCCCGACGGACGCCTGCTGCTGATGGTGGGAAGCTCCAAGATTGAAAACGGCAACCGTTCCTACTGGAACACAGACCTCTACGTCTGCAACACCGACGGCAGCAACCTCAACCAAATCACCTATCATGCCGCCGACGACCTGAGCCCCGTATGGAGCAACGACGGGAAATATATCTACTTCGTCTCACAGCGCGGCTCCGACGACGGCTCCGCCAACGTATGGCGCCTCACCTATAATAAATAAGGCATATGCGGCAGGAGGCGGCACACACCCCGACACGGTCGGCGCCGCCACATCGTCGCACGCTTATCTGTTCACCGTTCCTATCGCAAAATAGCCGACAAATGACGCTCCACCCCCTTACGCGCCTCGCCCTCGCCCTGCTGCGCGCCCTCTCCTCTCTCTACGAATCTATCTACGAAAAAACAATTCACCGGGACCGGAGGCGACTCCGTCCCTCTTATTCACACAAAACACACTCATTATGAAAAAACTTATCTTGGTAGCCGTGATGGCCCTGATGGGCCTCCCCTCCTTCGCCCAGTTCTCTACCGGCAGTAAGTCGTCGGCAGCCGCCGACAACAGCGACTACAGCCGCGTCAGCGTATCGTGGAACCTCACCACCGTCAGTCCCAACAAAGAGTACGATGGGGACGACGTCAGCCTCAATGGCGTCGGCATCGACTATCTGCACGGCTTCAGCATCAGTAAGAAGCTGCCCCTCTTCTTTGAGACGGGTGTGAAACTCAACTTCGGCACCGGGAAGAACGAATACGACGATGATTACACCCAAAAGTATAAGTTCTTCACCGCCTCTATCCCCCTCAACATCGCCTATCGCCTCAGCATCAACGACGACGTAGCCATCACCCCCTACCTCGGCCTCAACCTCAAGGTGCACGCCATGGGAAAGTATAAGAATGAATTCGAGGGCGAAGATGATTTCCCCTACTACTACGACGACGACGATGAAGACGAATGGTACAACCTCTTCGACAAGGACGACATGGACGGAAAAGACAATACCTTCAACCGCTTCCAGCTGGGCTGGCACATCGGCGCCGGTGTACAGTACAAGAAGTTCTACTTGGGCATCAGCTACGGCACCGACTTTACGCCACTCCACAAGTATAAGAAGGAAAAGATCAACACCTCCGACTTCGTAGCCTCCATCGGCTTCTGCTTCTAAGAAACGCCCCTCCACGCTCTGCGGACGTCACGCCTATACTTTCTTCAAAAAAAACGACACACCGGACTCCGCTAATGCGTCATCGTGCCGAGCGCCCCCACAGCGCCCGGCACGATATTTTTTTGCGGGAAGAGGACAAGGCGGACAAGAGGGCGTATTTCGGCGAAAAACAAGGCGGTGCCTTGGCGAAGCGGATTGTATAACTTTGTCAGCATGAAAAATGTCCGCCGCCATGACCGGCACCACAGAAGCGCCGGCATCGGGAGGAAGTCCCTCTCCCACCGTTATCCTCACCACCCCCGACGCCTCCAAACGGCCTACACCGTCCGCCTTTCTTGACGGACGCTTGGTTTTCCACGCTTATCGTGAAGCGAGCAGGGGGCAAAAACGGTGCGCGAAGGCCGCGAGAATCGCAAAAAATCCACCGCCCCGCCCTCCGTGTCCGGCCGGCGCAGCCACGAGGCCCTTGGCGCGTTAAAAAAAGTAACGTTTTTGACATATACTGTCACTACTCGGGTGGAAACGGCGCCGCGGCGCGTCACAACGAGGGCAGGGAAAATTTCAACAAGTCCGGGAGAAGTTGGAACAAGTCCGGGACTTGTTCCGCCGCCCCCCGGACTTGTTCCAACACGGCGCTCGCCCCGCTTCTCCCCGCCGGGCGATGACACTCCTTAACAATTGACGAAGTTTTGCCGTCGGCGAGAAACGCCGTTTCCCCGCCGTTTTCTTGTCAATAAAAGTAAAACGTATAGGACAAAGCTTTAATTTATCGAAAATAACAGGCAGAGACGGGCATCTTTTCATAAGATTCCGTCTCATTTCCGCCGCAAAAACGGCGTTTTTCCGGCGTTTCCGCGACTTTCCCCGTGTCAAGATTTTTCGGCAAAATCCGTTCGTTACGAAATATTTTTCAAAAAAAATGACTCACGGCGGAATACACAAAAGGGACGCCGTCGTCGGATAGCATCAGGCCCTTTCCTTTATGACCCCTCCATGAATTCTGCCGGACAAGACGCATCTTCTTCGCAGCCGGACCGTACGACTCTTCTTTGTGGAAAAGAGAAAAATGCGGGCAAGAGGGCGTACTTCGCCGAAAAACGAGGCGGGGCCTTGGCGAAGCGGGGCGGATTGTATAACTTTGTCAGCATGAAATACGTCTTACTCTCCCGCTTCCTCCGCGCCTTAAGCTCCTTGCCGCAAACGCTGCGGCGCACGCCGCAGCCCCGCATCGTCATGACACTTCTGGTAAAGAACGAGGCAGAGATGCTGGAACGCCACCTCGCCTACCACAAGGCCATGGGCGTCGACGCCTTCATCGTCACCGACAACAACTCCACCGACGCCACGCCGGACATCCTGCGCCGCTACCGCGACCGCGGATGGATTGTGGAGGTCATCGAGGAGCACGCCACCGGCTACGAGCAGAAACAATGGGTGGACCGCATGGTGATGCTCGCCCGCGACAAATACCGGGCCGACTGGGTCATCAACGCCGATGCCGACGAGTTTTGGACACCCGCCAACGGCGACTTCAAGACACTCCTCGCAGCGACATCGGCCAATGTGCTGGCCTGCGAGATGCGCAGCGTCTACCCCGACGAGGGGCGTCCATGGACAGCATGGGACAAGACGGTGCGCCGCGTCGACGACTACGAAGCCTACCACCTGTCGCGCTTCTCCCTCTTCGAGCGGCAAAACAAGAAAGTCATCCACCGCACCGCCGGATACCTACAGATAGCCATGGGCAACCACAAGGTAAAGATGTTTCCACAGCGAGAGAAGAGCTGCGACGTTCTTGTCTACCACTACAACATACGCGGACGTCAACAGTTTATCGACAAAATGGTCAACGGCGGACGCCAGTTGGAGCAGCACAAGGGACGGCACGGCGGGCGTCATTGGCGCTACTTCTATGCCCTCTATCGCGACGGACGCCTCGACGAAGAATACGACCGCGTCGTCGGGACGGACGCCTTCGACCGTCTGGTGGCCGACGGCTTTATCCGTTACGACTGTCCCATGCCGGAACGCTTCCGCCAATATCCCCCTCAAGAATAAATCATGCGACACGCCTATCTCATCATCGCCCATAACGAGCCGGAAGTCCTTGCGACGCTGTTACACCTGCTCGACGCGGCCGACAACGACCTCTACCTGCATATCGACCGCCGCGCCCGCGCCCTCCGCGAGCGCTTTGAGGGGTGGCAACCCACCGTGGCACGATATTTTCTTTTGGAAGAGGCGCAACAGGTGCCCTGGGGAGATATCGCGATGGTAGATACGGAGATGCTTCTCCTGCAAACAGCCCGCCGCAACGGCCCCTATGCCTACTACCACCTGCTCTCGGGATGCGACCTCCCGCTGCATCCCGCCGCCGAGATACGCGCCTTCTTCGACCGCCACCAAGGCACGCAGTTTGTCAACTTCTGGAGCGATGGCCACCGCCGCCGCGACCTCTATCGCAAGATAGCCTACCATTATCTCTTCACACGGCATCTCAAAGACCGCGGCACAGCGGCCCACGCACTGACAACACCGCTACGCAAGATTTTCCTTCTCCTTCAGCACGCCGTCGGCTGGCATCGCCGTTGCGACGTCGATTTCCGCAGCGGCAGTCTATGGTTCAGCATCACCGAAGAAGCCTGCCACTATGTCCTTTCTCAGGGGGCGGCTCTCCGTCGACGCCTGGTGCACACGCTATGCCCCGACGAGATATTTCTGCAGACACTCCTCTGGAACTCCCCCTTTCGTTCCTCCATCTACCACTTCTGCACCGATATCGAAGCCTCCACCTGTCGCAAGATAGACTGGGAGCGCGGCGGCCCCTACCAATGGCGCGAAGAAGACCGGGAGGAACTCGCGACGACGCCCGCCCTCTTTGCCCGCAAATTCAGCGGGCAAACGCCGACACTGCTGTGTGCCATCCGGCAACAATGCGAAGGATAAGCCCCCGCCCCCACCTTTCCTCCGCCATGATTCACAGAAGGTTTTATCTTTCGGGGGCGATACATCTCAACGTTTTTTTATATCTTTGTCGCACTCTTACAAAACTCAACGGTTTCATTGCGTTTCATATTCCCGTCAAATCGGCCGTTGACCCTCTACCAATATTATCACCAACGAAACGAATTTTCAATGGAGTGGTTACAAAAAGTCATCTGTGACCCCGGGGCCATCGCCCACCTGGTCGTCATTTATGCCCTCGTCATTTGTCTGGGGGTACGTTTGGGCAAGATTAAGTTCGGCGGCATCTCGCTGGGCGTCACCTTCGTGCTCTTCATGGGTATCCTCGTGGGGCACATCTACAGTCATTATATCACCGACGCCGGCGGCGCCCTCATCACCCACGAGGGGCAGAAAGCCATCATCGACTTCATCAAGGAGTTGGGCTTAATCCTCTTTGTCTACTGCATCGGCCTGCAGGTCGGGCCGGGCTTTGTCGCCGCCTTCAAGAAGGGCGGTGTAGGCATGAACCTCATTGCCGTGGGCATCGTGGCGCTCAATGTGGCGGTGATGCTCGTCCTTTACTTCTTAGTCTTTGACCACAACAACTACAACCTGGCCATGATGGTGGGCACGATGTATGGTGCCGTCACCAATACGCCGGGTCTCGGCGCCGCCAACAACTTTGTCAAGGAGTTTACCGACGCCGGAGGCGACTGGGGCGCCGCCGGTGTCCCCGACCTGGCGTCGAGCTATGCCTGCGCCTATCCGCTGGGCGTCGTCGGCATCATCCTGGCCACCATCGCCCTCCGCTACCTGTGCAACATCAAGTTGGACAAGGAGCAGGAGCTCATCAAGGCCGAGCAGGAGCTCAACCCCCACGCCACACCGAAACACCTCATCCTGCGCGTCACCAACAAGGCCGTAATGGGCCGTGCCCTCGACGAGCTGCACACCTTCCTCAACCGCCAGTTCGTCGTGTCGCGCTGCATCGTCAACGACGAGATCCTCGTGCCCGGGCCCACCACGAAGCTCACCGAGAATATGGAGCTCCATCTGGTGTGTGCCGAAGACGAGGCCGACGCCATCACCGCCCTCATCGGCGAGGCCGACGAGAAGCCGTGGACACCGGATGTCAAGGAAGCCAAATACGTGTCGCGCCGCCTGGTCATCACCAAGGACAACATCAACGGCAAAACCTTCGGGCAACTGCACTTCAGCACCATCTACGGCGTCAACGTCACCCGCGTCACGCGTAACGGTATGGAGCTCTTCGCCGACCGCAACCTGCGCCTGCAGGTGGGCGACCGCCTGCTTGTCACCGGCCGCGAGGAGAATGTAGAGCAGGTGAAGGACGTCATCGGCGACAGCGCCAAACGTCTGGACCACCCCAACGTAGGGGCCATCTTCTTCGGCATCCTGCTCGGTATCCTCGTAGGACAGATAGACTTCGGTGCCGGCATGAAGCTCGGTCTGGCCGGCGGTCCCCTCGTGGTGGCCATCGCCATCGGCGCCTTCGGCTACCGTTTCGGCATCAACTCCTACACCTCGACATCGGCCAACCTGATGCTGCGCGAGGTGGGCCTGCTGCTGTTCCTCTCCAGCGTCGGCATCCAGGCCGGCGCCAAGTTCTGGAACACCATCCTCAACGGTGGTCTCACCTACGTATGGACGGGCTTCCTCATCACCGTGGTGCCCCTCCTCATCATGGGCATAATAGCCCGCAAGGTGCTCAAGCTAAACTACTTCACACTGATGGGCCTCATCGCCGGCAGCAACACCGACCCCCCCGCGCTGGCCTTTGCCAACCAGACGGCCGGCAACGACGCCCCCGCCGTGGGCTACTCCACCGTCTACCCCCTCTCGATGTTCCTCCGCATCATCGTGGCTCAGCTCATCTTGATGGCCTTCCTCTCGTAGCGAAGCACATCGTCACCCCCTCTCGCCTTCGACCTCCGCACACCGGCGGTGGCCGAAGGCGCTTTTTTCACCCTCATCACCCCTCCTCCTCTATGCGTCCTTCGGCCCCCCAAGAGACACTGAAAGAAAAGACGGCCCGCGGCATCCTGTGGGGCGGCATCAACAACGGCGGCCAGCAGATTCTCAACCTGCTCTTCGGCATTTTCCTGGCACGTCTGCTCACCCCCTCCGACTACGGCATGGTGGGGCTGCTCACCGTCTTCACCCTCATCGCCGGAGCCCTTCAGGAAAGCGGTTTCATCGCCGGCCTCAACCGCCTGGAGTCGCCGCGGCAGGAAGACTACAACGCCGTATTCTGGTTTAACGTGCTCTGCGGCGCCGCCATCTACGCCCTGCTCTTCGCCTGCGCCCCCCTCATCGCGCGCCTTTTCCACCAACCCCTGCTCACGCCGCTGGCACGCCTGTCGTTTCTCAGCTTCGTCTTCTCCAGTTGGGGCACCACGCCGCGCGCCATCCTCTTCCGCCAGCTGAAGGCCAAGCAAAACGCCACCATCACCCTCGTCGCCCTCACCGCCTCGGGCGTCGTCGGCGTCGTCCTCGCCTGGCAGGGCTTCGCCTACTGGGGCATCGCCATCCAAAACCTTGTCTACTGCCTCTGCATGACCCTCCTGAGCTGGCACTACTCCGGATGGCGTCCCTCACGGCACATCGACTTCCGCCCGCTGCGCGGCATGATAGGGTTTAGTTCCCGTCTCCTGTTGACCAACATCTTCACCACCCTCAACAACAACCTCTTCGCCATGGCCTTCGGCGTACTCTATGGCGAGCGCGTAGTGGGTATCTACAACCAGGCCAACAAGTGGACCATGCAAGGCTACACCTTCATCAACGGGACGATGTGGAACGTCACGCAGCCCGTCTTTGCCCGCCTCACCGACGACCGCGAGCGACAGTGCCGCGTCTTCCGCAAACTGCTGCGCTATACGGCCTTCGTATCCTTCCCCCTCATCCTGGGACTGGCCCTCATCGCGCCGGAGTTTATCGTCATCCTCATCACCGACAAGTGGATAGAGAGCGCCGAACTCATGCAAATACTCTGCGTCGGCGGCGCCTTCATCCCCCTGACCACCTTCTACGCCAACTACCTCGTCAGCCAGGGGCGCAGCAACATCTTCTTGTGGAACACCGTCGGTCTCTGCCTCCTGCAAGGCGCCGCCCTCCTCGCGGCACACCCCTACGGCGTTCGCCCCATGGTCGTCCTCTATGTGGCGCTCGGCATCCTGTGGTTTCCCGCCTGGCACCGCTATGTGCGTCCCCTCCTCGGCCTCCGCCTGCGCCAAGCCCTCGGCGACATTCTCCCCTTCCTGCTCGCCGCCCTCGTCGCCATGGGGCTCGCCGCCCTCGCCGCCGAAGTGTTCACCTCGCTCTATCTGCGACTGATTGTCAAGATAGCAGTGGCCGCCGTGGTCTACATCGCCCTCATGAAATACGGGCACAGCGTCATCTATGCCGAGTGCATGACCTACCTGAAGGAGCGCCTCGACCACCGCCACAGGGGAGAGCAACGCCCCCTCTAAGCCCCGCTTCCGCCGACGCCGCTTCTTCAGCGTTTCGCGCTCCGCCGCATGTCAGGACTTTTCTGCGGA
>CAZXFS010000025.1:0-31534 GCA_964640535.1 uncultured Prevotellamassilia sp. | reverse complement strand
TATAATAATGTGTCGAAATGTCGGGAAGGAGCGGCCCGTAGCCTTGCCGGCCGAAATGTAAGGGCACAAAAAAAGAGGCTCTCGCCTCTGATGGAGTGGATCGACGCACCGCGTAGTTGGTGGTCGTCCACCGGTTCACGTTTTGAACCTTTCATCTAACTGTTACCTAATCTACAAACCTTTTTCTCTATACGAAGCTGCGTCGTCTCGACGAAGTGTTTCGAAGAGGCTACCGTCGATAATAAAAAAGTGTGTGTGTGACGACGGTAGGCGTATGTTTCTGCTTCTCAGCAGTAACCGTGTTTCGTTGTTTTCTGGTGCAAAGGTATGCCATTTGTCATAAAAAAGTCACACACTGCCGCTTGTTTCCGCGCCATTTATCCTATTTTTAAGTTTTAAGAGGAGAATATGACAGGCGCTTGTTGCAATTTGCAGCGATAAGGGGCGTGAAGGGCGTGGAATAGGGGGCGGAACGGGCCCGGTGCGGTGCCGTCGGAGGGGCGTATATTTCCGTTGTGGAGGTGTATTTCCCCGTCGTAGTGGCCTATCTTATCGGTCTCCTACCGGGCGGCACCTTCCAAGCGGCGCAGCCCGCACGACGTCTGCCGGTGAGACGCTGTGCGGGCTGCGGTAAGAGGGAAGGGCGGCGGGGACTATCGGAACAACAGTTCCCGGTCGCGTGCGGTGGCTGCCTCCACCCAATCTTCGGGGACGAAGCGCCACTGGTGGAGGGCGGCGGGGGCGATGGTGCCCTGACGGCGGATCTCCTGCATGAGGTAGTAGCGGAGGTCTTTCTCCGTGGCCCATACAATGCGGGAGGTGAGGCTGTCTTTGGCGATGCCGGCGCCTTCGGTGAGGAGACCTCCGCCGCCTCCGCCGCGGTAGGAGTTGACGGCGACGCGGTAGGTCTTAGTCTCGTCGAAGGGTGTCCCGTCGGCCAGTGAGGTGATGGTGACACGTTGTCCCTTGGGGCGCGACACGTCGACGGTGTAGCACAGTCCCGCCGCCGAGTCAAAGTTGTAGCTCGGCGTTTGCAGGCGTTGCCAGGGGTCGGACAGTTGTGCGGCATTGTCGCGGAAGAGCAAGAGATGGTCGTCGGCGCTGTGCATCTGCTCCACCCATCCGCCGTAGGAGTATTCCAAATATCGGTGAATTTCGGCGCCGGTGAGGTTCATGACGTAGAGCTGGTTCTCATATTTGTAGAGGTTGAACATATCGCTCACGCGGATGTCGCCGGCGGGGATAGAGGCGTCGAAGGCCAGCGGTGCGCAGAATGAGATGTCGGCGCCGCTGATTTGCAGTTGCAGGGTGTGGATAAAGTCGACGAAGGCCGACGCCCCGAAATAGGCCGGACGCGTGGAGAGCTCCGACGTGTTGTGTCCTATCACCTCGTCGACAAAGGCATCGACGGTGTGCTGTGCTGCCGCGAAATGCGCGATGTAGTCGGCGTCGGGGGCGATGTCGGCTATCGGTACGAGGCGTCCCTCGACGGTCTTCCCTTTCAGTTGTCCCCGCTTGTCGTAGCGCAGGGTGATGTCTGCTTCCGTCACGTTCATCCCGTTGGCGCCGGGGTTGAGGACGAGTACGCTGTCGCCTGCCACATTGAGGAGGCGTCGGCGGGCTTCGCGATGGTCGTGGCCGCAGATGACGAGGTCGAAGCCCGGCACTTGGCGTGCCACGCGCAGCGAGGCGTTCTCGCGCATCGGGGTCGCGTTGTCGGGGTTCCCCACGCCGGAGTGGAAGAGGCCGATGATGATGTCGGCCTTCTCTTCGTTGCGCAATACGGGCATCCAGCGGCGTGCCGTTGCCTCCATATCGTCGAAGCGCAGGCCGGCCCACAGATTTTCCGGCAGCCATTGCGGTATTCCCGGCGTTATCATTCCCAGGATGGCGATGCGCAGTCCGCTGCGCTCAATGATGACATAGGGACGCCAGTAGGGCTGTTCCGTGGCGCGGACGATGACATTGGCCCCCAGCATGGGAAAGTGGCAGTCGTTGACCCATCGGTCGTAGACGGCGTGGCCGGTCTCTATGTCGTGGTTGCCCACGGT
Organism: uncultured Prevotellamassilia sp.; assembly: GCA_964640535.1. Taxonomy (GTDB): domain Bacteria; phylum Bacteroidota; class Bacteroidia; order Bacteroidales; family Bacteroidaceae; genus Alloprevotella. The sequence goes on along the minus strand of CAZXFS010000025.1, from coordinate 29,483 downwards.
GGCGGCGTCGTAGCCGATGTAGTTGAGGGCGTCGGCGCAGAGGTGTGTCGTGGTGGTGTCGATGAAGTTGTAGTAGTAGGCCGTCGGCTGTCCCTGGAGGATGTCGCCGTTGTCGAGGAGGAGCACATGGTCTTTACCCAAGGTGGCGCGCTGCCGGTCTACATACGTCTTCACGCGGCTCAAGCCGCCCTGCCACGGGCGGCGTTCGATAAAGTCGTAGGGCAGGTAGTTGCCGTGTACGTCACTGGTCCCCACGACGCGCAGAGATACCTCGCGGTCGCGGGCGCCTGCCGTCAGCGACAGCAGGAAGAGGCAGAGGAGGAGAGAGAAGTGTTTCACTGTATAGTATGTATGAGAGGGAAGCCCCATGGAGGGGGCGTCCCTGTGTGATTTAAGAAAAATGACACCGCGGAACTACTATCGCTTTACCGGTAGTTTCGACGGGGAAGGAGCGCGTTTTTTGCGAAACGGTTATGGGAAGGCGGGGTGCCGGAGATAGTTGGCAAAGCAATAGTCGACGGCATTCTTCTCGTCGGCCGTGTGGCTTTCTTCGGTGGTGAGCTGCCATCCGTCCTTCTCATAGGGAGGGAAGAAGGCGTCGGCGTCGTCGACCACCGCCTTGATTAGAGTCAGATAGAGGCAGTCGGCCAGCGGCAGCGCTTCGGCATAGACGCTCTCTCCGCCGATGATGAAGATGTCGTCGTCGCTGTCGCACGCCTCCAGGGCGTCTGTCAGAGAGGAGAACACCTCCACGCCGGGGGCGGAGAAGTCGCTGCGCCGCGACAGTACGATGTTGCGGCGGTGGGGCAGGGCGCCCTTGGGCAGCGACTCGTAGGTGCGACGGCCCATGATGATGGTGTGCCCCGTGGTGAGGGCCTTGAAGCGCTGCAGGTCGGCCGAGAGATGGAAGAGCAATTGGTTGTTGCGTCCGATGGCGCGGTTTTCTGTCAGCGCGCAAATGATACAAATCATAGTGTAACGGTTGTGCTGTGAATAATGTGAGGGCCATGCCCTCCGGTGCGCGGCGCGTCTATACCGACACTTTGGCGGAGATATGCGGCCACGGGTCGTAGTCCTCCAGATGGAAGTCCTCATAGCGGAAGTCGAAGAGCGACTTCACGTCCGGGTTGAGGCGCATCTGCGGCAGGGGGCGCGGCGTGCGGGTGAGCTGCAGGCGTGCCTGCTCCAGGTGGTCGAGGTAGAGGTGGGTGTCGCCGGTGGTATGGATAAATTCGCCGGCTTTGAGGCCGCACACCTGTGCCATCATCAGGAGCAGGAGGGCATAGCTGGCGATGTTGAAGGGTACGCCGAGGAAGGTGTCTGCCGAGCGCTGGTAGAGCTGCAGTGAGAGGCGTCCGTTGGCCACGTAAAACTGAAAGAGCAGGTGGCAGGGCGGCAGGTGCATCGTCTTCAGGTCGGCCACGTTCCAGGCCGATACGATGAGGCGGCGTGAGTCGGGGTTCTCCTTGATTTGTCTCACCACGTCGGCTATCTGGTCGATGTGCCCGCCGTCGTAGTCGGGCCAGGAGCGCCATTGGTAACCGTAGACATGGCCCAGTTCGCCGTTCTCGTCGGCCCATTCGTTCCAGATGCGCACGCCGTTGTCCTGCAGATATTTCACGTTGGTGTCGCCCTTGAGAAACCAGAGGAGTTCATAGATGATGCTCTTCAGGTGGAGCTTCTTGGTGGTGAGCAGGGGGAAGCCGTCGGCCATGTCAAAGCGCATCTGGTGGCCAAAGATACTCTTGGTGCCCGTCCCGGTGCGGTCGCCCTTCTCAACGCCGTCGTCGAGGATATGTTGGAGGAGATGGAGGTACTGTTTCATTGTGTGGGGAGAGATGATGTGAGGGGAGGTAAAGAATGTATTTGTTGAGAGGTAGGGATGTATCGGTTGAATAAGAGGACGATGCTTTCTGTGAGCGAAACAGCGGTGAGGAGAAACTGCCGTGCTCGATGGCACTCCGTGCGTCGCGGAGCAGCGGCGGCGTGCCATCGGCCGCCTACTTCTTGGCCGTTGTTTTAAACGGTTTGCGCCAGGAGCATCCCTCTTTCCAGCGTGAGCAGCCATAGGCGGTGTTTCCCTTGATGACTTTTCCCTCGCCGCAGAGCGGGCATTTGCTGCCGGCGCGAATCACCTTGCGCTTGGCGGGTGCTGCGGCGGTCTCGGCGGCCTGTGCCTGCTGTGCCGCTCTCAGGCGCGGCGGCAGGGCGTTGTCGGCGTTTTGCGGACTGCTCACGCGGCGGTTGCTGTTGTCGGCGAGCACCTGTTGCACCACGTGCCCCACCATCGTCTTGAGTTCGTCGATAAACTGCGCTGCGGAGTAGCTGTGATGCTCTATCTCGCGGAGCTTCTTCTCCCAGATACCGGTGAGCTGTGCGCTCTTGAGGAGTTCTTCTTTGATAAGGTGGATGAGCTCCATGCCGGTGTCGGAGGCAAACAGCGACTTGTTCTTGCGGAGGATATAGCCGCGGTGGAAGAGCGTCTCGATGATGCCGGCGCGCGTGGAGGGGCGCCCGATGCCGTTCTCCTTGAGAGCGTCGCGGAGCTCCTCGTCGTCGACCAGGCGTCCCGCCGTCTCCATGGCGCGGAGCAGGGTGGCCTCGGTGTAGGGCTTTGGCGGCTGGGTGAGCTTGGCGGCCAGGTCGGGCGTGTGCGGCCCGCTCTCGCCCTCCTCGAAGGGCGGCAGGGTGCGTTCTTCCGCCTCGCGCTTGTTGTCGTTCTCCGGTGGCGTTACGACGGTGCGCCAGCCGGCCTCCAGGATAGTCTTTCCGCTGACGCGGAAGAGGACGTCGGCCGCTGTCCCCAGTACGGTGGTGGTGGCAAAGCGGCAGTCGGGGTAGAAGGCGGCGATGAAGCGGCGCGTCACCAGGTCGTAGACATTGCGCTCGATGTCGGTGAGGGCCGTCGCCGGTACGCCGGTAGGGATGATGGCGTGGTGGTCGGTCACCTTCGACGAGTCGAACACCTTCTTGCTCTTGCGCAGCGGGGCGCCGCGCAGCGGGGTGAGGAGGGCGCCATACTGTCCGGCGATGCCGTTGAGGATGCCCTTACACTTGGAGTAGATGTCGTCGCTCAAGTAGGTAGTGTCGACGCGAGGGTAGGTGGTATATTTCTTCTCGTAGAGCGACTGGATAATCTGCAGGGTAATGTCGGCCGAGTAGCCGAATTTCTTGTTACACTCCACCTGTAGCGATGTTAGGTCGAAGAGGCGCGGCGGCGCCTCGCTCCCTTTCTTTCGCGTCACGTGGGTCACGGTGAAGGGCGCTTGGCGGATGCTCTCGAGGGCGTTCCGTCCCTCCTCTTCCGAGGTAAATCCGCGGCGTGCCACGCCCTTGGCGTTTTTGTCGCCCTCGGCGCCTTCGTCGTCGTTGGGGTCGCCCATTACGGCGGTAAAGGTGGTGTCGCGGTAGAGTGTCGTCAGTACCCAGTAGGGCTCCGGTTGGAAGTGAGCTATCTCTTCCTGCCGCTTGACGATGAGGGCCAGTGTCGGCGTCTGTACGCGGCCGATGGAGAGCGGCGGTCGTTGCGGGCCGTTGCCGCCGTATTTGATGGTGTAGAGGCGCGTGGCGTTCATCCCCAGCAGCCAGTCGCCGATGGCGCGGCACAGTCCGGCTTCATAGAGCGACTGGTAGTCCTGCTGTGGCCGGAGGTGGGAAAAGCCCTCGCGGATGGCCTCTTCGGTGAGCGACGATATCCACAGACGCTGTACGGGGCAGCGTGCGCCGGCCTTCTGCATCACCCAGCGCTGGATGAGCTCTCCCTCCTGCCCGGCATCACCGCAGTTGACGATGCTGTCGGCCTTCTCCATCAGCCGTTGGATGATGGCAAACTGGCGCGCCACGCCCTTGTCCTGCTTCAGGCGGATGCCGAAGCGCTCGGGCACCATGGGCAGCGCCCCCAGGCTCCATCGCTTCCATTCCGGGCGGTAGTCCTCGGGGTATTTCAGTTCGCAGAGATGGCCGAAGGTCCACGTCACTTGGTATCCGTTGCCCTCGATATATCCCTCGTGGCTTTGTGTGGCCCCGAGGACATGGGCAATGTCGCGGGCGACGCTGGGCTTTTCGGCGATACAGACAATCATAGTGGGAGAGTGTGTGATGGGGGTGGAGAAAAATGGGAGGCGGAGAGGGGAGAAGCTACCTATGGGCGGAGCGACGCGCTCCGCCGCCCCTCGGGGCATCCGACGGGCGGCGTGTCCTCAGGAGTAGTGGAAACGCCCCGTCGCTGCATCGAAGTGCAGCAGGTCGCTGTCGAAGGAGCGTGCCAGGGTGCCGTCGGCTGCGAGGCACTGCGGCGTCCCCTCGGTGATTCCTTCGGCGGTGAGCAGCCACAGGCGGTCGGCCGTATGGAGGGCCAGCTCCACATCGTGGGTAGAGAGCAGGATGCCCTTCCCCTCTTCGCGGGCCAGGCGTCGCAGGCGTTGCATCACCTCCACCTTGGCGACGAAGTCCAGATGGGCCGTCGGCTCGTCGAGGAGGATGGCCGGCGTCTGCTGTGCCCATGCTTTGGCCAGCATGACGCGCTGGCATTCGCCGTCGCTGAGGGTGACGAGGCGTCGGCGTCGCAGCGCCTCTATGCCGCTCATGGTGATGGCCTCGTCGATGTGGCGGCGGTCGGTGGCGGAGAGGCGTCCGCTGAAGGGGGTGTGCGGCAGGCGTCCCAGCGCCACCACCTCCTCTACGGTGAGTCCTTCGGCGGTGGGGCGTGTGGTGAGGACGACGGCCACGGTGCGCGCCAGCGTGCGCCGCTCATAGGCGGCGAGGGGACGCCCCCGCCAGCGGATGTCGCCGCCCAGCGGGGACTGTAGCCCGGCCACGGTGCGCAGCAACGTGCTCTTCCCCGTGCCGTTGGTGCCTATCAGGGCGGTGACGGCGGCAGCGGGGAGCGTGGCGGTCAGCGAGCGCCCCACGATATGTGGGCGGCGCCCCTGTTCATAGCCCGTGGTGAGGCGGTCGAGGGTGAGTAGCGGGGCATTCATCGGCGCAGTGTTACGTGCGCAAAGTTACGCTCTTTTTTGCAAAATGAGGGGCGTGCGGCGCCCTTTTGTGGCGGTAAGAGGGGGCGATGAGGCCCCCGAAATCATGGCGCCGGCCGCCGTAGGCCCCTCTCCCGCCGTCCTCCCGCGGGTGCGGCGTCGGCCTCCCGCGGCGCTCCGCCCTCTCGTTGATGAGGGCGCGCGTGGGGTGACGGCCCGCCTATCGACCGTCGGACAAACGGCGCTTATCGTGAAGCGAGAGGGGGTGTCAAAATGTGTTCGACGGCCGCGAGAAACGAAAAAAATCCACCGCCCCTGTCCTCGCTTTCGAGCAGCGCACGCATGAGACGCTCAGGAGTGTTAAAATCTTGCCGTTTTTGCCATATACTGTCAAAAAGGGCGTCGTTGCCGGGCCGCCGCGCGTCGCCACAAGTCCCGGAGAAGTTTCAACAAGTCCCGGACTTGTTCCAACGGATCCGGGACTTGTTCGCCCCGGGCTCGGGTGCCTCGCTTCTTGCCCATTCCTCTCACATTCTTTAACGTGAGAGGAGGTTCCCGGGGTGTCTCGGCGGAGGGCTTTTTCCAAAGAAACGAAGAAAAAATGGCGCACGCAACGCTAATGAATGTGAAGGCGGCAGAACGGAGTCTTAATTTATTAAAATTTCACGTGAGGAAATGTTTGTTTGTGTAGTGATAGGTATAAAAAAACGATGCGAGAGGCGTCCTTTCGGCGCTTTTTCGGGCTCTTTCGCGTGTCAAGATTTTTCAGCCGATACGGCGGTTGACGCTATTTTTTTTGAGAAAAAAAAGTAAGGGCGTTATGGCCGCCGAACGCGGCGGCGCCGCGGGGTCGCATACGGGCAACGGGAGCTTCCGCACCTTAGCATCGTGCAGAAGCTCCCGTTGCAGGAAGTGGGGACAGGGCGTCGCCTGTTTACATCGGGCCGCCGGGGCCGCCCATGCCGCCCATACGGCCGCCGCTCATACCGCCGCCCATGCGTCCGCCCTGGCGTTCGCCGCTCTGGCTGTCGCTGTTCTTGCTGCCGCCGAAGATGTTGAGGCGATAGATGAAGTGGACGAGGAAGTAGGAGTTGATGGCGTTGTTCCACGAGTCGCTGCGCATCGTGGCGCTGAGGGTGCGCGAAACGTTGCTCTGCTGGTGCAGGATGTCGTAGAACTGCAGACTGACGGTGGCGCGCTTGCCCTTGAGGAACGACTGGGCCACCTGAGCGTTCCACAGCAGTTCGTTGGTGTTCATCGACGAGGCGGCATAACCGCGGCGCGAGCTCATGCGCAGGTCGGTGGAGATGCTCATGCCCCAGTCCAGATTGACGTTGGTGCTGGCGCCGTAGGAGTAGTTCCATGTGTCCATATTGGCATTCTCCTGCAGCGTGGCGCGTGCGTGCTGGTAGTTGACGGTTCCCGTGAGGGCCACGTCGAACATCGACGTGCGGTAGCCCAGGTTGAGGTTCTCGTTGACGCCGAGGGTGCGGGTGGTGTTCTTCGAGGAGTTGACGGCATCAAAGATGCGGTTGTAGCTGTCGTAGCTGTTGTCGAGGAGCAGCGTGGCGGCGCCCAATTCGTCGGCATCGCTCATACGGCTCACGTAGCCCACGGCGTTGCTGTAGCTCAGTCGTGTGCCCGTAGAGATGGTGTAGAGCTTCTGTGCGCCGAGGCCGGTGTTGAACATGAAGTCGCCGTTGGCATTCCAGTTGCCGCTGATGTTTTCGGGCCGCGTGTAGCGCACGCCGGTCGTCTCGTCGTAGATCATGCGGTTGCTGATGGAGTTGCGCGTCTGCGAGAAGTTCAGGCCTCCCATGATGCCGCGCTGGTAGGTGGCATTATAGGTGTTGAAGAAGGCGCGCAGGTTGTTGGTCCACGACGGCTTCAGGCCGGGGTTACCCATAGAGATGTTGAGCGGGTCGGAGTTGTCGACGACGGCGAGGAGGTCGGTCATGGAGGGCTGCGAAGACGAACCGCGGTAGCGGATATCGAGGCGCGTGGTCTTGGAGAAGTTATAGCGCAAGCGCACCTGTGGCGACACGTTGAACACCTTGCGGGTGACAACGGTGTCGATGCCCTGGCCGGGGCGCACATAGTCCATCTTCGTACGCTCGGGGTTCAGTTCGACACCGGCGTTGAAGCGGATGGTCGACGTGTTATAGCGAACGCCGGCGGTCACCGTCTGGTTGTCATACTTATAGGTGGCAAACTGGCTGTTGTAGTCGTCGCGGGCGTGATTGACGAGCTCGTCGAGCGTGGGCAGCGTCCCGATGGCGGGATAGTTCTGACGGTCGGCCCATTCGCCGCCCAGCGAGTCGGAGAGGTTGTAGCGGGCGCGGTCGCTGTCGGAGTATTTGTGGCTGTAGGTGTAGTTGACTTCCCCAAACCACTGGTGTCCGAGCGGCTCTACGTAGCCCACCTTGACGGCGTAGTTCCAGTTTTTCGACGGGTTGTCGCTGTATTGGTTGACGAAGTCACCCTCGCGATTGGAGGAGAAGTAGCGGATGTCGGAGATGGAGTAGGAGTGGCTCTTGCTCTGCGTGTATCCTCCTTCGCCGTGCAGCGAGATGTTGCGGCCGTTGGTGGAGAGCAGGCGTGTGAGGTCAACCGAACCGCTCACGCCGGTGCTCTTGCTGTCGCCCTTCGACAAGCGGCTGTTGCGGTTGACGGCGATGGCGGCCAGCAAGGGGTTGATATTGTCGGCAAAGATACTGTCGAGGGGGGAGGCCATGTCGTCGATGGCGTAGGGGTTGGCATTGAACGACCCCGTCAGGCTGCTTCCCCGGTTGCGGCTCTGGCTATGGGTGAAGGAGGGCCGCACGCTGAGGGTGGTCATCGAGTCGAGGGCCCACTGCAGGCGCAGACTTCCGTTGACATTTGTCGACGACGACTTGTTGATGTTGCTGCTGTTGCTGAAGGATCTCGTGCTGCCGCTGGAGAGGAAGGTCTCCGAGGAGGACACCGTGATGGCGTCCGAACTGCTGTGGTTGTAGCGCATATTGCCGCCGAGCTCCAGGCGTCCGGCCTCGCGGCGTTGCTTGCCGTTTTCCCAACTGAAGTCAATACCGGCCGACTTGCTGGCCGTCAGACCGCTGTTGCCGCCGAAGCCGCGCGGGCCGCCAAAGCCGCGGTCGTTGGTGTTGTTGGCGGAGCCGTAAGCCGTGATGCGGCTCTTGTCGGTGAAGCGGGTGGCAAAGGCGCGCGTGCTGTAGCGGTCTTTGTTGCCGTAGGCCACGTCGAGGTTGGTTACCCACGACTCGTTGAGCTCGCGCTTGGTGGCAATGTCGAGCACCGTCGTCTCGTTGCCGTCGTCGATGCCCGTCTGCTCGGTGTAGTCGCTGACTTTATCGTAGGCCTTTATCTTGCTGACCAGTTCGGTGGGGAGATTCTTCATCGCCGTCTTGGTGTCGCCCTTGAAGAAGTCCTTGCCGTTGACCAGGAATTCCTTGACCTCCTTGCCGTTATACTTGATAGTGCCGTCGTCGGAGACGTCGACGCCGGGGAGCTGCTTGACAAGGGCCTCGAGCGTAGAGCCTTCCGGCACGCGATAGGCGGCGGCATTGTAGACGGTGGTGTCTTCCTTCTGCTCCACCTTGGCCACAGTGGCCGATACGGTGGCCATGCCCAGGATGTTCTCCTTACTGGATACGGCGAGGGAGCCCAGCTGGAGCGAGTCGCAGCCCTCGGCCAGGGTCACATTCTTATAGGTCGTCGTATAGCCGACGCCCGACAGTTTGACGATATACTGTCCGGGGCCTTTCGCCTTGAGGTCAAACTGCCCCTGCTCGTCGGTCAGCGTGGCGCTGACGCCGGTAGAGTCGGCGCGGAGCAGGGCAGCCGAGATGAGTTCAAGGGCTGTTCCCGATTTGGCATTGCGCGCCTGCCCGCTGAGAATATAGCGTTGGGCGGTCAGAGCGCCGCTACCGACCATGGTCAGGGCGGTAAGGAGGAAAATTTTGTGGAGTAGCGTATGCTTCATAAACCTGTGAGAAGGGTGTGGAAGTGAAGGGGATTCCTATCCGATGGGTTGCGCGGAGTCGTCAGACGGGCGGCAAGCAATAGAAAGCGTCCGAAGGGTGGAATGCCCCTATGGGTTATTTCAAAAGATGCTACAAAGATACAAGAAAAAGCTGTCACCTTTTTTCTCCCCTCCGGAATAATAGATAAACGGGGTGTTTTAATAGATAAAGTCCTTCCGCAAAAAAATATGACGAAAAGAGGCACCGCGACGGAAAAATGCATAATTTTGCGGGAGAGGGACGCCCGAAAGAGTCCTCCTTCCCGTAGGCCTTTTTCAGCGGCTTATCAGATACTCTCAGCGACTTATTAGATACTCTCAGCCATGTCACAGTTAGCTCATTCCATTCGTAAAATAGAAATCAACAGTCTGTGGAGCGGCCACAAGCACATCGTATGGGAACTGCGCCCCGACGTCAACGTGCTCAGCGGCAGCAACGGAGCGGGGAAGAGCACCATCATCAACAGAATGGTGCAACACTTGCGCACGATGCCGCAGAACGGCGAAATCGTCGACGAGGGGCCGCAGGGCGTACGCCTCGAGTTCGACCCGCCCGAGGCCACCGGCATCCACTACGACATCATCCGCAGTTTCGACCGTCGAATGGTGGCGGAAGACCGCCTCAGCCGCTTGGCGGATAGCCGTGTGTCGACAGAGCTCGACTGGCAGCTGTATCTCCTCCAACGGCGCTATCTCGACTACCAGGTGAATGTGGCCAACCGCATGGTGGAGCTCCTCTCCAGCGGCAACGAGCAACTGCGCACGCAGGCGGCAGAGGCCGCCGCCGCCAAGACGCGCTTTCAGGATATGGTCGACGACCTCTTCAGCGAGACGGGGAAACGCATCGACAGAAAGAGCAACGAAGTCAGCTTCATCCAGTATGATACGCCCCTTCAGCCCTACCTCCTCTCCAGCGGCGAGAAGCAGATGCTCGTCATCCTGCTGACAGCGCTCACCGAAGACCGCCGCCCCACTGTTCTCTTCATGGACGAACCGGAGGCCAGCTTGCACTTTGAATGGCAGAAACGCCTCATCACCATGGTGCGCGAACTCAACCCGCAGGCGCAGATTATCCTCACCACCCATTCGCCGGCCGTCATCATGGACGGCTGGGAAGATGCCGTCACCGAAATCAGCGAAATCACGATGTAGTGTAGCGGAAGCGCCTGATGTACGTATCTCCCGATTAGAAAAACAAACCTCTCATGTCCGGCCGTTTATCTCACCACCTCAACTCCGACTTCATCGCCGCCGCCAATCGCCTCAACGGGCGACACGCGCGCCGCAAGATTGTGGCGTATGTCGAGGGCTACGAAGACGTGTTCTTCTGGAGCCAGCTGCTGCGGCCGCTCGAGACGGAGCATTATTATTTTGAGGTGATGTTGCCCTCGCGGGCCTCCCTCAGTAAGGGGAAGAAGGTGGCGCTGGCCAATCTCCTCGGGCCGCGTCTGGGCGAATGCATGATTGCCTGCGTCGATGCCGACTACGACTACCTCATGCAGGGAGCTACGGAGATGTCGCAGCAGGTGTGTCGAAACCCCTACGTGTTTCATACCTATGTCTACGCTATCGAAAACTATCGGTGCTACGCCCCCGCCCTCGCCGGCGTCTGCGTCATGGCCACCCTCAACGACCGTCAGCTCTTCGACTTCGAGGATTTCCTGACGCGCTACTCCGAGGCGATATGGCCCCTCTTCACGTGGAACGTGTGGGCCTATCGCTATGGCCGTCACACTCAGTTTTCCATGGCCGACTTCTATCGTACCGTCGCCATCGACCACCTCGACTACCAACACCCCGAGCGTACCCTCGAGGCGGTACGCCGGCGCGCCAATGTGCGCCTCAACCATCTCTACCACCAGTTTCCCGAGGGACGCACCACCTACAAACCGGTGGTCGACGACTTGCAGCGCCTGGGAGTGACGCCGCAGACCACCTATTTATATATGCGGGGCCACGACCTCTTCGACGGCATCGTTGTCCCTCTGCTGACCGACGTCTGCGACGCCCTGCGCCACGAGCGCGAGGTCGACATCCAACGCCTGGCAGGGCACGACACCCAGCGGCAGAACGAGCTCTCGGCCTACCGCCACGCCGTGGTCTCCATCGAGGAGATGTTGCGACGCCATACCGGCTATGTCGACGCGCCGACCTACCAACGCATCCGGGAGGAGGTGCGCGCGATGATAACCCGTCTGGAGACAGGGGAGACAGGAACGGAAGAGGAAAAACAAGCGGACAAAGAGGGAGGGTCGGGCGTGGAAAAAGAAGAGGAGAGGGGCAAATAGAACGGGCCGGAGAAGACCTGTAAAGCAGCAGCGGATGACGCCGTAGGAGTCATCCGCTGCTGCTTTGGTATGGTAGGAGGGGTGCTCGTTCGTCGCCCGTCGCCGGGTGTTTGTCGACGGGATGCTGCCCCTTCGTCCTTTATTTCTTGAGCGCCGCTTCGATACCTTCCACTTCGTGGCGGAAGGTCTTGTCGGTCGAAATGCGCCGCGACACCTGATTGCAGCCGTGGAGCACGGTGGAGTGGTCGCGGCCGCCCATGCGTCGCCCTATCTGTGTGTAGGAGACATCGGTGTATTTGTGGCACAGGTACATGGCGAGTTGTCGGCCCTGGACAATATTTTGCTTGCGGCTTTTGGAGAGGATGTCACGCGTCTTCAGTCCGTAGTGCTGGCAGACGGCGTCGAAGATGTCGTCGGTGGTGAGCTCCTTCTTCTCCAGGTTGACAATGCGGGCCACGATGCGGGCCGTCAGGGCCAGGTCGATGTCGCAGTCGTCGACAACGGAGTAGGCCATCAGACCGTTGATGATGCCCTCGAGCTCGCGCACGCTGCTGTCGACCGACTGTGCGATATACTGCACCACCTCGGCGGGGATGGTCAGTCCGTCGCGGCGTATCTTCGACTCCAGGATGGCCTTGCGCAGGTAGGTGTCGGGCTTCTCCATCTCGGCAACAATGCCCCATTTGAAGCGCGTGAGCATACGGTCTTCGATGCCTTCGAAGAGGGCGGGGGGACGGTCGCAGGTGATGATGAGCTGTCGCCGGTTTTGCTGCAGGTGATTAAAGATGTGGAAGAAGGCTTGCTGCGTCTTGGCGGTGGCTATCTCCTGGATGTCGTCGATGATGAGGACGTCGATAGACTGATAAAAATTGATGAAGTCGTTTGACGTGTTGTGGATGACGGAATCGGTGTATTGCGTCTTAAAGACGTGCGCCGAGACGAAGAGGACGCGCTTCTCGGGGTATATCTCTTTCAGACGCAGGCCGATGGCATTGACCAGATGCGTCTTCCCCACGCCCGATGGGCCGTAGAGAAAGAAGGGGTTGAAGGTGGTCTGCCCCGGCTTCTCGGCGATGGACTGCGCTACGGTCATGGCCAATTTGTTGGTGGCCCCCTCTACGAAGTTGTCGAAGGTGTAGCGCTCGTTGAGGTTGGAGCGTATCGGCGGCAGGTGGCGTTGTGTCGGCGCCTCTTGCCGTTGTTCCTTCTCCTTTAAGCGTTGCGTCTCTTCCCACTGCTTGACAATTTCCTCGTTGCGCCACATCAGCTGTGTCTGGGCGCCGAAGACGGCCATGATGGCCTGACTGATTTCCTCGCGGAAGTTGTCGCGGATGTATTCGCCGACATATTTATTGGGCACGCCGATGATGAGCCGGCTCTCTTTATACTCGATAAAGCGAAGCGGCTCAAACCATGTGCTGTAGTCCTTGGCTTGCAGATGTGCTTTGATCTGACTGAGGCACAGCTCCCATTTCTGAACGGCGGTGAGTTCCATATGTGTCGGTTACGGGTGGGTATCCTTCTTGTGGGAAGAGACGATAGACTGCAAATTTCTGATTTTTTTTCGACTCGTACAAGAGTACCGTCGGGCGGTCGTCGTCGACGCGGGTCTTATACTTGTGGAAAACAGTTTTTTATCGTAGGCAAATTTCCTAAAGATTTTTTAAGAACCGTCCTTCGGCGTCGTCGGCACCCGTTGCTACGCGGCACTCTTGGGCGACGGCGCGGGTGAGGGCCACGAAGTCGGGGATGTCGAGCTGCTCCGGGCGGCGCGTAAGGAGGGCATCGGCGAGGAAGGCACTGTGGTCGGCGCCGGCGGCGTGTGCTTCGGCATCCAGTTGCGCCAGAAGAGGCTTGATGGAGCCGCGCATCATCTTGCGCCGCTGGTTGAACACCGTCTTGACCACGCGGCGCAGCAGTCGCTCGTCGCAGCCGCAGTCGGTCGAGGCGTTGCGTGTCAGGCGGATGACGGCGCTCTTTACCTTGGGGGGCGGGTTGAACACGCCGGGCTCTACGGTGAAGAGGTATTCCACGTCATACCACAAGCGCACCAATACGCTCAGGATGCCATAGGCTTTGCATCCCGGCGGGGCGGCGAGGCGCTCGGCCACCTCCTTCTGTATCATACCCGTGCAGCAGGGAATGAGATGTCGGTAGTCCAACATTTTGAAGAATATCTGACTACTGATATTGTAGGGGTAGTTGCCGGTGAGCACAAAGGGACGGCCGTCGAAGGTGCGCTCCAAGTGCATCTTCAGGAAGTCGTCTTCGATGATGCTCTCCTCCAGTTCGGGATGCGTCTCGCGCAGATAGCGCACGCTCTCGAAGTCTATCTCCACCACCTTGGTGGGGCGTCCTTTGGGAAGCAGGTATTGTGTGAGCACCCCCATGCCGGGCCCCACCTCGAGGATGGGGAGGTCGGGGCACGCGTCGACGGTATCGGCGATGGCGCGGGCGATACTCTGGTCGGTCAGGAAGTGCTGGCCCAGAAACTTCTTGGGGCGTACGGTCTTGGTCATAATGAAAGTATTCTCCGAAGGGATGATGAAAGACACCGATAGGGACGGCGTGGCGGGAAGGGGCGGTGAGTGGCGGTGAGCGGCGCAGGCCGTAAAAAGGGAGGATAAATTTGGCCAATCTCACACCTTGCACTAACTTTGCCCGTTGTGGTCGTCGCCGCGAAGGGCGTACGGCCTGCAAAATTACTAAAAAAGAAAATATTACCGTTATCACCTTGCTGCCAAACGTAAAAAAAATAGCACGCATCGCCCTACCTTTTCTCCTGGGTATCGGCATTCTGTGGTGGATGTATCGCGGCACCGACCGTGCGGCGTGCTCCGCCGCCTTGCAGCGTATGAACTGGGGGTGGATGCTCTTCTCACTGGTGTTTGGCCTCCTGGCGCAGCAGATGCGTGCCTGGCGGTGGCGCCTGACGCTGGCCCCGATGGGCTATCTCGCGCGGCGCCGTGTGTGTGAAGACGCCATCTTCTTGTCATACGCCTCGAGCCTTGTGGTGCCCCGCATCGGCGAGGTGGCGCGCTGCGGCACGCTGTTGCACACCGAGGGCGTTCCCTTTGCCAAGGCCGTGGGCACCGTCGTCACGGAGCGCGTCATCGACAGCCTCGTCATTCTCGTGCTGACACTGGGCGCCTTCTTACTGCAGCTCACCGATGTCCTCCACTTCCTGCGGCAGACGGGCACCGACTTCGGCAGCTCCTTCAGTCGCTACACCGGTACGGGCTACCTCGTCACCGTCGTATGCACCGTGGCCGTCATCACCCTCGTCGTCCTCGCCGTCCGCCACTTCTCCGTGTTCTCCCGCGGGCAGCACGTGCTGCACAATGTGTGGGCCGGTATCACCTCGTTGCGCCATGTGGAGCATCCCTTGCGCTACTGGGCCTACTCTGTGGGCATCTGGGCCTGCTATTTTCTCCACTTCTACATCGCCTTCTTTGCCTTCGACTTCACCTCCGGCATCGGCGTGGCGCAGGCCTTCCTTATCTTCTGCATCGGCACCTTTGCCGTTATCGTCCCCACCCCCAACGGTGCCGGCCCCTGGCATTTCGCCGTCAAGACAATGCTCGTGCTTTATGGCGTCCACGAGGCCGACGCCATCCTCTTTGCTCTCATCGTCCACGCCATACAGACCCTCGAAGTCGTCGTCCTCGGCATCTACGGATGGGCCGATGTGGCACGTGTGGAGCGACGGGCTCCCGCTTCGTTGAAACCATAATACTTATACATATATAATATGAGTGAGATAAAAGACCTACAACCTCAAGCTATTTGGAAAAACTTCCATCTGCTCACACAAGTGCCGCGCCCCTCGGGACACTTGGAAAAAGTACAGCAATTTCTCCTCGACTGGGCCCGCGAAAAGGGCGTCGAGGCACATCTCGACACCGCAGGGAACGTCATCATGCACAAGGCCGCCACGCCGGGCATGGAAGACTGCAAGGTGGTGACGCTTCAGGGACACATGGACATGGTGCCGCAGAAGACATCGGAGTCGACGCACAACTTTGAGACCGACCCCATCGATACCTATATCGACGGCGAATGGGTGAAAGCCAAGGGGACGACCCTCGGTGCCGACGACGGTATGGCCGTCGCCACCATCATGGCCATCATGGAGGACGACAGCATCCAACACGGCCCGCTGGAGGGCTTCATCACGGCCGATGAGGAAACGACGATGTACGGCGTCAACCATATGACCGGCGACACGCTGCAGGGCGAGATACTGCTCAACCTCGACAACGAGACGGAGGGCGAGATGGTGATAGGCTCCGCCGGCGGCGTCAATATGACCGCCACTCTGGAGTATCAGCCGATAGCCCCCGAGAGCGACGACGTCGCCGTGCGTGTGGTGCTCCATGACCTCCTCGGCGGACATTCCGGCCTCGAAATCAACGAGGGACGCGGTAACGCCAACAAGATGATGGCCCGCCTCGTGCAGGATGCCATCGCCAACTTCGAAGCTTGCTTGGCGTCGTGGAAGGGCGGAAATATGCGCAACGCCATCCCCCGCGAGGCTGAGGTGGTGCTCACCCTGCCGAAGGAAAATGTGGCCGCCTTTACGGAGGTCGTCGACGAGTGGCGCCAGACCTTCCGCGACGAATACGGAAGCATTGAGGCCGACCTGAAGCTCGACAGCTCAACGACGGAACTCCCCGCCGAAATCGTCCCCGCCGAAATCCAGGACAACCTCATCGACAGCCTCTGCGCCTGCCACAACGGCGTCTATCGCTTCATCCCCGAGGTGCCGGGCATCGTAGAGACCTCCTCCAACCTCGCCATCGTAGAGATTGGCGGCGGCAAGGCCCTCTTCAAGATCCTCATCCGCTCCTCGCGCGACACTATGCTCGACGCCCTCTCCGAGAGCCTCGAGAGCGCTTTCTCGATGGCCGGTATGCGCATCGACTTCGACGGCCGCTACCCGGCCTGGCAGCCCAACCCGCAGAGCGAGATTGTGGAACTCATGAAGCAGGTATATCGCGAACTCTTTCAGAAGGAGAACCTGGTTCAGGTGGTACACGCCGGCCTCGAATGCGGCGTCATCGGCGCCCACAAGCCCGGTATGGATATGGTGAGCTTCGGCCCCACGCTGCGCTCACCGCACACCCCCAACGAGCGCTGCCTCATTGCCAGTGTGGAGAAGTATTGGCGCTTTGTCCTCACCACGCTGGAGCGCACCCCGCGCAAGTAACGGCGGCTCTTGCCTCCTTCCTCCCTCCTACAGGCGGTCGACCTCCCTCATCGCCCCGCCGAGTTTCGCTCGGTGTGCCTCCTTGTCTTTCGGCAGGAGGCGCGCCGAGCCTTTCTATGTGGAAACCGAGACTTTCTGTGTGGGAGGGGAGAATACGTGGAGAAGAACGTATCACTACGCCTCCGTCTGCTGAAGGATGCTCCTGAAGAAGGAAGAGGTGTTTGCCACGCATCATCCCTCGGCCTCGCCGGACTCAACAACCATGTAGAGGCATGAAAATGAGGAGAAGTGTAAAAACGGGGCCTCGGCTTGCCATTGTCAGAATAAAAGCGTAATTTTGCAGCCGATTTGTCCTCACAGGGCGCCGACGGTGCCTACGTGCGATGGCGAATTAAGAGCAAAACACTTAATTTAGAGTAACACACAAATTTATCAAATCATGAAGCAATTTGCAATCACCGGTACGGTTCGTACCGACCTGGGCAAGAAGGCTGCCAAGGAGATCCGCAACGCCGGCAACGTACCCTGCGTTATCTACGGTCAGAAGAAGGACGAAAACGGCAACCCCGTAGCCATCCACTTCGTCGTAAGCGAGAAGCAGATCAATAAGCTGATTTACACGCCCCATATCTACCTCGTAGACATCAACATCGACGGCACCGACTACAAGGCCATCATCAAGGAGACCCAGTTCCACCCCGTCAAGGACAACGTGCTCCACGTAGACTTCCTCGAGGTACACGCCGAGAAGCCCATCGTTATCGGTGTACCTATCGCTCCGCAGGGTCTGGCAGAAGGTGTACGCGCCGGTGGTCGCCTCATCAGCATGGTACGCAAGCTGAAGGTGCGCGCCCTCTATAGCGATGTCCCCGAGAAGCTCGTTGTTGACGTAACGACCCTCGGTCTGGGTAAGAGCATCAAGGTAGGCGACCTGAGCTACGACAACCTCGAGCTCGTCACCCCGAAGGACGTTATCGTCTGCACCGTCAAGATGACACGTGCCGCTATGGGTGCCGCCGCTGCTGCCGCCAAGGCATAAATGCCGGAAGCATAGACCGCTGCCGGGTGGCTTGAAACGGCCCTCGGTGCTGCTCTATGCAAACGGTTTCCGCATCACAAGAACAATAAGGCCGATGATTCGGTGGCAAACGGCCGCCTGATCATCGGCTTTCTTACTATAACGTCGTATGTCACTCCTGAAGTTGCTGCGCTCCCTGCTGAGGGGAGTCGCGTCGGATAGAGACGTCCAGCATCGGGCGGGCGGCGTCCATCAAGAAACATCCTCCATGAGCTTTCTGATAGTAGGGTTGGGAAATATCGGCAGCGAGTATGCCCACACCCGCCACAACATAGGATTTAGAGTGCTCGACGCCCTCGCCGAGGCGTCGCACCTCGTCTTTGAGGATAAGCGCTACGGTGCTGTCACCACCCTGCGGGTGAAGAACCAGCAGCTCATTCTCCTCAAGCCCTCGACATATATGAATCTCTCCGGCAACGCTGTGCGTTACTGGATGAATGAAAAGAAGATTCCTCTGGAAAATCTGCTCGTCGTTGTCGACGACCTGTCGCTTCCCTTCGGACAACTGCGTCTGCGGCCGGGAGGCAGCGAGGCGGGGCACAACGGACTGAAGCATATCACGTCCGTCCTGGGGACGCAGCAGTATGCCCGTCTGCGCTTCGGCATCGGCAACGACTTCCCCCGTGGCGGGCAGATAGACTTCGTCTTGGGCGAGTTTACCCCTGACGACCTCGCCACGATGGACGCCCGTCTGGAGGCGGCCGGCGACATCGTCAAGGCCTTCGCCCTCTCGGGGATTCAGTTTGCGATGAACCATTATAACAAGAAAGGATAATGGAAGCCCGACTCGACAAGTGGTTGTGGGCGGCCCGCATCTACAAGACGCGCACACTGGCTGCCGATGCCTGCAAGAACGGTCGCATCACCATCAACGGCGCGCAGGCCAAGGCCTCGCGTACCGTCAAGGTTGGCGACGAGATTGGCGTACGCAAGTCTCCCGTCACCTACACCTTCCGCGTGCTGCAGCCGATAGAGAAGCGCGTCGGCGCCAAGGTACTCCCCGAGGTGCTGGAAAATATCACCGCGCCGGAGCAGTATGAGGTGCTCGAGATGAGCCGTATCAGCGGTTTCGTCGACCGCGCCAAGGGCACGGGACGCCCCACGAAGAAAGACCGTCGCGCCCTCGACGACTTCCAGGCGCCGCTCCTCCTGGAGGGCGATTTCGATTTCGACGACGAGGATTGAGACACGGAAGTTTCTAAAAACCCACACTTTCACTTTGCCCGTCCGCGGGCAACCACTAACTTTGCACTCGTTAGCTAAAAAATATATGTCCGGAACAAAAAAAATCAAGACAGCGCTCATCTCTGTGTTCCACAAAGATGGCCTCGAAAGCATCCTCGCCAAGCTCCACGAAGAGGGTGTGACGTTCCTCTCTACCGGAGGTACGCAGCAGTTTATCGAATCGTTGGGATACCCCTGCCGTAAGGTGGAGGATGTCACCACTTATCCCTCCATCCTCGGCGGCCGCGTGAAGACCCTTCACCCTAAAATCTTCGGCGGCATCCTCGGGCGTCGCGCTCTCGAGAGCGACGCACAGCAGATGGCTCAGTATGAAATCCCCGAGATAGACCTCGTCATCGTCGACCTCTACCCCTTCGAGCAGACGGTGGCCGGCGGTGCCGACGACGCCGCCATCATCGAAAAAATCGACATCGGCGGCATCTCGCTGATACGTGCCGGCGCCAAGAACTTCAACGACGTGGTCATCGTTCCCTCCAAGGCCGAATATGCCCTTCTGCAGAGCATCCTCGACGCCAATGGCGCGGAGACCACCCTGGAGCAGCGTCGCCAGTTCGCCACGCGCGCCTTCGGCGTCAGCAGCCACTACGACACGGCTATCCATGCCTGGTTTGAAAAAGCATAAATGCGCACTCTCTAACGACAAGAAAAAGATATGAGCGCATTCAATATATTCTCCAAGCTATTCTCCTTCACGCAAGACCTGGCCATCGACCTCGGTACCGCCAACACCATCATCATCAGCAACGGTGAGATAAAGGTGAACGAGCCCTCCGTGGTGGCCATCGACCGCCCTACGGGGCAGATGGAGGCCGTCGGCAATGAGGCCAAGCTGATGTATGAGAAGACCAATAGCAACAAGATTGAAGTATTACGCCCGCTGAAAAACGGCGTCATCGCCGACTTCAACGCCTGCGAGCAGATGATGCGCGGCCTGATAAAGATGGTGCACAGCGGCCGACGCCTCTTCTCTCCCTCCCTGCGCATGGTCATCGGCGTCCCCTCGGGATCTACCGAAGTGGAACTGCGTGCCGTGCGCGACTCCGCCGAGCACGCCGGCGGCCGCGACGTATTCCTAATCCAGGAGCCGATGGCCGCTGCTATCGGTATTGGCCTTGACGTCCTGGCCTCCGTCGGAAATATGGTGGTCGACATCGGCGGTGGTACGACGGAAATCGCCGTCATCTCCTACGGCAGCATCGTCTCCAACAACTCCATCAAAATGGCCGGCGACGACTTCACCTTCGACATACAAGACCACATGAGTCGCCAGCACAACGTGAAAGTCAGCGAGCGCATGGCCGAACGCATCAAGGTTAACGTCGGCGCCGCCCTGGCCGACCTTGGCGACAATGCCCCCAAGGACTATATCGTGTGCGGCCCGAACCGCATTACCACGATGCCGATGGAAATCCCCGTGTGCTATCAGGAGATTGCTCACTGTCTGGAGAAATCTGTGGCAAAAATCGAGCAAGCCATCCTGTCGGCCCTCGAGAATACTCCGCCCGAGCTCTATGCCGACATCTACAAGAACGGCATCTTCCTCACCGGCGGCGGTGCCCTCCTCCGCGGCCTCGACAAGCGTCTGAGCGAGAAAATCAATATCCCCTTCCACGTGGCCGATGAACCGCTGCTCTGCGTAGCTCGCGGTACCGGCGTCGTCCTCAACGACGTGGAGACCTACAAGAACGTCTTGATGCGCTGACATCTCCGTCGGTGCTCAGTCCGGCATATCTCCGGCCGTGCCATGCTGCCCGTATCGGTGTAGCATGGCACGCGTCGGCTGTGTCGCTGACGTCCTGATTTTCTCCTACACCTCTTTTCCACACCTCTCTCCCTCCCTCTCGCGCCTTCGTTCGCCTTTCCTATGTATTATCTCCTGGAATTTATCCGTAAGTATTACTACGTCCTGCTGTTTGTCGTGCTGGAGGTGGTCAGCTTCGCCCTGCTCTTTCGCTTCAACAGTTATCAGGGTAGCGTGTGGCTCTCCTCCGCCAATAGCGCGGTAGCCCGCGTCGACCGTTTCTATGAGGACACCCGGTCGTATATAGGATTGAGCAATGTCAACCGCCGGCTGACCGACGAAAACGTGCGCCTGCAGATGGAGACGCAGGCGCTGCGCGAGGCCCTCGACAAGGCCACCCACGAGGAGGGCGTCACCGAGCGCCTCCTCCGGGAGAAGCTCGCCGGCTACCGCCTCATCCCCGCCACCGTCGTATCGAACAGTACACTGCGCGGCTACCGCTATCTCGTCATCGACCGCGGCTCCCGTCAGGGCGTGCAGCAGGAGATGGGCGTCGTCAGCGGCGGCGGCGTTGTGGGCATTGTCTACCTCGTTGGCGACAACTACTCGCTCGTGCTCCCCGTGACCAACAAGAAATCGAGCATCAGCTGCCGCATCCGTCAAGAAAACTATTTCGGCTACCTCCAGTGGGAGGGGAACAACCTGCGCCACGCCTATGTCGACGACATCCCGCGCTATGCCCACGTCAAGAAAGGCGACGTGGTAGAGACCAGCGGCTACTCCTCGGTATTTCCCCCGGGCCTCTTCGTGGGACGCATCACCGATGTGCGCAACTCCGCCGACGGGCAGTCCTATAAGCTCGACATCACCCTGGGCACAGACTTCTCCCGTCTGCGCGACGTCGACGTCATCGCCACGCCCTATAAGGCGGAGATAGACACTCTGCGTTCTCATGCCGTCGAGGCCGAAGAAACCGCCGCGCCGCCGTTGCCGTAAGTCCCCTAAAGAACGTTCGTACGCCCTATGTTACAGCATTTCCTATCGCGCTTGGGCTGGTTTGTCCTGCTCCTCGCCTTCCAAGTGTTGATATTCAATCATATCCATATCTTGGGCTATGCCACCCCCTTGCCCTACGTGTATTTCCTGCTGATACTCTCTGGAAGTACGCCGCGGTGGCTCTATATCACCCTGGGCTTCATCATGGGACTGTCGGTCGACCTCTTCAATAACACCCCGGGAATGGCCGCCGCCGCCCTCTGCGCTTGTGGTCTGGTGGCCCCCCGTCTGATGGCGGCCTTCGCTCCCTCCGACCGCTCCGACGACGACTTCCTGCCGTCGGCACGCACCATGAAATGGGGCGGCTTCCTCCGCTATGCCTCCTCGCTCATCGTATTACATTGTGCCCTCTTCTTTACCATCGAAGCCTTCTCGCTCGACTACTGGGGCACGCTCCTCCTCGACATCGTCAGCAGCAGTGTGCTGACCCTCCTCTTCGTGATAGCCCTTGAGGCCGTCCGCTCTCACCGTTCGCAGCAATAAAAATCCTCCTCTAATCCACACATGTCGGGCGAAGTCAATTTCTCCAACCGTAAATTCGTCATTGGCGGCATCGCCGTGATGGTTGTCGTTGTCTATGTCCTGCGGCTCTTCTCGCTGCAGCTGGCCAGCGACGACTACAAGAAAAATGCCGACTCCAACGCCTTCCGCAAGGAGATACAGTTTCCCTCGCGCGGTCTCATCATGGACCGCAACGGCAAACTGATGGTCTACAACGAGGCCTCCTATAATATTATGGTGGTGATGAACGACCAGCGCGGCGTCGACACCCTCGACTTCTGCCGGACGGTGGGCATCACGCCGGAGTTCTATGTCCGACGTATGGAGGAGATAAAGAGCAAAGTCAACTACTCCCGCTATACCCCGCAGCTCTTCATGAGCCAGATACCCCCGGAGGAATTCTCTGTATTCCGCGAGAAACTATTTCGCTTCAAGGGGTTCTCTGCCGAGAAGCGCTCCGTGCGCCACTATGCCTCCGGACTGGGGGCGCATATCCTGGGCGACGTCGGCGAGGTCAACGAGAATGATATCAAGGATGACGACTACTACCAGAGCGGCGACTATATCGGTAAGCTCGGCGTGGAACGCTCCTACGAGAAGCAGTTGCGCGGCGAGAAGGGAATGCGCATCATGCTGCGCGATGTGCGCGGCCGTACGCAGGGACACTATCAAAACGGGAAGTACGACAAAGCCCCTGTCCCCGGAAAAGATATCACACTGAGCATCGACATGGATCTGCAAGCGCTGGCAGAGCGTCTCCTGGAGGGAAAGCTCGGCGCCATCGTCGCCATCGAACCGTCGTCGGGCGAGATACTGTGTATGGCCTCGTCGCCCACCTACGACCCGCGCGATATGGTGGGACGCAACCGCGGCAAAAACCACGAAGCCCTCAGCCGCGACCCGATGAAGCCCCTCCTCAACCGGGCCATCATGGGAACTTATCCGCCGGGGTCTACCTTTAAGATTACGCAGGCCCTCCTCGGCCTTCAGGAGGGAAGCATAGACCCGCAGATAGCCTTCCCTTGTAGCCACGGCTTCAACTACAAAGGTCTCCATGTGGGCTGCCACGGCCACGCTTCGCCCATCAATCTGGTGCCGGCCATCGGGACGTCGTGCAACGCCTATTTCTGTTGGAACCTCTACCGCATGATTAACAATCGGGGCAAGTATGGGTCGGTGCAGAACGCCATGACGCGCTGGAAAGACTACCTCGTCGATATGGGCTTCGGCTATAAGCTCGGCGTTGACCTCCCCGGTGAGCGCCGCGGGATGATACCGAATGCCGACTACTATGACGACCACTACCACAAGGCGTGGAACGCGCTGACCATCATTTCCATCTCTATCGGTCAGGGCGAGGTGACGGCCACCCCGTTGCAGATTGCCAACCTCGCCGCCACGGTGGCCAACCGCGGTCACTACTATGTCCCTCATATCATCCACCGTATCCAGGGCAGCCGCCTCGACTCCGTCTACCGCACACCCCATCGCACGATGGTCGACCGCCGGTGGTATGAATACGCCGTGGCGGGGATGCGCCGCGCCGTCCTCAGCGGTACGTGCCACGGCGCCGATATTCCCGGCTACGAGGTGTGCGGCAAGACCGGTACGGCGCAGAACCGCGGCCACGACCACTCCGCCTTTATGGGCTTTGCCCCGATGAATGCCCCGCGCATCGCCGTCGTGGCCTATGTGGAGAACGGCGGCTTCGGTGCCGTCTACGGCGTCCCCATCGGTTCGCTGATAATGGAGCAGTATCTCAACGGAAAACTCTCGGCGGCGTCGGAAAAACGCGCCACCACGATACAAAACAGACACATCAAATATGGCGACTATATCCGGTAAATCTCACTACCCCCTCTTCATGGCCGACTGGGTGGTCATCGTCCTCTACATGGCGCTGCTGGCCTTCGGCTGGGTGAGCATCTGCGGCGCCAGTCATGAGGTGGGCGACATGGACTTCCTCAGCTGGGGTGCCCGCACCGGTAAGCAGCTGGTGTGGATAGTGCTGGCCTTTGGTTTGGGCTTCGTCCTGCTGATGACCGACGACCGCTATTTCGACGCCCTGGCCGACCTCCTCTACTGGGTGATGATGGTGGTGCTCCTCATCACGCCCTTTGTGGCCAAGGACATCAAGGGCTCGCGCTCGTGGATAAGTCTCGGTGTCGTCAACCTGCAGCCGGCCGAGTTTGCCAAGTGCGCCACCGCCCTGGCGGTGGCCAAGCTCATCAACCGCTACGGCTTTACCCTCGACAACAAGCGAAACCTGATGCGGGCGGCGGCTGTCGTCCTTCTGCCCATGGTGCTCATCGTGTTGCAGCGCGAGACGGGTTCTGCCCTCGTCTATCTGGCCTTCTTCCTCATGTTCTACCGCGAAGGGATGCCCGGCAGCATCCTCTTCACCGCCACGGCGGCGGTGGCCTATTTCGTCATCGGCATTCGCTTCTCGGCCGATGTGATGCCCTATACCCATGCCACCATCGGCGAGTTTGTCGTCCTCCTGCTCATCTGGCTTTTCACCTGCGGTCTGACGGCCGTCTACTGCCCGTCGACGCCCCATGCCCGCCGCCTCTTCTTCTTCGGCGGTGGCGCCACCCTTGTGGCTTGGGCCTTCTCGCGCTTCGTCATCCCCTTCGACGTCTCGTGGGTGCAGATTGCCGTCTGCGTGGTGATGGCCGCCTATATCGGGTGGCAGGCTCTGGGGGAACGTGTGGGGCGCTATGCCTTCATCGCCCTCTTCACCATCGGGTCGACCGCCTTCCTCTATACCGCCGACTATACCCTCAACCAAATACTGGAGCCTCACCAGCAGACCCGCGTCAGGGTGTTGCTGGGGATGGAGGAAAACATCACGGGCGCCGGATATAACGTCAACCAAAGCAAGATAGCCATCGGCTCCGGCGGACTCAAGGGAAAGGGCTTCATGAACGGCACACAGACGAAACTCAAATACGTCCCCGAACAAGATACCGACTTCATCTTCTGCACGGTGGGCGAAGAGGAGGGATTCATCGGCTCCGCCACCGTTCTCTGTCTCTTCCTGGGTCTCATCTTGCGGCTGGTCTATCTCGCCGAGCGGCAGAGCACCAAGTTTGCCCGCGTCTATGGCTACAGCGTCCTGAGCATCCTCTTCTTCCACCTGCTCATCAATGTAGGAATGGTGATGGGACTGATGCCGGTTATAGGCATCCCGCTGCCGTTCTTCAGTTACGGCGGCTCCTCGCTGTGGGGCTTTACCCTCCTGCTGTTTATCTTCTTGCGAATGGATGCGGCCGACAAATTGCGTCTGCACTAAGAGAGGCGGGCGGAAGGAAAGGTCTCGTCTGCAAGGGACGAGAGGAATTACGGCGCCGGCTTGCCCCTCAGCGCCTCTCGTCACCCGGCTCCGTCGAGGCCGCCCCACGGCTCCCCTAACGATTTCGACCGTTAAAGGGTAGAACTACTTATCAAAGAATCTTTCGGAAAACGCTGAAACGATATACACAATGAAAAAGGAATACCTCAACCGACGTCCCGTCATCCTGTTGCTCCTCTTGGTAGCACTCTTGCTCGGCGCGATTGTTTATCTCAAGAATAACGCCCAGATTCCCGTTTCGGGCACCCTCCCCGTCGACGACACCTTGGGCAATATGGCCGTGCCGGATACGACGTCGCCGGCCGATGTCTCCCCTCTCGTGGGCGATACCGTCGTGTCGGCGCCGGCCGACTCCATCGGGCGCGACCCCCGGCCTGCCGACGAAGCAGGGGAGGAAGACGGCTACTGGACGGGCCTCTACGACGGCACTGCCGGCCGCGAGCGCTCCGAGGCGGATGTGGAGAGCAATTTCCCCACGCAGCGTGAGCGCGAAAGCTATGCCGCCAGCTATGCCGAGGGCTACCGCCGCGGTTATGAGGAAGGCAGCCGACACCGGAAACGCGGCGAATAAGTCGCACCATATCCCCCCCAAGCGCATTCAGCCCATTCCCGGACGATATCACTATCGGCAGGGAGTGGGCTGAATGCTTGGGGCAGGGGGATAAAGTCCGGGGTGGGGGAGGATAGCATGCGGAATCCTTATCTCCCCCTTCGCCGGAAGCGGCCATAGGCCCGCTATAGGAGAACGTCGATGCGGTAGCCGCCGTGCCACGTCTCTCCGCCGTCGAGGCGGTTGACGTAGGGACGCTCGCTGAGCGTGCCGTCGAAACCGATGGGGTCGCAGAGGCCATACCACGGTTCGGCGCAGACGAAGGGGGCATGGACGCCCTGCGGCGACCAGAAGAGCCATACCGGTGCCGTGCTCTCCACACGCACCAGAGGGCGCTGCTGCTTGTCGAGGAGGGTGGCGCCCGTCAGCTGGTGCTCGTCGAAGATGAGGGCCTCGTGGGCAAAGGTGTCTACGCCGAGGGGGACGAGGCCGTCGGCCGTCAGCGGAAAGTTGTAGACAGCGGCCTCCGTACATCCCTGCTCGCCGGCGCGGCGCACCCCGCGCGGGGCGCCGTGGAGCTGCAGGAACCCGTCGGGGGCGGTGGAAGACGGGTCAAAGTCGGGGAGGGAAAAGCCCGGGTGACCGCCCATCTGGAAGAAGAACGTGTCGTGGCCGGTGTTGACCACCTCGAAGTCGGTACGGAGCGTGCGCCCTTCCAGCGTGTAGGTCACGCGCACGATGTAGGGCCAGGGGAAGGCGTCGCGGTCTTCGCCGCCGTCGACATATTCCAGTGTCACGCGGTTTTCGTCGTGGTGGGCGACGTGCCACGTCTTACGGCGCATAAAACCGTGCTTGGGGAGGGTATACGACAGCCCGTTGTGACGGAAATGTCCGTTCCACAGTCCGCCCACGGCGGGGAAGAGGATGGGAGAACGTCCGTGCCAGTAGGCGGCGTCGCCCTGCCAGAGGAGCTCGCGGTCGTCGGAAACGAGCTTCAGGCTCTGCATCTCTGCGCCGATTTCGCTGACATCGACGCGTAGCACTTGGTTGGTGATGGTTGTCATAGATAGGTAGGAATGGATTTAGGCAGATTTGTGAGGGGAGTCCACAGACGGGAGAACGGTGTCCATGGGGAGGAAGGCGGCAACGGCCGAGGCGTCGCCGACATCGATGGAAGTGTTATTAAAATGGTGGGACAAATGTAGCGAAATGTATTCACGCACCGAAATTCCGGGGCCACAGAAGTCGGCCGCCGGCGGTAACGGAGCCCTGTTCCCGGAGAAAATTCTGTTTTTCTTGAAAAAAATGAGGAAACATTTTGTCACGTCGAAAATATGCCCTACTTTTGCACTCGCAAACGGGAACAAAGAGATGGCTTGCCACTCAAGCTTCTCGCAAGCTCAGTCGGACGGGGTGTAGCTCAGCTCGGTTAGAGTACGCGTCTGGGGGGCGTGGGGTCGCTGGTTCGAATCCAGTCACCCCGACTGAAGAAAGAACAGCCAAGTAGGCCACTGTAAAGCAGTGCTCGCTTGGCTGTCTTTCTGTATAGGGAGGGACATCCGCGAGGCACCCTTTTCGATTTCGCACCGTCGCGTCGGTAGAAATACAAGGGCGGTTTCAAAAATAAATGCCCGGCGGCTTGGTGGGCGTTCCCTTTTTCCCTACATTTGCACTACCATTTCGGCCCTCGTCGGCCGTAGGGTGGTAACAGGCGATAGTAGCTCAGTTGGTAGAGCATTGGCTTCCCAAGCCGAGGGTCGCGGGTTCGAGTCCCGTCTATCGCTCCACCGCAGTCGGAGTCTTGAGGCAGTTCCCTGAAGACTCCGCTTTTTATATCTCTCCGCGTTGCTCCCGAAAATTTCAGAGGATAGATAGGTCACATCCCGACTTTTATACCTAATTTTGCCCCTTGGTATGTGCGGAGGCCGCCACGTCTCCCCACCAACATTCATTCGTAAGACTCATACACCTCAAAAGATATGACGAAAGGTAAAGTAGACGCCCTGCTGGGCATCGTCTTTGGCGACGAGGGCAAGGGCAAAGTTGTGGATTTCTTCACTCCCCACTACGACGTAGTGGCCCGTTTCGCCGGTGGCCCCAATGCCGGCCACACCATCATTTTCGACGGCAAGAAGTTTGTGCTGCGTTCCATCCCCTCCGGTATCTTCGACGAGGGAAAGGTCAACATCATCGGCAATGGCTGCGTCATCGCCCCCGACCTCTTCATGGCCGAGGCACAGGAGCTGGAGACCGCCGGTTACACCCTCACCGACCGTCTGCACATCAGTCGCCGTGCCCACCTCATCCTCCCCACGCACCGCGCTCTCGACCGCGCCTACGAAGCCGCCAAGGGAAAGAGCAAGGTAGGTACCACCGGCAAGGGCATCGGCCCCACCTACAGCGACAAGGCCGCCCGCATCGGCCTCCGCGTGGGCGATATCGAAAACAACTTCCGCGAGAAATACGACGCCCTCAAGGCACGCCATCTGCAAATCCTCAGCGACATGGGGTCTACCGACCTCCCGTCGGCCGAAGAGGAGGCACGCTGGCTCGAAGGCGTGGAATATATGAAGCGTTTCCCCCTGCGCAATACGGAGGCCGACATCAACCGTTACCTCGCCGAGGGAAAGAACGTGTTGGCCGAGGGCGCTCAGGGCTCCCTGCTCGACATCGACCACGGCACCTATCCCTTCGTGTCTTCGTCGTCGACGACCTCCGGAGGCGTCTGCACCGGCCTCGGCGTAGCGCCGAACGCCATCGGCCGCGTCTTTGGCATCTTCAAGGCCTACAGCACCCGCGTCGGCTCCGGCCCTTTCCCCGTAGAACTCTTCGACGAGATCGGCGACACCATCCGCCATATCGGTAACGAATATGGTGCCGTCACCGGGCGCAATCGTCGCTGCGGCTGGCTCGACCTGGTGGCGTTGAAATATGCCATCACCATCAACGGTGTCACCGACTTGGTGATGATGAAGGGCGACGTCCTCGACGGTTTCGACAAGATATACGTATGCACCGCCTATCGGAAAGATGGCGTGGAGACCACCGAGATGCCCTACGACACCGAGGGATGGGAAGCTGTCTATGAAGAACTCCCCGGCTGGCACACTCCACTCTCCGAGCTGCGCAGCGAAGAGGCGCTCCCCGACCGCTTCAAGGAGTATATCGCCTATGTAGAGCAGGCCACCGCGACGCCCATCAGTATCGTGTCGGTGAGCCCCGACCGCGAAGCCACCATTCTTCGCTCCTCCTTCCGTCGGTAACGCTTGCCGCCCCCCTTATGCAAAAAGGAATCGTCCTCTGTATGAGGGCGGTTCCTTTTTGCGATCTGTATCTCCCAAGTGGGGAAGCCGCTTTCGTCTTTCCGAAAAATCTTGACACGCGAAATGATGTGAGTTTGTGGAAAAAAGAGCCCGTTCTGCCCGATATTTTACGCAAGATACTACAAAAAGAAACGCTTCTT
>CAZXFS010000024.1:5693-32013 GCA_964640535.1 uncultured Prevotellamassilia sp. | reverse complement strand
TGCCATACTTCAGCCAGGCGAGCATCGACTTGCAGATGTGGATGCCGCGGTCGTTGACGATATTTGTTTTGATGACGCGGTTGCCGCAGGCTTCCATGATTTGGGCCAGCGACCATCCCAGGAGGTTGTTGCGCACGTGTCCCAGGTGGAGGGGCTTATTGGTGTTGGGCGAGGAATACTCTATCATCACCAGGGGCGACTGCTCCGTCGGCGTGACGAGTCCGTAGCGCTCGTCGGCGTCGACGTCGGCGAGGAGCTCCACCCATTTGGCGGGGGCTATCACCAGGTTGAGGAATCCCTTGACGGCGTTGTAGGCGGCTACGGTGTCGCTGTGTGCCACCAGCCATTCGCCTATCTCGGCGGCGGTGTCTTCGGGCTTCTTGCGTGAGAGGCGCAGCAGGGGGAACACCACGAGGGTGAGGTGTCCTTCAAACTCGCGCTTGGTCTTCTGCAACTGTATCTGCTGTGCGGGCACGTCCTGCCCGTAAAGTGCCTGGATGGCGGCGCACACGTCGGCGCTCAATAGCTGTTCTATGTTCATGTCTGTAAGACGTTTTTTCTGTGTTTCTCGGCGACGGGGGACGGCCCCGGCGCTCTCCGCTGCAAAGTTAAGCATTTCTTGTGGTTTATGGAGAATATGGGGGAAGAGGACGTGCCGAAACACGTTGCCGAGGGGGCGGTGGTAGCCGCGGCGCCGCGCTGACGACGACGTCCGCCGAGGGGCTCTGCCGCTGCAGAGTCCTCGGCGGACGTACTATTGAAGAAGAATGAGGTGGCTTATAGGGGAGGGGGCGGCCTCGCGGCGGGCGTCGGTGCTGTCCGGGCCTTGCGGGGCCTCCCTTCCGGTCAGGGGCGAGGGGCTATTCCTCGCTGTCGGTCCAGTTGCTGCTGTCCCATCCGTAGCGCCCTGTCAGCTGTTCGGTCTTGGCGTCGGCGTCGCGGTCGATTTTGAGGTCGCTGCCCTTGAGCAGGGCGCCTTCCGTATGGAGGGCGATGGCCCGCGCGGTGGGGGCGATATACGTTTTCTTGTTCATAGGAAGAGGGGGGTTAGGGGATATACACTTTCTTGCCGTTGGCGATGTAGATGCCGCGGGCGGCGGGGGTGGTGATGCGGCGTCCGCCGAGGTCGTAGAGGGCGTCGGCATCGGGGGCGGCGGCGCTCACGGCGTTGATGGCGGTGACGGTGGCGTCTTCACCGAAGATGAGGCCGCGCACGGCGGCAGCCTGCGTCTCGTTGAGTGTGAGGTAGGCCTTGAAGCCCTTGAGCTCGGTCGTTGTGGCGGCGTCGCTGCCGTCAGCCTGAGCGTCGTCGGTATCTACCGTACTGTCGGCGGCTTTGAGGAAGGGGAAGAGACCCACCTGCTCGTCGCGCTTCTGCAGGGTGTAGATGGCGCCGTCGGTCGGCGTGGTGGCGTTGAGGGAGGCAACGGTACCGCTGAGCGTCGTGGCATCGTCGTCGGCGGCGGTCTCCTCGTTGGCGGCTGTGGCGGCCTGATAGCTATCGCTGACGATGGGGAGGCGGTAGGTGGCGGCGGGGCCTTGCAGGATGACGCCGGTATGGGCGGGGATGGTGCCGTTGCTCACCTCCGTCAGGCGGAAGTAGTCGTCGTCGACGGTGCCGGTGTAGGCGCTGAGGCCGTCGGGCAGGGTGACGCTGACGGGGGCGTAGAAGGTGGCATACTGACTCTCACCCACCACTACGTCGAGGGTGTCTACCTTCTCGAGGGTGAAGCGATAGCCGGGGCCCGGGGTACTGCTGGGCGCATCGCTGCCGGCGGCGTCGGTATACCCGGCGGCGTTGGCGTTGAAGCTGCGCGCCCCGTTGCTGAAGAGGATGTTATACTGGCAGAGGGTGCCCGCCGCATCGGCCTGGAATGTGATGGAGGAACCGGTGGTGACGCCGTTGTAGTAGAGCATAGGACTGTCGGTGGCGTTGTCGGCCAGCAGGTAGCCGTTGCTGTAGTTCTCCAGCGTATTGCCGTCGAAGAAGAATACCGTCGTGGTGTTGTCGACGGCGCTGACAAACTGAGCGCGGCTGGTCTGTGTGGCATGGTTGCTGCTGCTCAGATACCCGACACCGTTGGTGGCGACGATGCGCAGGAAGTCGCCGGCCTTCGGCAGGTTGAGGGAGAATGTGGCGACGCTGTTCTGCACCGTGGGGCACTCGCTGATGATGGCGTCAAGGTCGTTGTAGCTCTTGAGGGCGTCGACGGTGGTGAGGGCGCCGAGGGCTTCGAGGTGTTGCTTGCAGGTGGTGAGGGAGGCTGACGTTTCGTTGTTGTCGTCGCCGGGCTGATACTGGTTGTAGCCGGTGCCGACGTAGGAGAGGTAGGTCTCTGTGCGATTTTTCTGGTAGAAGGCGCGGAGGTATTTCTCTACGAGGTCGGCGTTGCTGTTGCGGAGCTCGCCGAGCCCCGTGGTGATGGTGGCGCCGATGGCCTTGGCCACCGTGTCGGGGTCTACCTCGCGGATGTAGAAGGCGGAGGCATCGCTGCTGCTGTAGGCGCCGCTCCAATAGATGACGCTGCTGCCGCTGCCCGTGCCCTTGCCATGCCCGAGAAGGTGCAGCGTGTGTTGCGTTCCGTTCAAGTCGAGGCGCACCTCGCCGATGGCGCTCTTGCGCACCAGCGTGACGGGAACGGCCTCGTCGCTCAGCGTCACCTTGGCGTTGTCGTCGGGCGACTCGGCCAGATAGGCATACTGTGCTGTGGCGAGCGCCTTGAGGGCTATCGTACTTGTCGTGCTCGTCTCGTCGTCGGCGGTCTCGTCGGCGGTGGTGATGGGGGTGACGGTCCAGTAGTAGTTGAGGTCGCTGTTGTCGGCGTTGCCCCACATCACGTTGGTGCCGTCGCTGTAGATGTACTTCTCCTGACTGTTGGCGGCAAAGCGACTGTCGGAGCTGACAATCTGATAGTAGTGTCCTTCGGCGGGCATGACGAGCGGCGTCGTCTCCTTGTCGGCGATGAGGGCGTCGAGGGCCGTCTGCAGGTCGGAATAGGTGGCGTTTTCCTTTTCGGCAGCCTCCTTGGCCTTGGTGTAAGCCTCGGAACCGGTGGGGTTGAGGGCGCCGATGACGGTGGTGGAGTAGAGGGACAGCTCTTCCTTGAGCTGGGCGAGGATACCTTCGGTGGTGAGCTCTACAAACTTCCACGATGAGGGCGAACCGCTCGTGCCGGCCCATACCGTGATGGCGCCGTCGGTGTTGGCGCCGTTGCCGTGGACGTTGCAGTGGAACGGGTTGGCGCTCCCTATCTTCAGGTTAAACTCTCCCGGTGTCTCCAAGTATGTCAGTGTGACCTCGGCGGCCGTTTCTCCCAGGGTGCCGCCGCTGCTGCTGGCGCCGGAGATATAGGTGCCCGTGTCGCTGTTCTTTATCTTGAAGTTTCCCGTCGTGGAGGTCGTCTCCACCGTCCAGCGGAAGGCCTTGGCGTTGGTGAGGGAGCCCCAGCGGAAGTTGCTGTCGGAGGAGTAGAGGGCCATGTTGACGCCGTGCTGATTGTAGAATTCGGGATAGGCGCTGACAATCTGGTATTCCTTGCCGGCCTCGGGGTAGATGAACTTACCGTCGCGGGCGTCGTGGAGGGCCTTATAGGCGTTGTAGACAGTGGCGAAATCCTGGCTGTTGCTCTCCAGGGTGCTCTTGGCGGTGGTATAGGCATCCACGTCGGTGGCGTCGTAGGAGCCCAGCGTCTTGTCGGTTGTCCACGCCTTGACCTCGGCTGTCAGCAGGTCGGTGGCGGCCGTCAAGGCGTCGATAAACTTCCAGGCGTTGCCCTGGTCGTTCGATGCGTCGGCGTCCCATAGCGACATATGGCCGTCGCCCTGCCCGTTGGGGTTCCAGTTGTTGTGGTCGGTACCCTTACAGGTGATGAGGGTATAGGTGTTGTCGGTGGTGTAGGTACTGTTTTGGAAATAAAAGGCGTCGTAGAATCCGCTTGTCGAACTGTTCTGGCTGACTTCGTCGTCGGTGTAGAGCTTGAAGCGGGCCGCCGCATTGCTGCCGCTGACGGCGAGGTGTTTGGTGGTGCCGCCGGCTTTGTTGTAGAAGATATAGTTCGTTGTGGCTGTCTCATCGCTCTCGCCGCTCGTCGTCTCTGCCACGACGCACCACACCGATTCGTCGTTGACGCCCGGATGGGTGGTGCTGTTACACCATAGGTAGGAGCTGTCGTCAATCCATCCGGTGGCGATGGATAGATAGCGTCCCTTTCCATTCTGGATGAGATACCAATGGGTGTCAGAGGCAAACGCTCCGTTCGACGGGGCCGTCGAGGGAGTGGGCGTCTGTCCTACTGCCGTGAGTCCCGCGAGGGAGAAGCAGCAGAAGAGGAGGAATAAAGTTTTTCTCATAATAGAAGGATTGATAGTTGATAATATGAAAGTGTGTCAGGGTGTGGCACGAAAAGGTCGTGGCAATGTCAACGTCTGACGGGGCGAGATAAGGGGGACGTCCGGAGATGTTTCGTCGCTGTCGTGTCGCGGTCAACGTCTGACGGGGGTGAGACGATAGGACGTCCGTGGGAGATATAGAGCCGTCGTGGCGCTGTCAACGGGCGCCGGGGCGAGACAAGAGGGGGTAGGAGTATAAATAAGTGGGGACGGTGTCAACGGGCGGTCGGGGGGGAATCTTTCTTCTTTCCATCTTCTTTTCCCGTCTTTTCGGAAGGGAGAGCAATCATATCCTCTTTGTGTGCTGTGTGATACAGCTTTATCCATCTCAGTGACCGCTGTAGTATCGGTAATCCTCGGAGGCAAAGGTAGAGGAAAGGTTTGAAAAAAGTGTTCGGGGGGGTAAATTTTTGTTAAAACTACGGATATTTTTAAAAATACCCGGAAAGAATGTATAAAAAGCAGGAAAGAAACGACGTAGTGGAGGGGCGGGAGAGCAGCGGCGTGGACGGCACGGCGTGGCGTTGCGCTGTCGTCGCCCGGAGCGCCCTCGGCGCGTGAATGCCGCTTATCGTGAAGCGTGAGGGGGTGAAAAAGTGTGCGCGAAGGCCGCGAGAATCGAAAAAAATCCGGCGTCCCGGCCTCCGTGTCCGTGCAGCGCACGCACGCCGCCGTTGGGAGTGTTAAAAAAGTGCCGTTTTTGACATATAGTGTCACTTTCCCGGAAACGGCGGGGCCGCCGCGCGGCGAAAAAAGTACGGGAGAAATTTCAACAAGTCCGGGACTTGTTCCGCCGAGTCCGGGACTTGTTTCGCCGCGCGGCCGTCGCCGCATTTCTCGCTCGGCTCTTTTACATCTTTAACAAAGCGGCGCCCTTCTGAGCGTCTTCGTCGGCGCATTTTTCCTCCCCAAAAGAAGAAGAAACGGCGCTCGTGGCGTGAAGAAACGTGAAAACGGCATCTCTTTTCTTGAAACAATGTGAATTTTGCGCGAAGAAAAGTCTCTTCGTGTGGCGTTTTATCGAAGAAAAGACGTTCTGAGGGCCCTCCATCCGCGTTTTCTTGGCTTCTTCCCGTGTCAAGATTTTTCAGTCCAAACGGGGCGTTGGCGAAACTTTTTTCAAAAAAAACGACGCGCCCCTTGCCGGGGGATACAGCGGAGGTCTCGTGCGCAGGGGGGAGCGTGGTGGTCGCGGCGGGGAGGCGTCGGCCTGTTGGCGGCGTCGTCGCCGCGGCGTCGGGGCACAAAGAAACGGCCCCCTGCGCGAGGCAGGAGGCCGTGGAAGGGGCGGGAGGCAACGGGTGTTACTTCACGAAGATTTTCTGTCCGCCGGCGGTGAGCGTATGGTCGTATCCGGTCACCACCGTGTCGAGAAAGTGGATGGCGGTGGGCAGATGGGCGTCACTAAAGTCATAGGTGAAAATGTCGAAGGCACCGTAAGTATCGCTCTCGTCTTGTTAGTGGGGCAAACTCTCATTACTCATTGAGTAAATCACAGTACATTAAGCGTGTTGCCAGTGTGCGCGGATGCTGCACTCTTACCCTACGCTCCTCTTCGTCTTTCGGGGGCTTTA
Source organism: uncultured Prevotellamassilia sp. (assembly GCA_964640535.1). GTDB lineage: Bacteria > Bacteroidota > Bacteroidia > Bacteroidales > Bacteroidaceae > Alloprevotella. The sequence continues at coordinate 26,050 of CAZXFS010000024.1, read as the reverse complement.
TATATAGGTCTTCGTCTATCTCTCTATTGAATAGATAGCGAAACCCGTTCTTCTCATAGAAACTGAGCACCTTGGAATTGTTCTTTGCATCAACAATTGCCAGTCTGCAACCTGTCTTGTTTTCTTCACTGAGGAACCACATTTTAATGAAGTCAAGGATCTCTGTACCGACTCCCATGCCGGCAAAGGACTTAGACACAGCGAGACGCCCAATCAGCACACCCGGGAATCGACTCAGCATCTTCTCCCTATTGGTGAGCTCCGCCCACATCGCATTCTTCTTGGAACTACCCAGATCCCAAATGCGAATGCTATCATTGGACAATGTGAAGCAGGCAACAATCTGCTTTTCATCTTCCTCCAAGCGAAAACAATACGATTTTCCTATTCTGCGTCGAGCATAGGTTAGTGCATCTTTGCTGAAGAACTCATCCATGTCGTTGTCTTCTCCACATGTGAAAGGAAGACACTCCGAAAGGATATCCTCAGACAAGATGTCAAACGTACATTTCTGATCAATGAAACTCATTTCCTCGTAAATTTCTCCGGCGCCCTTATATCCTTGCTTTACGAAGAACGTTCTTCATCATGATATAGCGTGCGTCTTTGGTGATGTCGCGCTGAGGGCGCGCATCAAACTCACGGTCGGTCTGCTCAATTGCTTCGCGGAAGCGAACGGCATCGTCGCCATATAATGTGGGTATTGCTTTTATTGCTATTGCCATGGTTTATTTCTTAGGTTACGCCGATAGCGGCGCGGTTGATATATCTTTTATCAAAGGCAAAAATAATATATTTCCATCAAACAAGAAAACTCCCACTCGTATTTGCACCTTTATTTAACTCTGCTTGAAGAAGTTTGATGTGGCAGTGTTTTGTCGAGGAAAAGACGTTCCGGGGGCGCCCACTCCGCGTTTCCTTTGTCTTTTCCCGTGTCAAGATTTTTCAGCCCAAACGGGGCGTTGGCGAAACTTTTTTCAAAAAAAACGACGCGCCCCTTGCCGGGGGATACAGCGGAGGTCTCGTGCGCAGGGGGGAGCGTGGTGGTCGCGGCGGGGAGGCGTCGGCCTGTTGGCGGCGTCGTCGCCGCGGCGTCGGGGCACAAAGAAACGGCCCCCTGCGCGAGGCAGGAGGCCGTGGAAGGGGCGGGAGGCAACGGGTGTTACTTCACGAAGATTTTCTGTCCGCCGGCGGTGACATAGATACCGCGCGAGGGATAGGCTACGGGGCGTCCGTTGAGGTCGTAGAGGGTGCCGATGAGGGCACTGTCGGCGGTGGCGCTGCGCAGGGCGGTGGCGGTATTGTCGACGAGGGTGAGGGCCTTATAGTCGGCGGTGGCGTCGTCGGCCTTCGTCAGGTAAGCCTCGTTGGCGCCGATGGTCATGTCGTCGCTGCTCAGGGGGTAGAGGCCGACGCCGCCACTGCCGTTCTGCAGGGTGTAGGCGGCGGTGACCGTCACGGGGTCGAGGGCGCCCGTCAGGTCGTTGGCGGCGGGAGCCTCGGTGGCGTCGTCATAGGCGATGGTGAAGGTGAAGGGGGTGTCCTCCTCCACGGAAGCCTGCAGGATGACGGGCGTATGGGCGGGGATGACGCTCGTGGTGAGCGGCGTCAGTTCGATGGTCTCCTCCTTGTCGGTGCCGGTATAGGCGGTGACGCCCGACGGGAGGGTGACGGCGAAGGGCAGGTGGAGGGTGGCGTAGCCCGTGGCGCCGATGGTGATGTCGATGTCTTGGGCCTCGCTGACGTCGAAGAGGTTCTGGTAGCCGGCAGCTTTATAGGTGGCCAGAGTACCCGTGGTGGAGCTGTTATCGGAGCCGCCGACGGTGAGCGTACCGTCGTGGCCGGTCACCTTCGTGTCGAGGAAGCTGATGGCCGTGGGCAGGGTGGCGTCGCCAAAGCCGTTGGTGAAGATATCGAAGGCGCCGTTGGTGTCACCCTCGTCTTCCAGATAGACCGTCTGGCCCCAGGTGACGAGGTGGACGAACTTGCCGGAGTTGACATTCTGCAACTTATAGAGGGGTAGGCCGTTGCCGTTGTCGCTGCCCTCATAGGTGACAAAGCGCCACAGGGCGGCGGCGTTGGCGGTCGGCGTGCCGCAGTAGAGCGTGTAGTTGCCGGAAGTCAGTTGGTCGTATTTCTCGAAGAGGCTGTACTCCGTGCCGCGGGCGTTGCGGATGGTGTAGAGCTTGTCGGCCTCGGGCATACAGTATTCGGTGGGCAGGGCGGCATAGGCGGCCTTGCAGTTCTCCTCGGAGGGGGTTGCCTTGAGGGTGGCAAGGGCGGTGTTGAAGGCCTCCGAGCTCTTCAGGTAGCCCAGGGCGTCGAAGGTGATGCCTTCGAGGCTACTGAGGATGCCGGCCGACAGTTCCTCGGCGAGGTCGTCGGTATAGGGGAGGAAGGACAGCTGGGTGTTCTCCTGCGAGGCGTACCAGATGACCATGCGGTTGCCGGAGGCCATGTGCATATAGGAGCAGCCGTCGGCCGCCGTGGCGTTCTTGATGACGTAGAAGTCGGCGTTGGGCGACTGGCTGATGGTGAAGACGCCGGCTTGTGTTGCGTCGTCGGTCAGGGGTACAACGGTCTCGTTGGCCGAGGGGATGGCGCCGACATACTTATCGCTGTAACTGTTGAAGAGGCGGTAGGTGCTGCCCTCGTCGTCGGTGGTCAGCGTCCATACCGAGCTCCAGTCGCGGCCGGTGGGGTGCATCAGCCCCTTGTCGGTGGCGCTGACATAGTCGGTCGAGGTGCCGTTGCTGCTGATGAGCATGCGCGTGCCGTTGGGGATGGTGATGCGCGGCAGGGCGGCGATGGCGCTCTGCAGGTCGGCGATGTAGGCCATGTAGTCGTCGGTGGTGCCCGTCTCCGGCACCGTCTTCTCGGCGGCGAGGGCGGCGAGGGGCTCCTGCTCGTAGTTGAAGTAGGTGTACGTGCTGGCCGCATTCGACGCTACCAGCGCCTCGAGCTCGTCGTAGGCCTCCTGTGCCGCCGTCCGGGCGTAGGAGTCGGCTTCAATAAACTTCCAGCCGTTGCCCTGGTCGGCGGGGGCATTGTAGTTCCACAAGGCGAGATAGGTGCCGCGCGGGTTCCAGTTGTTGTTGGCCGAGCCCTGGATGGTGATGACGGTGTAGGAAAGGCCGTCGTCGCCGGCGCTGACGGTACTGTTGTTGAAGTAGAAGGCGTCGTAGACCGTCGTACTGTCCTCGTTGGCCGTGGCGATGGCCTCGTCGGTGTAGAGGTGGAAGCGGGCATCGGCCTCGCTGCCGCTGACGGCGAGGTGCTGCGTGGCGCCGCCGGCTTTGTTGTAGAACTTGTAACCGCTGCTCGCGTCGCCCACGATGCACCACAGTGCCGCGTCGCCGCCGGGGCGCGTGGTGTTGGAGGCATACAAGTTGCCGTCGGCATCGGTATAGCCGTCGCCCGTGGAGATGTAGAAGTCCTTGGCGTTTTGGATGAGATACCAGTGGGTGTCGGCGTCAAACTCGCCGTTCGACGGTGCCGTCGAGAAGGTCGGCGTCTGCCCCGCGGCGGTCAGTCCCACGAAGGAGAGGGCCAGAGAAAGGAAATAGGTAAATTTCTTCATCATACGTAAGGTGTTTGAAGAGGGTTAAAAAGAAAGAGGAGGCCCGACAGCATCGCGGCGGGCAGGGCGGCCCACGCGGGTAAGGAGCCTCATCAAAAAGGGTTTAGTCGTTGCAAAATTATCAAAAATGGCACGCGTGTCATCCCCCCCCCCGATAATTTTTGTTAAAGTGCGGCGCCCCTTCTCGCCGCCCGGGTAGCGCCGCTCCTCCCCGGCGCCGACCGCGTGTCGCTGCCGACAGGCCTTGGCGGGGCTGTTCCCTCGTTCCTTCCTCACCTCCTCTCGTTCTTCCTCACCTCCTCTCGTTCTTCCTCCTCCTCCGATGTCATCCCTCTCCCTTCTGTTCCTTTCTAAAATATTTCCCCAAAAACTTTCGTCCGTCTCCGTCCATCGGTTCGCCGTGCCGCGGCGGCGGTTCACGCAGTGCGCCGCGCGTGTCGCCGGGGGCGTAGGGACACAACAAAGCGGGCCTCCGTCTTGTTGACGGAAGCCCGCTTGTAATCGTTTGCCACTGATAGTTAGGCCAGCTTGTTCAAGTGAACCATGAGGCTCGACTTGATATTGGCAGCCTTGTTCTTGTGGATGACGTTCTTCTTAGCCAGCTTGTCCAGCATCTTCTGCACCTTGGGCAGAGCTTCAGCGACAGCAGCCTTGTCGGTCGTGGCACGAAGCTTGCGAACGGCATTACGCATCGTCTTTGCGTAGTACCGGTTGTGCAGGCGGCGGGCAGCAGACTGGCGGATTCTCTTAATAGATGATTTGTGATTTGCCATTTGTTAGTTTCGTTTATTTGTAGTCCCTAGGAGAGTCGAACTCCTCTTTAGAGAATGAAAATCTCTCGTCCTAACCGATAGACGAAGGGACCGCCGATTTCTCTACGGGTAGACCCCGTGAGGCTTAATTGCGAGTGCAAAAGTAGAGCTTTCTTTTTAATCGACAAAATATTTCCGCCTTTTTTTCTAAAAACTTATCGATTTTCTGAGGGTTGCGTGGAAAAGACGCCTACGGCGGGGATGAAACGGCGGGCGTCGGCGGTGGCGCCGGTCAGCGGCGGTCGGCGTCGAAGAGTTCCTTGAGGACGGCGAGCGACTTGAGTTCCGGAAAGGTGGGGAGGTGGAGGCGGTAGTAGGTGGTGATGGCCTCGAGGAGGCGGCTGCGCTCCTGTCCGGAGAAGCGGAACACGTGCATCGTGCCGTAGTTCATGCGCATCAGGAGCGGCAGGCGGGCGGCATCGGCGGGGGCGAGGAAGTGGGGGTGGAGGGGACGCTGCGTCACGAAGCGCCCGTCCTGCAGATCGAAATAGCCCCCCGCGGCGGCCTGCTCCATGTTGGGGGCGAGGCCGAGGAAGCGCGCCAGGCGCAGGAGAAACACCAGGTGGAAGTTGGCAAAGCCGCCGGGGCACATATCGAGCCACTCCACCGAGCGCACGACATAGCCGAAGAGGGCCTCCGTGGAGGCCTCCGCGCGGGCGGCATAGCGCAGGAACTCAGCCAGGAAGAAGGCCATGGCACTCTTGTGGGCGTCGTAGGGCAGGGAGGAGTAGGGGCGCCACACCTCGGCGGAGAGGGGGCGTTGCAGACCGCCGCTCTCGCGGTGGCGCCACTCGAGGGAGAGGAGCGCCAGCGGCTGGAAGAGGGCGTGGCGCACGGCGGCGCGCGGCGAGCGCGAGCGGCGCACCAGGAAGGATACCAGCCCCTGCGCCTCGGTGAGGACGTCGACGATGAAGGCCTCGTCGTTGTAGGGCGTGAGGTGGAGGACGATGGCGTGCGACTGTTGTATCATCGGCGGAGGAATTTTAGGGGTCCTGTATGGCACGTCGCGGCGCGCGGCGCCGGACGGGGGCCCCGCGGAATGGCGGGAGCGCGCGCGGCGGCGGACGGGGGCGTTGCGTCGGGTAAAGTTACGCATTTCTCGGGAGAAACGGCACCTTTTCCGTCGGCGGGGTGACGCCTCCCACGAAAAAACAGAGACGCCGCGCGGAAAAAACGGGCGGCGGTGGTGCGGCATTCATCAAAAATGGCTACATTTGCGACGGAGCCTCTCCCGGAGGCTCTTCCCCTTAAACCCCTCATTCCCACTCGCCATGCATGGTCTCCACCGTCTCTGTCGGTTGTATGCCGACGGCTTTCGCCACCTGACATGGGGGCGCACGTTGTGGCTCATCGTCCTCCTGAAGTTGGCCTTCCTCTTCCTCGTGCTGCGCCCCTTCTTCTTCCCCTCGGCCCTGGCGGGTCTCAGCGAAGAGGAAAAGCAGGAGACGGTGGCGCGGCGGTTGGCGCGATGACGGCGACGTGCGGCGTCGCGCCGAGGCCACTCCTTATATATTTATATAGAAGCTGACGGAGAGATAGTGGAGGAGAAAGAAAAGCCGGCGGCGGTACTATATATTATATAGGTATCTGCACAGGAACGCCAGGCGGCCGCGCCTTTTCCTGTGGCGGCCTCGTTCCCTCCCTCCGCCGTCTTGCCTCTTCCGGCAGCCGTCTTGCCTCTCTGGGTAGCGGCGGCGCATTTTCCGGCAGCCGTTTCGCCTCTTCCGGCAGCCGTTTCGCCTCTCTGGGTAGCGGCGGCGCATTTTCCATCGTCCGTCGTCCGTCACCTTTCGGTGTTGTCGGCGCCCTCAGACGTATATTCCCTCATCTAATATCCCTATTATGACATCCTTCCACATGCTGAGTACCGCGGTACTCGACTGGTCGCGGGCGCAGTTCGCCCTGACCGCCTGCTATCACTGGCTCTTCGTCCCGCTGACGCTGGGCCTCGCCCTGGTGATGGGCATTATGGAAACCGCCTACGTGCGCACCGGCGACGCCTTCTGGAAGTCGACGGCGCAGTTCTGGCAGAAGCTCTTCGGCATCAACTTCGCCATCGGCGTGGCCACGGGCATCATCCTCGAGTTTGAGTTTGGCACCAACTGGAGTAACTACTCGTGGCTCGTCGGCGACATCTTCGGTGCGCCGCTGGCCATCGAGGGCATCGTCGCCTTCTTCCTCGAGGCCACCTTCCTCTCCGTCATGTTTTTCGGCTGGGACAAGGTGGGCCGTCGCTTCCATCTCGCCGCCACGTGGCTCACCGGCGTCGGCGCGACGCTCTCCGCCTGGTGGATACTCGTGGCCAACGCCTGGATGCAGCACCCCGTGGGGATGGACTTCAACCCCGAGACGGTGCGCCACGAGATGATGGACTTCTTCGCCGTGGCCTTCTCGCCGGCCGCCGTCACCAAGTTTTGCCACAGCGTCACCAGCGGGTGGCTCACCGGCGCCGTCTTCGTTGTGGGCGTGAGCTGCTGGTATCTGCTGCGCGGCCGCAACCGTCGCCTGGCCACCGCCAGTCTCCGCGTGGGCGCCGTGGTGGGCCTCGTCTCAGCCCTCCTCGTCTGCTACACCGGCGACCGCTCCGGCCTCGACATGGCGCGCTATCAACCCATGAAGCTCGCTGCCGCCGAAGGGCTGGAGAAGGGCGGCACCGGCGTCGCCTTCTCCCTCGTGCCGGGCGTCGAGGTGCCCAAAGTGCTCTCTCTCCTCGCTACCCACGACCTCGAGGGCTACGTGCCGGGGACGGACGATATCCTCGAGGGATATACCGACGCCACAGGGCGCCGCGTGCCCGGTGCCGTCGAGCGCATCGAGAGCGGCCGGGAAGCCCTCGCCGCCTTTAAGGACTTCCGCCGTGCCCATGCCGACGGCGATGTCGCCGCCAAGGCGGAGGCCCGTCAGCGCCTCGACGACCACAAGGCCGACTTCGGCTACGGCTACGTGGAGCGCCCCGACGACCTCGTCCCCCCGACACCGCTCGTCTACTGGGCCTTCCGCGTGATGGTGGGACTGGGCGGCCTCCTCCTTGTCGTCCTCGCCGCCCTCCTGTGGGCCCGGCGCAAGGGCGACTTCACCGGGCGTCGCCGCTGGCTCCTCCATGCCGGACTGTGGACCCTCCCCATGGCCTATCTCGCCGGACAGGCCGGATGGGTCGTCGCCGAGGTGGGGCGCCAGCCGTGGGCCATCCAAGACCTGCTGCCGGTGAACGCCGCCCTGTCGAGCCTCTCGGTGGCAGCGGTGCAGACCACCTTCTTCCTCTTCCTCGTCCTCTTCACCGTCCTCCTCGTGGCAGAGGTGCGCATCCTGTGCCGCGCCGTCCGTCAGCAGGAGAGCGAGTGATTCCCTTTTTTCCACAACATACTTCCCTACTATCATGATAACCTATACCTTCCTCCAACAATACTGGTGGTTCCTGGTGTCGCTCCTCGGCGGCCTCCTCGTCTTCCTTTTCTTCGTACAAGGCGCCAACAGCCTCCTCTTCCGCCTGGGGCGCGACGAGGCCGAGCGCGCCCTCCTGGTCAACGCCACCGGGCGCAAGTGGGAATACACCTTCACCACCCTCGTCACCTTCGGCGGCGCCTTCTTCGCCGCTTTCCCCCTGTTCTACAGCACCAGCTTCGGCGGCGCCTACTGGGTGTGGATGCTCCTGCTCTTTACCTTCGTCCTGCAGGCGGTGAGCTATGAGTTCCAGTCGCGTCCCGGCCACGTCCTCGGCCGCGGGGTCTACCGCCGCTTCCTCGTCATCAACGGCGTGGTGGGCCCCCTCCTCCTCGGCACCGCCGTGGCCACCTTCTTCACCGGCTCCGCCTTTGTCGTCGAGAAAGACGTGATGGGCACCGGCCTCGGCGGCGCCATCAGCCATTGGTGCAACGCCTGGCACGGCCTCGACGCCGTGGCCAACCCGTGGAACCTCGTGCTGGGGCTCGCCGTCGTCTTCCTGTCGCGCGTCCTGGGAAGCCTCTACCTCCTCAACTGTCTCGACGACGCTGCCCTGCGCCCCCGTCTGCGGCGCCAGGTGGCCATCGACGCCGTCCCCTTCGTCGTCCTCTTCGTCGCCTTCGTCGGTTTCCTGCTGACAACGTCGGGCTATGCCGTCGACGCTGCCGGCACCGTCACCCTCGAGCCGTATAAGTATGGCCGCAACCTCCTGGCGATGCCCGCCACCCTGGTGCTCTTCGTCGTCGGCGTGGCCCTCGTCGTCGGCGGCATCCTCCTGACGCTGCTCCGTCGCGACGCCGTGCGCGGCATCTGGGCCGCCGCCCCCGGGACGGTGCTCACCGTCTTGTCGCTCCTCCTGCTGGCGGGCTACAACGGCACGGCCTACTATCCCTCCACCGTCGAACTGCAAAGCTCGCTGACCCTCGCCAACAGCTGTTCGAGCGCCTTCACGCTGAAGACGATGGCGTGGGTGTCGCTCCTCATCCCCTTTGTTGTGGCCTATATCGCCTACGCCTGGCACGCCATCGACCGCCGCAGCCTGACGCGCGGCGAGATAGAGGGTGCCGACCACACCTACTAACTACCGGCGGCGGGGCATCGCGGGCGGGATTTGTCGCTCCCCGTGCGGCCCTGCGGCTTTGCGCGGCGGGCCTGACGCCCCGTGCGGCGGGAACAGAAAAAATGCGTTTGCCGAGTGGGGGTACGTCCCTTTTGTGTAACTTTGCAGGCGCATTTTTTTGCATTCCTATATATACTATCATAAAAATTCGCCCTGCGGGGCGCCCCAAAACCGCCGGTTCATGTCCGTAGAAATCAGAAAAGTCAGCAGTAAGAAGGAGCTAAAGCGTTTCATCCGCTTCAACTATGAATTTTATAAGGACAACCCTTACTCCGTCCCCGACCTCTACGACGACATGGTGGCGACCTTTTCTCCGCAGAAGAACGCTGCCTTCGAGTTTTGCGAGGCCGACTACTTTCTGGCCTACGACGAGCAGGGCCGGATAGTGGGCCGTGTGGCCGCCATCGTCAATCACCGCGCCAACGAGAAGTGGGGCAAGAAAGCCGTCCGCTTCGGGTGGATAGACTTCGTCGACGACATCGCGGTGAGCCGCGCCCTCCTCGACGCCGTCAAGACCTGGGGCCGCGAGCGTGGAATGACGGAGATAGAAGGTCCGCTGGGCTTCACCGACATGGATGCCGAGGGCATGCTCGTCGAGGGTTTCGAGGAACTCTCCACCATGGCCACCATCTACAACTACCCCTACTATCCGCAGCACCTGGAGCAGTTGGGCTTTGAGAAGTCCATCGACTGGGTGGAGTGGAAGATATACGTCCCCGAGGAGATTCCCGAGAAGCACCGCCGCATCTCCGATATCATTGCCCGCAAGTACGGGCTGCACATCCGCAAGCTCTCCGGTCGCCGCGAGATACGCGACACCGGTATCGCCTACGACATCTTCCGCCTCATCAATCAGGCCTATGCCCCCCTCTACGGCTTCTCGGAGATGACGGAGCGGCAGATAGACCAGTATGTCAAGATGTACGTCCCCGTGCTCGACCTGCGCATGGTGTCGTTGGTGGAAAACGAGGCCGGCGAGCTCGTTGCCGTCGGCGTCTCTATGGCCTCCCTCTCGCGGGCCCTGCAGAAAGCCCGCGGGCGCTTGTTGCCCTTCGGGTGGTATCACCTGGTGAAGGCCCTCTTCCTCAAGCGCCCCAAGGTGCTCGACCTGCTCCTTGTCGCCGTCCGCCCCGACTATCAGGGCAAGGGCGTCAACGCCCTCCTCTTCACCGACCTCATCCCCGTCTATCGCCGTTTAGGCTTCGAGTATGCCGAGAGCAATCCGGAGCTGGAGGTGAACGACAAGGTGCAGAGCCAATGGCAATACTTCAAGACCGAACAACACAAGCGGCGTCGCTGCTATAAGGCCCTCTTATAAAAACTCCGACAGCCCCTGTCGCCCCATCTCCCCCTATCCGCATGCAAGAAGAAAAGGAACTCAGTTCGGCGTCCCCCGACAAGGGCGCCGTTGTCTACGACGAAAGTAAGATACGTCATCTGGAAGATACGGAGCACATCCGTACCCGTCCCGGCATGTATATCGGCCGTCTCGGCGACGGCTCCCATGCCGAAGACGGCATCTACGTGTTGCTCAAGGAGTCCATCGACAATAGTATCGACGAGTTCAACGAGGGCTACGGCAAGCGCATCGAGGTAGACATCCGTGAAGACCTCTCCGCCGAGATACGCGACTATGGCCGCGGCATCCCCTTGGGCAAGCTCGTCGAGGCCGTCTCCAAGCTCAATACCGGCGGCAAATATGACACCGCCGTCTTCACCGCCTCTGTGGGCATGAACGGTGTCGGCTTGAAGGCCGTCAATGCCCTCTCGTCGCGCTTTGTGGCGCGCAGTTGTCGCGAGGGACACTACCGCGAGGTCGTCTTTGAGAAGGGGGTGCTGGTGAATGACAGCGAGGGCGACAGCGAGGAGGAGAACGGCACCTACATCTATTTCCTTCCCGACGAGAGCCTCTTCCAGAACTACCGCTTCCGCAGCGAGTTTGTCGAGACGATGTTGCGCAACTACACCTATCTCAACACCGGCCTGGCCATTTTCTACAACGGCCACCGCATCCTCAGCCGCAACGGTCTGGAAGACCTCCTCAACGACAACATGACGGCGCCGGGCCTGTATCCTGTGGTGCATCTCAAGGGCGACGGCATCGACATCGCCTTCACCCATACGGCCCAGTATGGCGAGGAATACTACTCCTTCGTCAACGGGCAGCACACCACGCAGGGCGGCACGCACCAGAGCGCCTTCAAGGAGCACATCGCCCGCACCATCAAGGAATACTACGGTAAGAATTTCGATGTGCAGGATGTGCGCAACGGCCTCGTGGCCGCCATCGCCATCCGCGTGATAGAGCCCCTCTTTGAGAGCCAGACGAAGATCAAGCTGGGCTCTCTGACCATGGCTCCCGACAAGGATATGAACGGGCAGCCCTTCCCCCTCTCCGGCGTGAGCGTCAATAAGTTCATCGGCGACTTTGTGAAAGAGAATGTCGACAACTATCTCCACAAGCACCTCGATGTGGCCGACGTCCTCCAGCAGAAGATTCAGGAGAGCGAGAAAGAGCGCAAGGCCATCGCCGGCGTCACCAAGATAGCCCGTGAGCGCGCCAAGAAGGCCAACCTGCACAATCGCAAGTTGCGCGACTGCAGCATCCACCTCAACGACCCCGCCCCCAAGCTGCGCAAGAAAGACGTCGACGAGGGCGCCGACAACGACCGTCGCTTCGACTCCGCCATCTTCATCACCGAGGGCGACTCTGCCAGCGGCTCCATCACCAAGAGCCGCGACGTCAACACGCAGGCCGTCTTCTCCCTGCGCGGCAAGCCCCTCAACTGCTACGGGCTGACCAAGAAGGTGGTGTATGAGAACGAGGAGTTCAACCTCTTGCAGGCCGCTCTGAACATCGAAGACGGCCTCGACGGATTGCGCTACAACAAAGTCATCGTCGCCACCGACGCCGACGTCGACGGCATGCACATCCGCTTGCTGATGATTACCTTCTTCCTCCAGTTCTTCCCCGAGCTCATCAAGAAGGGCCATGTGTATATTCTCCAGACCCCCCTCTTCCGTGTGCGCAACAAGAAGAAGAAGGTGCGCGGTGCCGCCAAGGTGACGAGCATCGACGACAAGAGCGCCGGCGCCGCCATCCTGCGCAAAGCCAAGACGTCCGACCGCTCCGAGTTTGAGACCATCTACTGTTACAGTGAGGAGGAGCGCCTCGCCGCCATCGAGAAGCTCGGCCCCGACCCCGAGATTACCCGTTTCAAAGGTCTGGGAGAGATATCGTCCGACGAGTTCAAGCACTTCATCGGCCCCGATATCCGTCTGGACCAGGTGACGCTCCACAAGAGCGACAAGATTAAGGAACTCCTGGAGTATTACATGGGAAAGAACACCATGGAGCGCCAAAACTTCATCATCGACAACCTTGTTGTGGAGGAAGACCCCGCCGACGACGAGGACGCCGTTGACCTCCTCCCCTCTAAAGAAGAACTGATGAAAGAAGGATAACCCCTCCTGCCGTATGAAGAAAACAGCCATCTTCCCCGGGTCGTTCGACCCCTTTACCATCGGCCACGCCAGCGTTGTAGAGCGCGGCCTGCCGCTCTTCGACGAAATCGTCATCGGCGTAGGCATCAACGAGAACAAGCGCCCCCTGCTGAGCTCCGACGAGCGCGTGCGCGCCATCGCCGCCCTCTATGCCGACGAGCCCCGTGTGCGCGTGGTGGCCTACGATGACCTCACCGTCGACCTGGCGCGGCGTGAGCAGGCCCGCTTCATCCTCCGCGGCCTGCGCTCTGTCAAGGACTTCGAGTATGAGCGCGACATTGCCAATATGAACGAGCGTCTGGCCGGCGTCGAGACCGTCCTCCTCTTCACCGACCCGCAGTATTCCTGCATCTCGTCGAGTGTCGTGCGCGACCTCATCGCCTTCGGAAAAGACGTGTCCGACTTCCTGCCCAAGAAAAAAGGGTAGCCCCCCACCGCGCGGCGCCCCCCTTCTGCCGCGCCGTCGCCTCTCTCCGGTGGGCGTCGGCCTCCCCCCCGCCGCGCGTTCCTCCGGCCCCTGTGAAGACGTTTTTTTTTTGAGGAAAGAAGAACTCTTCCCCCGGCCACCGTCATCGTCCTCCCTCCCCCGGAGAATTTTTATAGTGTAGAAAAATAAGAGAAGCGTATATGTATCGCCTGATAACCCCTCTTCTGTTTATCACCCTCCTGCTGACGACGGTGAGCGCCGTCGGTCAGCGTCGGAATGCCGACCCCGACATCGACGTGGAGCAGTTGCGCAAGTTGCAATATGCCCAGCTGGCCATCGCCAACCTCTATGTCGACAGTGTCGACCAGTCGCAGATCACCGAAGACGCCATCAACGGGATGCTCTCGAAGCTCGACCCCCACTCGTCGTACACCAACGCCGAGGAGACGCGCAAGCTCAACGAGCCCCTCGAGGGCAACTTCGAAGGCATCGGAGTGCAGTTTAATATGCTCGAAGACACCCTCGTCGTCATCCAGCCCACCTCGAAAGGCCCCAGCGAGAAGGTAGGCATCCTGGCGGGCGACCGCATCATCGCCGTCGACGGCGAGGCCATTGCCGGCGTCAAGATGAGTCGCGACAGCATCATGCACAAGCTGCGCGGCCCCAAGGGCACCGTTGTCCGCCTCACCATTGTGCGCCGCGGCGTGAAAGACCACCTCATCTTCCGTGTGACGCGCGACAAGATACCCGTCAACACCCTCGATGCCGCCTATATGGTGTCGCCCACCGTCGGCTATATCCACCTCGACCGTTTCGGCGCCACCAGCGGTAAGGAAGTCCACGAGGCCATCCGCACGCTCCGGGAGCAAGGCATGCAAGACCTCATCTTCGACCTCAGTCTCAACGGCGGCGGCTATCTCGGCGCCGCGGCAGAGGTGGCCAGCGAGTTCCTCCCCTCCGGGAGCCTCGTGGTGTATACCGAGGGGCGCACGACGCCGCGCCAGGTGCTCAATGCCGGTAGCGGCGGCCTCTTCCTCCGTGGCCGCCTCGTGGTGCTCGTCGACGAGTATACCGCCTCGGCCGCCGAGATTGTCAGCGGTGCCGTGCAAGACCACGACCGCGGCACCCTCATCGGGCGTCGCACCTTCGGCAAGGGCCTCGTACAGCGCCCCATCGACCTCCCCGACGGTTCGATGATACGCCTCACCACGTCGCACTACTACACCCCCTCGGGGCGTTGCATCCAGAAGCCCTATGTCAAAGGCCTCAAGGAGGCCTATTCCGAAGACCTCAACAATCGCTATACGCACGGCGAACTGATGCATCTCGACAGCATCCGCCTCGACAGCAGTAAGGTGTACCACACCCTCGTCGAGGGCCGCAACGTCTACGGCGGCGGAGGCATCATGCCCGATATCTTCGTGCCCCTCGACACCGCCACCTACACCCGCTTCTACCGCTCCCTCTCGCGCAACAACCTCATCAACGAAGCCTCGCTGCACTACTGCGACAGTCAGCGCACGAGCCTGCGCAAGCGCTACAAGGACTTCAGCCAATATGTCAGCGACTTCCAGGTGCCGCAGAGCCTCATCGACGACGTCTTCGACAAGGCGAAGGCCAAGAACATCACGCCGAAGGACGATGCCGAGCGCGACGCCACCCTCGACGACCTGCGCTTCATGCTCAAGGCCCTCATCGCCTACAACGTGTGGGACCGCTCGGAATACTTCCAGCTCATCAACAGTCGAAGCGACATCTACCTGCGCGCCGTCCGCTACCTGCGCGAGGGGCAGTAGGCACCGCCCCTCCGCCGCTCCCCACCGCTGCCGTCCCCGCCTTCCGCCCCCACTTCGGGCCGGAGAGCGGGGACGCTTCGTTGCGTCCTCCCGCACCGGCGCCGCCCGCCCCTTGCGCCCCTCTCCCCGCCGTCTCCCTTTCGGCGCTTATCGTGAAGCGCGAGGGGGTGAAAAAGTGTGCGCGAAGGCCGCGAGAATGCGTTTTTTCCGGGCGCGCCCGGCCCCGCGGCCGAGCAGCGTACGCACGCGGCCCCGGAAGTGTTAAAAAAGCCCCGTTTTTGCCGGATACTGTCAAAACAGAGCGGAGAAACGGCGCCGCCGCGCGTAAGAACTTGTCCCGTAGAAGTTTCAACAAGTCCCGGACTTGTTGCGACGAGTCCGGGACTTGTTGCGCCGCGGCGCCGTCGGCGTCGTTTCGGGCCCATTTGTGAAAAAATGAAACGTTTCGCCGTCACTCCCGGACGATGAAATCGACGATTTTTACGCCGTCTCGGTGTAAACGAACGTGAAATCGATGCGGCTTTCCTTTAACGGCTGTGAATTTTTGGCGCAAAGAATCGGTTTTTCGGCGTATTTTGTGGAAAAAATCGGGAAAAAGGAGGCGAAAGTCGGCGTTTTAGCCCCTTTTCCCGTGTCAAGATTTTTCGGAGAAATAGGAGGGTAAGAAAAACTTTTTTCAAAAAAGTTTCTTCCCCGTCATCCCCTCCCCGGGGGGACGGGCGGAAAAGTGCGGTTTCATCGGCAAAAAGGGGCACGTCGCCGTCGCCGCCGCGGCGCCGTTGCCCGCCGCCCGTCGGAAGGGGAGGAGGGCAGAAAAGAACGCGGCACCGCCGCCTCTTCCGTAGAAATATTATACCTTTGCAGAGAGCGTATCGGCCGCCACGGCGGACGGATAGAAAGAGGCGGCACGCCGATGCCCCACCGCTCGGCGCCCGTCGGCGCCGGGGAAGCGTAGGCGGGAGTGTTGTCTTTCCCCTAAAAAAGAAATACCCCCCCCTCTCCGACAAGGATGCCGCCGAGGAGGCCCGGTGTCTGTTGCCTAACAGGATGCCGCTCAAACGGTTGCTGCGTCTCAGTGAAAAGATAGAATAAATTTGGCGGTTCGCCCCTCTTACACTACCTTTGCAAGGAGTGGAGGAGCCACTGCCTTAGAACGACCACAAACTATTCCGGACTTATGGACTCCACTTCCCTTTCCCACCCTAAAAATCAACTTCACATGAAACAAGCTATTGCTACAACCAAGGCCCCTGCAGCCATCGGCCCTTACAGTCAGGCTGTCGAGGCCAACGGCATCGTCTTCGTTTCCGGTCAGCTTCCCATTGACCCTGCCACCGGAGCTTTTGCCGAAGGCGGTATCAAAGAACTCACCATCCAGTCGCTGACGAATATCAAGAATATCCTCGCCGAGACGGGCCTCACCATGGGCAACGTGGTAAAGACCGGCGTCTTCCTCGCCGATATGGACGACTTCGCCGAGATGAATGCGGCCTACGCCACCTTCTTTGCCGGCGTGGCCCCCGCGCGCTCCGCCGTGGCTGTGAAGACGCTCCCCAAGAATGCCCGCCTCGAGATAGAGTGTATCGCTGTGAGATGAAACGCATCGGCGTATTTCTCTCCTCCCATTCCCACCTCCCCGACAGCTACTACCGTGCCGCCGAGGAGGTGGGCGCATGGATAGGGCGCACGGGGCGTACCCTCGTCTATGGCGGCGCCCGCAAGGGCCTCATGGAAGTGCTCGCCACCGCCGTCGACGCCCATGGCGGCGAGGTGGTCGGCGTGGTGCCGCAGGTGCTCCACGACGGCGGGATGGTGAGCGACCGCTGCCACGTGACCTTCCTCACCGCCGACCTCCACGACCGCAAGGCCGCCCTGATGCGCGAGAGCGACATCGTCGTCGCCCTGCCGGGCGGTGTGGGCACCCTTGACGAGGTGTTCACCGTATGGGCCTCGGCCACCCTCGGCCTGACAGCGCTGCGCATCGTCCTCTACAACGTCGACGGCTGCTGGGATGCCCTCCTGCACCTCCTCGACGACTTGCAGCGCCAAGGCGTCATCGCCGCCGAGCAGCGCCGGAGCCTCTCCGTCGTCGACAGTATTGACGCCCTCGACACCCTCTGCTCTTAGTGCCCTGCGCTGCCGCCACGCGTGGCGGCAGCGCAGGACGTATCCCTCTTTCCCCCCAAAAACATGGCTCACTCATGCAGCAAGAACTGAGAATCATCATTAGCGGCGGTGGCACCGGCGGACATATCTTCCCCGCCATCTCCATTGCCAACGCCGTGCGCCGTCAGCGCCCCGACGCCCACATCCTCTTCATCGGCGCCGAGGGGCGTATGGAGATGCAGCGCGTCCCCGCCGCCGGCTACGACATCAAGGGCCTCCCCGTGGCCGGCCTCGACCGCAAGCACCTGTGGCGCAACGTCGGCGTCCTCGTCAAATACCTCCGCAGCCGCCGTCTGGCACGCCGCATCGTCAGCGACTTCGCCCCGCAGGTGGCCGTCGGCGTGGGCGGCTATGCCAGCGCCCCCACGCTGGGCGTGGCGCAGAGTCTCCATATCCCCACCCTCATCCAAGAGCAAAACTCCTATGCCGGCGTCACCAACAAGCGCCTCGCCGCCGGTGCACAGCGCATCTGCGTGGCCTATGAAGGCATGGAACGCTTCTTCCCCGCCGACCGCCTGCTGCTCACCGGCAACCCCGTGCGCCAGAACCTCGTCGACAGTACCCTCACACGGGAGGAGGCCCTCCGCGCTCTCGGCCTCGACCCGCAGCGCCGCACGGTGCTCATCGTCGGCGGGAGTCTGGGCGCCCGCACCATCAACGAGAGCGTACTCCACCACCTGTCGCTCATCCGCCAGCAGCAGGGACTGCAGTTTCTCTGGCAGACGGGGAAATACTACAGCGCCGCCATCGCCGCCGACCTGGAACGCCTCCACCGCCCCGACAACCTCCACGTGCAGGACTTCATCAGCGACATGGCCACCGCCTATGCCGCTGCCGACCTCGTCATCTCGCGCGCCGGCGCCGGCAGCATATCGGAGTTCTGCCTGCTGGGGAAGCCCGTCATCCTGGTGCCGTCGCCCAACGTGGCCGAAGACCACCAGACGAAGAACGCCCTGGCCCTCGTCAACAAAGACGCCGCCGTCTATGTCGCCGAGAGCGACGCCCCGCGCACCCTGCTGCCCACCGCCATCAACCTGGCCGCCGACGACGCGCAGCTCCGCCGCCTTGCCGACAACATCCGCCTTCTGGCACGCCCGAAGGCCGCCGACGATATCGCCGCCGAAGTCATCCGACTGGCGGAAAGTCACACTCACCACTAAGGACACTTTCATGATAAGAAAGACACTTAAAGCCTTGGCAGCCCTCGCGCTCGCCCTCCCGCTTACGACAATGTCACAAACGAAGAAAAGTTTCACCCTCGACGACCTCATGTGGGGCGGTTCCAACTACTGGAACATCATGCCCAAGAACTATCAGGGACGCTTCTGGGGCGACCGACTCCTCCACCTCGACGTCGACGACGTGAAGCAAGCTTCCGACGACAAGGGGCGCCTCACGGGCGACAAGGTGCTCTTCACCTCCGCCGCCGTCAACGCCGCCATCGACACGGCACAGGTGGGGAAGGTGTACAACCTCATGGACGCCGTCTTCCCCTATGCCGACAAGCCGCTGGCCCTCCTCACCACCTCACACCTGCGCTTCCTCTACGACTGGAAAGCACGCAAGACCGTCTGGCAGCAACACCGACAGGACGAGAGCAACGCCGACTTCCAAGCCGCCTCGCGACAGGTGGCCTACGTGAGAGACCACAACCTCTACGTGCGCACCGCCGACGACCGCGAACTGACGGTGACCACCGACGGCTCCCGCGAACTGGTCTACGGACAGAGCGTACACCGCGAGGAGTTCGGCATCAGCAAAGGCACCTTCTGGAGCCCGCAAGGGACACATCTGGCCTTCTACCGCATGGACCAGTCGATGGTGTCGGACTACCCCATGGTCGACATCGACTACCGCGTGGCACAGCTCGCGCCGGAGAAATACCCCATGGCCGGCATGACGAGCCACCAAGTCACCATCGGCATCTTCACCCCCTCCACCGGCACCACCGTCTACCTGCAAGCCGGCGACCCCACCGACCGCTACTTCACCAACATCGCCTGGAGCCCCGACGAGAAGACCGTCTACGTCTTTGAACTGCCACGCACGCAAGACCGCGCCGACCTGGTGGCCTACGACGCCGAGAGCGGCAAGCGACGCGGCGTGCTCTACACCGAGACCAACGAGCGCTACGTGGAACCCATGACGCCCATCCGCTTCCTGCCGTGGGACGACACACAATTTATCGTCGAGAGCCGACGCGACGGCTACAACCACCTCTATCTCTACGACATCACGGGGAAGCAATACGCACAGCTCACCAAGGGAACGTATGAGGTGACCGACGTCTTGGGCTTCAACACCAAGACACACAGCGTGGTCTATCGCAGCAATGCCGCCTCGCCCATCACCTACAACCTCTACGCCGTCAGCCTCACCACGGGCGTTATCACCGCCCTCGACAACGGCGAAGGAAGCCACAGCGCCGTCCTCTCACGCGGTACCGGCAGCTACCTCCTCGACCGATGGAGCGCACCGACGACCTTCCGACGCGTAGACCTCGACGCCACCGACACACCGCGCCGCCAACGCCTGCACGCCGACGACACCCCGTGGAAAGACTATAACGTGCCCGAGATAAGCAGCGGCAGCATCAAGGCCGCCGACGGCGTCACCGACCTCTACTACCGACTGGTGAAGCCCGTCGACTTCGACGCCAACAAGAAATACCCCGCCGTCGTCTACGTCTACGGAGGCCCCCACGCCCACAACGTGGAGGCGTCGTGGAACTACCAGACGCGACCCTGGGAAGTCTATATGGCACAGCGCGGATATGTCGTCTTCGTCGTCGACAACCGCGGCTCCGAAAACCGCGGCTTCGACTTCGAGAGCTGCACCCACCGACACCTCGGCGATATCGAGATGCAAGACCAGATGGAGGGCGTCAAATACCTCACCTCACTGCCCTATGTCGATGCCAACCGCCTCGGCGTCCACGGATGGTCGTTCGGCGGATTTATGACCACCAACCTGATGTGCTCCTACCCCGACGTCTTCAAAGTAGGCGTCGCCGGCGGCCCCGTCATCGACTGGAAATACTACGAGGTGATGTATGGCGAACGCTACATGGACACCCCTGAGGAAAACCCCGAGGGATACGCCTCCAGCAGCCTGCTCAACAAAGCCAAGAACCTCAAGGGACGCCTCCAAATCATCGTGGGATATAACGACCCCACCTGCGTCTTGCAACACAGCCTGTCGTTCCTCCGCGCCTGCGAGGATGCCGGCACACAGCCCGACTACTTCGTTTACCCCGGACAGGGACACAACATGATGGGCCGCGACATGGTGCACCTCCACGAGCGCATCACCCGCTATTTCGACGACTACCTGAAATGAGTCGACAAGTCTCGACAACAAGAAAGAACTCCTTTACATTATAAGGAGGACTCCTCCCACCTACCGCCAAGGCCGTCTCCGCAAGGGGACGGCCTTGCTCGATAGAGGAGGGGACAGGCCGACGGCGGCGGCGTCGGTGTGCGGCGGGGGCGTCCCCATATTTCCCGTCGTC
>CAZXFS010000024.1:0-5593 GCA_964640535.1 uncultured Prevotellamassilia sp. | reverse complement strand
GCCGACGGCGGCGGCGTCGGTGTGCGGCGGGGGCGTCCCCATATTTCCCGTCGTCGGCATCGCTTCTCCTTCCGTCAGCCCCGTGTACCCCTCCGTCAGCCCCGTGTTCCCCTCCGTCGGCCCCGTGTTCCCCGTCGTCGGCATCGCATTTCCCTCCGTCGACCCGGCTAAAAGCTTTATTTACCTTTAAATAATGTGTGGCCGCGTTTTTTTTCCTACTTTTGCGGCAAAATCAGAAAGCACATGCAGAAAAACCTAGTCATCGTCGAGTCTCCGGCCAAAGCAAAGACCATCGAGAAATTCCTTGGGAAGGACTACAAGGTCATGTCCAGCTACGGACACATTCGCGATTTGAAGAAAAAGAACTTCGGGGTAGACCTCCAGACGTTCCACCCGGAATATGAAATACCGGAAGACAAGCAGAAGGTGGTCCACGACCTGCAAACGGCGGCACAGGCGTCGGAATGCATCTGGCTCGCCTCCGATGAGGACCGCGAGGGAGAAGCCATCTCGTGGCACCTGGCAGAGGTGCTCCACCTCGACCCGCTGAACTCGCGACGCATTGTGTTTCACGAGATCACCAAGCCCGCCATCCTCGACGCCATCGCCCACCCGCGCCACATCGACCTGCATCTCGTCGATGCCCAGCAGGCCCGCCGCGTCCTCGACCGTCTGGTAGGCTTCAAGCTGTCGCCCGTGCTGTGGCGCAAGGTGCGCCCGAGCCTCTCCGCCGGCCGCGTGCAGAGCGTCGCCGTACGCCTCGTCGTAGAGCGCGAGCGCGAGATAGAGCAGTTTAAGAGCGAAGCCGCCTACCGCGTGACGGCCCTCTTTACCACCGCCGATGGCGGAGAACTGCGCGCCGAGCTCCCCAAACGCTTCAAGGAGAAAGACGACGCCATCGCCTTCCTCCGCCAATGCCAAGGCGCCACCTTCACCGTCGGCGACGTCAGCCGACGCCCCACCAAGCGCACGCCGGCGCCCCCCTTCACCACCTCCACCCTACAGCAGGAGGCCGCACGAAAGCTGGGATATCCCGTTGCCATGACGATGCGACTGGCGCAAGGGCTCTACGAAGCAGGACACATCACCTACATGCGTACCGACTCGATGAACTTGTCGGCCCTCTGCCTCAACGCCTGCGGCCCCGTCATCGAAGAACGCATGGGAGAGGGATACCACCAACGCCGCCACTACCACACGCAAGCCAAGGGAGCCCAGGAAGCCCACGAGGCCATCCGCCCCACCGACATGCGTCAGGACACCGCCGGCGCCAGCCTGCAGGAGCGACGCCTCTACAACCTCATCTGGAAGCGCACCGTCGCCTGCCAAATGGCCGACGCCCGGTTGGAAAAGACCACCGTCAGCATTCACGTGACGGGCAGCGACGTCGATTTCGTCGCCACCGGAGAAGTGGTCAAGTTCGACGGTTTCCTCAAGATATACCGCGAGAGCCGCGACGTGGAGGCCGACAATGAGAGCGAGGGCGAAGGCGTCCTGCTCCCCCCCGTGACGGAAGGCGACACGCTGACGCGCGTCAGCGTCAGCGCCACGGAGCGCTTCACCCAGCAGCCGGCGCGTTACAACGAAGCCTCTCTGGTGCACAAGATGGAGGAGCTCGGCATCGGCCGCCCGTCCACCTACGCCCCCACCATCTCCACCATCCAGCAGCGGCAGTATGTCGCCAAGAGCGAGCGCACCGCCGCCACGCGCGACTACTGCGTGGTGACCCTCGCCGACGACATCACGGAAAAGACACTCACGGAGAAAATAGGCACCGAGAAGGGACGCCTCGTACCGACCGACATCGGCACCATCGTCAACGACTTCCTGCTCGCCAACTTCCCCGACATTATGGACTATAACTTCACGGCCAACGTGGAGAAGGACTTCGACGCCGTGGCCGACGGCGAGAAAGACTGGACGGAGCTCATCCGACAGTTCTACGCCAGCTTCGAGCCCGAGGTGGAGCGCACCATCAACGAGAAGTCGGAGCGCAAGGTCGGCGAGCGCGAGCTGGGCGTCGACCCCGTCAGCGGTCATGCCGTCCTGGCCAAGATAGGACGCTACGGCCCCATGATACAAGTAGGGCGTACCGACGAGGTGGAAAAGCCCCTCTTCGCCACACTCCCCAAGGAGAAGAGCATCGCCACCATCACTCTGGAGGAGGCCCTCGACCTCTTCAAGCTGCCGCGCACCCTCGGCGAGCTCGACGGCCACCCCGTGGTGGTCAACACCGGGCGCTTCGGCCCTTACGTGGTGCACAACAAGTTCTACGCCTCCCTCAACAAGGGCGAAGACCCCATGGGCGTCACCCTTGAGCGGGCCGAGGAGCTGCTCCGCGAGAAGCGCGAGGCAGAGGCCAAGAGCCACCTGAAGACTTTCGAGGACGACCCCGAGATGGAGGTGCGCAGCGGGCGCTACGGCCCCTATATCTCCTATCAGGGCGTCAACTACAAGATTCCTAAAGACAAGGCAGAGCGTGCCGCCACCCTGACCATCGTAGAATGCCGCCTCATCATTGAGGCCGAGCAGAAGAAGGGGCCTAAGACACCGCGCCGCCGCGCCGCCAAGAAATAGCCGAGACGATGGAAAGTATCACCCTGATAGGCTACATGTGCGCCGGCAAGACGACCATCGGCAAGGTGCTCTCGCAGCGTCTGGGGCGCACGCTCTACGACTTGGATTGGTATATCGAAGAGCGCTACCATCAGCGCATCCCGCAAATCTTTGCGGAGCACGGCGAGGCCCACTTCCGACAACTCGAGCAGCGCATGCTCCACGAGGTGGCGGAGTTTGAGGACATCATCTTGTCGTGCGGCGGCGGAACGCCGTGCTTCTTCGACAACATGGACTATCTCAACCGCGTCTCGCAGACCGTCTATCTCAAGGCCTCGCCCGACGTCTTGTGCCGGCACATCGCGCAGAGCCGCGGCGAGCGCCCCCTGCTCAAGGGCAAGAGCCCCGAAGAGCTGAGGGCCTTCGTCACCGAACAGCTGGCGCAGCGCGAGCCCTACTACGCCCGGGCCAAACACGTGGTCGACATCAGCGTGCTCGACACCTTTGAGAAGGTGGAAGACATCGCCGCCCACATCTGCCGCCGCCTGGGACTCTCTCAATAAGTAATCACAACAGTCAACCGCACCCCCTATGAGAAAATGGAGAATAGAAGACTCTGAGGAGCTCTACAACATCAAGGGATGGGGAGTCAGCTACTTCGGCATCAACGACAAAGGTCACGCTTATGTATGCCCTCGCAAAGACGGCCAGCAGGTAGACCTCAAGGAAGTAGTCGACGACCTCGCCCTGCGCGACATCGCCGCCCCCGTCCTGCTGCGTTTTCCCGATATCCTCGACAACCGCATTGAGAAAACGGCCGACTGCTTCACACGTGCCGAGAAGGAATACAACTTTCAGGCGGAGCATTTCATCATCTTCCCCATCAAGGTCAACCAGATGCGCCCCGTCGTGGAGGAAATCATCAGTCACGGCAAGAAATACAACCTGGGACTCGAGGCAGGCTCCAAGCCCGAGCTTCACGCCGTCCTGGCCACGAATATGGACAGCGACAGTCCCATCATCTGCAACGGGCACAAAGACCAAAACTTCATCGAACTGGCCCTTCTGGCCCAGAAGATGGGAAAACGTGTCTTCCTGGTGATAGAGAAGCTCCCCGAGCTCCTCACCATTGCACGTACCGCCGAGAAGATCGGCGTGCGCCCCAACCTGGGCATCCGCATCAAGCTGGCCACCGCCGGCTCCGGCAAGTGGCAGGAGAGCGGCGGCGACGCCTCCAAGTTCGGCCTCAACTCCAGCGAGCTCCTTGAGGCGCTCCACTTGCTCGACAGTATGGGGCTCCACGACTGCCTGAAGCTGATACACTTCCACATCGGTTCGCAGATCACCAAGATACGTCGCATCTCGACGGCGTTGCGCGAGGCCGCCCAGTTCTACGTGCAGCTCCACGCCATGGGCTTCAACATCGAGTTTGTCGACTGTGGCGGCGGCCTCGGCGTCGACTACGACGGCACGCGCTCGAGCAATTCCGAGAGCTCCGTCAACTACAGCATCCAGGAGTATGTCAACGACTGCGTCTACACCTTTGTCGACGCCGCCAATAAGAACCGGATTCCTCATCCCAACATCATCACCGAGGGCGGCCGCTCGCTGACGGCGCACCACTCCGTGCTCATCCTCGACGTCCTCGAGAGCGTCTCCATGCCGCGCATGTCGGAAGACTTCCAGGTCAACGAGGGCGACCACCAGCTGGTACGCGACCTCACGGAGATATGGGACAAGCTCTCCTCGCGCTCCATGCTCGAGGACTGGCACGACGCCGAAGACATCCGCGACGAGGCCCTCGACCTCTTCCGCCACGGCATCATCGACCTGCGCACGCGGGCCCAGATAGAGAGTCTCTACTGGAGCATCTCCAGCGAGATTGCCGAGCTGGCGCACCACCAGAAGCACATCCCCGACGAGCTGCGCAAGCTCGACAAGATGATGGCCGACAAGTACTTTTGCAACTTCTCCCTCTTCCAGTCGATGCCCGACGCCTGGGCCCTCGACCAGTTGTTCCCCATCATGCCCATTGCACGCCTCAACGAGCGCCCTACGCGCTCCGCCACGCTGCAAGACATCACCTGCGACTCCGACGGCAAGATATCGGCCTACGTCAACCACAACCAGCAGACGAGCTACCTGCCGCTCCATCCCATCCGTCCCGGCGATCACTACTATATCGGCGTGTTTCTCGTGGGGGCCTATCAGGAGATTTTGGGAAATATGCACAACCTCTTCGGCGACACCAACGCCGTGCATATCTCCGTTACGGAAGATGGCTATAGCATCGACAAGACCATCGACGGAGAGACCGTGGCCGACGTTCTGGAGTATGTGCAGTACGACCCCAAGCACCTCGTGCGACGCCTCGAGACGTGGGTCAGCAAAGCCATCAAGGAAGGACGCATCACCACGGAGGAGGGCAAGGAGTTTATCTCCAACTACCGCTCCGGCCTCTACGGCTACACCTATCTGGAATAAGACGACGGCCGCCACGGCCCCGCCGCCCGAAAACACCGGTGGCTCTACCTATCGCTTGCAGCGGATAGGCAGAGCCACCGTTTCGTTGTGGGGATTTCCTCCTGTGATTAGAAGTTGTAGATGAGGCCGAACTTCAGGTCGTTGCCGGAGAACTGGAAGCCGAAGCCGTCTTCACCGTAGGAGCAGTAGCTGTCGTCAGCATCGCGATAGCCCAGGAAGCCCATGTGAGCCACGAAGGAGATGTTCTTGGCCAGAGCCACCTTCACACCGGGAGCCACGCCAATGCGCCAGCCCGTCTGGGAGTCGTCGGCGTCTTTCACCTTGTAGCTGCATACGCCGAAGCCCATGTCGAGGAAGAGGCTCACGGGGCCGAACTCGGCATAGCTCCAACGAGCGTAGGGATCTACCTGGATGCTGTTGACCTTGGTGCCCTGTACGTAGTTGTGGTCATAACCGATGCCGATGCCCAGGTCCCACTTCTGGGAGAGCTGATAGCCCACCTCGGGAGCGATGTTGAAGTTCGTGTGGTTGGCATCCGAGTTACGCCAGAAGC
>CAZXFS010000023.1:264-33711 GCA_964640535.1 uncultured Prevotellamassilia sp. | reverse complement strand
AGCCGCACAGCACGCCCCAACGGCGTCGGTGACACCCGATAAACGCGCTTATCGTGAAGCGACAGGCCCGCAAAAAGTGTGCGCGAAGGCCGCTATAATACGATATCTTTCACCGTCTCGTCCCTGAGTCCCTGCGACGCCTTCTACAACGGCTTTGCGAACGTTAAAAAACCGCCGCTTTTGACATATACTGTCAAAAGCACCGCCGCGCCGCACCCACCACGCGTCGAAACAAGTCCGGGAGAAATTTCAACGAGTCCCGGACTTGTTTCAACAGATACGGGACTTGTCCCGCCATATTCCTCGCCCCATTTTCAATCCCTAAAGTGTGAATTTCTTTAACGTTTGCTTTACTCTTCACCCACATCCGGGAGATATCCGCGGCAGCGATTTCGTGCGTTTTTCTCGTGGAAAACAGTGAGAGGCGGGAGGTAAAATGTATATTTCTCCGCCTTTAGTGTGAAATTCTATTTCTTCTCGTAAACATTTGTATAGAATTTAGCTTCCTAAACGCCCGATTTACATTTTCCCGGCCTCTTTCGCGTGTCAAGATTTTTCAACAAAATCCGATGCAAAAACGAAAAAAAATCGACGAGAAGGAACAGGAAAGGAGCAAGAGGGCCCATACCTCCCAAGAATCGCCGCCTTAAGAAGTCGCTGCGGGAAGATATCCCCCATATTCCAGTTTCAGTTCATCCATCACAAACGTACTCTCCAGCGATCCCAATTCCGGAATATTTCCCAACACATCGAGCACAAAGCGCTGATACTCCTTCATCGTGGCCACCTGTATCTTTAATAAGTAGTCGTAGCCGCCGGATATATTATAGCACTCACGCACCTCGGGGAGGTCGCGCACAATCCCCGCAAAGCGTTCTGCTATTTCCTTACAGATACGCTTCAGTTTCACGCTGCAGAACACCACGAATCCCTGCCCCAGCTTTTCCGCATCCAGTACGGCCACATAGCGTCGGATATAACCGCGGGCCTCCAGGCGACGCATCCGTTCATAGACCGGCGTCGTGGACAGGTGCACCTCCGAGGCCACTTCCTTCACCGTTAAACGTGCATTTTGCTGTAACAAGCGCAGGATGGCGAGGTCTACAGCGTCTAATTTCTCTATTCTTTCCATTTTTCTGTATTGAAAACCGAATTTCTCCGCCGGAGGGGATAGGCGTTTTTTCTGTCTATCCTCGCAAAGCGGGAGAAAATCCGATAGTTTATTCTTATACTGCCAGCAAATATAGGATTATTTACTGTAATACGAAAAATACTTGTACGATATTTCCAAACTTCCTACCTTTGCACCAACAAACATCCACGAAATAATAACAATAAACACATAAAAAACGAAGCATCATGTCAACCAAGAAACTCCACTTCGAAACCCTCCAGCTCCACGTAGGTCAGGAGCAGCCCGATCCCGCTACCGATGCCCGCGCCGTACCTATTTATCAGACGACCTCCTATGTATTCCGCAACTCGCAGCATGCCGCCGACCGCTTTGGTCTGCGCGATGCCGGCAATATCTATGGCCGCCTGACCAACTCTACGCAAGGCGTCTTTGAAGACCGCGTAGCCGCTCTCGAAGGAGGTGTTGCCGGCTTGGCCGTTGCCAGCGGCGCCGCTGCCGTTACCTACGCCCTGCAGAACATTGTGCAGACCGGCGACCATATTATTGCCGCCGACAACTTGTATGGCGGTTCCTTCAACCTCATCACGCATACCCTCTCCACGCAAGGCATCAGCAACACGATTGTCAACGTCAACGACCTCGACGCCCTTGAAGCCGCCTTCCGTCCCGAGACCAAGGTGGTCTATGCCGAGACCTTTGGCAACCCCAACTCCGACGTGACAAACCTCGAAGCAGTGGCCGAAGTGGCCCATCGCCACGGCGTTCCGTTTATCGTCGACAACACCTTTGGCACCCCCTACCTTATCCGCCCCATCGAGCACGGCGCTGACGTTGTGGTACACTCCGCCACCAAGTTCATCGGCGGTCACGGCAGCAGCCTCGGCGGTGTGATCGTCGACGGAGGCACCTTCGACTGGAAGGCCAACGCCGACAAATACCCCACGCTGGCCAAGCCCGACCCCTCCTATCACGGCGCCATCTTTGCCGACGTAGCCGGTGCTGCCGCCTTCGTTACCCGTATCCGCGCCGTCATCCTGCGCGACACCGGTGCCACCATCTCTCCCTTCAACGCCTTCATCCTGCTGCAGGGTCTCGAGACGCTGTCGCTGCGCGTAGAGCGTCACGTAGAGAACGCCCTGAAGGTGGTAGACTTCCTGGCTCATCACCCCAAGGTGGCTAAGGTCAACCACCCCTCGCTCCCCTCACACCCCGACCACGCCCTCTATCAGAAGTACTTCCCTCAGGGTGCCGGTAGCATCTTCACCTTCGAAATCAAGGGTAGCGAGCAGGAGGCATGGAAGTTCATCGACTCTCTGCAAATCTTCTCGCTCCTGGCCAATGTTGCCGACGTCAAGAGCTTGGTGATACATCCCTACACCACCACCCACTCTCAGATGTCGCCCGAAGAGCTGGCACAGCAGCACATCACGCCGTCGACCGTCCGTCTGAGCATCGGTACGGAGCACATCGACGACATCATCGACGACCTGCAGCAGGCTTTCGATAAGATCTAAGACGACAGCTGCCGCAAAAACAAGCGAGTTCGCTTTCTCATGTCGCTCACTTGTATTACCTTTACATCCTCTCCGCCGACCGTCGGTCTGCGGAGAGGATGTTCCTTTTCATCTCCGGGTGGTCTTTTCCCCATAGCCGCCCCCAACCAGCACAGACTCCTTCATGATACACATCTCCCGCTATACACCGGAATACCGCGACGCCTTTGAGCGTCTCAATCGGGCATGGATAGAGCGTTACTTTCACCTCGAACCGTCAGACCTCCACTATCTTTCTCACCCCGAGCAGACCATCATCGCACAGGGAGGAGAGATATTTATAGCCCTCGACGACGGGAAAGCGGTAGGCTGCTGCGCCCTTATTCGCCATGAGGACGCCAACGGCGACGTGCGTTGGGAATTGGCCAAGATGGCGGTGGACGAACACGCACAGGGCCACGGCGTCGGACTGCGCCTGGGGCTCTCGCTGATGGACTATGCCCGCGCCATCGGCGCGCGTCGTCTTTTCCTGGAAGCCAACACCCGTCTGGAGGCCTCCATCCACCTCTACCGCTACTTGGGATTCGTCCCGGTGGAGGACTACCAGGCCGTTTATGAGCGCTGCGACCTCTACATGGAAGCCGACCTCACACAGTCACGTCCCCAACCCCGCCAAGAAGCGCAACGCATCGCCCTGCTCATCTCCGGAGGGGTAGATAGCGCCGTGGCCACCCATCTGCTCTGCGAACAGGGACTCCGCCCCGACCTCTATTACATCAAAATAGGAATGGAGGGAGAAGGGATGACCTGTACGGCAGAGGAAGACATTGAGCTCTCCGAAGCCACCGCCCGCCGCTACGGACTTCCCCTACAGGTGATTGACCTGCAGAAGGAATACCACGACCGCGTGGTGACGTATGTCGTTGACCGCGTGCGCCGCGGGCTCACCCCCAACCCCGACGTGATGTGCAACCGCCTCATCAAACTGGGAGCCTTCGAGGAGAAGGTGGGCTTTGCCTACGACCGCATCGTCACAGGACACTATGCTCAGGTGCTCCGCCGCGACGACGGCATATGGCTGGCGCCATCGCCCGACCCCGTCAAAGACCAGTCGGACTTCCTGGCGCAGCTGGAACGCTATCAGGTGGAGAAATTATGGCTTCCTATCGGGCACCTGCTGAAGGAAGACGTGCGCCGCATCGCCGCCGAGGCACACCTACCCTCCGCAGCACGCCGCGACAGTCAGGGTATCTGCTTCTTAGGGAAAATCAACTATACCGACTTCCTGCGCCAGTTGCTCGGAGAGCGCGAAGGACGCGTCATAGAACTGGAGACAGGACGCGTGGTGGGACACCACCACGGCTACTGGTTTCACACCATCGGGCAACGCAAAGGCCTCGGTCTGGGCGGCGGCCCGTGGTTTGTCGTGGCCAAAGACATCCGCCGCAACATTCTCTATGTATCCCACGGTTACGACGCCCCCCGACAGTATGGGCGCCAATTTCTCCTGGCCGGCTTCCATTTCCTCACCGGTGACCCATGGGAAGGCGCCAAGGAGATGCCGATACGTTTCAAAATACGTCATACCGAAGTGCCTATTCCCGGACGCATGACACGCTTGGAAGACGGGCGCGTCCGCATCGAAGCAGACACCGATATTCAGGGCATCGCACCGGGACAGTTTGCCGTAGTATATACCGCCGACGGTATCCTCTGTGCCGGTAGCGGAGAGATAGCCTTAGACCTCACAGAACATACACAACCAGCTATACAACCGGGTAGTACCCTCCATTGACCGCCTTCGGCAGTGACGGAGCAACGGTGGCCGGCCGATGAAAGCCTCTCCGCCGTCATCGTCGTCCACAACAGACGGTCGCGTCGTTCGCGACGCCTCTATCACCGCCCGCGATGCCGCCGCGCAGAGCGTCGGCACCTCCACATCGGCCCATGAACGGAACCGCCCTCAAGCAATAAAAGAAATATGACCATCGTAGAAAGATTCTTGAAGTATGTCAGCTTTGACACACAGTCCTCGGAAGAGGCCGCCACGACGCCCAGCACACAGAAGCAATGGGCGTTGGCACACTACCTCAAAGAAGAGTTGGAAAGCATCGGGCTCTCGGAGATAGAGCTCGACGACAAAGGATATCTCTATGCCTCGCTGGAGGCCAACACGTCGGACGACATCCCCGTAGTAGGCTTCATCGCCCACATGGATACCAGCCCCGACTGCAGCGGCGCCAACGTACGTCCCCGCATCGTACACGCCTATGACGGCGGCGACATCGTTCTCGATGCAGACGCCGGCATCATCACCTCCCCAAAGAAATTTCCCGAGTTGAACGCCCACCTTGGCGAAGACATCATCGTCACCGACGGGCACACTCTGTTGGGCGCAGACGACAAAGCCGGTATCGCAGAAATCGTACAGGCCATGGTCTACCTCAAAGAGCACCCGGAAATCAAGCACGGGAAGATTCGCATCGCCTTCAACCCCGACGAGGAAATAGGCTGCGGCGCTCACCACTTCGACGTAGAAAAGTTGGGAGCCGCCTGGGCCTACACCATGGACGGAGGAGAATGCGGCGAACTGGAATTTGAGAACTTCAATGCGGCACAAGCCAAGATTGAGGTGCGGGGCATCAGCGTACACCCCGGATATGCCAAAAACAAGATGATCAACGCCGCCGCAGTGGCCGCCGCCTTTGCAGGACTACTCCCCGCGGCAGAGACGCCGGAGACAACCGACGGCTACGAGGGATTCTTCCACCTGCTGCACCTCAGCGGTACGGTGGAGCAGGCTTCGCTGACGTATATCATCCGCGACCACGACCGTGCCCGCTTCGAGCAACGCAAGGAATTGCTCCAACAGACGGCAGCCTTCCTCAATGCACGCTATGGCACAAACGTATGCTCCGTCGATATTCGCGACCAATACTATAATATGCGCGAAAAGGTAGAGCCCGTCATGCACATCATCGACACGGCCATGGAAGCCATGCGCCGCGCCGGCGTCACCCCCGCCGTACGTGCCATCCGCGGCGGCACAGACGGTGCCCAACTCTCCTTCAAGGGACTTCCCTGCCCCAACATTTTTGCCGGCGGCCTCAACTTCCACGGGCCTCACGAGTTTCTCCCCATCCCCTCTATGGAGAAAGCCAGTGCCGTTGTCGTAGAAATCTGCCGTCTGGTAGCGGAAACGAGCCCCCATTAACGACGGAAAGAGCGGCACGATCCGGAGATTTACTCCGATTCACCAACGCCCCTCTCCTCCTCACACGTAAGACGCACTCCGCCATCGTTCCTCAACGCAACTCTCATGTCACACCTCCCCGAGCTCATCTCCGATCTGGCCTTTATCCTCATCACAGCGGGCATCACCACCATCATCTTCAAACGGTTGGGACAGCCTCTGGTGTTGGGATATATCGTGGCCGGCTTCCTCGCCGGGCCTCATATGCCCTATACGCCTACTGTCAGTGATACCGGGAGCATACAGACCTGGGCCGACATCGGTGTCATCTTCCTGATGTTTACCTTAGGACTGGAGTTTTCTTTCAAGAAAATTCTGCGCATGGGACAGCGCCCCATCGTCGCCGCCCTACTGATTATCTTCTTTATGCTCAGCATCGGGAGCGCCACAGGACATATCTTCGGATGGGGACGCATGGACAGCCTCTTTCTCGGAGGTTTGCTGGCCATGTCGTCCACCACCATTATCTATAAAGCCTTCGACGATCTGGGACTACGCACGCAGAAGTTCGCCGGCGAGGTGCTCAGCGTGCTCATCATCGAAGACATCCTGGGCATCGTCCTCATGGTGATACTCTCGGCCATGGCGGTATCCCGCGAGTTTGAAGGCGGGCAGATGCTGTTCAGTATGCTCAAACTGGCGTTCTTCCTCATCCTATGGTTTATCGTAGGCGTCTATCTCGTCCCCACCCTACTGAGGAAAGGCGGGCGATGGATGAACAGCGAGACGCTGGTGGTGGTGGCGGTAGGGCTCTGCTTTGCCATGGTCGTCATCGCCTCCGCCGTAGGCTACAGCTCCGCCTTCGGGGCCTTTATGATGGGAAGCATTCTGGCCGAAACGATGGAAGCCGAGTCCATTGAGCGCGTAGTCGATCCCCTCAAAAATCTCTTTGGAGCCATCTTCTTCGTATCTGTAGGCATGCTGGTCGACCCGGATATATTGGTGGCCTATTGGCAACCCATCGCCGTCATCACGCTCGTCATCATTGCCGGGCAGTCGCTGCTGGGCAGTGCCGCCTTCATGCTCTCCGGGCAACCACTGAAGGTGGCGATGCAATGTGGCTTTTCCATGGCACAGATTGGAGAATTTGCCTTCATCATAGCCTCGTTGGGGACCACCCTCGGAGTCACAGGCAGTTTCCTCTACCCTGTCGTCGTTGCCGTATCCATCATCACCACCTTCCTCACGCCGTATATGATACGCGCCGCGGCACCGGCGTATCAGTGTCTGTGCCGCTATCTCCCCGGAGAACCGACACACGCCCAGAAACGCCGGAGCTCCAAGAAGGCCGTCACAGAACATGCGCCACACACAGACTGGCGGGAGCTGCTCAGTGCTCTCACCCTGCAAGTGGGCGTATACCTTACGCTCTCCATCGCAGCCATCTTTCTGGCATTCGGAGCCCTGCTCCCCATCTGCCGCGCCACCATGGGAAGCACCATTGGCGGCATCGTCTGCGGCCTCCTTACCCTCGTCATGGTATCTCCCTTCCTACGCGCCGTAGTGATGCGTAAGAACCATTCCGAGCAATGGCGCCACATCGCCACACGAGGGAAGTCGGGACGTTGGGCGCTATACCTCACCTTCTTCCTGCGGTGGGTCATCAGCGTGGCGATAGCCGGCTATATCATCGAGACGGTATCTCCCCTCACCACCTCGTGGCGCCATCTCGTCCACATCGCCGTCGGCGCCCTTTGCATCATAGGCATCATGGCCAGCAGAGGCATCAAATACGTAAGTATACGCATGGAGCGGACTTTCCGGAGCAACCTGTCGCTCCGTGAGCGGCAGCAGAGCTCCAAGAACAGTCGTCCGGGATATGCCCGCCGCCTGCAACGCCACGATATGCACATGGCCAAGATAGTCCTCCCCGCCGACACGACATGGGGCGGCAAGACCCTACAGCAACTGGAGATTGGACGCAGCGGAGGCGTCCTCATCGCCGCCATCCTCCGCGGTTCTCAACACATCAACATCCCCGGAGGCAGCACCCCACTCTTCCCCGGCGACAAACTGGAAGTACTCGGCGACGACGACAGTCTGCAGGCACTGACAAAGCGCATAGAAGCTGACATCGTCCTCGAAGCGGGGAGCGCCGACACCCGCCTGGAGCTCAAACGGCTCCATATCACAGAGCATTCCCCCCTCTATGGCCACAGCATCAAAGACAGCCGTCTCAAAGAGCAGTACCACTGCATGGCCGTCGGCTTCGAGCAAGAAGACGGGACCATTGACCTGGCGGACTCGGCGAGAGACATTCACCATGGGGACACCCTCTGGATTATCGGAGAGAAAGAAAATCTGAAACGCTTACAAGGAGAATAAACGTATCTATATGAAACGAACCACTTATCTCAAGATAGGCCTTTGGCTCATGGCTACCTTCGCCGCACCACGATACGGGCTGGCTCAGGAGACACACTATCGTCATCAGGTGACGCAAGGAGAGACGCTCTATAGTATCTCCAACAAATACGGCGTCACCATCGAGGACTTGAAGGCTTGCAACCCCTCGCTGACCGCCGAGAATCTCAAAGCCGGCACCACACTGGTTCTCCCCGCCACCCTTTCCCCCGCCGGGCCGGCGGGCATCCACTGTCGCACCATGCACAAGGTGGGAAAGAAAGAGACGCTGTGGAGCATCGCGACGCAATATGAAATCACCGTTGACGAACTTTTGACCGCCAATCCCGACCTCTCTTCGGCAGATGCGAAGATCAAAAAAGGCTCCTTCCTCTGCATCCCTTATGCTCAGGCGGAAAAGGTTGTTGCGCCGGCAGCGCCTGTCGGATATAAGCACCTCAAGATTGCCATCGTACTGCCCCTGCTCTCAAATCGCGTGGAAGCCCGCCGCAGCATAGAGTTCTACCGCGGCTTCCTCATGGCCGTGGAACAGATGAAGCGGCGCGGCATAGACATCGACATCACCACGCTTAACGAACCGGCCGCAGAAGCCACTCTCTCCTCCCTCCAGCCCCGCCTGAATGCCTCTGAGGCACAATTGGTCATAGGGCCGCTCTATCCCGGCCACTTCGAAGAGATGGCACGCTTCGTGACGAAGATGCCCGATGCCCGATGGCTGATTCCCTTCTCCTCTAAGTACAACAGCATTACGGAGGCGAAGCCTTTCCTGCTCAATGCGCCGGAAGAGGTGCGCGCGGAAAAGCTCAGCGAGCTGTTTCTCCGCATCTTTGGCCATGCAAAAGTGGTATTCCTCACCACCTCCGCCGACGGCGGAACGTCGCTCTTCGCCCCGTTGCGACAAGCTTTACAGCTGGCCGGTTGCGCCGTGGCCTCCCTCCCGGACAATGCCACCGTCAGCCAAATGCAAGGGGTCGCCGCCCCCACAGGATATACCGTATTCCTCCCGGAGAACACTACGGCAGAGACGGCGGAACGCGTAGCACGACAGGTATCGGAGCTGCGCCGGGCCGCGCAGGGTGACAGCAAGATAGCCCTTTTTGGATACGCCGATTGGCTTCAGCTGAAGGGGACGGCGCGCGCCCTGCTCTTTGAGGCCGACACCTATATCTATACAGCCGATTTCTTCAACCCCTACATCGAACAGACAAAGTCCTTCAACGATACCTATCAGCAGTGGTTCCATACCCCCATCCTCGAACGCATCCCCGCGTTGGCGCCCTTGGGATATGACGCCGGGCTCTACATGATGAGCGGACTGGCCACCTACGGGAAGGACTTCTCCACACAAGAAATTTCCTCCGCCCACTACCAGTCGGCCCTGCACTTCAAGAAGCAGAAAGGCGGAAACGCCTATGTCAACGACTGCACCTATCTCATCCATTACGCCCCCGATTGTATCATCCACAAGATTTCTGCACAATGACGTGTCACCAGCATCTTTCGTATAGTTCTCCGCTACAACGTGTCGCCGCACTCGTATGGCTGCTCGTCACCGTCTATACCTGCGCAACGGCACAGATAGGCGAAGCCCGCAGCGCCATCGCCATCGGAGGAAATGCGGGTATCAGCATGAACAGCATATCCTTTGACCCCACCATCAAACAAACACAGCACATGGGCCCCACTATGGGACTCACGCTGCGCATCACCAGCGAGAAGTACTTCAAGACACTTTGCGCCTTACAGATAGAGGTCAACTATGCCCGCTTGGGATGGAAGGAGGATATCCGCAGCAGTGCCGACGAACCCCTTCCCGACACCTATTCACGAGAGCTCAACTACCTCCAGCTGCCGCTACTGGCCCGGCTGGGATGGGGACGTGAGCGGCGTGGGCTCATGGGATATTTCTTAGTAGGCCCGCAGGTGGGGTATTGTTTTCGTGAGACCTCCTCGCGCAGCGACGTATGGACGCTCAACAGTGAAGGGAACCCCGACCGCCCCAACAGCATGTATTCCCAGTATGATATGCCCATCGACCACAAATTAGACTACGGCATCACCGGCGGCGCCGGTCTGGAAGTGAACACAGCCATCGGACACTTTATGCTTGACGGTCGCTACTACTACGGGCTGAGCGACATCTACGCCAACGGGAAAAAGGATGTTTTCAGCCGTTCCAACCACGGCACCATCTCCGTCAAGCTGTCCTATCTCATCGATATCAGGAAATAGCACGGCACTATCCGGAAAATACCTCGCCACACCTCCCCCGTGCCTCAGCTTTTTTTCCTACTTTTGCAGGAGCTTTACAACGGCACAGAAGTTAGCAACTATATAAACACAAAAGTAATGAACGCATTCGTTTTCCCCGGACAAGGTTCCCAGTTTGTAGGAATGGGTAAAGACCTCTATGAGAAGCACCCCATCGCAAAGCAGCACTTTGATCTGGCCAATAAGATTCTCGGTTTCGACATCACCTCCATCATGTTTGAAGGCACCGACGAAGAGCTCAAGCAGACCAAGGTGACACAACCCGCCGTATTCCTGCACAGTGTCATCAGCGCCCTCTGCCTGGGGCAGGACTTCAACCCCGACATGGCCGCCGGTCACTCTCTCGGAGAGCTCTCCGCCCTCACCGCCACTCGTTGCTTGAGCTTTGAAGACGGTCTCAAGCTGGTTGCCGCCCGCGCCATCGCCATGCAGAAGGCCTGCGAAGCCGCTCCCGGCGGTATGGCCGCCATCATCGCCATGGCCGACGAAGACGTAGAAC
Organism: uncultured Prevotellamassilia sp.; assembly: GCA_964640535.1. Classification (GTDB taxonomy): domain Bacteria; phylum Bacteroidota; class Bacteroidia; order Bacteroidales; family Bacteroidaceae; genus Alloprevotella. The sequence goes on along the minus strand of CAZXFS010000023.1, from coordinate 22,696 downwards.
GTATCTGCGGCGAGGTAAGCAGCGAAATCGGCGAAGTCGTCATCCCCGCCAACTATAACTGCCCCGGACAGCTCGTCATCAGCGGAAGCAAGGCCGCCATCGATGCCGCCTGCACGCGTCTGAAGGAAGCAGGAGCCAAGCGCGCCCTCGTCCTGCCGGTAGGTGGAGCCTTCCACAGCCCCCTGATGCAGCCGGCCAAAGAAGAGCTCGAAGCCGCCATCGCTGTCACGGAATTCCAAAAACCTATCTGCCCCGTTTATCAGAACGTAGACGGTCTGGCACACACCGAACCGGAAGAAATCAAGGCCAACCTTATCAAGCAGCTCACGGCCAGCGTACTCTGGACAAAGGAAGTGCAGAATATGGTCAGCGCAGGAGCCACCAACTTCACGGAATGCGGCCCGGGCAAGGCCCTTCAGGGTATGATTGCCAAGATCTGCAAGGGCAATGAGGCTGTCAGTGTGCATGGCGTAGGAGAATAACTCTCCCGACAAACACGCCCTCAGCGTCCACTCACAGAAACACACACCAACGAGGACTTGACATTTTCTCTTCCTTCTCCGGAAGGCACCGATGCGCCGCCAATAAGCGACAAGCCATAGGCCGCCGCATGGAAACCTAAGCGGGCAAGGAGAGCAAGAAGTTGTCAAGTCCTCGTTGTCATTACTTATTATCATGGGAGAAAGAATAACTATTTATCAGACACTGCCGCGCCTATACGGCAATCGTTGCGAACGCCCCGTCCCCAATGGGAGCCTCACCGATAATGGAAGTGGCAAGATGAACGACTTTACCGCCCGAGAGCTCGCACGCATCCACGACTTTGGATTTACCCATATCTGGTACACCGGCCTCATCGCCCATGCGACGAAGACGGACTATTCCCGCTATCATATCGCCAAAGACCATCCGCAGGTCGTAAAGGGACAGGCCGGCTCGCCGTATGCCATCAAGGACTACTACGATATTGACCCGGACTTGGCAGTACACCCCGAGCAACGCATGACGGAGTTCGAAGCGCTCGTCGAACGCACCCATCGTGCGGGACTAAAGGTCATCATCGACTTTGTCCCCAACCATGTGGCACGTACCTATCACAGCACGACGTGCCCCCCTCATGTTCGCGACTTGGGGGCCGACGATGATACCTCGGCAGCCTTTCTCCCCTCCAACAACTTCTACTACATCCCCGGCACACCGCTGCAGTTACATTTTGCCCCCTGCCCTCCCGGCGAGGAGCCCTATCAGGAACTGCCGGCAAAGGCCACCGGCAACGACCGCTTCGACGCATGGCCCACCGCCGGAGATTGGTATGAAACCATCAAGCTCAACTATGGCGTCGACTACGCCACCGGGGAACGCCACTTCTCTCCTCGTCCCGATACCTGGGAGAAGATGACGGAGATTTTGGAATATTGGGCCGACAAAGGCGTCGATGGGTTCCGTTGCGATATGGCCGAGATGGTGCCGTGCGAGTTCTGGCACTACGCTATCGCCCGTGTAAAATCCCGCCACCCACAGCTGCTCTTTATTGCCGAGGTCTACAATCCGTCCGAATACCGCTACTACCTCCATCACGGCGGTTTCGACTACCTCTACGACAAGGTAGGGCTCTACGACACCCTGCGCGACATCCTCTGCCATCGCCGTCCGGCCTCCGGCCTCACCGGATGTTGGCAGCAAGTGGACGACATACGCCCACACCTTCTGGCCTTTCTTGAGAACCACGATGAGCAACGCATCGCATCCGACTTCTTCCTGGGCGACGGCGCGCGCGCGCTCCCCGCCATAGTGGCATGTGCTTGTATGGGGACACAGCCACTGATGATTTATGCGGGACAGGAACTGGGCGAACGCGGAATGGACGAGGAGGGATTCAGCGGACGCGACGGACGCACCACCATCTTTGACTACTGGAGCATAGAAACACTACGCGCCTTGCAAAAAGGGGTGGAGCATTTCACACCCACGCAACGGGCACTCTACGAGAGCTACCGCGATATCGTGCGCCTCTGCAACCGTTCGTCGGCGCTCCGCGAAGGACTTTTCTTCGACCTTATGTATGTCAACTACGACGGGCCGCACGGCTTCAACCCCGACCGTCAATATGTTTTCCTACGCCGCAGCAAAGACGAGACGCTCCTTATATTATGCAACTTCTCCGACGAAACAGCGACCGTAGGGGTACGCATCCCCGACTTAGCATTCGACGTTCTCTCTCTTTCGGAAGGGAAGTATCAAGCCACAGACCTGCTGAGCCACGCCACAACGGAGTTCTCCCTCTCGCCGAACCGCCCCATCCTTCTCCCCCTCTCCGCCCATGCGGCGGCCATATGGAAGTTATCCGAGGCGTCCCCATCCTAACAACCTTCAGACCATATCCTCGCAACAATGGAAGGAACACTCACCGTATACAAAGCCTCCGCCGGCTCGGGAAAGACCTTTACGCTCACCGCAGAATATCTGGCTACCCTCCTCAGTGAAGACCCGGAGACGGAACACCGCAACATCTTGGCTGTCACCTTTACGAATAAGGCAACAGCGGAGATGAAGGGGCGCATCCTGCAGGAACTGTGGCAGTTGGCCAACAGCGCGTCCCCCATCCCCGACGCCTTCACCACCGCCGTAATGGAACGCATGACGCCACGCCCCACGCTACAAGAGTTGCGCAAAAAGGCGGCCACGGCGCTGCATACCATCGTCCACGACTACGACCATTTTTACGTCCTCACCATCGACGCCTTCTTCCAATCCCTCCTCTCGTCACTGGCGCACGAGTTGGGACTGGCAGCGGCCTTCCGCGTAGAAATCGACGACAAGTACGCACTCGAGATGGCCATTGAGCGTCTTCTCAATAACGTTCGCGAGCATCCCCAAGCGCAGCGCTGGATTCTCGACACCATCACGCAGCGCATCAATGACGCGCAGGGGTGGAACCTCTCCAATGACATGAAGAAAGTGGCCGCGATGACGCGCGCCGACCGTTTCCTGGATGTGGAAGAACGACTTGTCAACATCTTGGAAGACCCGCAAGCATTGCCCCAATACGACAGGCTCTTGCATGCCATGCTGTGCCAATACCTCCAAGAGCTGCAGGAAAAAGCTACGGCCGTCGGCCAATGGTTCCAAGACAACGGGGGATATGCCCAATTCAGCAACGGGAAATACATCCAGACCTACATCGCCAGGTTCTTCAACGGGGAACATCTGAAGTCGCCCAGCGCCACCGTATTGAGCTATATAGAAGACAGCGAAAACATGTTGAGAAAAGCCGACCGGAAGGACACGACGCTGAAAGCAGTGGCACAAGAAGGCTCCCGGAAGTTGTATGAGCTCCACCAACTGCAGGAGTGCAATGCCGTCCTTCTGAGAAGCTGCGAACTCACGCTCAAATATCTGGCGCCCCTCCGACTGGTCGGCGAGATAACCCGCGAGGTGACGGCCATCAACAGCGAGGAAAATCGCTTCATGCTGGCCAAGACGCCCATCCTCTTCGACCGTCTGGTAGGAAAGGACGATGCCTCCTTCGTCTTTGAACGCGCCGGAGAGCAGTTCCGCCACATCATGATTGATGAGTTCCAGGACACCTCCCCCCTACAATGGCGCAACTTCCGACGCCTTCTGGTCGAGAATATGTCGCAAGGCTGCAGCTGCCTCCTCGTCGGCGATATCAAGCAGGCTATCTACCGTTTCCGCGGCGGCGACTGGAAGATATTGGGCAGTATCGAGAAAGAATTCCCGGGAGGCGAGACAACACTCTCCTCTCTCGACACCAACTTCCGCAGCGCCCGCAGCATTATCTTCTTCAACAATTATTTGTTTCCCCGTGCCGCCGCCGAAATCGACAAGATAAGTGATGACGACGAGAGCGGCGACGATGCCACCTCCGGTGACACCCGCGCCACCTACGAGGACGTCTTGCAACAAACCTCCAAACAGACGCAGGGACATGTAGAAGTACACTTCTCCATCCAGAAGAAAAAGGAGACGGCAAAAGACAACGATACCGACGCCGAAGAAGGCGAAAACGCGGGCGAGGAAGAGGCCTACATCGTACAGCAGATGATTCAGAAGATGCGGGAGCTCCATACAGCGGGACTCTCCTACAGCGAGATGGCCATCTTGGTGCGCCGCAAGAATGAGGGGAAACGCATTCTCAGCGAGATACAATCGCTCGGCGTCACCGATATTCCCGTTATCTCCGACGAGGCTTTTGTCCTTGGTGCATCGTCGGCCGTACACGCCATCATCCAGACGCTCTATCGCATCGACGACGCCACACACACCGTGGCCGACGCCTACGTCCGTCATTTTACGGGAGGAGAGGCGCCGGATTATGAAGCGCTGGCGGAGCTGCCTCTTTATGAGTTGGTGGAGCACCTCGTCAGCATCTACCGCCCATACTATGGCGATGAGGACACGCCCTTCCTGCTCAGTCTGCTCGACAAAGTGCTCGACTTCGTAGATAACGGACAAGTTACGCTGCGCGCTTTCCTGAACTTCTGGGAAGACCAACTTTCCGAAAGTGCCATCCCGGCCGGGGAGATTGAGGGCGTGCGTATCCTGACCATCCATAAGTCTAAAGGATTGGCCTTTCACTCCGTCTTCATCCCATTCTGTCATTGGCCGGTAGAAAAAAACGAAAACAATAAGGAAATGATGTGGAGCGCCGCCGAGCAACCTCCTTTCGACACCCTCCCTCTGGTACCGATGCAGCCCTCTTATGACATGGCGGAATCCGTCTATGCCCGCGACTTCTTCTGCGAGCTTCACGACCGACGTATTGAGCGACTCAACTTGATGTACGTGGCCTTCACACGTGCCAAGGAAAACCTTTGGATATGGGCCCTCATCAAGGAGAAAGATGACAAGAAGAAGAAAGACGAAAAAAAGGAGAAGCGCAACGCCACCATGGGCGACTTGCTCTACACTTGTCTGCAGGGCGAGGACTACGATTCCGACCGCCCGCACAGCGTACTTCCTCAGCTCGTTCCCCCACCACCCACGGAAGAGAATACCGTGTCGGCCGCAGCACCCGTTCTTCCCAACCCCTTTGAGGGGAAGATAGAGAACGAGATAGTATCTATGGTATCCTACGCGCCACACGCACAATTCCGCCAATCGTCGGCAGCCCGAGACTTTATCAGCGACGCCCCCGGAGAAGACTACATCCACCGCGGCAAACTGCTCCACTATATTTTCTCCACCATCACCACCCATCGCGACGTAGACGCCGCCCTATCACGCCTCACCGCCGACGGACTGATATCCAGCGAGAAGGAAGCCACGGCATTGCAGCACCTCATCGCCAAGCGACTGGAAGACGCTCATGTCCGACATTGGTTTGACGGCAGCTGGCAGATTTACAACGAGTGCAACATCCTCAGCCGCGTCGACGGAGAGCTGCTGGTGAAACGCCCCGACCGCGTGATGACGGCCGGCAACAAGGCCATCGTCGTCGACTTCAAGTTTGGCACACCCAAACCGGAATACAAAGAACAGGTGACCACCTACTGTCAGCTGATGCAACACATGGGATATTCCTCCGTACAAGGCGTCCTTTGGTATGTCTACAGCGGAGAACGCGACATTGTCTTCGACGTTCAATAAACAAGCCCCTTCACAACTATGACGCCCTTTCTACAACTTGTGGCCGACGACCTACGCCAAAAATTCGGCACCGACCTCAGCCACGTCGCCATCATATGCCCCAACAAGCGTGCCGGGCTCTTCATCAACGAGTATCTCGTCCCCGCCACCGAACAAGCCACGGTGGTGTGGGCGCCCCAATGCCTCACCATCAGCGACCTCTTCCGCCGCCTCTCTCCATGGACGGTATGCGATACCATCGACGCCGTCTGCCGCCTCTATCGCCATTATGTCGACTTGACTAAAAGTACGGAGACACTCGACTTTTTCTATGGATGGGGAGAACGCTTGTTGGCAGACTTCGATGACATCGACAAAAACCGGGTCGACGCGGGACGTCTTTTCCGAAGTATCTCGGACATCAAGGCCATGGAGGCCTCTGCCGACTACATCGACGAGGAGAAGGAGAAGGTATTGCAACATTTCTTTGAAGACTTCTCTCTTCAGGAGAACAGTCGACTGAAAACACGTTTCCTCGAACTGTGGAACGTCATGCTGCCACTCTATCAACGGGTAAACGACGACCTGCGTGCCGACGGACTGGCCTACGAAGGCGCCCTCTATCGCCACGTCACGGAGCAGCTCATCGAGGGGAGTCTCTCCCTGCCGGAACACATCACCCACTATGCCTTGGTAGGGTTTAATGTGCTCAGCCGCGTAGAGGAAGACTTGTTCTCTCTCTTACAGCAACAGGGGAAAGCGCTTTTCTATTGGGACTACGACATCACCTATACCGCCCCGGGCGCCATCGCCTTCGAGGCCGGCACCTTCCTCCGCCACAACCTGGAGAAGTTTCCCGGTGAGCTCTCGGCCCAACACTTTGACAACCTGCTGCACAACAAGGATATAGAGTTCGTATCCGTCCCCACCGAAAACGCAGGAGCACGCAGCGCCGCCCCATGGCTCAAGGCGCATCTGACGGCCGACGAGAAGCGTACGGCCATCGTGCTCTGCAACGAGCATCTCCTGCAGCCCTTACTCCATGTCCTCCCCCCGGAAGTGAAGGAGGCCAATATCACCAAAGGATATCCCCTCTCTCACACCGTCGTCAGCCGTCTGGTGGAACAAGAAATCACGGCACGACGCCCGGAAACGTCCAACGAGGAATGGCTCACCCATCTCTGTGAAGTGATACGGCAACAGGCGGAAGAGGTAGCCCAAAAGAAAGACTCTCTCCACAAGACGCTCTCTACAGAAGCGTGCTTCCATATGCACAGCATTGCCACCCGCCTGCTCCATCTGGTGGTGGAGGGCGGACTGCAGCTGGAGGCTCCCACCCTTCACAAACTGTTGCGACAGATTATGGGGGAGACGTCTATCCCCTTCAGCGGTGAACCGGCGGTAGGGCTCCAGGTCATGGGGGTATTGGAGACACGCTGCCTCGACTTTGAGAACATCCTGCTCCTCTCCTGTGGCGAGGGCAACCTGCCGCGCCGCGTGACCAACACCTCCCTCATCCCCCACTCCATCCGCCGCGAGTTCGGCCTCACCACCGACCGCCACAAGATAGCGGTATATGCCTACTATTTCTACCGCCTCATCCAGCGCGCCCGTCACATCCGCATGGTCTACAACTGCAGCGCCGACAGCGGAAGGTCTACCGGTGAGATGTCGCGTTTCATGACGCAGCTGCTCGCCGAGACGTCGTTACCCATCCGACGGCTGGCTATCTCCTCACCGATGCAGATAGCCCACCGCGAACCGACGCCCATTGCCAAGCCCAAAGACCTCCGGACGCGCCTCCACACACTCTCTCCATCGGCCATCAACACCTATATCCGCTGCCAGCTCCAGTTCTATTTCCTCTACGTTCTTCGACTGAAAGCCCCCCGGAGAGTCCGCGAAATCATCGAGCCCAACGTGCTCGGCAGCGCGTTCCATAAGAGTGCGGAAATATTCTACCTACGTCTTCGCGAGAAGGCCGACGGCTATATCAACAGTCAGATGCTCCTGCCATGGTTGGAGAAGGAGGCCCGCCCCACCCTGCTATCCATCATTCGTCAGGCGATGCAAGAAGAAGAGGCCGGCGACAGCGTATTGGTGGAAGGCGTCATCCTCAGATTCCTCCTCAACCTCATCAAGGCCGACAGCGCCCTACCGCCCTTCCGACAGCAGGCCACCGAGGAATGGGGGCAGGTAGACCTCACCCTGCCCATGAAAGACGGAGCGCCCCACACCGTAAAGATAAAGGGTATCATCGACCGTATGGACATCCTCAACGTAGGAACGGAGAGGGAGGTCCTGCGCATCTTGGACTACAAGACGGGGGGAGAGGCAGAGGCGGCAAAAGACATTGCCCAACTCTTTCGCCCCGCCAAGAAGCATCCTCACTATACGCTCCAGACGTTGCTCTATGCTCTCTTTATGGAGGAGAAGACCAACCTGCCGCTACAACCTCACCTATTCTTTGTCAACAAGGCTGCACAGCCGGGCTATTCCTCTCATGTCACTATAGGAGCACCTAAGATGAAACAAATCATCGAGGATGCCCGCCCGCTATTGAAAGAGTATCGGGAAGGCCTCGTCCAACTCATCGCCGAAATCTTCGACGACAGCATCGACTTTCAACCCACCGCCTTCGAGGATAATTGTACGAAGTGCGACTTCTACGAACTCTGTAGGGATTACAAGGGGAACGCCCCCTCCTAAACACCACCCTATCATCAGGCGCAGAAGCGGATCACAGCACACCGCCTCTGCGCCTTCTTTATGGGGCGATGCAACGGAGAAGAAACACTGTTCTCCGGAAAAGAGGTGGCTTTCGATGTCTTTTGCCGCCGGGGAACGCCTCGTCAACCACGCTTATCGTGAAGCGCCCCCTCTCCAAAAACGGTGCGCAAAGGCCGCGAGAATCGCAAAAAATCCACCGCCCCCGTCCTCGTGTTCGGCCGACGCAGCCACGAGGTCTTCTATGTGTTAACAAATGTGTCGTTTTTGACATATACTGTCACTACTCTTGGAGAAACGGCACCGCCGCACGTCACAACAAGGCCTGGAGAAATTTCAACAAGTCCGGGAGAAGTTTCAACAAGTCCGGGACTTGTTCCGACGCGCCCCGGGCTCGTTCCGCCGCGGCGCATGCTCCGCTTTTCTCCGTCGGACGATGACACTTCTTAACAATTGACGAGACTTCGCCGAAGGGGAAGAGCTTCGTTTTCGCGCCGTTTTAGTGCTATCAAATGTGAAAACAATAGACACAAGTCCTAATTCGTCAAAAAATAAACGTGAAAAGTGTGCATTCCTGATGCATTTTATCTCATTTTTTGCCGCAAAAATGACATTTCTATCCCATTTCTGCGGTTGTTTACGCATCAACATTTTTCGGCAAAATCCGCTCGTTACAAAATATATTTCAAAAAAATCTCAGGAACGGAGAGTCCCTGAGATTTTTCGTAAGAGGAGGAGGTCCTTCATTGGTTCGTGGAGCGACTCCGGCCATCTGCAAAGTAGCGTCGACAGAGGACGGAAGAGGCAGAAAGGGAAGACGCAGCCGACGGAGACGGAAAGGAATGACTGCCGTGTCGCAGTATTTCTCTCAACCGTGATGAAGGATTCTTCCAAGGTGGTTGGTGGAGAGCGTCTTCCCCCGCCGTTGCTGTCGGACGGCGAAGGAAGACGCGAAGCGTCACCGGATTATCGCCGCCATGTCTTCTGTCCGTTGACGATATAGAGTCCGCGTTGCGGATGCTGCACACGGCGCCCCTGCAGGTCGTAGTGGAGGGGGGAGGTGCTACTTACCGCACTCTCTACAGTCACCGTTTCCACGCCGGCCGCAATATCGCTGTCCAGGCCGTCGTAGACAAAGACAGAAGAGGCGGGAAGGGTCAGCGTCAAGGGGGTGTCAATATCCAGGGCGGTACCGACGCTCAGGCCGGGAAGGGCGTCCTGGCGCTCAAAGGCCTGTGTGAGTGTCACGCTACCGGTGATGTAATCGGGGATTTCCAATGCCTCACGCAACGTGGTGGTAAACGTCTGCTCGGAAGCGGCGGGATTGCGCAGAGCCAGGGTCGACTTGGGGCCATTCCACGAAGCCCATCCATAGACATGAGCCGAACCGTCCCAGGGGTTACCGCCCACCCAGTGGATATCGGGAAGGACGTCGGCGTTCTTCTCCTGCCAACGGATGCATTCGGCCAAGTCGCCCCACAAGGCGCCGTCGTTGATGCTGTTCAGCAGGGAATAGTCGGTATAGAGTTCCACCATTCCGGAGCCGCAGGCAAAGGCGCACCGCATCTCGCGCACAACGCCGTCGTAGGTCATATCCGTCGATACGCTGCCGTAGTTGGTCAGTATCACGCCGTGCGTCATCAGGGTGTTGATGGGGCACAAGGGAGAGTTCTGCACAAAATTCTGATAGACGAGGCGGTCGCGATAGGTAATCCAGCGCTCACGGTCGGAGCCTTGGTCACCAATGGTGCCATAGTCGTTCTCCTGACGCCATACGGCATCGGTAAACTGGAACCAGAAGGGAGACGCCCACGTACCGACGGTGGTGTTGAGGAAGATATCGGGCTTGAGCGCACGCACGGCACGCTCGATGCCGATGATACCTTCCGCATTTTCCTCGCCGGTGGTGCCGGCATCGGGGCCTACGGAGGAGAACTGGGTGCTGATACCGTCAAACTTGAAGAAGCGGAAGTCGTAAGAATGGATGAGGTTGCTGCAAGCCCCCAGGAATACGTCGTAATAATCGGGATTGCTCAACTGCATACCGCCCTTGTCGGCCCAGTAGCTACGGCGCAAACTACCACTATTGCCATAGCCGCCCACCGGGCCAAGCCAGGCTCCGATGCCGGAATTCATCTCGCGGCCCAGAGCGTCCAGTTCGGAGAAGCCGTTGGGGAAATTGGGGTTGAAGGTCCAAGTACCGTAGCTGTCCCATCCGTCATCCCAGACAAAAGCCTTAACAGAACTGCCCTGCTCGTCGAAGAGGTGCGTTTTCCACTGCTCCATCACATCGAGACACGAGGCGGTCGTCATGTGGGAGTGATAGTCGGCGTCATTATTGCGGTCGATGTTGAGTTCATACCACGAGTTATAGATAGTCATCGGACGCCAGGGCACGGCACGTTCGCGCTCGCTATAGGCCAGGAAGGAACGACGAGCCTGTCCCGGAGCTATCAGGCCGACCACACTACCCACCTGCCATGTTGTTCCGGTGCTGAGGGTGGTATTGCGGCTCCACACGCCCTGTAAGATACGCTGGGCGTCGGCGGCCGTATAGGTCAGGTCCAGCGTACCGGTGGCATCGAGGTTTCCGCCATGGACATAGTAGCACAAGGTGTAATCGCCCTCCTGAGGTACCGTCAATGTATAGGTATTGTCGGTACCGTCGGAGGCGCCGGAGGTATTCACCTTACTAAAGTGGTAGTCGCTGGCAACGACCTCCCCGGCGGCATCGATCAGCTCCACGCCATAAGGCGCCAGTGCATAGTAACCGGAAGCCATGGTGAAGGTCACCGACAGTTCGCCGGGAGCCGACGTCACCGTCACCGGCATCCGGAACGTGCTTACGCCACCGGAGGCCCACTGGAAGCCACTGATGGCTTCCGGATAAGTAGTAGTGAGTGTGAAATCGGAAGCGGTATAAGCATTACTGAGAGAGGTACCACTTCCTAAGAGTGTAGGAGTAGAAACGCTCTGACTGTAGGTAATAGAACCGCTACTGGTGATGGTTTCGGTCTTCGTCTCACCGAAATAGCGCACGCGGTAGGTTCCGGCGGCAGGGATGTCGAGCGTATAGACATTGTTCTCTTTATTGTTGCCGGTATAGCCGATATGGTAGTCGGAGGCAACCACTTCTCCACTCGTCTCGTCCACCACATCTACACCGACCAAATTCATGCGGTGGGTGCCGGAGGTATAGGCGAAGGTAACGGTAGTGGAACCGCTCTCACTGAAGGTCAAGGCGCCATAGTAGCCCACCACCTCCGAGGCGGAGAATCCCAGGTTGAGGATGCCCTGCGGCGTCGTCTCGGCAGGCTGCCAGCTCCACGAGTCGGCGGTCCAGGCGTTATAGGAGAAGGCCTCGGTGGGTGCAGCGCCTTCGTAGCCGAGTGTATTCAAGCCCATCGGCGTCTCCAGACCGGCAAAGATTTTATCGTTGGCCACCACAGCACCACGCGTATTCCCCACAACCTCGGGGAGCGAGGCACTGAAATCCGTGTCGTAACGATAGCACATCGGAGTGAGGCTGTACATCGCGACATCCCCATCGGTGGGCGTCAGCGATAACTCGGTGCGCAGATAGTGGGAACCGTTACGCAAAATGGCACGCCATACGATACCGAGCCCGCCATAGGTATACTCCGCTTGCAGGGCTTTCCCGTCGAAGCGCTCACTGCCGCGCACGGCAGCGGCGTCCCCACTCAGGTCTATCATCTTGACACCGGTGAGTGTCATGGAGGAGGAGCCAACCGCCTCACCGCCGGAGAGGGTCACACGGAAGAGGTCGTCGGTGGGAAGCAGTCCCAGAGAGGCGGCGCCGTCGAAGCGAAGGACGCCGTCATTCAGCGTGTAAGTTGCTCTAAATAAATCATTTGCAAGAGAGTACCCCCCCCCTATTTCGGAGAGAGTGGCCTCACCGGCTTGCTGACTCTGCGGGAAGATGACGGCTTGCGCAGAAAGGGCTGCGGCGCCTCCTCCCAGGGCAAGACAAGCAAGGAGGCCGCCTGTCATTGCCGGATGTAGAATGGTACGTTTCATGTGTATAACATATAGTTTGTAGATGGTAGTTCTAAGGAACAGCGCCAGACTCACTCGTCCTTGCGCCCAAAGTCTTTCTCCACCCGTATCAAGGCAGAGACGAGGAAGGTGATGGGGATGAGCGCCATCACGATGATGAAGAAGTTGAGGTAGCCCACCCGCTCTTGCAGCCATCCGGCCACCATACCGGGGAGCATCAGACTCAAGGCCATCACTCCGGTGCAGAAGGCATAATGAGAGGTGGCCTCCGCCCCTTGTGAGAAATAGATGAGGTAAAGCATATAGGCCGTAAAGCCAAAGCCGTAGCCAAACTGCTCCACAAAGACGCAGGCGCCGACGATGGGCGTCGAGTCCGGCTGGAAATAGGCCAAGAGGATATAGACCACATTGGGCAGTGAGATGCCGGCCACCATAGGCCAGAGCCAGCGCCCGAAGCCATGACGCGCAACGACAACGCCCCCCAGGATGCCGCCCAGGGTGAGACCGATAATTCCCACACTTCCCTGCACCAGTCCTATCTGTGCCGTTGTCATATCCAGACCGCCGGCATCGACGCTGTCGAGTAGAAACAGGGGGCACACCTTGGAGAGTAAGGCCTCGGGGAAGCGATAGAACAGCATGAAGGCGAGGGCGGCCAGTATATGCGGTTTGCGGAAAAACGACACGACGGTATCATGCATGCCTTGCCACAGATGCCCCACCGAGCACTTCTTCACATCGGCGACGGGGCGCGGAAGGGTCAGCGTGTGGTACAAGCACAGCAAGAGAAAGACGGCGGCGGCGGCAAAGAAGGTCAGCGTCCAGGCTCGCTGCGGCTGCCGCGTGTAGATTTCCAGCATCCCGGCTATCATAATGAGGACGCCCTGCGTGGCGATGGTGGCCAGACGATAGAAGGTGCTGCGGATGCCCACAAAGAGTGCCTGCTCGTGAGGGGTGAGCTGCAACATATAGTAGCCGTCGGCCACAATATCATGGGTGGCGCTGCTGAAGGCCATCAGCCAGAAGAAGGCCAAGGTCCACTGCAGGAAGGAGGCCATGGGGAGGGTAAACGCCACGCCGCCCATCGCCGCACCGATGAAGAGCTGCATCAGCAGAATCCACCACCGCTTGGTGCGCAGGCTGTCGACGACGGGACTCCAAAACGGTTTGATGACCCAGGGGAGATACAGCCACGAGGTATAGAGGGCTATCAGCTCGTTGCTCAGCCCCAACCGCTTGTACATCACCACGGCAACGATGGTCACCACGGCATTGGGGACTCCTTCGGCAAAATAGAGCGTAGGAATCCAACGCCAGGGATACGACTTCCGCCCGGCGGAGCCGGCGGAAGGAATCGTTGAGGAGGTAGGACGAGAGGGACTATTCATAGAGCTTCTTGATATCGGCTTGATGGTAATAATGGCCTAAGATGCGCACGTAGTCATATCCCTTTGTACTCATCACGGCGGCGCCTATCTGGCACAGTCCTACACCATGCCCCCACCCGGCGCCGTAAAGGGTGAAGGTGGCGGGAGCGCCCTCCGGGCCCGCGGGGCCCTTCTCGACGACGAAGGCCGAACTGAGCAGATGGGAGGAAGAAAGACTGCGACGTATCTCCAGCTCCTTACCGATGACCATGGTTTTCTTCGTTCCCACGATACGCAGGAGCTTCAGGCGTCCGCTGGCACCGCGCTCCACGGGTTGGAGGTCGAGGATGGCACCGAAGTCTTCCTCGCGCTTCTCGGCGATGAGACGCGCCAACTCCTCCTGCGAGTAGTCCACCCGCCAACGATAGAAATCGGGGGTCGTCTCGTGGTCGTAGTGGTTGAGCACTTGTTGCAGCAGGGCGCTATCCGACGTATGGCAGAAGGCCTCGGGAGCATGGAGTATCCACTCTCGCGCAGCGGCCTCGTCGGACAAATCGGCGGCAGCGCCTTCCGGCGTGTCGTAGATGGGGGCTAAATAGGGCTTGTCATTGTCTTCCCAGCAGGTGGAGAAACGCTCGGTGACACCCCCGCAACATTTGGAGAAGCGGGCGTCGCAAATGGCGCCATCGGCATCGACGATTACACGTCCGCGGGTGGCTTCGATAGCCTCGCGCACAGCGGGGTTCATGGCACGGGTGATGCCTTGGTAGCGTTGACAGTGGTCGTCGGCACAGACGTCATAGAGGAGATGGTCCTCGCGATCGTACCATTTCACGCACGTGTCATCCTTGCGAACGAAGGAGAAGAAATTGCCCGAGGGGCGGGCGCCATCGCTATATCTCCGCTGCATCTGACTGAACAGCCAGCTCCGCGATATCACGGCATGGGCCTTGAGCAGCTCGGGGGCGGAGGTGGCACTCATCTCCGAACTGATAACACTGGTGAGGTAGTCTTCCACCGGCAGGATGTTGATAACAATCAGCTTCTCCTCGTCGACGATAAGGCGCAGCTTCCCCGTGAAAGTCTGGCGTTCGCGACGTTGCCAGTGGAAATCGACACCAATGGTCACGGCATCAATGGAGAAGGTGGCATCGGTGGAAGCCGGGCAGAAGGTCAACTCGCTGTAGAGGGTGTCGCGCCACAAGATGCCTCCGTCGCTGACGCGAGCCGTCTGAGCCCCCGTCACCTCGACGCCCTTGGCCGTAAAGGTTCCGGTGATGAAGAAGTTCACCTCGCTATCACGCAGGATACCTACCGACACCTCCGGTTCTTTGTCGAGGGGCATCTTATCGTCGCGAACGGCCTTAGTGCCCGCCACCTTGTGGAGGAGCTTGCGAGCCACCTGTCGCATCTGTTCTTTGGTGAAGGTGACTTCTTGCAGGAGGGCGACAGCTTTTTCCGGCGTTATTTTTTGGAAATCTTCCTCACGCGGTGTAATCAGTAGTCCTCCCATATCCAGAGCCCCCGGACTGATGAGCAACTGCTGCGCCCCCGTTGCAAAATAGGCATCGGGGCGATGCTTGCGTCGGGGGAACACAATGGTCACAATACTATCGTCATCGGCCGGGCCACCGTTCTGTCGCCAGGCCAGCAGGTTGACATCCGGCTCATAATGCCCGCGTCCTATGGGAAGAGCGGACATCAGTTTTGACAGCAGGTATCCGTCGCCATCGGGGCGGCCTCCCAGAAGGACAAAGGCGGGACATGCATAGCCCTGCAGTAGATAGATGCCTACATGAGACGCCTTATATCCTTGTTCCTCCAGGTCGGTTTCATCGGAGGCTGTAAGCGGATATATCTTCTCCAGTCGGTTTTCGTAGTACTTCCAGTCGCGTTCCAAGGGAACGATGCCGCGCGCCCCGGCTTGCAGATGGGCATGGTCGGGGGCCGAGGCTCCGCAACGCCCGCCGTTGTAAAAGACGATGAAATCGGGCATATTCCACGCCACACGCATCATGCCTCGCAACATCACCGACAACTTTTGGGGGCGATGGCGCCGCGTGGGGATGGTGAGGTGATGCGGCAAAATGGGGAACGGGTTGATAAGAATATGGTAGTCGCCTTCTATCGGGAGGTCTATCTGCTTGGCGGGACGATGGTTGTCGCAGAGGAAGCAGGGGCGCTCCTTTAGCGTCCGCGCGTCTACTTGTGCGGAGGTGGAGACGATGCGACAGGGGTTATACTGCACCGTCAGCTGATAGTCCTCCTCCTCGAGACGCCGCGTCTGAATCTGCGTCGTCAGTTCCTCGAAACGTTGTCGTGCCACCTCCCACAGTCGCATCTGTTTATCGAAGAAGGCCTCCACCTCGTCCTGCGACACAGCGTGGTTCCACTGTTGCAGCATACGACGGCGCGCCGTAAGTTCGATGGTGCGCAGGCGGTCTTTGTAGTAGTTGTTGGCATTCACGCGCTCTACCGAGAGGGCGGCGTCGGAGTTACCCTCCCATCGACGACACAGATAGAGTTCTTCGTAGATACGTCCCATCTTATAGTGACGCGAGAAGGCCAGCCCGAGGGCATAGTCCTCGCCATACGAGGTGTTGGGGAAACCGATGCGCCGCAGGATATCCGTACGGAAGGCGCGCGGTGCTCCCAAGCCATTGATGCGCAGTGCATTGTTTCGCCCATTCTCGGGCGTCCACTCTTTGTGGGCTATCAGCCCCGGGGGGAGGGTCTGGAGGGAGAAGTCAACCATGCGATAGGCGCCGATGACCATGGCGACCCCTTGCCGACGAAAGACGTCGACAATCGTGGCAAGCGTCTGCGGTGAGCTGTACAGGTCGTCAGAGTCCAGCTGCACGGCATAGGCACCACACTGCGGGTGACGGATGGCCAGGTCCCAGCAGCCGCCAATTCCCAAGTCGGTTGTCTCGGGGCGTATCACTACCAGGCGGGCGTCCTCTGTTGCCAATTGGTTCAATATCTCGGAGGTATGGTCTGTCGAATGATTGTCCACCACCAGCACATTGTACGGGAAGTCGGCCTCCTGACTCAAGGCGCTCCGGACGGCATCCGCTATCGTACGCTCGCGGTTGCGAACGGGGATGATGACAGAGGCCGTAACGGGGAAGGCATCATCGCCTCCCGGCCGGGGCAGTTCGTCCCATTCCCCCGGCGCCAGCCAGCCCCCTATCTCTTTGAGATGGTGCGTACAGGCACGCTCATATTCCACCTGCGCCTCGCGGGCGGCGGGGTTTACGTAGTCAAACTGCTTCTCGCCACTCTCCCGACAGTCGTCTTCGACTTCGCAATAGAGACGCTCGGGGAGGTGGAACAAGGAGCCTCGCCGCGACACATAGAGCCGCAGCGCATAAAGTGCCGCCACCTGATAGCGTGGCGCAGCGCTCTCCGACGCGATGAAATCGGCCAAAAGCGAGGCGCGCCACACCGTCAACGCGCCAAAGTCGAAGTCATCTCTCAGGCTTCCCGGCTGGTAGTCGATAGTGGGATGCGGGCAGACCGCCGCCCCCCGTTGCTCATAGCGGTCGGAGTAGACCATCAGGGCACCGGTCGTCTCGATGGTATCCACCAAGCGCTCCATACAGCGATAGCCCGGGGTGAGGGATATCGGCTTGAGGCAGAGCGCGACATAGCGTGCATGACTGTGCTTCGCGATGAGGCGCAGCGTCTTCATCGACGTGAGATGCTCCACCTCCAACAGGCGGCATTTCTCCGGAAGAGAGCCCGTCGGGACTCCTTTCTCCCGGTTCTGCACGGGGCGCAGGAGATACAGTGTCTCTACCAGCGGACACGCCGTCAGCGTAGCGACGCAGCGCCGGAGGGACTCGTTATCGGCCGTTGCGGCCAAGAATATATCGATATTTTTCTTCATTTATCTTTGTGAGTATTTGTCTTCTTTGTCAAGGGGACGCTATTCCCGCCCCCTCCTATCGCGGATGTAGGTTCACCTGAGATTCGCACAGGTACGGCCGTCGTCACCCCGTTGGCTACTCTTCTTTCGGGCTCGAAGCCTTCACAATATCTACCATACTGCGGAAGAATCCCATGATGCAGCGGCGCAAAGCCTTTGCCGCCTTCACGCAGCCCCGCAAGAGCGCGCGCAGGGCGACAATGCTCCACCGCCACAAGACGCGCAGACAGTTTTTCAGCGAGAGGTCGTAATGTTTTTGCAAATAGCGATAGAGAGCCAGCCAAGCCAGAGGGAGGCCGACACCGACAACAACGTATAGAACCCAAAAGGCATCGCCGGCGGCCTCATGGACGACAGTGTGCTCGCCCATCCGCTGGTAAGGGAGCCCGTAACAGGCCACTTTAACGGCGCTCACCACCTTGAAGGCCAAGAGGTGAAAGGCGAAGATATAGAGTGTACGATCACCTATATATACTAAGCCGCGTTCTATCCATCCGCCCCGCCGATGTATCACATGAGAGAGAGCATGAACCATACCAAAGCCCCCCACGGCCGGCAGCAGGAGACCGAAAAAACCGACATAGTCAGCTTTCGGGGCCATACTACTGGGAAACAGCCAAGCTCCCAATACCGTGACGGCGACGCAGACAAGCGGCACCACCACCGACGATGGGATACGGGTGTGGTACAGACGATAGAGGTATCCCAAGCAGAGGAATATAACGCCGAGGAGCTCGCGATAGCCGCCGCCGGCGATTCCCGTCAGCCGAAGGTTTCCCCCAATCTTCCATATAATCAGCAGGCAGCACACCGCCGCAAGAAGCACCGGCGTCTGCCACGCTGGCACATCCTTCCCCCTTCGCACCAGCAGGCGCCGGAGGAGCGTCATCCCCACCAGGAAAGCCAGACTCGACACCAGTAGGGTGCGGAAGAACCAGAAGGCGCCGCAGATAAACTCGTCGTATCCAGACATATTGAACACCACATTCCAGCAACGCTGGCAGAAGTCGTGCCACGTATAAGGGTGCAACACGCCGCCCGCCGCATTGCCGTAAGTCTCACTCAGCAGTCCCAGCGGAAAGAGCAGGTTGTGGATAATTAAGAAGAAGAGACTCCACTTTACAAACGGGAGATAAAGGCGCTGAAAGCGATGAGCCACAAAACGCCGCCCGTCTTCGAGATATTCCGGCCGGAAGAAATAGCCGGCACAGAGGAAGAAGATGGGGACATGGAACTGGAAGATAAAACGGTTCAACCACACAGGAGCTCCTGCGTGGCTCACCACCACCAGGATAATGGCGATGGCTTTCGTTAGAGTAAAGGTAGTATCTCGCATAAGCCGAGGAGATAAGGGGAACAATATTTCTATCCGTCACCGGGCGAGGCCCGTTCTTTCTTTGAGGGAGACCTACGTCGGTGCCGCCCCGCTCGTAAGCGGAATGACGCTATCGGCCGTGTCGTCCCCTGAAGACGCGCGCCGCATTGCTATACCACCGGCGTCAGGAAGTGGAACAGCCAGCCTTTCCAGCGCTTCCATCGGCTGAAGGAGCGCCAGTATTCCGGTGTCAGGCGGTGGCAGCGCTGCTGTTTGTCCAACTCAAAGATTTGCTGCAACACGAGCGTCGACGGGCGGTCTATCAGCATCAAGTTGCACTCGTAATCGAAGGAGAGGCTGCGGCTATTGAGATTGGCGGAGCCTACAAAAGCCATGCAGCTGTCTATCATCATCACCTTGCTGTGGTGGAACCCGCCTTGGAAGAAATATACTTCTGCGCCGCGCCGCATCAGACGATGCACATTGTATTCCACCACACGCGGCGTCACCGGGATATCGCTCTTCTCCGACACCATAATCTGCACGTCGACGCCGCGCCGCAACGCCCGCCGCAACGCCCGCTTAATGTGGCGGCAGAGGGTGAAGTAAGGATTAATGATTTGTATCTGCTCCCGGGCTTGATCGATGGCCATCACGAAGGTGTCGTGTATAATACGCGGCGATTGATGCACGTCGCGATTGACAACGCCTACGCACTTGTCGCCCGCCGTACGGCATGTATCCGGCGCCAACGCGGGGAAGTAGTCTGCTGCTCGTTTGTATCCGGTGTAATATTCTGCCCCACAGACATTTTGCCCGGTCTGTTTATTCCAAAAGTTGAGGAACACCGCTTGCAAGTCGTCCACGGCGTCGCCCTCCACGCGGGCATGAATATCGCGCCACTCGCCCAAGTCTTCCTTCCCCTTGATGTAGTAGTCGGCCACGTTCATGCCTCCGGTATACGCCACCATGCCGTCGATGACCACAATCTTGCGATGGTCACGGTGCATCACGTGGTTGACATAGGGGAAGCGGATGGCGTCGAACGGGTAAATCTCCACTCCCGCCGCGCGAAGCGTGCGCAGATAAGAGCGTCGCAGCGGGCGGTCATTGGAACTGTTGCCGAAACCGTCAAACAAGATGCGCACTTGTACGCCCTCGGCTGCCTTCTTCTCCAGCAGGGTGAAGAGTTCGTGGGAGATGGAGTCGTTGCGGAAATTGAAGTATTCCATGTGGATACTCCGCTGTGCCAAAGCGACAGCGCGAAACATATCGTCGAATTTCTCCTGCCCGTTGCGGAAGAACACCACGCGATTATTCCGGGAGAAGTCGACGCCGTAACGTTCTTCCAAGAAGTGTTGCACCGCCGGCACACTGTCTGCAGTCTCCGCGTTGCCGACGACCGCCGTTTCTTCCGATTCCATCGAGGAAACGGCGGCGCCCTTGGCCGTAAAGGCCGCGCAGAGAGAGATGGCGATGAAAAGGACACTTATGGCGAGGCGGGGATACCCACCGACCGCCTTTCTTGTCAGAATAATCACCGGAGTATTCATTTCTTGCCTATTATCAGAACATCGTACTGAAGGAGTCCACAATGCCCAGCAGCGCGCCCTCCGCTTCCGTCACCAACACGGAATGTATCTTATAGGTGCGGAACAGGCGGTCTATCTCCGTAATCTGAGTGTCCGGCGTCACGCATTTAGGCTTTTCGGTCATGATATCTCCCACCGTCAGATGGAAGAAGCGGTCTTGGGCATTCTCCATGGCGCGCCGCACATCGCCGTCGGTGATGAGTCCGCGCACCCGGTTGGCCTCCATCGCTACGCACAAGCCCAGACGTCCCCGGCTCATGTGTATCACCGCCTCTCCCAGAGGTGTCTGTGGAGCGACGACGGGAAGATGCTCCGTGTGCATCACGTCGCGCGCCTTGGTGAGCAGGCGTTTTCCCAGAGAGCCTCCGGGATGGAAGCGGGCAAAATCCGCCGCCTGGAAATGACGTGCCTCCATCAGGGCGCAGGCCAGAGCGTCACCCATGGCTAATGCCGCCGTTGTCGATGACGTCGGTGCCAGTCCCAGAGGACACGCCTCATGCTTTACGGCTGTCGTCAGATGCACCACGGAATGACGCGCCAACAGCGAGTCCGGATTCCCCGTCATTGCGATGACCGGGATATGACGTTCTTGGAGGAAGGGGATAAAGCGCAACAGTTCGTCGGTCTGCCCCGAGTGAGAGAGTGCCAACACGACATCGTTGCCTCCCATCACCCCCATATCGCCGTGGAAGGCGTCGAGAGGGTTGACAAAGAAGCTCGGTGTTCCCGTGCTCGACAAGGTGGCCGCTATCTTTGCTCCAATATGTCCACTCTTGCCCACGCCGGTCACAATCACCTTTCCGCGGCAAGCCAATATAATCTCTACAGCTTTATCAAAATGTTCGTCAACAAAGGGGATAAGCCCCAGCAAGGCCTCCGCTTCGTCGCGCAAGCACTTGATGGCCGTTTCAGTCCATTTACTCATAGAACAGGTAAACTCCTTTTATAAATATATAGTAATAGGTCTATCAAAAATCAAGCGGTGCGTTACTGGCGGGGTGCTCACAGCAGTTGTCTCAGCAGTTCCTCCACCGCATCCAGTGGCAACATATTGGGGCCGTCACTCAGTGCGCTATCCGGCGCAGGGTGTGTCTCGAAGAAGAAGCCGTCGGCGCCGAATGCCTTTGCCGCCAGCGCCATGGCGGGGATATATTCGCGATTTCCGCCGGTGGCACCACCGGCGGCGCCGGGGCGTTGCACTGCGTGCGTACAGTCCATGATGACACGGTCGGCCAAAGGGTGCATGACGGGGATATTGCGGAAGTCCACCACCAGGTTGTTATACCCGAACTGGTTGCCTCGCTCCGTCAGCCACACCTCTGTAGCTCCTGCATCGCGGCATTTTTCTACGGGATAACGCATATCTTCGCCGCTGAGAAACTGAGCTTTCTTGATATTCACGGTACGGCCCGTACGCGCTGCCGCCACCAGCAAGTCCGTCTGACGGCAGAGGAAGGCCGGTATCTGTATCACGTCGACCACCCGGCCGACGGCCTCCGCCTGCCAGCTCTCATGGAT
This sequence comes from uncultured Prevotellamassilia sp., assembly GCA_964640535.1. Lineage (GTDB taxonomy): Bacteria > Bacteroidota > Bacteroidia > Bacteroidales > Bacteroidaceae > Alloprevotella. The sequence goes on along the minus strand of CAZXFS010000023.1, from coordinate 640 downwards.
ATCCGTCAGCAGGCGCAGACCATAACGCTCTTTTATGTCGGCCAGCATCTGCAGTCCGCGCTCCAGCCCGGGGCCGCGGAAAGAGTGGATAGACGTACGATTGGCCTTATCAAAGGACGCTTTAAAGATAATAGGGGTGCCCAAGGCCGTTTCTATGGCGACCAGCCGTTGAGCCACCGTATCCAACAGTTCGGCGCTCTCGATGACGCAGGGCCCTGCAATAAAGATTGGAGTCATATAGAGGATTCGTTGAGAAGAGATAGTGCAAACGAGAGAGGCGGAAGTTTACTTACGTATCCGAGTGCAGCCTATCTTATGCAAAGATAGTGCAAACGAGAGAGGCGGAAGTTTACTTACGTATCCGAGTGCAGCCTAT
>CAZXFS010000023.1:0-164 GCA_964640535.1 uncultured Prevotellamassilia sp. | reverse complement strand
CTTATGCAAAGATAGTGCAAACAAACGAAGTGATGAAGTAAGCAGACTGTTTTTTAGGAAGGAGGACGCTTATACACAAGAAGAGAGAGAACGGATGTCCTCTCTCTTCTTGTGACTCCTATAGGATTCAAACCTATAACCTTTTGATCCGTAGTCAAATGCTC
>CAZXFS010000022.1:0-34878 GCA_964640535.1 uncultured Prevotellamassilia sp. | reverse complement strand
TGATTCGGGTGAAGCAGATAGCCCAAATATTGCATTCTTACAGCTATAAGAAGCAGCGCGATGGACATATTCATGTTGTCTCCACCGCTGAAACATATCTCGAGGTGATGCAAAAAAAGAACGACAGACGGAAAACTCCGGGCCGTTCACGGCATACAAGACGGTCAACAACAAGGAGAACGTCTTATCTCAAGTGGATTCCCGGTCTTATGGAGAGCGTCGGCTGCCTTATGGCGGATTGGAATAAATCTTCTTAATGAGGTTCTTGGCGGAAGTCATTCCAGAATGATTTCCGTGATGACTTGTCGCCCGGCTTCTCGATTGAGCGCCTCGACGAGGCGGCTGCGCTGCATCATGAGGTTGGCTTTGAGGGCGGGACTGTTTAGATGGGCGTGCAGCGCCTGATTGCGGATATAGAGGGCGGTGGTGGCACGCGCCGCGATGTCGCCGACGACTTTTGCCCAGGCTTGTATCAGACGGTATTCCGCCAGAGGACTTTCCAGTCCCGCCTCGCGCATAAAGCGCAGGAGGACTTGCGTCACGTCTTCTGTTTTTCGTCTTTCCATCGCTTATTCGGTCGATAGCGTGTGTAGGGAAGTGATTTCCCCGTTTTCTACATGGAAAAGGCAGTAGGGCTTTTCCGACATGGAGAGGATGTGGTCCAGATGGTCGCGGTTGGTATCGGTAATGAAAATTTGTCCAAAGTCTTCCCCTCCCACATAGTCGATAATACGCGCCACGCGGGCCGCATCCAGTTTGTCGAAGATATCGTCGAGCAGGAGCAGCGGTGTCGTCCGGTGTCCGTGGCGGTGCAGGAAGACAAACTGCGACAGTTTCATTGCGATAAAAAACATCTTAGTCTGTCCCTGTGAGCATTCGCGCTTGACGGGATATCCGTTCATCAACAAGGAGAGCTCGTCTTTGTGAGGGCCGTGGAGCGAGTATCCCACGATGTGTTCCCGCTCGCGGCCGGCTCTCAGCAGCGGGGCGAGCGGGCCGCGGGTGCCGTGTGTCTCGTAGACGATGTCGACCCGCTCGTCGTCGACGGGGCAGAGGCGGGCGTAGAGCGACTGGAAGATGGGCAGGAAGGCGTCGATGAAGGCCCGCCGTGCCGCGTAGATAACGTCGGCATCGGCCGACATCATCTCTTCCACCACGTCCATCACTTCGGGGTGGGGCGTTTCCTCGGCGCGCAGGAGGGCGTTGCGTTGTTTGAGCGAATGCTCATAGCGTATGAGGGCGTCAAGATAGCGCGCGTCGTACTGTGAGATGACGATGTCCATAAAATGGCGGCGCTCCTCGCTGCCGCCGGAGACGAGGAGAGAGTCGCCGGGAGAGAGCATGACCAATGGTATGCGTCCCACGTGTTCGGCCAGTCGCTTCACATCTTTTCCGTCGGTGCGCAGGCGTTTCCGCGTGCCGCGCTTCAGGCCGATGGTTACCTCTGTCGCACTGCTGTCGGCATCGCTGTAGTTCCCTTGTAGGAGAAAGAAGTCCGCGTCGTGACGCAGCGTGAACGCATCCGTTCCGCCCCCGGCACTTTTGCAGAAGGAGAGGTAGTAGATGGCGTCGAGTACGTTGGTCTTTCCCATGCCGTTGCTCCCTATCAGCCCGTTGAGCTTGGGAGAAAAGGTGAGGTCGGCCGTAGCGATATTCTTGTAGTTGACAATGGAAAGATGGTCAAGTTGCATTCGTAATGGGAGAGTCTGAGTTTTCTTAGGTCGTTTCTATCAGTTGGTTGTACCATCCCACTTTGTAGAGGTTGAATACAAGAAGAGAGGGGTGGTGACTCAACAGTTGGCGGCGTAGGAGCGGGCGCAGGAGGCGGAACAGAACGTTCAGGAGACGCCCGGCGAGGGGAAGGCGGCGCACGGCCCCTACCAAGCGTGCTATGGGGGAATGGTCGGTGAGCGGCGGGCCCAGACGGCGGAGCACAGAAAGGGCGGTCTCCGTCTTTGTCAGGAAGGATAGGTTATTGTCAATGCCGCAATGCCGGAGGGCATTGTCGGTGTGCAGGATACTTATCCCCTCCCGCTGTAGCTCCCATCCTAGTAGGGTGTCTTCGTAGCCGTAGCGATCAATGCGGGCGTCGAAATTGACCCGTGTGAATACGGTGGCGTGTATCAGCACGTTGAAGGCCGTGAAATGTTCGTAGGGGTGTGCCCGTCGCCATTCCATCCGTCGAGGGCCGTGCATCGCCGCTTGTTCATAGCGATAGCGCAGCTCGTGGCCCACCGGCGCCGGTAGCGGCGGGTTTTCGATGGCGCCGCATATCACCTCGGCGGCATCCCTTTCTTCCCAATAACGGTGCAGGAAGTCGTCGGTCGTGACGGCAGCATCGCAGTCGATGAAGAGCAGGTAGGGGAAGCGAGCGGCACGGATGAGGCGTTGCCGCGCCTGCGACGCCCCGATAGGGGAGGGCGCGTCGATGGTGAGAAGGCGTCCCTGTGCACGCGACAGCGCTGCCACATTCCGTGCCATCGCATCGTTGTCGGTGGAGGCATCGTCATGCAGCAGCAACTCGTAGTCGAAGGGCACTTCAGCATCGGCGGTCTCGGCACGTAGGCGACGGGCTTCCGCGGCGAGACTGTCGATGAGTGCGTGGCAGTCGTAGTTGCGACAGGGGATGAGAATGGAAAACATAAGTTGTTGCAAAGATAGCACAAGTGAGTGACATAAAAAACGAGCGTGCCCGCTTTTTCATTCCGCTCACTTGTGCTATCTTTGCAAAAATTTTTTTGTATGCAACACGTAAGAGTGAAAGACAAGGACTTCCATATCTATCTCCGGGAAGCCGACATACAGCAGCGCATCCGTCAGGTGGCGAGCGAAATAAGCCGTGATATGCAGGGGAAACGCCCTCTGCTGTTAGCCGTGCTCAACGGTTCGTTTATGTTTGCAGCCGACCTGATACGTGCCATTGAGACGCCCAGCGAAATCACCTTTGTTCGTATGTCGTCGTATGAAGGCACTTCGTCGACGGGGCGTGTCAAGGAGCTGATAGGCTTGAGCGAAGATATCGAGGGCCGCAGCGTCATCGTCGTGGAGGATATCATCGACTCCGGTCTGACGATGAAAGAGCTGCTGGAGACGCTGCGCGCCAAGCACCCGGCCGAGATTCGTGTGGCATCGCTCCTCGTCAAGCCGGAGAATCTGAAGGTGGAGCTCTCCATCGATTATCGCTGCTTCGACATCCCCAGCGACTTCATTGTGGGCTATGGCCTCGATTATGACGGTGAGGGACGCTACCTGCGCGATATTTACACCATAGATACAGAATGAGAAAATAAGCGAATACGCTGAAGAGCGACATTCGTCTTCGGGCGGTCCTAACAATGGAGTTGTGTGGCTGTCAGACCATCGGGTGGTCGCGCCGACGGAGACGGTGGGAGTGTAGTGAACTACATGATCGACGGAACCGGCGGACGATGACCGCAGAGAGACGAAAGCCACCGAGAGCCTTCTCTTACCAAGAGATAGGGCGTCCATTCTTAGAATCCCCATTATCTACCATCAACAAAAACGACAACAACAAGACACAATGAAGAACATCGTTATTTTCGGTGCCCCGGGTTCGGGGAAAGGTACGCAGAGTGATTTGCTCATCAAGAAGTACGGTTTCAAGCACATCTCTACCGGCGACGTGCTGCGCGCAGAGATAAAGAACGGTACGGAACTGGGCGCTACCGCCAAGAGCTATATCGACAACGGGCAACTCATCCCCGACGCCTTGATGATTGATATCCTTGCCAGCACGTACGACAGTATGTGCCCCTGTGAAGGCGTTATCTTCGACGGCTTCCCCCGTACCATTCCGCAGGCAGAAGCACTGAAGGCTATGCTGGCAGAACGCGGACAAGCCGTGGGCGCAATGCTCGAATTGGACGTACCCGACGAAATGCTGATGGAGCGTCTGATCAATCGCGGTAAGACCTCCGGTCGTGCCGACGACAACGCTGAGACTATCGCCAAGCGTCTGGCTGTGTACAATTCGCAGACGGCGCCCCTCATCGAATGGTATGAGAAGGAAGGCCTGCGTCATGCCGTACAGGGCTATGGCGAGTTGGAAACCATCAACGCCGCTCTCTGCGCGGTGATTGACACGCTGAAGTAAAGACCGCGTGTCTGCAAGAATTAGGAATAACAAGAGGGCGTGAGGCGGTGGAGACCGTCTTTGCCGGTCGGTTGTTCCTAATTCTTGACTTTTAGGGCAGTTCTGAAAAAGGCTTGTGCCGCAGTGAGCCCCCCTCTCAACGCGGTGTTCTCCTGTTAGAACTCCTGTTAGCGAAATATTCATCATTCATTTCCCCATTTCTTCGTTTGTATGGCCGAAAGCAATTTTGTAGACTACGTAAAGATTTATTGCCGCTCCGGAAAGGGCGGTCGTGGTTCGATGCACCTGCATCGTGCAAAGTACCAACCTAATGGTGGTCCCGATGGTGGCGACGGCGGTCGTGGCGGCCATGTATATCTGCGTGGCAATCACAACTACTGGACGTTGCTCCATCTGCGCTATGACCGTCATGTCTTTGCCGGACACGGGGGCAACGGTTCCAAGTGCTGCTCGCATGGCAGTGATGGCGAAGACCGCTATATCGATGTGCCCCTGGGAACGGTGGCCTATGATGCTGAGACGGGGAAATATGTATGTGACGTGACCGAGGACGGACAAGTCGTCATGCTGCTCAAGGGAGGACGTGGCGGACTGGGCAACTTCCAGTTCCGAACGGCCACCAACCAGACTCCGCGCTACGCACAGCCCGGAGAACCGATGCAGGAGATGATGGTGATTCTCGAATTGAAACTGCTGGCCGACGTCGGACTGGTGGGCTTCCCTAATGCCGGGAAGTCGACCCTCGTCTCTGCCTTGTCATCGGCACGCCCGAAGATTGCCAACTATCCCTTCACCACACTGGAACCGTCGTTGGGCATCGTGCCCTATCGCGACGGACGCTCGTTCGTGATGGCCGACATCCCCGGTATCATCGAGGGCGCCAGTGAGGGACGCGGGCTGGGGTTGCGCTTCCTGCGACATATTGAGCGCAACTCTCTCCTGTTGTTTATGGTGCCGGGGGATACCGACAATATCCGAAAGGAGTACGACATTCTGTTGGGCGAATTGGCCAAGTTTAACCCCGGTATGCTCGACAAGCACCGCATCTTGGCCGTCACCAAGTGCGACCTCCTTGACGACGAACTCATAGAGATGCTCCATGAAGACCTCCCCGATGACCTGCCCGTGTGCTTCATCTCTGCCGTCACGGGACAGGGTATTCAGGAACTCAAAGACTGCCTCTGGGAAGAGCTGAACAGCGAAAGCAATAAATTGCAGGCTATCAGTGAGGGCGGTGCCATCATACACCGCGACCGTAAGGTGGAAGTACTGGATGCTGACTTTGCCGACTGGCAAGATGATAGCGAAGAGGGTGTCGTCGACGACGATGCCGACGAAATCTATGACATCGATATGCTCTCAGAGGATGAATAAACCGGAAACAAAGGAGATTGCGCAGGAGAGCAGCGTGATATTTTATCCTTCCGATGCCTCTATCTGTGCCTTCACCACCACACGCTTCGGCGGTGTGAGTACGGGTACTTATGCGTCGATGAATATCAACCCGTTTTGCGGTGACGACCCTGTAGCGGTGGTGGAGAACCGCCGTCGCTTGGCCGATAGCCTTCACCTCCCGGAGGACGCAATCATCGTGCCGCATCAGGTACATGGGACCCGCGTGGGGCAGCTCACAGCGGATTTCCTTTGCTTGACGGCACAGGAACGCGCCCGGCAGATAGATGGCTGCGATGCCCTGATGACCGACGTCCCCCAACTCTGCGTGGGTATCTCTACCGCCGATTGCATACCTATATTATTATACGCCCCTCAGCAGGGCGTCGTCGCCGCCGTACATGCCGGATGGCGTGGAACGGTGGCACATATCGCTTCGCTGACGGTGGAGACCTTATGCCGGACGTATGGCGTGACACCGGGAGAACTGCATGCCGTGATTGGCCCGGGCATCTCCTATGCCGCCTTTGAAGTAGGGCAGGAGGTCTACGACGCCTTCCGTGCTGCCGGCTATGATATGTCCACCGTGAGTCCTGCGACTCCTTTATATAAGAAACCGCATATCGACCTTGTCTGTGCCAATGCCTCCGACCTCCTGACGGCGGGGGTGGCGATAGAACATCTCTGTGTGGCGGGCCGGTGTACGTATGCCGACACGGAGCACTTCTTCTCTGCCCGACAGTTGGGCATCGCCTCCGGCCGACTGTATAGCGGCATCTATCTGCGGGGGAGTCGTGATGTATAAGGCGTGTTAAGCTCCTTGTCGCGAGTGTTAAAAAAGTGCCTGTTTTTAAGTTTTTAATGCCTTACTGTTGTCCTTGGAAAAAGGATAACTCTTATATTTGCGGCACATTTTTAAAGCTCACACTCGTTCTCACACGCCCCTCAGGGGCGGCCCATCTACCCCCACCGGTGGCGGCTCCTTCCCGGCGTGTAAAAAATGTCTCATACAATGAAAACAAAATTCATGATTCCCATTTTGGCGTGCTCGCTGGCGCTCTCTGCTGCCATGCCGCTCGCCGCACAGCGCACCGCTGCCGGTGCTATCGACCTGACGGTGGCTGCAGAGAGCGCTGTTAGTTCCGTGGTGTACATCAAGGTGACCACGAATAGTAAGACACGTACCGTCAACTATGTAGACCCCTTTGAAGATTTCTTCGACTTCTTCGGCCGCGGAAATGGCGGCGGAACCCGTCAGCAGCAGGTACAGACGCCGAAGCGACAAGGGGCCGGTAGCGGTGTCATCCTCACCTCCGACGGATATATCGTCACCAATAATCATGTGGTGGAAGATGCCGACGAACTGTTGGTAAAGCTCGACGACAACCACGAATACAAGGCGCGTATCATCGGTACGGATAAGGTGACCGATTTGGCCCTTATCAAGGTGGAGGCAACGGGACTGAAACCTATCACGGTAGGAAACTCGGACGATTTAAAGCTGGGCGAATGGGTCCTGGCCATCGGCAACCCCTTTAACCTGACGTCTACGGTGACCGCCGGTATCGTGAGTGCCAAGGCACGCGGCCTCGGCGCTACAGGAGGTATCGAGAGCTACATACAGACCGATGCCGCCATCAATGCCGGCAACTCCGGCGGCGCACTGGTGAATGCGCGCGGTGAACTGGTTGGCATCAATGCCATGCTCTATTCTCAGACGGGGAGCTACGCCGGCTACGGCTTTGCCATCCCTACCTCTATCATGAACCGCGTGGTCGACGACCTCAAGAAATACGGCACCGTACAGCGCGCCATATTGGGCGTCAGCGGACTCGACGTGACCAATTATATTGACGCACAAAAGGAAAAGACGGGGAAAGATGTCAATCTCGGCACCCTCACCGGCGTATATATCAAAGAGGTGACGAGCGACGGCGCTGTGGCCGATGTCTTGAAAGAAGGCGATGTCATCACCGCCATCGGTAGTAATAAGGTCACGAAGATGAGCGAACTGCAGGAACAGCTCACGAAATACAAGCCCGGCGATAAGGTGGAACTCACCTATGTCCGCGACAAGGCGGTGAAGCATGCCACCGTTACCCTCCGCAACGTACAAGGAACGACGTCTGCCGTAGAGACGCTCGATAGCGAGAGCCTTGGCGCCGCCCTCCGTCCGCTGACGGACCAGGAGAAGCAGGAACTCTCGTTGCGCTATGGTCTGGTCGTCTCTGCCGTGAGAAGTGGTAAGATGCAGGACGCCGGCGTCACCAAGGGTACTATTATCATGATGGTGAACGACAAGGAGATGTATACCGTCAACGACTTCGAAGAGGCCGTCCGTGCCGCCAATCTCTCTACCGACCGCGTTCTGTGGATACGTGCCAAGTCGCAGAGCGGTATCAACCGCAGCTATACCATCGAATTGAGCGACCCGAAAAACACCAAGAAGAAATAGTTCTTCTCCTCCTCCTTTTTTAGATGTCTCTCCCCCACCTCGTCGGCCCTTTGGTCGGCGGAGTGGGGGAGAGTCGCGTTGGAAGAGGACGGCGGGTATCGTGTGGAATATCGGCGAAAAGAGGGGGCGGAAAAGAACGCAAACCGAGAAATATGTTAACTTTGCCTCGGAGAACCCTATGAATAGGCTGTCGATGAGAAACTGAGAGGAGATAGACTCCTGTATAATGGAACGGTTTGGCTGACGCTCTTCCTTGACGATGCGCAACGGCGCCACGTTTCATCCCTGTCAGGGATGCAGGGGGTAGAGAAGGGCGGTTCAGACCTTCCACGTATGCGCCGTCGGATGAAAGAAGCCGGACTGCAGGAGCCGATATTCAGTACACAAGGAATAGATGTCTAACCATATAAACACACACATGAAAATGAGAAAATTGATCCTTCTATTGTTGGTCGTGCTGCCAACGATTCTCGCCTCTTGCAAGAGCGAGAGCAAACCGAGTTCTGAAGTCGAGCGCTTTGCCGAGAGCTTGATGAGTAAATATCCGAACTACGAAAGCAACGATGAGGCGAAAAACGCGATGACATCGGAGATTGTGAAATATGGCGAATCGTTTGTCGGCAAACCGGCGCCGTTCGCGGGGGTAGATTTCAAGTTCAAGAAGATGGTCGAGAACGAACAGACCGGCACAAAGAGCGCTGTTTTCGAGAACTATGGTAATTATGCAGAGATTGCCAACCCGAACGTCAAAAATCGTTATCTCTCTGCCGATATTCAGATTTGCGTTCTCGGGGTGATAGACGATAGTCTGATAAACACGCTTGATGCAAATGTCGTTTATTCTCTGTCGGGCACCGTTCATGCCTACGATGACAACGACCTCTTTTATGTCGGCGATTGGATGTTCGGTATGTACCTCGGCACATTCATTCTTGACAACATGACTGTCCAGTCCAACTCTAAGTGAGTAGGAGTGGACGAAGAAACGATATTCCGCCAATGAGCTCCCGATAATGCAACGCTTCTTTACGGCGTTCGATGTAGCGATGGAGAACAAGCCTCAAAAAATATTTTGTAACGAGCGGATTTTGCTGAAAAATCTTGACACGGGAAAGGTCGCGGAAACGGAGCCGATATGGCATTTTTGCGACAGAAATGAGACGGAATATGACAGAAAACTGCATTCCTGCGGGCTTATTTTTTGATAGATTGGGATTTTGTGTTTTAGCTTTTACTCTCGTTAACACAAAAACGGCGAGAAAACGAAGCTCTTCACCTCTACCGAAAGTCCGTTAATTGTTAAGAGATGTTGTCATCCGACGGGAGGAGGCGGAGCACGAGCTGCGTCGAAACAAGTCCCGGGGGCGTCGAAACAAGTCCCGGACTTGTTAAAACTTCTCCCGGACTTGTTGAAATTTCTTCGGGACTTGTTGTGATGAGCGGCGACGCCGTTCCAACAAGCGTTGTGACAGTATATGTCACAAACGACACTTTTTTTAACGCACAGAAGGCTTCGTGGCTGCGTCGGCCGGACACGGGGACAGACGCTCCGGATTTTTTGCGATTCTCGCGGTCTTCGCGCACCGTTTTGGGAGGGGGCTCGCTTCACGATAAGCAGGATAAATGAGGCGTCCATCATCCGGGGATTATAACGGCTCGTGTGGGTGGATCCGATACTGAAAAGAGCGGCGGGATACTTGGCGTATCTCGTCGCTCTTTTCATGAGTAGGGTGGGCGATGGGGTTGCCCGTCCTTTTCCTGTGGTTGTTTCTTTGTCGATGAGTAGCCGCTGTCAGGCCTTTATCCCTCTCACCCAGTTAGCATAGAAACGTTCCGCCGCTCTCGCCCAGGAGAAGTCGATGCCTCGTTCCGGATCATCGTGATGGTAGTAATACCGGGGTGGGGCAATGGCGAGTCCTTTGGCCCTATCGCGGCGATATTCGCGTTGGAGGGTGTCGGCCGCATATTCCAGATGCCCGGTGACGTAGACGTCTCTCCCGTCGCCACTCGTCACGACGCCGACGCCGCTCTCTTCGCTCTGCGCCAGAAGGCACAGGTGGTGACGGCGGATGTCGGCGGCGTCGATACCGGTGTGGCGGCTTCCCGGCATGGAAAATTCCGGCGAGAGACCGTCCATCAGCGGGGCGTCGGGCTGACATACCTGTTGGCGGAAGATGCCAAACATCTTCTGCGGGAGGGCTGTCTTCTCAATGCCATAGTGGTGGTAGAGTGCCGCCTGCGCCGCCCAGCAGATATACAACCGTCGGGCAACGTTCTGACCGGCCCAGTCCATTACGCGGCAGAGTGATTCCCAATAGGTCACCTCAGAGAAGGGCAAGTGCTCCACCGGCGCCCCGGTGACGATGAGGGCGTCGTAGGTACCCGCCGCCGCGGCGTCGAAGTCGCGATAGTAGGTATCCATATAGACCGCCGGCGTCGTCTTGCAAGGCTGTTGGGCCATTCGTATCAGATGGAGACGGATGTCCTCTCCGGTGGCAGCGAGCATACGCGCGATGTCGAGCTCCGTACGAGCCTTCTCCGGCATCAGGTTGAGGAGTAAAATCTCATACCGATGTCGCACCGTCGCGGCATCGGCGATGTCGTACGTCGATGTCTCGGTCGTCAGGATATGGGCGGCAGGCAGGCCTGCAGGTAGATAGAGCATATGTGAGGGGGAGGTTACCAGATGTCTACTCGTTTCTTCTTGGGCACATAGAGGGCGTCTTTCGAGGTGATGCCCCAGGCCTTATACCATGCATCGATATGGGGCAGCGCACCATTGACGCGCCAGCGTCCGGCGCTATGCGGGTCAATCTTTGTCAGCATACGCAGGGAGGCCTCGCGGATATTGTTACCCCATATCAGGCCATAACTCAAGAAGAAGCGCTGCTCCGGAGTAAACCCGTCGACAGTGGAAAGAGGATTCCGAGCGGTGGCGTTCTTGAAGGCCTGGAAGGCGATGTTGAGGCCGCCATGGTCGGCGATGTTCTCGCCGAGGGTAAGATGTCCGTTGGCATGCAGTCCGGGGAGAACCTCAATGGCGTCGAAGAAATCGGCCATGACAGCGGTGCGTGTCCGGAAGGCCTGGGTGTCTTCGTCGGTCCACCAGCGGCGCAGGTTGCCGTCTTTGTCAAACTGGCTCCCTTGGTCGTCGAAGCCATGCGTCATCTCGTGACCGATAACTACGCCGATAGCGCCATAGTTGCAGGCATCGTCGGCCTCTGCATTGAAGAAAGGAGGCTGGAGGATGGCCGCCGGGAAGCAAATCTCGTTGGTGGTGGGGTTGTAATAGGCGTTGATGGTCTGTGGCGTCATGAGCCATTCGGCGCGGTCGACGCGCTGTCCTACGCGTTTCCGGATATAATAGCGGCTCATGAACTGAGTGATGCGCTTGCGATTCTCGTAGTATGACAGCGTCTCGTCGATGTTCAGGCCGTCGTAGTTCATCCATTCGTCAGGATATCCAATCTTGACATAGAAGGCCTGCAACTTCTCGCGGGCGCTCTGCTTGGTGTGTTCGCTCATCCATTTCTGCTCCTCGATGCGTTCGCTGAAAGCCTGCTGTAGCTGTTTCACCAGTTCCAGCATGCGCTGCTTGGAGCTCTCGGGGAAATATTGTGCCACATACATACGGCCGACGGCCATCCCGAGGGCGCCATCCACTGCGCTCACGGCGCGCTTCCAGCGGGGACGGTCTTGCTCGGCACCGCTCATCGCCGTACCGTAGAAGGCAAAGGCGGCAGCGCGGAAGTCATCGGAGAGCATATCGGTGGCATCGTCGATGATCAGAAAGCGCAGATAGGCCTTGAGGCTCTCCAGAGGAGCTTCGGCCAAGATGCGCTCTACCTCATGGATGGGCTCCGGCTGTCCTACGCTGACGGCGTCGACGGCCGGGATACCGGTTTGCAGGAGGTAAGTGCTCCAGTCGATGCCGGGATAGTTGACCAGCAGACTGTCGTAGCTCATCTTGTGGTAGTTGCCCTCGACATCGCGGAGGCGGGTGGCGCTATAGGAGGCCTGCGCCATGCGGGTCTCTATCTCTACCACCCCTTCCATGGCCGTTTTTGCGGCGGCCTCGTCGCAGCCTGTCAGCAGAAATAGCTGTTGGATATATTGCTTATAAGCATCGCGCACCTTCACCGTTGCTTCGTCATCGGAGAGGTAGTAGTCGCGCTCTCCCATAGTGAGGCTTCCTTGTCCAATCTGTAGCAGGTTCCAGTCGGCATCTCTCAGGTCGGCGTCGCATCCCACGTTGAAGAAGGCGGAGATGCCCTTGTCGGCCAGACGGCCGATGAAGCTACCGATGGAGCGGCGCTCCGTGATGGCGCTCACCCGGTCGAGTAGGGAACGGATGGGCGCTGCTCCTTCGGCGTTGCGTCGCGTGGAGTCCATGGCCAGGCGATAGAGACTACCTACGCCGGGGTCGTCGGACGAGGCCCGCCCGCTCTCGGCGGCGGCTTCTATCAACATCCGCAGTTGTTCGCGGTTGGTCTCTTGTAGTGCTTCAAACTGGGTGAAGCGGGAGAATTCAGGAGTGAGGGGATGGCTCTTCATCCATCCTCCGGCGGCAAACTGGAAGAAGTCGTCACCGGGGCGTACGGAGAGGTCCATATTCGAACGGTCCAATCCGGTGGTGAGCGGCGTGTGGTTGTCGGCCATCATGCCGCTTGCAGCGAGGTGGAGCATCATCATGAGGCTCCAAGGTTTGATGTTCATATAAAAAGTTCTTTTTCGTTCAAGAGCGTTTCGGGCGTTTCGTTGGTAGAACCGTCCTTTATTGTATGCCGGCCTCCTCTTGCAGCTGTTCCAGGTCGCTCACGGCGAGCGTCCAAGCGTCTTCAGCGGCGGCAATCTCGTCTCTCAGTCGGGCGTAGCGCTCAAAGCAGGCAGCGTCGCTGCTCCCCTCCGGTGTGGCAAGGCGCTCCTCGAGAGCAGCTTTCTCCTGTTCTAAGGCCTCTACGCGTTGTTCCGTTTCGGCCACGACGCCTTCCGCCTTGCGCAGGCGGCTGCGCAGCGCCTTGCGTGCGGCATAGTCCGCGCTTCCGGCTTTTTGGGGAGAGGTAGGGGGAGAGGGGGATGCCACGGTGGGTGTCGCCTCCTCCGGTGCAGAGAAGGTGAGATAGTCGGCAATGCCGCCAAGATGTTCTCTGACAGAACCATGAGAAAACTCGTACACCTTGTCGACCAGTCCCGATAGGAAGTCGCGGTCGTGGCTGACCAGGATGACGGTGCCGTCGAAAGCACTGATGGCCGCCTTGAGGACGTCCTTGGTGCGCATATCGAGGTGGTTGGTAGGTTCGTCGAGGATGAGAAAGTTGACCGGTTGCAGCAACAGACGTATCATCGCCAGACGGCTGCGCTCTCCACCGGAGAGCACCCGCACCTTCTTTTCCGAGGCTTCACCGCCAAACATGAACGCTCCGAGGATGTCGCGTATCTTCAGGCGCACCTCTCCCGTCGCCACACGGTCTATCGTGTCGAAAACGGTGAGTTCGTCGTCGAGTAGCTGAGCTTGGTTTTGTGCGTAATAACCTATCTCTACGTTCTGTGCAATGCGTAGTGTGCCGGTATAGGGGATTTCTCCCATCAGGCACTTCACCAGTGTGGACTTTCCTTCACCGTTGCGCCCGACAAATGCTACCTTCTCGCCGCGGGCGATGGTGAGGTCTACACTGCGGAGCACACAATGGTCGCCGTAGCTCTTCCCCAAGGATTCGCAGATGACGGGGTAGTCGCCACTGCGCTTACACGGCGGAAAACGCAGGTGGAGAGAGGCTGTGTCCACCTCGTCGACTTCTATGGGGACGATACGCTCCAATTGTTTGATGCGGCTCTGTACCTGCACCGCCTTGGTAGGCTTGTAGCGGAAGCGCTCGATGAAGTCCTTGATGTCGGCGATTTCCTTCTGTTGGTTCTCGTAGGCGCGTAGCTGACTCTCGCGGCGTTCGGCGCGAAGGCGTACATACTCGTCATAGCCTACGCGGTAGTCGGTGATGCGGCGGCACGAAATCTCCAACGTACGGTTGGTGACGTGGTTGATGAAGGCGCGATCGTGGCTGACGAGGATGACGGCCCCGGTGCTGCGTGCCAGAAAGTTCTCCAGCCATCGTATACTCTCGATGTCGAGGTGGTTGGTCGGTTCGTCGAGAAGGAGAATGTCGGGGCGTGACAACAATATCTTTGCCAGTTCGATGCGCATACGCCATCCGCCGGAGAATTCTCCTGTGGGACGGTCGAAATCGCTGCGCTCAAATCCCAAGCCTTGCAGGGTGCGTTCCATCTCGGCGCGATAGTTCATCCCTCCCATCATGCGGAAACGCTCACTCTCGTGGGCATAGCGCTCCACTATCTCCATATAGGCATCGCTCTCGTAGTCGGTGCGCCCTGCCATCTGCTCTTCCAACGATTTTACTGTCGCTTGCAGTTCGCTGATGTGGCTGAAGGCGCGCTCGGTCTCTTCTATCACCGTGTGGTGGTCGGAGAGCACCATCACCTGAGGCAGATAGCCGATGGTGGCACCGTTCTGTAGAGCTACGGTGCCTCCTGTCGGGTGAACCTCGCCGGCCAGTACCTTGAGGAGGGTGCTTTTTCCCGCGCCGTTCTTCCCGACGAGGGCTACGCGGTCTTTCTTGTTGATAACAAAAGAGACGCCCTCGAAAAGAGGGCGTGCTCCAAATTCCATGGATAGCTGTTCTACGGAAAGCATATCTAATCAATAGCTGCGGGCGATGATGACGCGTGCTACGGCGGGCTTTCCGCTCACCATGTCGACGCCGAGGTCTTCCTGGCTGAAGCCTTGAGGGATGCAACGTATCGTGGCCTGTGTCTCCGCCTTGATGCGTGCTTCCGTCTCCTCGGTGCCGTCCCAGGGGCAGAGGAAGAAACCGCCGTCCTTGATGCGCGTCTTGAACTCCTCGTAGTCGTTGCAGGGGAAGATATGGGCTTCGAGGTGCTCTTTGGCCTTATGGTAGATGTTCCCCTGAATCTCTTCGAGCAGGGCGGCAACGGTATCTTCGATGCCCTCTACGCTGACCACTTGCTTCTCGAGGGTGTCGCGGCGCATCACCTCGATGGTGCCCTGTGCCTGGTCGCGGGGGCCCATGACCAGACGAACGGGGATGCCCTTCAGTTCGTAGTCGGCAAACTTGAAGCCCGGGCGCTTGTTGTCGGCGTTGTCATACTTCACGCGTATGCCACGCTGTAACAGACGTTCGGCGATGGCGCCCAACTGCTCGTTGAGACGCGCCAGTTCCTCATCGTTCTTATAGATGGGGATGATAACGACCTGTGTGGGGGCGATGTGCGGCGGCAATACCAAACCGTTGTCGTCGGAGTGCGTCATGATGAGGGCACCCATAAGGCGCGTGCTGACGCCGAAGGAGGTGGCCCAAGGATAGTCCAGCTGGTTGTTCTTGTCAACAAACTGGACGCCGAAGGCACGGCCGAAGTTCTGTCCCAGGAAGTGGCTCGTTCCGCTCTGCAGGGCCTTCCCGTCTTGCATCATAGCCTCTATAGTATAGGTGTCGATGGCACCGGCGAAGCGCTCGGTGGCGCTCTTGACGCCGCAGACCATCGGGATGGCCATCACCTTCTCGGCGAAATCGGCATAGACGCGCAGCATCATGCGGGCACGCTCCTCCGCCTCTTCGCGCGTGGCATGGGCGGTATGTCCCTCCTGCCACAAGAATTCGGAGGTGCGCAGGAAAAGGCGTGTGCGCATCTCCCAGCGCATCACGTTACACCACTGGTTGCACATCAGCGGCAGGTCGCGCCACGAGTGTATCCATTTGCGGTAGGTGTTCCAGATGGTGGTCTCCGAGGTGGGACGGATGATGAGCTCTTCTTCCAGACGGGCGGCGGGGTCTACCACCACGCCGTCACCGTCGGGGTTCGCTTTCAGACGGTAGTGGGTGACAACGGCACATTCCTTGGCGAATCCCTCTACGTGTTCCGCTTCCTTGGAGAGGAAGCTCTTGGGGATGAGTAGCGGGAAGTAAGCATTGCTGATGCCTACCGCCTTGAAGCGGTTGTCGAGCTCCTGTTGCAGACGTTCCCAAATGGCATAGCCGTAGGGCTTGATAATCATGCAGCCGCGTACGTCGGCTTGTTCCGCCAAGTCGGCTTTTACCACCAACTCGTTATACCATTTGGAGTAATCTTCACTCCGTTTTGTCAGGTCTTTTAGTTCTTTTGCCATAGTAATTATTATTGCAGGGCAAAGGTACGAAAATATTTTCTTACCTTTGCCCCATCCTATATGGGGAATGCCAAAAATGGCTCGTGCTGATTCTGAGGCGCTCTGCCCTATCGTTGGGACGGGGCGGCGGGGCGCGGTAGCGCGCTGTGCGACCGCCCGGCCGAAAACGGAGAATGGCTGTAGGGAGAAGAAATACCGCAGAACGCCGTCGTTCTCGCAAAAAAAAGAACCGCGTGAACCTCTCCATAGATGGAATACCTCCGAAACTTTCAATGTGGGGCGACCTAATATGTAAGTCTACCCTGCGATTATTTATTATCAAGATAGGGAGAAAAAGAGTTCCTCTTCTGTGATCCTTGTCTGCAACAAAAAACTTTAGCAATATGAAAACAATGAAATTGTCCATCTTTGCTCTGAGCGCTGCCATGCTTCTGAGTGGTTGCTCCATGTCGAACACCGCTAAGGGCGGTCTGATTGGCGGCGGTGGCGGCGGTGCCCTCGGTGCCCTCGTCGGCCAGCTTGTCGGTGGTGGCAAGGGAGCTGCTATCGGTGCCGCTATCGGTACGACGGTAGGCGCCGGTGCCGGTGTCATCATCGGTAACAAGATGGATAAGGCCAAGAAAGCTGCCGAAGCTGCCAATGCTCAGGCTGAAATCCTCACCGACAGCAACGGTACGCAATATGTGAAGGCTACCTTCGACAGTGGCCTGCTCTTCGCTACCGGTTCTTCGACGCTGAGCACCAGCGCCCAGACTTCCATAAAGAACTTTGTCACCAACTTGTTGGCTGAGGACAACACCTACGAACTCGCCATCTGTGGCTATACCGACAATGCCGGATGGAAAAACTGCACCACCGAGCAGAGCCAGCAGAAGAACCTCGACCTCTCGCAGCAGCGTGCTACGGCTGTCAGCAATCAGATTACCTCCGCCGGCTATCCTTCGGCACGTCTGGTAAGCGTGAAGGGATATGGCGAGGAATATCCTGTGGCCGACAACAGTACGGCTGCCGGTAAGGAGCAGAATCGTCGTGTAGAGGTATATATCCTCCCCAGTACGACGATGGTAGAGGCTGCCAATGCCGCCAGCAAATAAACGGAATGTATATCGGGTGGCTCTACTCTCAGGTAGGGCCACCCCTCTCTTTTTCTTATGTCCCGACACTTCTTTACAAAAACGCTGATGGGCGTCGGCCTGTATATCCTCTCTCAGGGGGGCGTTCGCGCCGCGAATCCCGTTTATGTCTATGGGGTGGCCTCTTGTCTGGGCGACACGGTTGTCTATGTGACGACCTTGCAAAGCCCCGAAGAAGCCACGATAGACACCAAGACTTCCTTCCTTGCTCAGCGCAGTCAGTATAGCCAGCAATTGGAGCGCTATCTGCGAGATCGCGAAGGACGTGCCTATACCGCCGCCACCATTTTTGCCAAGACACGGCGTAAGGCCGAGAAATCCCTTCTGGCATTGCGGCGTCGCTTGTCGCGAGAGGCCTCGTCAAAACTCATTGAAATCTCGTCCGACGACTTCCACTTTGTCGCCCCTCAGGCGGCGGAATAACCCATTGATGGCGGCTTGAAACCTTCGACGCTCTTCTGTGAGTCGTCGTGGCAGCTCACCGCCGAATCCTATTGCCTCTTTTCTTCCCCACAGGAATGAATACATCCTCTTCGTCTCAGTTTTCTCTTTATTTCCGTGTAGCAGAGGCCACCTTTTGCGTGACGTTCCCCTCTGCGGCGGCCGCTGAAGACCTCTCAGCATCCTATGCCCCCTTCCGCATTTCCGCCAAGGAGGCTATCTCCCCGCTTTTCCATCTGACGGTGGGCATCGAGGCTCCTGCCGAAACGGCATCGAGTACGGCCATCGGTTCCTTTGACTGTGGCGGCGCTCTTCATCGCGTCTTCCACCACCCATCGACCGACGGCTATCGCATGAGCATCTCTACCGTCGATGGACAGCTCGCCTGCACGTTGGAGGCGACGGCACACTTCCAGACGGTCAACGTATTCCTCTCCGGCGATGCCGAGGCACGTAGCTTTGGTCTCAACAATGCTCTGATGATAGCCTTTGCCTTTGCCGGAGCTTATCGGCACATTGTGTTGATGCATGCCTCTGTGGTACTGCTCGACGACAAGGGGTATATGTTTCTGGGAAAGAGCGGAACGGGGAAGAGCACCCACTCGCGCCTGTGGCTGCAGACGTTTCCCGGTGCGGAGCTCCTCAACGACGACAACCCCGCTGTGCGCTGGGACGAGGAAACGGGTGTGGTCACGGTCTACGGTACGCCGTGGAGCGGCAAGACGCCGTGTTATCGCAACCTATCGGCTCCTGTTGGCGCCATAGTACGCCTGGAGCAGGCTCCCGAGAACCGAATTCGCCGTTTGCCGCGACTGGAAGCCTTCGCCTCCATCCTCTCGTCGTGCTCTACGATGATATGGGACAGGGCGTCGTATGATGCCATCATCGCCACCTCCACAGCGGTGGCCACCCATACCCCTATTTATTATCTGTCGTGTCTGCCCGACGAAGAGGCGGCACTGCTGTGTCATCGCACCCTCCACGATGCCGATGCGGCTCAATGATAACGCATAATGATGGTTAACGAACCTTCCGATAAACAGAACCCGTCGGTTCCCGTCACCCGCTATTGTGCCAATGAGGTACTGATACCCGCCATTCGCTCTCTGATAGAAGAGGGGCATACCGCCACCTTTTGTGTGCGGGGAAACAGTATGCGCCCTTTCCTCCATAGCGATTGCGACAGTGTGGTATTGACCGCTGTCCGTGAGGAGGATTTGCGCGTCGGAGATGCCATCCTCGCCGAGGTGTCGCCGCAGAGATATGTCCTTCATCGCTTGGTACAGCGCCGGGGAGACAGACTGACACTGCGCGGCGATGGCAACGCCTATGGTACGGAGACGTGTCGGACGTCGGACGTCATAGGGCGTGTGGCTACCTTCATTCGCGGTCGGAAAAAATGCTCCCTGTCGGTCTCCTCCTGGCAGTGGCGATGGTATAGCCGTCTGTGGCCGAGCCACCCGTTGGCGCGGCGTTTATTGCTGAGAGTCCTTCCATAAAGGATTCCTGGTAAAATAGAATAAGAAAGAATCCCACATACACTCACTCGTAAATCTGCCCCTAATGAAAATCAAGAACGGTTTTGAACTCCGCGATATCTGCGGAGAAAAAGCAATCATTGCTCAGGGTGTTGAAAACATCAACTTCAACCGCATCATCACTCTCAACGAGAGCGCGGAATTTCTGTGGAAGCACATTGCCGACGGGCATGACTTCACTACACAAGAATTGGTCGACTTGTTGATGGGAGAATATGATGATGCCGACGCCGACGTAGTTCGGAAAGATGTGAAAAATCTATTGGCCGATTGGCAGGAGCAAGGATTGATAGAGTCATGAGCGATACACCGAAATTCAGGAGTCGCTTAGGGCTCCTTGCCGCCACCATCGGTTCGGCGGTAGGGCTGGGAAACGTGTGGCGCTTCCCGGCCGAAGTACAGGAAGGTGGCGGTGCTACCTTCCTGGTGGTTTATATCCTCTGCATATTGGCCTTGGGACTTCCCGTGATGCTGGCCGAATTCTCCCTGGGGCGCGGCACCGGCGCCGACACGGTGGCTGCCTATACCGCGCATCTCTCCGATACTCCGAAGACGCGACGCGGGCGCTCTGCATGGACGGCGGCAGGAAGTATCGCGTTGGTGGCCTCTTATCTCATCACCGCCTTTTATATGGTGGTGGCAGCTTGGATTTTACAATATCTATGGGCTTCTCTCACCGGCAGCCTCTATGAAGGAGAGGTAACGGAAGGGATGTGGACGGCTCGCCTGAAGCAAACGATAGGCGCCCCTTATAGTCCCATCTGTTGGACGCTGGTCGTCCTGATGCTCAATGCCGCCGTCCTGTTGCGCGGGGTGCGCGAAGGCATCGAGCGCCTCTCCGGCTGGCTGATGCCCCTGCTCTTTGTCCTGCTGCTGATATTGTGCGGCGTAAGCCTTACGTTGCCCGGTGCGGCGGATGGCATCTCCTATTTCTTACGTCCCGACTTTTCCCGACTGACACCGTCCGTCATCGTGCGGGCATTGGGGCAATCCTTCTTCTCCCTCTCCTTGGGAATGGGTATCCTGGTGACGTACAGTGCCTATTTTCCGCGAACCACCCGTCTGGGACGCACTGCCGTTACAGTGGCGCTGGGCGACTTTTTGGTGGCCTTTCTCGTGGGACTCGTCATCTTCCCCGCCGTGATGAGCTTTGCTGCCGGAGGTGAACTGAACGGCCCCGCCTTGATATTTGTTACCCTCCCCGAGGTATTCGCCCATATGCCCTTTCCCGCGTTGTGGTCCGGCATCTTCTTCCTTCTCCTCTTTATCGCCGCCCTGACGTCCACCCTCTCACTGACAGAGGTGAGTGTCCGTTGTGTGGAGCGGCGCTATGAGAAGCGGCGAGGCCCAGACCGAAAGGCTGCTTCCGCACGTCGTGTGGCAGTGGCGTGCGTCATCCTTCCTCTGGTGATACTGAGTCCGCTGTGCTCCCTATCGGTAGGCGGCTATTTGCCTACACTCTTTGGATGCACACTGTTCGACCTGTTGGATACAATAGCTACCAACTATATGCTTCCGATAGCAGGATGCCTCACTTGTATCTATGTGGGGTGGGTGCTTCCCCCCTCCTTTCTTCGCAGAGAACTTCCATCTCCGCTGACAGCACGAGTGGTACGCTGGATGCTGCGTTATATGTGTCCGCTGCTGATGCTGATTATTCTGTTGTCGGGCGTGTAGGAGGGGGCGCCCTTAAGAAAATCGGGTAACGTGGCTTTCCAAAAGGAGAGACCCTCTGTTAGAATCGGCCTAAAATAATGTTGCTATGTCGAACATTCCCAAATTAAAAGACATCGTCCTGCGCGATACTCCCTTTGCGGAGCTGATGACGGGGCGTGTCTACAACGTACTGCTTATTGCCACCAAATACGATGCCTTTATGTTGGAGGATGATGGTCGTGTCGACGAGCAGATATTCAACGAATATACGTCTCTCTCGCTGCGCTATCCTCCACGATTTACACAGGTCACCACCGAGGACGAGGCGTTGGCGCTGCTGGCCGATCGCAACTTTGAGCTCATCATCGTGATGCCCAATATGGACAACAGCGACATCTTTGCCGACGCCAAGGACATCAAACGGCGGTATCCTCAGATACCCATTGTGGTGCTGACGCCCTTTTCGAAGGAGGTGCGACGCCGTGTCGATGCCGACGACCTGGAGGGGATAGATTACGTGTTCTCGTGGTTGGGTAATGCCGAACTGCTGTTGGCAATTATCAAATTGTTGGAGGACAAGTGGAACGCTCCCGATGACGTGGCCTCTGTGGGGGTGCAAATTATCTTGTTGGTGGAGGATTCTATCCGCTTCTATTCCGCCGCCTTACCCCTATTGTATAAGTTTGTATTGGAACAAAGCAAAGAGTTCTCCAAGGAGGCGCTCAACGACCAATTACAAACGATGCGAATGCGGGGACGTCCCAAGATTATGCTGGCGCGTACGTATGAGGAGGCAGAGACGCTCCTGGCTACCTATCAGGAGCATATCCTGGGAGTGGTATCGGACATGAGTTTCTCGCGGGAGGGAGCGAAAGATCCTCTCGCGGGTGTCGCTCTGGCACGCCATATCCGTCGTATAGATCCTCACATCCCCATCATCCTGGAGTCGAGCGAGGCGGCGAATGTGCGATATGCCGAGGAACTGGATACAGCCTTTATCGTGAAGGGTTCCAAACGCTACCCCCAAGACCTGCGGGCGGAAATTATGGCTCGTTTCGGCTTTGGTGACTTCATCATTATCCATCCCGCCACCGGCGAGGAGATAATGCGTATCCACGACCTGCAGGACCTACAGCGGCGGTTGCATCTCATCCCCGATGATTCGTTGCGCTACCATCTCTCCCATAACCACTTCTCTCGTTTTTTCTTTTCGCGCGCCATGTTCCCGCCGGCAGTCATTCTGAAACATGTCGACGTCGACGACTATGCCCATATGGATGAGGCGCGTAAGTTCATTTCCGAACTCATCGTAGAATATCGCAAGATGAAGAACGAGGGCGTGGTGGCTATCTACCGCAAAGAACGCTTTGACGAGTATAGCCACTTTGCCCGTATCGGCAACGGCTCTCTGGGAGGAAAGGGACGTGGCCTGGCCTTTATGGGAACGTTGGTCAAGCGCTACCCTAAGTTGGAACATCGTTGTTTCTCCGTCAATATTCCCCGTACCGTTGTCATCGCCACCGATGTGTTCGACGAGTTCATGGAGCAGGGAAATCTATATCCCATCGCCTTGAGCGACGCCTCCGACGACGAAATCCTTCGCGCCTTTTTGGCGGCAAAGCTGCCGAATGTCCTTCTGGAAGACTTGTCGGCCTTCTTCGAGAGTGTCACGGGGCCTATCGCCGTACGCTCCTCCAGTTTGCTGGAAGACTCCCACTATCAGCCATTTGCCGGGGTGTATAAGACGTATATGGTGCCGCATGCCGCCGATAAAACGACGATGTTACATCTTCTGCGATCGGCGGTGAAGGCCGTTTATGCCTCGGTGTTCTATCGGGAGAGTAAGGCCTATCTCACCGCTACGCAAAACCTCATCGATCAGGAGAAAATGGCCATCGTCCTGCAAGAAGTGGTGGGGCAGGGGTACAGTGATGTCCCCGGAGGGGCTCCTCGCTATTTCTATCCCACCTTGTCGGGGGTGGCGCGGTCTCTCAACTTCTATCCTATCGGCGATGAACAGGCGGAAGATGGCATCTGCCAACTGGCGTTCGGACTGGGAAAATACATCGTAGATGGCGGTCTCGCCCTGCGTGTCTCCCCCCAACATCCTCATCACATATTGCAACTGAGCACCACCGATTTTGCCCTGCGCGAGACGCAACGCTTCTTCTATGCACTGGACTTGGAAAATCTGTCTACACAATTCCAAACAGATGACGCGTTCAACTTGAAAAAAATCAACGTGAAGGAGGCGGAAGCCCATGGCTCGTTGCGCTTCGTGGCCTCCACCTATGACCCCTATGATGCGGTGGTGCGTGACGGCATCTACCCCGGTGGACGGAAACTGGTAACCTTTGCCAATATCTTGCAACACGGTGTATATCCTCTTGCAGAGACGGTAAGCAACCTGTTGCGCATTGGGCGTGAGGAGATGGGACGGCCCGTAGAGATAGAGTTCGCCATGGATATTCGGGACGAAGGAGCTCATTTCTATCTCCTCCAGATACGGCCCATCGTAGCAGCGGGAGAGAGTATCGACGAAGACCTGACCGCCATACGTCCGGAAAATACCGTCATCTATTGTCAGAACTCTCTGGGCAATGGAATCATCTCAGAGGTGAGCGATATACTGTATGTAAAGACCGACGGCTACACGGCGTCCAACAACCCCGTCATAGCACGCGAGGTGGAGAAGGTCAATCGTCAGCTGATGGATGAGGGACGCGGCTATATTCTTTGCGGCCCGGGACGATGGGGAAGCAGCGATAGTTGGCTGGGCATCCCCGTGAAGTGGCCCCATATTGCCGGGGCGCGTGTGATAGTGGAATTGGGTCTGGAGAATTATCGGGTGGACCCCAGTCAGGGAACTCATTTCTTCCAAAATTTGACGTCCTTCGGTGTCGGCTACTTTACCATCAATACGTATACAGAAGAAGGACATTTCGACCAACAATGGTTGGACGACCGTCCCGCCGTATTGGAAACTCAATTTCTACGCCTCGTGCGATGTGAGCACCCTCTCACCATCAAGATGGATGGACGACGAGGTATCGGGGTCATCATGGAAGAGAACCAATAGCACCGTTATATTTATCTGTCATCATTATGTCTACCTATCCTATCGTCCTCTCCATTGCCGGCAGCGACCCCAGCGGCGGCGCCGGTATCCAAGCCGACCTGAAGACTTTTGCCGCCTTGGGATGTTATGGCGCTGCGGCCATCAGTGCCCTCACCGTGCAGAACACCTTGGGCGTTTATCGCAGTGTGCCCGTCGAGGCACCGTTGGTGGCCGAACAGGTAGAAGCCGTAATAGAGGATATCCCCCCTCATGCGATAAAGATAGGGATGGTAGGGTGTAGCGACACCATTGAGGCCTTGTCGGAGGTGCTGGAGCGCTATCGCGGCCCGTTTGTCGTGTTAGACCCTATCCTCGTCAGTTCTTCGGGGCGCGTACTTCTTCCCGAAGAGGCGCGGCGCGTCTTGGTGGAGCGCCTGATGCCGCTGTGCACGATGGTTACCCCCAACCTTCCCGAGCTGGAGACACTCACGCAGGAGGCTTCTCCCCTCCGCGGGGCTCGTCGATTGATAGAGATGAGCGGTGTGGCTTACGTATTGGTGAAAGGAGGACATCGTAGTGACGTCCCTCGCGATATCCTCGTTAGCTCAGAGGGGGTGGAGACCTATGATGCTCCCCGCATCGCAACGCGAGGCACTCATGGAACCGGGTGTACGCTCTCTGCCGCAATAGCTGCCTTCGTCGCAAGGGGCTATGCTGTTCCTGCGGCGGTGGCGGCTGCGAAGGAGTATGTGACCCGGGCTTTGCGTGCCGGTGCCGACGTGACGGTGGGGCATGGCGTGGGGCCGATGAACCATCTGTTTGACCCCTTACCGGCTATTGTGCGCGAGATATGAAGACCTCATCGTTTATCTATGGACTGTCGTGCCTCCGTCACGTCGGTATAGGGAGCTGCCTTTCCTTGTTGGGGGGGATGGTAGCAGGACAAAGGGCCACCGCGACGTCTGTGGCGGCGGAAGAAGTGCCCGACTATACCACGGCAGTGAACCTCTTTATCGGAACGGGAGGCCATGGACATACTCATCCTGCGGCGACCGTGCCTCACGGTATGGTGCAGCCCGGCCCCGACACACGGTGGCGCGGGTGGGATGCTTGTAGCGGTTATCATTACGACGATACGACCATCAACGGCTTTTCCTATACACGTATGAGTGGTACCGGATGTGCCGATTTTGGTGACTTCCTCCTGATGCCGATAAGTGGAACACCGGATATGGGGACACCGACAGTCGCTGCAGATGACGCGGCCGCGCAACGTAGTCCGTGGGCTTCTTCTTTCAGCCATGCGAAAGAGGTGGCGACACCGGGATATTATGCGGTGCGCTTGCAACGTTATGGCATTGACTGCGAGATGACGGCGTCTTCTCACAGCGCTTTTCACCGTTTCACTTGGAGCGCAAGCGATATGGCGGCACGGGGCATATTGCTGGATATTGACTATCATATAGGAGAGGCGGGGCGTACCCTCGATGCTTCCGTAGAGGTGGTGGATGCTTACACACTGCGCGCCATGCGGCGCTCCCGTGGGTGGACCTACGACAAGACATATTATCTATATGCCTGCTTCTCTGTTCCATTCCGTCTGCGCTCCTATCAGAGTGCGGAGGGACATCGTGTAGCCTATCTACAATTTCCCGATACGGTACGACGTGTGGAAATACGCAGCGCCCTTTCTGCGGTCGACGCCGCCGGGGCACGGAAGAATCTGGAGGCTGAGATTCCCCGTTTCGATGGCGATGCCGTGCGCACGGCGGCGCGGCAGCAGTGGCAGCAGTGGCTGTCAAAGATAGATGTTTATACGACGGATGACAGCATCGGACAGCACCGAAAGACGGTGTTCTATACGGCGCTTTACCACTGTGCCCTCGCTCCGATTCTGTATTCCGACGTCGATGGGCGCTATCGCGGTATGGACCTTTGCATCCATCATGACACGGCTGCCGCCTATACCCTTTTCTCCTTGTGGGATACCTTCCGTGCGCTGCATCCTTTATTGACGTTGATAGACCCGGAAACCAATGCCGCCTTCCTCCGCCATCTTCTGCGTAGCGGACGTGAGGGAGGTATGGTGCCGAAGTGGGACTGTGCCGCCAACTATACCGCCTGCATGACCGGTTACCATTTCGTGTCGCTTTGTGCCGATGCTTATGCCAAAGGACAGCGCGACTTTGACTTGTCGGCGGCTCTTTATTATGGCGATAAGGCGGCGCGCGGCGATACTATGCGGCTCACGTCGGCGTTGCCTCGGTATAAGGTCGACGAGCTCCTTCCCGTCTCACGTCGCCTGAATACGCGTCGTGGGTACGTACCCTGTGATAGTAGTGTGGAGGCCACCGCGCGCGGCTTGGAGTATGCCTACGACGATTGGTGCCTCTCCCAACTGTATACCGCCGCCCGTCAGCGGCGACAGGCCGCCGACTATCGTCATCGTAGCCGCTCCTATCTGTGGTATCTCGACAAGAAAACAGGGTATATGCGAGGCCGTCGGAGTGATGGCTCGTGGCGTAGGCCCTTCGACGCCGATGCTGCCGAGCATCATGCCGATGATTATGTGGAGGGAACGGCGCGGCAGTGGACGTGGTTTGTTCCTCATGATGTGCGCGGCCTTAGCCGTCGGATGGGGGGACACCGTCGGATGGGACTTCTTCTGGACAGCCTCTTTACCCTCTCCACGCCGCTGCGTGGCACCCAAATATCTCCGGATATCACCGGGATGGTGGGACAGTATGCGCAGGGGAATGAGCCCGGACATCATGTGCCCTATCTCTACAATTATATCGGGCAGCCTCTGCGCACCCGGCAAATATGTGATACCATATTACAACACCTTTATACCGATGCGCCGGATGGTCTCTGCGGGAACGAAGACTGCGGACAGCTGTCGGCGTGGTATGTGCTGAGTGCCGTTGGCCTGTATCAGGTGTGTCCCGGACGTCCCGTGTGGACAATGGGGAGTCCCCTGTTTCATGTCGCCCGTCTCCATTTGCCGGGAGCAAAGGAACCGTTGACAGTCTTGCAGACGACGCCACAGCCGTCGAGAAGAGGAAAGACGCTTTGGCGTTGGTGCGGTCATCGCCTTCGGCGTCCCTTCCTGCGTCACAAGTTACTCTCGCAAGGGGGGATATTAGAAGTGATGGCTTATCCTGAACAGAAAAGATAGAAAGTAATATACACAAAGACAATGAAAACTTCACTGAAGACTCCGCCACCTTCTGCTGTGGCGCGCACTTATACCGTTCGTCAGGAGAATACCCTTCTGCCGTTTATTATGACCACTCTGAATGGCATCCACCGTAACAAGGCAAAGGCCATTCTCACCTCCGGTAGCGTTCAGGTGGAGGGGAAAATCGTGCGGCGCCATGATTTCCCCCTCACCCCCGGGATGAAGGTGGCTATCCGTCGCAGTGCTCCCCGTGAGGAACTGCGTAACCCCTATGTACGTGTCGTCTACGAAGATGCTGCCATCATGGTGGTGGAGAAGAAGGTGGGTATCCTCTCCATGGCTTCCGCACACCACGCCTTCAGCGTGAAGAGCGTGCTGGATGATTACTTGCATCGTACCGGACAGAAATGTACGGCTCACGTTGTGCATCGTCTGGACCGCGACACCTCCGGCCTGTTGGTGTATGCCAAGACGATGCAGGCCGAACAAGTGTTGGAACATAATTGGCACACCATTGTGACAGACCGTCGCTATATCGCTCTTGTCAGTGGAGAGCTGACTCCTACTGTAGGGAAGGTGGAGAGTTGGCTCAAGGACAATAAGTCCTATTTCACCTTGTCTTATCCTCAGGATCCCGGAGGGGGGAAGTTCGCCGTTACGCACTATCGGGTGCTGCGTACAGACGGTAAGCATTCCATCGTTGAACTCCGTCTGGAGACAGGACGAAAGAACCAGATACGCGTGCATCTTCAAGGATTGGGACATCCTGTATGTGGGGATATCAAGTATGGAAACGGCGATGACCCTATCGGACGTCTGGCGCTCCATGCGTTCCGCCTGAACTTCTATCATCCGATAACCGGAGAACCGCTTCACTTTGAGACGCCCCTCCCCAAGTCTTTCTTGCGAGGAATAGAAAAGGGAAAAACGCAGTCCGCCACGCGTGGGGATGCCCGGGAGTCTTCAAACGCGTAGATCAACGCCTATGAGAGAGGGGTGAGGTTCCCCCTCTCTCATAGGTACATTTAGCCGGAAGATATGGATGTCGTTATCTGTGAGAATTTAGTATTTCACCATAAATAAAGATCATAAATAGAACTTGTGATAGATAATAAATACTAACTTTGAAGCGGCTACCGAAATAATAGTTGTTAGATGTATCTGAATAGTGATATGGTTGAATTAGCGACCGGAATGGCAATACAGCAAACAAAACAATTCTTTGTCCGGACTTTTTAAAGTGGGATCAAATTTAGATATGGAAACGTTGAAAAATATGCCGATTGGCGTGCAAGACTTTGAGAAACTGCGTAAAGGGAACTATCTTTACGTAGATAAAACTGCGTTAATATACCAGTTAGTAAGTACGGGAAGTTATTACTTCTTGTCGCGCCCGCGCCGCTTTGGAAAAAGTATGCTTCTGTCAACGCTCCATGCATATTTCTCCGGTAAAAAAGAACTCTTTGAAGGTCTTGACATAGAGAAACTTGAGAAGAATTGGATTGAATATCCGGTGTTCCATTTCGATTTAAATCTGATTCAGAAGGGAGATGGCAAAGCTCTTGACTCTATCCTCAATGATACTTTGTGTAAATGGGAGGAGTTGTATGGTACGCGTGAATCGGAAGAGACATTTTCATTACGATTTAAGGGTGTTATTCAGCGAGCTTGCCAACAGACCGGGCAGCAAGTTGTAATTCTTGTGGATGAATATGATAAACCTATACTCCAAGCAATTGACAATGAGTCTCTGCAAGAAGAATATCGCGCTACGCTCAAAAACTTCTATGGCGTACTGAAAAGCGAGGACAAAAATATTCGTTTTGCATTCCTTACCGGTGTAACTAAGTTTGGTAAGGTGAGCGTATTCAGCGATTTGAACAATCTTGAAGATATATCTTTGGATGAGCCATATGCTTCCATCTGTGGTATTACTGATGAAGAAATTGATACGGTTTTTCACCCATATGTTCAGCGTTTGGCTACAGCGTCCAAACGTTCGTATGATGATGTTCGCAAAGAGCTGCGAATTCAATACGACGGCTATCACTTTGCACCTAATTCTGTCGCCGTATACAATCCCTTTAGCTTATTAAATACATTCAAGAAGAATGCTTTTAATAACTATTGGTTTGAGACAGGTACGCCATCCTATCTCGTGTATTTACTGAAAAAGCATCATTTCAATTTGGAAAAGATGGCCACCGCTGAATGTGACTCTGATGTACTTAATAGTGTGGATTCGCAATCGACAAACCCTATACCAGTAATATATCAGAGCGGTTATTTGACAATCAAGGACTATGAACCCGAGTTTGGGCTATACCAATTAGGATTTCCCAACAAGGAAGTCGAAGATGGGTTCTTGAAGTTCTTATTACCCAACTATGCTTCAATAGATAACACTCAGACGGCTTTCGTTATAACAAACTTCGTAAAAGAGATTCGTACCGGTAAGGTGGATGACTTCTTCAAACGTTTGTCATCACTATTTGCAGATATCCCATACGAATTGGTGAAGGACCTTGAAAACCACTACCAAAACGTACTTTTCATCGTTGCAAAGCTTATGGGGTTGTATGTCAAGGCGGAATATCACACATCAGAAGGGCGCATTGACCTCCTGCTGCAAACCGATGCCTACACCTATGTCCTGGAATTCAAGCTGGATGGCACTGCCGAAGAAGCTCTTGCACAGATAAATGGCAAGAATTATGCATTACCATTTGCTGTTGATAACCGCAAGCTTGTAAAAGTTGGTGTCAACTTCTCATCCAAGACACGCAATATTGACCGTTGGATTATGGAGTAATGTAACGGTTTCTCAGAAGCAGCCAGCCCGTAATGGCGTTTTCAAGTTGCATATTCCGCAATTGCATCGCGCCGAAGAGATTATCCCTCTTCGGCGCGATGCAATTGCGGAATAGTATTTCGGAAGGGTCCTAAATGGGGCATTTGTATGGGAAGCTCCGGTGCCGGAGCATTTCCTGCTTTTTGCCGTTATTGTGCTCGGCATGGGGTGGGAATGTGGGCGACGTTGCTTCTCTAACACCTCCTTCTTGGTCTCGCTGAGCGCAGAAGTCTTTGCGAGGTCATGAGTAGAACCCTTCGGATGTGACGTTGTCGGTGAGGATTAGCTGAACCAACGTACGTAGCAGAAGTCCTGACGGTTGGCCAGATCTTCGTTCTTGGGGTACATGCGGTAGGCGATGCGGAACGAGCCGGCCAAGTCGATACGTGCTGTCAGCGAGAAGGTGTGGAGGTTGCCTTCCTGCTTGCTGTCGGTCATGGGGAAGATCTGATAGATGCTGTCTTTCCCGTTGGCATCCTGCGTGAGGACAACCAGTTCAACGGCGATGGAATCGTTGAGACCTTGTGTGTCGATGACGTGGCTGACGGTGAAGTCGTTGTCGCTAATCAGATTGCCCGACAGCAGGTTCTCACTGCGCGTGGTGGATACCACGTTGATGCTGTCCCAACGCTCTGCCACGCGCTCCTTCCAGGCGGCAATCTCTTTGGCTTTCTTGTTGCCGTCGGCGCTGAGCAGTTTGAAACGGATGGCTTCCTTCGTGTAGAAGCGGTCGTAGTAGTCATCGAGCTGACGCTTCATCGTATACTGTGGGGCAATCTGTGCCATGGAGTTCTTGATGGTGCGTACCCAGTTCTCGCTATATCCTTTGCGGTTGTGGGAGTAGTAGAGCGGGATGATTTCTTGCTCCAGCATGGAGTAGATGGCCGATGCGTCGAGCTTGTCCTGATGTCCCTGATTGACATAGGTGCGCTTATCGGTCAGTGCCCATCCGGCACCTTCGCGATAGCCTTCATACCACCATCCGTCGAGTACGGAGAGGTTGACGACACCGTTCATCAGTGCCTTCTCGCCCGAGGTGCCGGAGGCTTCAAGGGGACGGGTAGGGGTATTCATCCAGATGTCGACACCGGATACCAAACGGCGGGCCAGCTGCATATCGTAGTTGTCGAGGAAGAGTATCTTACCGATAAACTCCGGCTGTTGGGAGATTTCGAAGATGCGCTTGATGAGGCCTTGACCGGCGCCGTCGGCGGGGTGAGCCTTGCCGGCGAAGATGAACTGCACCGGGTAGTCGGGGTTGTTGACAATTTTGGAGAGACGGTCTAAGTCGGTGAAGAGCAGGTGGGCGCGCTTGTAGGTGGCAAAGCGGCGGGCAAAGCCGATAATCAAGGCGTTGGGGTTGATCTTGTCGAGGAGCGACACGATGCGCGAGGGGTCGCCTTGGTTCTTGAGCCAGTTGTCGCGGAAGCGTTCGCGGATATATTCCACCAGCTTTGTCTTGAGGCGTACGCGGGTCTTCCAGACGATTTCGTCGGGTACCTCGTAGATGCGCTCCCATATCCGGCTGTTGCTCTGGTCGGAGAGGTAGTCTTTGCCAAAGTACTTCTCGTAGACTTCTTTCCACTCTGTAGCGGCCCATGTGGGGAGGTGAACGCCGTTGGTGACATAGCCTACATGGCTCTCCTCGGGATGCTCGTTGTAGAGGTCGAACCAGTCGTCGTGCTGACGAATCTTGTGCTTGGGATAGCCCTCTTCGGGGAGATAGCCCGGCCAGATGCCTTTAAACATCTGCTGGCTGACCTTTCCATGGAGCCAGCTGACGCCGTTGACTTCCTGACAGGTCTTGCAGAGGAAGGTCGACATACAGAATTTCTCTCCGTGGTCGTCGGGGTTGGTGCGTCCCAGTCCCATGAAGTCATCCCATGAGATGCCGAGCTTGGCAGGGAAAGCACCCATGTATTTCCCAAAGAGGCCTTCGTCGAAATAGTCATGGCCGGCGGGCACGGGGGTGTGTACGGTGTAGAGAGAGCTGGCGCGGACGAGTTCGAGGGCTTCGTTGAAGTTGAGGCCGGACTCTACATAGTCGGTGAGGCGCTTGACGTTGCAGAGGGCGGCGTGGCCCTCGTTGCAGTGGTAGATGTCTTTCTTAATGCCGAGGCGCTGCAAGGCGAGGATACCACCGATGCCGAGGAGATATTCCTGCTTTAGGCGGTTCTCCCAGTCTCCACCATAGAGCGAGTGGGTGATGGTGCGGTCAAACTCGGAGTTGGCATCGTTGTCGGTGTCGAGGAGGTAGAGGGTGATACGTCCCACGTTGGCCTTCCAGATAGCGGCGTGTACCTGATAGTTGGGGAAGGGAACGTCGACGGTGACGGCATTGCCGTTTTCGTCGAGGACGCGCTCGATGGGGAGGCGGTCAAAATCTTGCGCCTCGTAGTTGGCTATCTGCTGGCCGTCCATCGAGAGGCTCTGGGTGAAGTAGCCATAGCGATAGAGGAAACCCACAGCGCACATATCGACGTTGCTGTCGGAAGCCTCCTTTAGGTAGTCGCCGGCGAGGATGCCCAGACCGCCGGAATAAATCTTCAAGATATGGTTCAAGCCATATTCCATACAGAAGTAGGCGACGGACGGACGTGTGGCGTCCGGCGTCACGTCCATATAGGCGCGGAAGTCGGCATACACCTTGTTGATGCGAGCGATGAGCTCTTCGTCCTTAGCCATCTCTTTGAGACGTTTGTAGCTGATGCGACGCAGCAGCTCGATGGGGTTGCGGTCGCATTTGTGCCAGAGGTCGACGTCCAGACTGCGGAAGAGGCTGGTTGCCTCGGCGTTCCATGTCCACCACAGGTTGTAAGCCATCTCGTCGAGCTTCTTCAGCTCGCTGGGGATGTGACTCTTTACGGTAATAGTGCGCCAATTAGGGGTGTTGGCATTACTTACTTTCACGTTCATATTCACTGTTGGGTTGTTATGCTTAGTGTGAGTTGATAATAAGGGTCTTTTGTCGGAGAAGCCACAGAGATTTAGTAGTAGCTCTCGGCCGTTCGCTGCAAGGCGATACGGTAGGCCTGCTGATAATAGACGATGAAGTGCTTCCACTCTGCTTTGGCGGCGATGGCCTCCGCATTGTGGCGCAGTACGTTGCGTTGTGTCGTTGTCATGGATAAAAGTGTCAGGATGTCATCGATGATGGCGTCGGCACTCTCAAAGTAGTTGTCATCGTCGCGATGTATGACGCTGACACCGTCGCGGAGGGTGGCGGTGCGCCCGAAGAGCTCGTTGACCCATTGTCCGAAGCCGGACAGGTCGGTGGTGATACAAGGCGTCTTGAAGGCGCAGCTCTCCAGAGGGGTATATCCCCACGGCTCATAGTAGGAGGGATAGATGCAGAGGTCGTTGGCCGTCAGCAGGTCGTAGTAGGGGACGTTGAAGATGCCGTCGTGCCCTTCGAGATAGGTGGGGATGAGCATGACCTTGACGGCGGAGCCCGGTGCATTGTCGAGCCCTACCTGTCGCAGCATATTGACGATGCGATCTTCGTGGAGATGATGGAGGGAGTGTGTCAGGATGGGGAGTGGCAGCGGTTCCTGCGGCGTGGCGGAGGACTGTGCTTTCTTGCGCGGCGTTTTCCCCATTTCTTTCAGACGCTGCAAGAGATCTTCGCGCGGGGCACGTACCCAGCAGGGCACTTCGATAAGGGCCAGCACACTGTGTGGCGCGTCGGCGGCCTTCAGACGAGCGTTGAGGCGGGCCAGGGCTTCCATATAAACGTCGAAGCCTTTGCAACGAAAGTCGTTACGCCCGCTGGTGGATATAATGAAGGTGTCGCTCGGCAGTGGTTGCCCCGTCAGTGCTTCCGCCACCTTCAAGAGGAGGTTGCGGGCGGTACGGCGCTTTCCGCCGAATTGCAGCCCTTGCGGAACGAAGTCGGCTTCAAAGCCGTTAGGGAGAACCACGTCGGGCGTTTTGTCGAGGAGCTGTGCACACTCTGCGGCGGTGAAGGTGCTGACGGTAGTGAAGCAATCGGCTTGTCGGGCGGATTGTTTCTCAATACTGTGCTTGGCCTCCATGGAGAGCTCTGCCGCCATCTGGTCGCCGTGGTAGCCGTTGAAATACTTATAGAGCAACTTGTTGTTGCCGGCAATGGAGCGCCCGATGCTGGTGGCATGGGTGGTAAAGATGGTGGCCACACGGGGCAGCGCCTTCTTCAGAAAGAGCATTCCCATGCCGCTCATCCATTCGTGTGCCTGATAGACGATGTGTGCCTGTTGGGGAAGGCAACGCTGGCAGATGACCTCGGCCACGCGGCCGGCAGCCACGGAGAATAGGGAGGCGTCGTCGTAGTCGCCATAGGCGCGCAGGGAGTCTACGCCGAAGTATTCCCACGCCAAGTGATAAATCTGGTCGCGCTGGGGGCGCAGGGGCGTATAGTCTACCAACAGTGCTACGGGGCGTCCGGGAATTTCCCAGCGCCCGATACGTACTTGCAACCCATCGGCGGCTAATGCTTCACGAAAGGAGGGGAGGAGGGAACGGTCTTCGGTGAAGGGGGCCTCGTCGGCGTGGAAGTCCGGGCCGATAAAAAACAGACGGTCGGGATGAGTCGCTTGTAGCGTCTTGGCGCGTGAGGAGAGCACCGTGTAGATGCCTCCTACTTTGTTGCAGACTTCCCAACTGGTCTCAAAGATATAGTCGGGCGCAAGGTCCTGTTGATTCATCTTTTTCATTTTGAATTGGATGCCGCAAAGTTACAAAATTCTGTGGTGGCGGAAAACCCCTGCCCCTCATTTCTTAAAGATTTAGTAATTATATAGTTCTGTAACTTAAATTTTTGCATAGTGGGGAGAGCAGTCTGCCGCGTGATGAATTCTGTCGGTGCGGAGTACTTCTCTCGTGGG
>CAZXFS010000021.1:14714-36344 GCA_964640535.1 uncultured Prevotellamassilia sp. | reverse complement strand
GCACTAGCCTTCCAAGCTGGGGGTCGCGGGTTTGAGCCCCGTTTTCCGCTCAATTTTATTTTGCTGTTATAGCTCAGCGGTAGAGCACTTCCTTGGTAAGGAAGAGGTCGTGAGTTCAAGTCTCACTAACAGCTCTCTTTTTTCTTCTGAAGGGAAGAACCCGAAAGAATCATTAAATCATTAAATATTCAAAGCTATGGCTAAAGAAAAATTTGAGCGTACCAAACCGCATGTAAACATCGGTACGATTGGTCACGTCGACCACGGTAAGACGACCCTGACCGCTGCCATTTCTAAGGTTCTCCACGAGAAGCTTGGCACTGGCGAAGAAGTGAAGTCTTTCGACCAGATCGACAATGCTCCCGAAGAAAAGGAACGTGGTATCACTATCAATACCGCTCACATCGAATATGAGACCGCTAAGCGCCACTATGCTCACGTAGACTGCCCGGGTCACGCCGACTATGTGAAGAACATGGTTACCGGTGCTGCTCAGATGGACGGTGCTATCATCGTAGTTGCCGCCACCGACGGTCCGATGCCCCAGACCCGCGAGCACATCCTCCTCGCTCGTCAGGTAAACGTACCCCGCCTCGTCGTGTTCTTGAACAAGTGCGACATGGTGGAAGACGAAGAAATGCTCGAACTCGTAGAGATGGAAATGCACGAACTGCTCGAGTCCTACGAATTTGAAGAAGATACGCCCATCATCCGCGGTTCCGCCCTCGGCGCCCTCAACGGCGTTGCCAAGTGGGAAGACAGCGTACTCCAGCTCATGGATGCTGTTGACAACTGGATTCAGGAGCCGCCCCGCGATAAGGATAAGCCCTTCTTGATGCCTGTTGAAGACGTGTTCTCCATCACCGGTCGTGGTACCGTTGCTACGGGTCGTGTAGAAACCGGTATCGTAAAGGTTGGCGACGAAGTACAGATTCTGGGTCTTGGCGAAGACAAGAAGTCCGTTGTAACGGGCGTCGAAATGTTCCGCAAGATTCTCGACGAAGGTGAAGCCGGCGACAACGTTGGTCTGCTCCTCCGCGGTATCGACAAGGCCGAAATCAAGCGTGGTATGGTTATCACCCACCCGGGTGTCATCACTCCGCACAAGAAGTTCAAGGCTTCCATCTACGTACTGAAGAAGGAAGAAGGTGGCCGTCACACTCCGTTCGGCAACAAGTACCGTCCTCAGTTCTACCTCCGCACCATGGACTGCACGGGTGAGATTCACCTCCCCGAAGGCACCGAAATGGTAATGCCCGGTGACAACGTAGAGATCTCCGTAGAGCTTATCTACGCCGTAGCTATCAACGTAGGTCTGCGCTTCGCTATCCGCGAAGGTGGCCGCACGGTAGGTTCCGGTCAGATCACCGAAATCCTTGACTAATAAGGACAAGAAATAAAGAAATAGGCTCTCGGCTGAGAGGTTGAGAGCCTATTTTATACGGGAATAGCTCAGTTGGTAGAGCACTGGTCTCCAAAACCAGGTGTCGGGAGTTCGAGCCTCTCTTCCCGTGCAAAAGGGTCGTTCTATATATCGACCACCCAACAATTATTTAAATAGTTTTGGCTCTTGGCTGCTTTTGCCTCTCTCTCGTCGCCCTTGGTGTCAATGAGTCGCGTAGCGAACTACGCATCCTTCTGCCCCACCGATGTCGCCCTGCAGAAAGTCTGAACCCCTCCGGCCAACGGATAGAACCACCCTAAAGGTAAAACACAATGTTGAAGAACATCACCCTCTATTGTAAGAATTCTTACGAAGAACTAGCTCATAGAACCACATGGCCGACACGCCGGGAGTTAACTCACAGCGCGATTGTCGTATTAATAGCTTCCGCGATAATCGCTGTTGCCGTGTTTGCCGTGGATAAGGTCTTTTACACCCTGATGCAGGCTATCTATAGCTTGAAATTCTGATATAGTTATGGCAGGAGTAGAAATGTCTTGGTACGTACTGCGTGCCGTCAGCGGAAAAGAATCGAAGGTCAAGGAATACATTGACGCCGAAATCAAGAACGGTCGCCTCGGCGGCCATGTGGCGCAAGTGCTCATTCCCACCGAAAAGATTGTACAGATTCGCGGCGGCAAGCGCGTCGTGAAAGAACGCAATTACCTGCCCGGCTATGTGTTGGTAGAGGCGCGCCTGGTCGGCGAGATTGCACACGAATTGCGCAACACGCCGGAGGTGCTCGGCTTCCTCGGAGGTCAAGACCACCCCACGCCGCTCCGCGCCAGCGAAGTCAACAGAATATTGGGTAAGGTAGACGAACTGGAAGAAACCGACCTCGATGTGGAAATCCCCTTCGTGGCCGGCGAGACCGTCAAAGTCAACGACGGGCCTTTCAGCGGGTTTACCGGCGTCGTCGAGAAAGTCGACAACGAAAAGAAGAAGGTGACTGTCACCGTGAAAGTATTCGGGCGCAGCACCGGCTTGGACCTTGGTTTTACGCAGGTAGTGAAGGAGTAACGTAGTGTTACGTACGAAGCTCCTTCGATAAATTCAATTATAAACATAGAACAATGGCTAAAGAAGTTGCTGGATTAATCAAACTACAGATTAAGGGCGGCGCTGCAAATCCTTCCCCTCCCGTAGGTCCCGCTCTGGGTTCCAAGGGTATCAATATCATGGATTTCTGCAAGCAGTTCAACGCCAGAACTCAGGAGAAGGCCGGCAAAGTGCTGCCGGTTGTCATTACCTATTATAATGACAAGTCTTTTTCTTTCATCGTAAAGACTCCTCCTGTGGCAATCCAATTGCTCGAGGCAGCCAAGAAGAAGAGTGGTTCCGCTCAGCCCAACCGTACAAAGGTGGCTGAAATCACCTGGGACCAGGTTAAGCAGATTGCTGAAGACAAGATGCCCGACCTCAACTGCTTCACGGTAGCCGCCGCAATGAAACTGGTAGCAGGAACAGCCCGCAGCATGGGTATCACAGTCAAGGGAGACTTCCCTGAAAATATTTAACTTCAATTTTACTACAAAACATGAGTAAGCTGACAAAGAATCAGAAATCGGTTGCTGGCAAGATTGAAGCAGGGAAGAGCTACAGCTTGAAGGAAGCCTCTACGCTCGTAAAGGAGATCACGACGACAAAGTTCGACGCCTCTCTCGATATCGACGTCCGCCTGGGCGTTGACCCCCGTAAGGCCAACCAGATGGTTCGTGGCGTAGTATCCCTGCCCAACGGCACCGGTAAGTCGGTACGCGTGCTCTGTCTCTGTACCCCCGATCAGGAAGCCGCCGCTCAAGAAGCCGGCGCCGACTACGTGGGTCTTGACGAGTATATCGACAAAATCAAGGGTGGCTGGACAGACATCGATGTCATCATCACCATGCCCGCCATCATGGGTAAGATTGGTGCGCTCGGCCGTGTACTCGGTCCCCGCGGATTGATGCCTAACCCCAAGAGCGGTACGGTCACCATGGACGTGGCCAAGGCCGTACGCGAAGTAAAGCAAGGCA
Source organism: uncultured Prevotellamassilia sp. (assembly GCA_964640535.1). Taxonomy (GTDB): domain Bacteria; phylum Bacteroidota; class Bacteroidia; order Bacteroidales; family Bacteroidaceae; genus Alloprevotella. The sequence goes on along the minus strand of CAZXFS010000021.1, from coordinate 32,885 downwards.
AGATTGACTTTAAGGTCGACAAGACCGGTATCGTACACGCCTCCATCGGTAAGGTGAGCTTCACCCCCGAGCAGATCCTGGGCAACGCCAAGGAATTCATCGCTACGATCGTCAAGCTGAAGCCCGCCGCCGCTAAGGGTACGTATATCAAGAGTATTTATCTTTCCTCCACCATGAGCAAGGGCATCAAGATTGACCCGAAGTCTGTTGAAGAAATTTAATAAGAAAGTAGCATCATGAGAAAGGAAGATAAAGCTGTCATCATCGAACAACTCGGTGAGAAACTCAAAGAATACGCACACTTCTACCTGGTGGACGTCACCGGTATGAACGCTGCCGCTACGAGCGATCTGCGCCGGAAGTGCTTCGGTCAAGAGGTCAAGATGGTGGTTGTCAAGAACACCCTCCTTCACAAAGCCTTCGAAGCTTCCGAGATCGACTACTCCCCTCTCTACGACACCTTGAAAGGTACCACCGCCGTGTTCTTCTGCAACACCGCCAACGTGCCCGCCAAGTTGATCAAGGCAGAAGGCGCTCAGACGGGCATCCCCGCCCTGAAGGCCGCTTATGCCGAGGAAGGCTTCTATGTAGGTGCCGACCAGCTCGACGCCCTCTGCGCCATCAAGAGCAAGAACGAGGTTATCGCCGAAGTCGTTGCCCTGCTGCAGTCGCCTGCAAAGAACGTTATCTCTGCACTCCAGTCGGGTGGACAGACCATCCATGGCGTGCTGAAAACTCTGGGCGAACGCCCCGAATAACACGACACCTGACGCCGACGGCCCCCGCGCCGCGACGCAGGCATCACCCCAACAGAATAATAACAAAATAAATAATTACGAAAATGGCAGATATTAAAGCTATTGCTGAAGAATTGGTAAATTTGACAGTAAAGGAAGTAAACGAGTTGGCAACGATCCTCAAGGACGAGTATGGTATTGAACCCGCTGCTGCAGCTGTTGCTGTTGCTGCCGGTCCCGCAGCCGGTGGTGCTGCCGCCGCTGAAGAGAAGACGTCCTTCGACGTAGTTCTCAAGAGCGCCGGCGCTGCTAAGCTTCAGGTAGTAAAGGCCGTTAAGGAAGCTTGTGGCCTCGGTCTGAAGGAAGCCAAGGACCTCGTTGACGGTGCTCCCAGCAAGCTGAAGGAAGGCGTTGCTAAGGAAGAAGCCGAAGCACTGAAGAAGGCTCTCGAAGAGGCCGGTGCTGAAGTAGAAATCGCCTAAGCTATTTCCTCATAAAAATATGGGTTAAGGATCCTCTGGTAGAGGGTTCTTAACCTTTTTGTGTCTATACCTCGCCGCATAGCCACTCCCTCACGGGCCGGAAAGAGCCCCACCATTCCATCATTTCACGGGCGGCCATCCTCACAGAACCACCCTTCACAGGGCGGCCCGCCGACAGCGCCTCCCCATAATCCATCTCGAATGTCTTCCAGAGTTATCAACCAACGTGTGAACTTCGCGTCCGTCAAGAACCCGATGCCTTACCCGGACTTCTTGGACGTACAGTTAAAATCTTTCAAGGATTTCCTGCAGCTCGACACACCTTCGGAATTGCGAAAGAACGACGGCCTCTACAAAGTCTTTGCCGAGAACTTCCCCATCGCGGATACGCGCAACAACTTTGTACTCGAGTTCCTCGATTACTACATCGACCCGCCTCGCTACAGCATCGAAGAGTGCCTCGAACGCGGCCTCTCCTATAGTGTGCCCCTCAAGGCAAAGCTCAAGCTCTACTGTACGGACCCCGACCACGAGGATTTCGACACGGTGGTGCAGGACGTCTTTCTCGGCCCCATCCCCTATATGACCGACAACGGCACCTTCATCATCAACGGCGCCGAGCGCGTCGTCGTGTCGCAGTTGCACCGCTCCCCCGGCGTGTTCTTCGGCTCGAGCATCCACGCCAACGGTACGCAGCTCTACTCCGCCCGCATCATCCCCTTCAAGGGCTCCTGGATAGAGTTTGCCACGGACATCAACAACGTGATGTATGCCTACATCGACCGTAAGAAGAAGTTGCCCGTGACCACCCTGCTGCGCGCCATCGGTTACGAAAACGATAAAGACATTCTCCAAATCTTCAACCTGGCGGAAGAGGTGAAGGTCAACAAGACCAACCTCAAGAAGGTAGTGGGCCGCAAGCTCGCCGCCAGAGTCTTGAAGAGCTGGGTGGAAGATTTCGTCGACGAAGACACCGGCGAAGTCGTTTCCATCGAGCGTAACGAAGTCGTCCTCGACCGCGAGACGGTGATAGAGCCCGAGAACATCGACGCCATCATCGAGAGCGGCGAGCAGACCATCCTCCTCCACCAGCAGGAATCGGCCTCTACCGACTTCTCCATCATCTTCAACACCCTCCAGAAAGACCCGAGCAACTCGGAGAAGGAGGCTGTCCTCTACATTTACCGCCAGCTGCGCAACGCCGACCCCGCCGACGACGCCAGCGCCCGTGAGGTCATCAACAACCTCTTCTTCTCGGAGAAGCGCTACGACCTCGGCGAAGTGGGCCGCTACCGCATCAACAAGAAGCTCGGTCTCTCGACCGACATGGACGTGCGCGTGCTGACACGTGAAGACATTATCGAAATCATCAAGTACCTTGTCGAGCTCATCAACTCGAAGGCTACCGTCGATGATATCGACCACCTGAGCAACCGCCGCGTCCGCACCGTCGGCGAGCAGCTCTCCAACCAATTCGCTGTGGGCTTGGCGCGCATGAGCCGCACCATCCGCGAGCGCATGAATGTCCGCGACAACGAGGTGTTCACCCCGACGGACCTTATCAATGCCAAGACCATCTCCAGCGTAATCAACTCGTTCTTCGGTACCAACGCCCTGTCGCAGTTCATGGACCAGACCAACCCGTTGGCCGAAGTCACCCACAAGCGCCGCCTCTCGGCCCTGGGCCCCGGCGGTCTGTCGCGCGAGCGCGCCGGCTTCGAGGTGCGCGACGTACACTATACGCACTACGGCCGTCTGTGTCCTATTGAGTCGCCGGAAGGCCCCAACATCGGTCTTATCTCCTCGCTCTGCGTCTATGCCAAGATCAACGAGCTCGGATTTATCGAGACCCCCTACCGTCAGGTGAAGGACAGTGTGGCCGACCTCAACAACGACCACGTCGTCTACCTCTCCGCCGAGGAAGAAGAAGGCAAGATTATCGGTCAGGGCAACGCCCCCCTCAACGACGACGGAACCTTCATCCGCGACAAGGTGAAGTGTCGTCAAGACGCCGACTATCCCGTTGTGCCCCCCTCGCAGGTAGAGCTCATGGACGTGGCCCCGCAGCAGATTGCCTCCATCGCCGCCTCGCTCATCCCCTTCCTCGAGCACGACGATGCCCACCGCGCCCTCATGGGATCCAACATGATGCGCCAGGCCGTCCCCTTGATTCACTCGGAAGCCCCCATCGTCGGTACCGGCATCGAGAAGCAGGTGTGCGAAGACTCCCGCACGATGATTACCGCCGAGGGTCCCGGTGTGATCGATTTTGTCGATGCCACCACTATCCGCATCACCTACGACCGTACGGAAGACGAAGAGTTTGTCAGCTTCGACTCCGCTACGAAGACCTATAACATTCCCAAGTTCCGTCGCACCAACCAGAACATGACCATTGACCTGCGTCCTATCTGCGAGAAAGGACAGCGCGTCAACAAGGGCGACATCCTCACCGAAGGCTACGCCACCGAGAACGGCGAACTGGCCCTCGGCCGCAACCTCCTCGTGGCCTACATGCCGTGGAAGGGTTACAACTACGAGGATGCCATTGTGCTCAACGAGCGCATGGTGCGCGAAGACATCCTCACCTCCGTCCATGTCGACGAGTTCTCTCTCGAGGTACGTGAGACGAAGCGAGGTATGGAGGAACTCACCAACGATATCCCCAACGTCAGCGAAGACGCCACGAAGGACCTCGACGACAACGGTATGATACGTATCGGTGCCCGCGTCAACCCCGGCGACATCCTCATCGGTAAGATCACGCCTAAGGGCGAGAGCGACCCGACACCGGAAGAGAAGCTCCTGCGCGCCATCTTCGGTGACAAGGCCGGCGACGTCAAGGACGCCTCCCTCAAGGCCAATCCGTCGCTCTCCGGCGTCATCATCAACCGCCGCCTCTTTGCCCGTGCCGTCAAGAACCGCGCCTCGAAGGCCGCCGACAAGGTGAAGCTGCAGCGCCTCGACGACGACTTCGCCAAGGAAGCCGAGGAACTGAAGGACCTTATGGTCGACAAGCTCCTGGCCCTCGTGAAGGACGAGACCTGCCTCGGCGTGAAAGACAACATCGGCGCCGAAGTCATCGCCAAGGACGCCAAGTTCAGCCGCAGCCTCCTCAAGCCGTTAGACTACACCTCTCTCGACCTGAGCGCGTGGACGAAGAACGACCACACCAACCAGCTGGTGCGTCAGCTCATCATCAACTATCAGAAGAAGTACAACATCATGGATGCTGTGCTCAAGCGCAAGAAGTTTGCCATCACCATCGGCGACGAGCTGCCCTCCGGCATCATGCAGATGGCCAAGGTCTATGTGGCCAAGAAGCGTAAGATTGGTGTCGGCGACAAGATGGCCGGTCGTCACGGTAACAAGGGTATCGTCTCCAAGATAGTACGTCAGGAAGACATGCCGTTCCTGGCCGACGGTACGCCGGTAGATATCGTGCTGAACCCGCTGGGTGTGCCCTCGCGTATGAACCTCGGCCAGATCTTTGAGGCCGTTCTCGGCGCTGCCGGCCGCAAGCTCGGCGTGAAGTTTGCCACCCCCATCTTCGACGGTGCCAAGCTGGAAGACCTCTGTGAATGGACCGACAAGGCCGGTCTGCCGCGCTACTGCTCCACGCAGCTCTACGACGGCGGTACCGGTGAAGCCTTCGACCAGAAGGCCACCGTCGGCATCACCTATATGTTGAAGCTCGGCCACATGGTAGAGGACAAGATGCACGCCCGTTCCATCGGTCCGTACTCCCTCATCACGCAGCAGCCCCTCGGCGGTAAGGCCCAGTTTGGTGGTCAGCGTTTTGGTGAGATGGAAGTCTGGGCCATCGAAGCCTTCGGCGCCTCGCATGTCCTCCAGGAGATTCTCACCATCAAGTCCGACGACGTCACGGGCCGCTCCAAGGCCTATGAAGCCATCGTCAAGGGCGAAGCCATGCCTACGCCGGGAATCCCCGAGTCGCTCAACGTGCTGTTGCACGAGCTCCGCGGTCTCGGCTTGAAGATTACCCTCGACTAACAAGACACTCTTTACATCGGACGCCCCCTCTCCCCGCGCCTCGTCCGAGGGCGGGGAGGCCCGACGTCCACCAACCTACTTACAAATATGGCATTTAAGAAAGACAATAAGATAAAGAGTAACTTCACGAAGATTACCATCAGCCTGGCTTCGCCTGAAGACATCCAGTCCAACTCCTATGGGGAAGTCCTCAAGCCCGAGACGATCAACTATCGAACCTACAAGCCCGAGCGCGACGGCCTCTTCTGTGAGCGCATTTTCGGTCCGACGAAGGACTACGAATGCCACTGCGGCAAGTACAAGCGCATCCGCTACAAAGGCATCGTCTGCGACCGTTGCGGTGTCGAGGTAACGGAGAAGAAGGTGCGTCGCGAGCGTGCCGGCCATATCCAGCTCGTCGTGCCGGTGGCCCATATCTGGTATTTCCGCTCCCTGCCCAACAAGATAGGCTACCTGCTGGGCATTCCCACCAAGAAGCTCGACACCATCATCTACTATGAGCGCTATGTCGTTATCCAGCCCGGTGTCCTCGCCGACGAGGTCTCCGTCAACGACCTCCTGACGGAAGACGAATACTTCGCCCTCCTCGACAAGCTGCCCGCCGACAATAGCTACCTCGAAGACAGCGACCCCAACAAGTTCATCGCCAAGATGGGCGCCGAGGCCGTCTACGACCTCCTCGTCCGCCTCAACCTCGACGAACTCTCCTACGAGCTGCGCGACCGCGCCAATTCCGACTCGTCGGTACAGCGCAAGAACGAAGCCCTCAAGCGTCTGCAAGTCGTAGAGGCCTTCCGCGCCAGCAAGGACATCAACCGTCCCGAGTGGATGATAATGAAGATCATCCCCGTCACGCCGCCCGACCTGCGCCCGCTGGTAGCCCTCGACGGCGGACGTTTCGCCACCTCCGACCTCAACGACCTCTACCGTCGCGTCCTCATCCGCAACAACCGCCTCAAGCGTCTGCTTGAGATTAAGGCGCCCGAGGTCATCCTGCGCAACGAGAAGCGTATGCTTCAGGAAGCCGTCGACAGCCTCTTCGACAACTCGCGCAAGAGCAGCGCCGTCAAGAGCGACAGCAACCGCCCGCTGAAGTCCCTCTCCGACTACCTCAAGGGTAAGCAGGGGCGCTTCCGTCAGAACCTTCTGGGTAAGCGTGTCGACTACTCCGCCCGTTCCGTTATCGTCGTAGGCCCCGAGCTCAAGATGGGCGAGTGCGGTCTGCCGAAGCTCATGGCCGCCGAGCTCTACAAGCCCTTCATCATCCGCAAGCTCATTGAGCGCGGCATCGTCAAGACCGTCAAGAGCGCCAAGAAGATTGTCGACCGCCGTGAGCCCGTCATCTGGGATATCCTCGAGTACGTCATGAAGGGACATCCCGTCCTCCTCAACCGTGCCCCGACCCTCCACCGCCTCGGTATTCAGGCCTTCCAGCCTAAGATGATTGAAGGCAAGGCCATCCAGCTTCACCCGCTGGCATGTACCGCCTTCAACGCCGACTTCGACGGTGACCAGATGGCCGTCCACCTCCCCCTGAGCAACGAAGCCGTCCTCGAGGCCCAGATGCTGATGCTCCAGAGCCACAACATCCTCAACCCCGCCAACGGCGCACCTATCACCGTACCTTCGCAGGATATGGTGCTCGGTTTGTACTATATCACCAAGATACGTCCGGGAGCCAAGGGCGCCGGCCTCACCTTCTACGGCCCCGAAGAAGCCGTCATCGCCTTCAACGAGCGCCGCGTCGACGTCCATGCTCCCGTCAAGGTGCTGGTGGATGACATCGACGAGAACGGTCTGCCCATCCGTCACATCGTAGAGACCTCCGTAGGCCGTATCATCGTCAACGAGATTATCCCCGCCGAGGTAGGTTTCGTCAACACCGTTATCTCCAAGAAGTCTCTGCGCGACATCATCTCCCGCGTGATCAAGAGCGTCGGTATGGCGCGCGCCTGCGACTTCCTCGACGGCATCAAAAACCTGGGTTATCGCAAGGCCTACGAAGGCGGTCTGTCGTTCAACCTCGACGATATCATCATCCCCCGCGAGAAGGTCGACATCGTGCAGCGCGGTAACGACGAGATCGAGCAGATTACGGCCAACTACAACATGGGTTTCATCACCGACAACGAGCGTTACAACCAGGTCATCGATACGTGGACACACGTCAACACCGACCTGAAGAAGACCCTCATGAAGCAGATGACCGAGGCCGACCAAGGCTTCAACGCCGTGTTCATGATGCTCGACTCCGGAGCCCGTGGTTCCGCCGACCAGATTGCACAGCTCGCCGGTATGCGTGGTCTGATGGCCAAGCCCCAGAAGGCCGGTGCCGAAGGCGCACAGATTATCGAGAACCCGATCCTCTCCAACTTTAAGGAAGGTATGAGCGTGTTGGAGTACTTCATCTCCACCCACGGTGCCCGTAAGGGTCTTGCCGATACCGCCCTGAAGACGGCCGACGCCGGTTATCTGACGCGTCGTCTGGTCGACGTCTCCCACGACGTCATCATCAACGAGGAAGACTGCGGCACCCTCCGCGGCCTCGTCTGCACCGCCCTCAAGGACGGCGACGAAGTCATCTCCTCTCTGGGCGAGCGCATCCTGGGCCGTGTCTCCGTACACGACATCATCCATCCCACCACCGGCAAGCTCATCGTGGCCGCCGGCGAAGAGATCACCGAGCCCATCGTCGCCGAGATCGAGGCCTCGCCCATCGAGAGCGTCGAGATACGCTCCGTCCTCACCTGCGAGAGCAAGCACGGCGTCTGCATGAAGTGCTACGGCCGCAACCTCTCCACCAGCCGTATGGTGCAGAAGGGCGAAGCCGTCGGCGTCATCGCCGCACAGTCCATCGGTGAACCGGGTACGCAGCTGACGCTCCGTACGTTCCACGCCGGTGGTATCGCCTCCAACGCCGCCGCCAACGCCACCATCGTTGCCAAGTCCGACTGCCGCGTAGAGTTCGACGAGCTCCGCACCGTCGATGCCGCCACCGAGGAAGGCACCGCCTGCAAGATTGTCGTAGGCCGTCTCGCCGAGGTACGCTTCGTCGACGAGCACACCGGCATCGCCCTCTCTTCGCAGAACGTCCCCTACGGTTCTCAGCTCTTCGTCAAGGAGAACACCAGTGTAGAGAAAGGCACCGTCATTGCCAAGTGGGACCCCTTCAACGCCGTCATCGTCACCGAGTCGGCCGGTACCATCGAGTTTGAAGACGTGGCCGAAGGCGTCACCTACCGCGTCGAAGAAGACGAAGCCACCGGTCTGCGTGAGCGCATCGTCATCGAGTCGAAAGAGCGCGGCCGCGTGCCCTCCGCCCATATCCGCAACGACAAGGGCGAGGTCATCCGCACCTACAACTTCCCCATCAACGGTCACATCGTCGTCGAAGACGGGCAGCAGCTCCGCGCCGGCGACATCCTCATCAAGATACCGCGTGCCGTCGGCAAGGCCGGCGATATCACCGGTGGTCTGCCGCGTGTCACCGAGCTCTTCGAGGCCCGCAACCCGAGCAACCCCGCCGTCGTCTCCGAGATCGACGGTGAAATCTCCATGGGCACCGTACGTCGCGGCCACCGCGAGATCATCGTCACCTCCAAGTTGGGCGAAGTCAAGAAGTACATGGTATCGCTCTCCAAGCAAATCCTTGTACAGGAGAACGACTACGTACGCGCCGGTACGCCGCTCTCCGACGGTTCCATCATGCCCAGCGACATCCTCGCCATCAAGGGCCCCACGGCCGTCCAGGAATATATCGTCAACGAGATTCAGGACGTCTACCGTCTCCAGGGTGTAAAGATCAACGACAAGCACTTCGAAGTCATCGTGCGCCAGATGATGCGCAAGGTACAAATCGACCAGCCCGGCGATACACGCTTCCTCGAACAGCAGATTGTCGACAAGCTCGAGTTTGCTGAAGAGAACGACCGCATCTGGGGAAAGAAAGTCGTCACCGATGCCGGCGACAGCAGCGTGATGAAGAAGGGTATGATCGTCACCGCCCGCAAGCTGCGCGACGAGAACTCCCAGCTCAAGCGCCGCGACCTCAAGCTCGTGCAGGTGCGCGACGCCCAGGCCGCCACGTCGATACAGATTCTGCAGGGTATCACCCGCGCCGCCCTCCAGACGAAGAGCTTCATGTCTGCCGCCTCCTTCCAGGAGACCACCAAGGTGCTCAACGAAGCCGCCATCAGCGGTAAGACCGACTACCTCGAAGGCATGAAGGAGAACGTCATCTGCGGTCACCTCATCCCCGCCGGTACCGGTCTGCGCGAGTTCTCCAAGATCGTCGTCTGCGACGCCGATGAATACGAGCTCGCCAATGCCGCCAATGCCGCCGCCGAGGAAGCTCCCGCAGAGCCCCGCACGGTATAACCCCTCCTACCTCCCGGCGTGCCCGCCGCACGCCCTCCACCATTCGCCGCCTCGGCAGGGACCTCCCTCGCCGGGGCGGCTTTGTTGTGGGGCAACGGTGAGACCGCTTTTTGTGGGAAAAAGGACGCTCCGCTTCGAAATAAAGTGTTAGTTGTGCGGAGTAGAACAAACAAAGATTCAATATGTCGAGAGAAGAACACAACCGCATTTGCTATATGGTAGCATTGATCGCAGAGTTTTCCGAACGCTTCGGACTTCGGCAGGCTCGTGCCTTCTCTTATCTTTATCAGTACAAGGGGCTGGATTACATCCTTCAGTACTATGACGTGCTTCACACCTTGTCGTTTCGCGAGGCGGTGGATGACTTGCAGATTATCTGTGAACAGAATGGCGGCAGACTGGAGGAGGAAAAAGAATGACCTTTCAATATTTTTTTGGTACGGAACGTGCCTTAGCAACATTAAAGTATGAAACCACTTACCAAGGAACAAATTAAAATGATGCAGGAAGAGATGGTGACCGCCGTGGTGGAACTTCTGATGAGACGCCGCCACCTCTCTCTCAAGGAGGCCATCCGTGAGATGTACAGCAGCCGACTGTTCGAGAACCTGCAAGACGAGCGAACGGGGCTCTACTATCAGTCTCCCGGTTATCTGTATTCTTTCTTGGAAACGAACTCGGATAGATAGTACTCCTATAGTTCGCCTTCCCTCTCCGCAGGGCGTCTATGGCGCGTTTTACAGTCGCAGGAAACGACGGCGCTGTCGTCCTCCGCTCCCTGTCCGCATTTTTTTTGAAAAAAGTTTTGCCAACGCCCTGTTTTCGCCGAAAAATATTGACACGCGAAAACGTCCGAAATAGCGATGAAATCGCCCTTTTTGCGTCGATTTTTCGGTCGGACGGCCCGAAAAATCGTCTTTTTGGGGCCGAAATTTTCACTTCATTAAGGGTTTTGAAGCCCGTTTTTACCTTTGGTAACGCGAATTCCGCGGAAAAATCGTGTTTTTTGTCGCCCGGGAAAGACACTTATTTGTGAAAAATTTTCACAAACGGGGCGGAATACGCCGGAAAGAGGGCCTCGTCAGAACAAGTCCGGGGCCCGTCAGAACAAGTCCGGGACTTGTTTAAACTTCTCCGGGACTTGTTGTTACGCGCGGCGGCCCCGGGGAAACGGCGCTGTGGACAGTATATGTCAAAAACGGCACGATTTTAACACTCTGAAGGGCCCGTGCGTGCGCTGCTCGGCCGCAGAGGCGGGCACGGTGGATTTTTTTCGATTCTCGCGGCCTTCCCGCACACTTTTTCACCTCCTCTCGCTTCACGATAAGCACGGTTGATGCCCTCCTCTCCTCCCGTCTCCTCTGACGTGCTTCCCGCCCCTTCTATAGGTCGAATGATAGCCCCGACAGACTTCCCGGGAATACGAATATTTTTTGCAGATTTTTTTGGAAACTTGTCGAATTTTTTCGGAAACTTATAATAAATGAGGCATTTAACAAAAAATGCTATTTCTCCCGCCGCGGCTTGTGACGGAAGTCTCTACCTTTGCACCCGAAGGATCAACCGATACCTTCCACCCGGGCCGCTGAGGCCGGGGGGTGCCTCGCCGTCCGACAGATTGGCGGTGCGCTCTCCCCGCAGCGTGTTCCCCATCTCTCTCTTCACCAAGAAGTGGTCCCGGCTGCCGAACTATAGTCCCGGCATCACGATGAGCACCACTTCGGGGCGGCGAATAGAACGCGCCGCCCGCCAACACATAACATGATAAGGGGGCCTCTCTTTTCTGCCAACACAACTCAAACCCTTTCTGCCACCCCCTTCTCCGACAAGCCCTCCGCCCGCTGCCCCGCAGCGCGGAAGCGGCACCTTGTCATCCTCCTCTTTCTGCCGGGAGTCGCGCGTGGCTCTCTTTTCCCCTCGGATGACAAAACGCCTCTCGCTTCGTCGGCGAAGCTCCCGCCCCCGCTGAACAACTAGACCTATCCCCGGTATACACTCTCTCCCTCCCTGCTGCCTTTGCGGCGTCCCGCCGGAAGCACAGTCAGTCGTTGCCTCGCATCGCTCCGGAATGCTCCGGCGTGTTGCGCGTTAAAATCTGTATAGACATCTTCTTGCAGGTTTTTGCCGGTGTGCCCGTTTTTGTTAAAACAGGAGCGCGGAGACGCTTGCGGAATGCTGTAAAACAGAGGTGTTGCGTGTCGTCTTGCGGCGTATTTCACATTTCGTTAGTTATGGAAACTTAAAAACTATTCGGCTATTTAACAAAAATTCACCCCCCCCTATTAAGTGTGTAACAACTTTTAGGTATCTTTGCCAGTGAAATGCACACAATATATCTCGGAGGCCTCAGAAGAAGCTGACAAGTAAATGCTAAAAATAGGAATGGAAAGGGAATGGAATTGATACAACATAGAACGAAAGGAGTCATCGCTCCTCCTCAAAGAGCATCCGGCTGACAAGACGGAAACGTAGAAAAAAAGAACGAAAGCTAAACGCTCCAATAGTGCCTCTTATGAAACACTCCACCCTCAAAAAACGCATCCTGCAGGGAGCCGTCGCCGTAGCGATTATCGTGCTCCTGCTGCTGCTCCTGCGCCGCTGCGCGGACGGAGCACGGGAGGGGGGAGCCTATGAGGGCGCCGGGCGTGCCTATATAGAGAAAGAACGGGCCGCAGCAGGGGACGCCGCGACGAGTGGCGGCGATGCCCTGACGGTGGGCGGCGATACCTCGATGAGTGGCGGCGATACCTCGGCGCAGGACGGTCAGACGTCGGCGCCGACGCACGGCGATGCCACAACGGCGCCCCGGGGCGAGAAAACGGCTTCTCCCGCCGCGACGGAGCAGGGCTCTGCAGCAACAATGCCGCAGACGGCGGTGACAGCACCGACGCACGCCGCACGCAACGCGGCGACGGCAGCGCTCCCAACGGCCTCCTCGAAAGCGAGGTCGGCGCTCTCTAAAGTAAGTAAGGTCGGCGGCGCCGCTACATCATCGGCGGCAAAGGCGGCCGGACGCCATCGGTCGACGAAGCCTTCCACCGCGGGGGCCTCTCCGCCATCCATAAAAACGGGCGGGGTGACATCCTCTTCAACGGGCCTCGCCGCTGACACGACACCGTCATCCACAAATGCGGGCGGGGCGACGCTTCCCTCGGAAGCTATCGCCGCAGGCGCGCTTTCGCCCGTCGTATCGGCCGCAGGGGATACCCTCTCCTCTGATACCGCCGCCATCGCGCGGGGCGTGGGAATGGATACCCTCTCTGTCGCCGTCACAGGGACGGACATACCGACATCGTCGCCGGAAATGCCGTTGGCGGTGACCGACAGCGTGCGGCAGCGCGCAAAGGGAGATGCGGTGGCGGCCGACTCTGTGGCCGAAGCGACAGACTCCGTGAAAATTGCGGCCGACGCCTTGGCCCGTAGGGAGAACGAAGCGGCAGTGGCAGCGGAGGCAGCAACGGATACGGCGGCGCAGCAGTGCCCGCACGACGACGGCCCGCAGAGAAAGGCCGCGGCAACGGGCGTGGCCCTCAAGACCAACGCGCTCTCCGACTTCGCCGCCATCCCACACATCGGTGTGGAGGTGGCTCTGCCACAGCACTGGTCGCTGACGGCCGACTGGGCCTATGCCTGGTGGAACAACCGCAGCCGCAACCGCTACTGGCGCTACTACGGCGGTAACATCGGCGTCCGCTATTGGGTGGGAGAACTGGCGCGCCGCACGGCCCTCGTCGGCCACCACCTCGGCGCCTATGCCGGCCTCCTGCTCTACGACTTCGAACGCGGCGGAAAGGGCTCCCTCTCCGGTTCCGCCCACCACACTCTGTGGCACTCCCCCAACTACGTCGTCGGCGCCGAATATGGCTATTCCGCCCCGCTGACACAGCGCCTCCACCTCGACTTCGTCATTGGCGGCGGCTTCTGGGGAGGACGCTATCAGACCTATGAGCCCCTCGACGGCCACTACCTATGGACCGCCACGAAGCAACGCCGCTGGTTCGGGCCCACCAAGGCCGAGGTGTCGCTCGTATGGCAATTGGGACGCGCCGCCCGTCACACTATTCACCCTCAAACGTCACAGCCATGACCACGATGTATCACACTCCCGACGCCCTTCACGGCGGCGCACGCATCGCCCTCCTCGCCATGGCTGCCCTGCTGACCGCCTGTGAGCAGAAAGACCTCTGCTACGACCACGACGCCCACGCCGGCATCGCCTATGTGGAGGTCGACGCCTCCTATGAAAAGGAGTGGGAATACCCCGTCGCACGCGCTATCCCCTGGATATCCTATGGCGGATGGGGGGAAGAATTCGGCATGAACTACGACGACCTGCGCCCCGACACGCCCGAAGGACTGCGCACACAGATATTCCGCGACGACGAGAGCGTAGCACAGGTCAACCTGCCACCGGAGGGAGGACTCCTCCCCTTCCGCGATATCGGCGAATACTCCCTGCTGTTCTACAACAACGATACGGAATACGTCGTCTTCGACGCCGCCACCTCGGCACTGACCTCGCGCGCCACGACACGCAGCCGCAGTCGCTCCACCTTCTTGGGAAGCACCGCCACCGGCTCCACAGGGGAGAACACCGTCAATCCTCCCGACATGCTCTACGGATGCTACGTCCCCTCCTACGTGGCCGAACGCTCCGACACCCTCGCCGTACTGCCCGTCCTCCTGCAACCGCTGGTATACACCTATCTCGTGCGCTACCGGATAGACCACGGACGAGACAACGTCTCGCTGGCACGCGGCGCCCTCTCGGGAATGGCAGCCTCCGTGTGGCTCACCACAGGGCAGACATCGACAGAGACGGCCACCCTCCTCTACGACTGCGACCTCACCGACTTCGGCGCACAGGCCATCGTACACTCCTTCGGCGTCTCCGACTCCCCGGAGTGCTACTATCGCGCCAACGCCGACCAACAATATTTCCTGAACCTCGAGGTACGCCTCCGAAACGGCCGCATCCTCAACTTCGACTACGACGTCACCGACCAGGTGGCCCGACAGCCGCGAGGGGGCATCATCGAGGTAGAACCCGTCGACATCCCCGACGACGACGCCTCCACGGGAGGCTCCGCCTTCGACGTCACCGTCGACGACTGGGGCGAATATGAAGATGTCTACCTCCCTCTGTAAGACGTCGCGCTCCCATTGACAAAGAGAACTTAATACACACAAAACACAATCATTCACCTGTTATTCACTTTACTTAAAAAGCAACAACGATGAAAAAACTTTTTCTTCTCGCCGCCGTCACGATTCTCGCTCTGACCGCGTGCAGCAGTGATGACACCCTCAACGAGCCCCAGAAGACGCCCATCGCCTTCTCCACCTTCGTAGACCGCACCGTGAAGGCCGACATTACTACCGACAACATCACCAAGTTCAAGGTCTACGGCTACATGACCAACGCCAACGGTGTCGTCTTCAGCGGCGAAGAGGTGACGAAGGGCTCCGACAGCAAGTGGGGCTACACCAATACGCAGTACTGGACCGTGGGGAAGAACTACGCCTTTACGGCCATCGCTCCGACCGATGCCACCTATACGTATACCGCCGGCGACCTGGGCGAAGGTACCATTCTCTTCACCAACGATGGAACGAAGGACTTGGTGGCTGACGTCCAGACGGTGACCTCCGCCACCGCCTCTCAGGGTGCTGTCGCCTTCACCCTGGGCCACCTCCTGGCACGCGTGAAGTTCCAGTTCACCAACAGTCTCAACAACTCCAACACGACGTTGGTGGTGAAGAACGTCAAGATCGCCGCCGCTCCCTCCGTGGGCACCTATACGCAGAAGACCTCCACGTGGTCCTTCACCGCCGACACACAGGGCTCCACGGCGCTCGACTTCGGTTCCACCGGCACCACGAAGGTAGAGAAGGACGGCACCGGCTCCACCTCCGCCCTCTATCTCTACCCGCTGAATCAGACGTATTCGCTGAGCTTCGACGTTGAAGTCTATCACGGCACGGAGCTTGCCGCCACCTACAGCCACACCGGCGTTACGGTGCCGCAAGTGGCAATGTCGGCCGGCAACAGCTATCAGTTCAAGGCCGACCTCAACGCCGGCAACATCAATCCGGATGCATCGCTGTCTCCGATTGTCTTCGACGTGACGAGCGTATCGGCTTGGGTGGACTACGGCACCGCTACGACCTTCCCCGAGTCTGATAAATAAGCGCACCTGTCGCGCACCTCTCTTTGGGTGTAGGGGGAGAGATACCCCCTACACCCCCTCCTTTCCCGCTCTGTCTCTCCCCGCGAGAGGCAGCCCGGCCTCGTCCCCCCTTATCTCCGCAACTATGACACCCACTCTTCGGTCCTCTCTCTATAGACGCCTCCTGGCGCCCCTCCTCCTCGTGGCGGCCCTCAGCGTGCCGACGGCGTGCTCCACCGACGACTTCCTGTCGCGGGGCAGCGGCGGCACGGAGTGCATCCGCTTTGAGGTTGCCGCCGACCGTGCGGTCAAGGGGCTCCGCGACGCCGCTGCGTCGGCCGAGGCCGTCCCCGCCGGACGCCTCGTGCTGCGCAGCGACGACAGCGGCGACACACTGTGTGCCCGCGTGGTGGTGAGCGACTTCCCCACCGTCGACAGTCGCCGCGATGTTCGCGCCACACGCATCACCTCGGCGTCCGACATCGACACCTTCCATCTGCTGGCCTACTGGACGAAGAACGGTACGGCGGTGACCTCCACCTTCTATATCGACGACGACATGGTCTACGACAAAGGCAGCTGGGGCAGCGAGGAGTCCTACTACTGGCCCGGCGCCGGCCACAGCCTGCGCTTCGTGGCCTACGCCCCCGCCGACGCCGCCTCGCCGGTGACGCGCCCCGACGCCCCGACGTCGACGGCGTTCCACTATAGCGTGCCCGCCGATGTCGCCGAGCAGCGCGATGTCGTCCTCGCCACCGCCACGGAGGCCGGCGACTACTGTCAGACCGTCCCCCTCACCTTCCGCCACCTCTGCACCGCCGTGCGTCTGGAGGCCGCCGGCGCCCTGCCGGAAGGCACCATCGACCGCATCGCTCTGCGCGGCGTCGCCGCCGCCGGCACCTACGACATCGGTGCCGACACCCCGGCATGGGTGCCCGATGACGCCACCGCCGACTACGAGCAGGAGCTCCATCTCGTGACCACCGGTGCCGAGACCAAGGGCACCGCCCTCCTTGCCGACGACGCCACCTTCCTGATGCTCCCGCAGACACTCCCCGACGGCGCCACCCTCGAGGTGACCTTCACCGACGCCGCCACCACCGCCACGCACACCCTCATCGCCGACATCGGCGGGAAGACGTGGCCCGAGGGTAAGGCGGTGACCTACCAGCTCTCCATCACGCCCGCCTATGTCGTCGACTTCTCCGACAGCATACCGACGCTCGACGCCCACTACCTCATCGAGCCCGTCACGCTGACGGTAGACCCCTCCGTCAAGGCGTGGACGCTGAAGTCCTCCAGCCCGACGGTGACGTTGGTACAGACGTTGACTGAATTTGGCGAGGACGGCTATTGGATAGAGGCCGACCGTGGCACGCAGACCCTGACGGGCACGGCGACGGGTACCGTCACCGTCTACGCCTACGTGGAGGAAAATGTCACCGACTCCGCCCGCCGGGTGACGCTGACGCTCATCCCCGACGCCTCCCCCGCCGATTCCACCACCCTCCCACTGAAGCAGCTCTGCCCGGTGTGGGTGGAAGGCACGGACTTCGGCGTGGAACGCATCCAGGACAAGACGGCCGACTGGGGCTTCTGCTGGAGCGACAAGTCCTCCATCACGTATGAGTTCAGTACTTTGAGAATATTTCTCTCCTGGTATTTTGGCAACAATATATTTAAAGATGTAAATTATGTAGATACGTATAGCACCGGACGCTGGTTGCAAGGAACCTGGCGTTATATCGTTACCTTTAATTTAAAAGATTTTCCGGAGGTTGAGGTGGCCAATAGTTCTTCCGATGGCATCCAAAATACGTATGAGCTTTATACGACAAACAGCGTCGACAAATTAACGACGTCATTGGACCTTTGTGAGAGCTGGGGCGGTACCATTTCTTCCAGCGGCCAGTGCCAGTCGCGTGACGAATTGGGAAATCCGGAACAATATGCCGCGCGTCGTTGCATTATGAAAAATAAATTTTACAGGAAAGTGGAAACGGGTACCCAGCTGGGTGTAAGCGAATCACAAGAAGTCCCCGCTATCGACGAGGCCGACATTCATTGGTATCTCCCCGCCGTCGATGAGGCGCAGCAGATGAGAGACGCCGCCTATCCCCTTGCGGGAGATTATTGGACGTCGACGCGTGCGGTGTCCTACGACGGCGACAACGAGCACGCCTATAAGGTGAGCTTCTCCGGCGGCGGTGTCAGTTCGGCGACGGAAGAGCGTACTCAGAAGTTGTGCTATCGTGCCGTGCGTAAGCGGCCGTGACGAGCGGGAGCGGCTGTTGAAAGACACATTCTCCTCTATATACTTTTCATTTTAGGTAAAAGGTGAAGGGCGGTTCTATCTCGGAAGAGGTAGAGCCGCCCTTGTTCGATGGGGGG
>CAZXFS010000021.1:0-14614 GCA_964640535.1 uncultured Prevotellamassilia sp. | reverse complement strand
TGCCGCGAGCGTTGTTTCTCTTTCCGTGGATGCCATCTCTCTTTCGGCGGCGCCCCATGCCCCGTCCGTCCTCCTATTCACCGTTGCTGTTCGTCCTGTTCCGTCGCTCCCGCAGGGCGCGGTAGCGTTCGACGAAGTGGCGCCGCGACACCTGGATGGCGGTGCGGTAGAACAGGCAGGTGGTGAGGAAATAGAAGCAGGCCTGCCCCCAGAGGAGGTACCACTCGCGGGCAATGTCGCTGATGGGTGCGCCCATGTTGTTGAGCTTGAGGTAGCCGTTGATGCCGGGGGTGGAAGGGGCAATGTAGGAGAGGACGCGCCAGAAGGGTGGGATGGCGGTGGCGGGCCACGACACGCCGGATATGAAGAGGAGCGGCACCGACGAGAAGACGAAGAGCATGATGCACGTCTCGCGGTGGCGCACCAGAGCCGAGAGGGTCATGGCGAAGAAGATACACGCCAGGAGGTAGGGGATGGTGAAGAGCACGAGGTCGCCGGCGCTGCCCAGTTGGTTGAGGCGGAAGAGGCGCGGCACGACGCCCAGCACATAGACCGAGAGAGGGATGTAGACCAGCAGGTAGGCGGCGCCTTTCCCCAGTACGATGCGCAGCAGTCCGGAGTAGTGGCGGCTGACGGGGAGCAGTTCGCGAAACCTGTTCTGCTCGCGTGCCGTCCCCGCGGCGATGCCCACGCCGAGGATGAGCGTCTGTTGCAGGATGAGGATGAGGACGGCGGGGATGAGGAAGGCGGCGAAGCCGTTTTGCGGGTTGTAGAGGCTCACCTCCTCATAGGCGATGGGATGCTCGGTGATGAGGTCTTGGCGCTCTGTCGTGTTGCCGGCGCGTTTCACCTTGAGGCGTGCGTTGAGGTCGAGCGACACGTTGGTGTTGGCGGTGAGGAGAGCTTTGTAGTAGAGCAGTCCGCTCATGTCGCAGTAGATGCTGACGTTGACCTGCCGTCCCTCGACGAGTCGTCGCGTGAAGTCTTCGGGGATATAGATGATGCCGTAGGCGTTGCGGTGTTCCACCTGTTGTCGTGCCTCCTCCATGTCGCTGCAGTAGCCCGCCAGGCGCACCTCGGCGGTGGCGTCGATGCGTCGCAGGTAGTCGCGGCTGGTGGTGCTGTGGTCGTCGTCGACCACCACGACGGGCACCTCGCGCACCACCTCGCGTGTATATATAAAGGTGTAGAGGAGGGGGTAGGCCAGAGGCACCAGTAGGAAGAAGACGAGGACGCCCTGGTCGCGGAATATCTTTCGCAACTCGCTCTTGAAGATGAAGTTCCAGTCTTCCAGAGCCTGCTGTCGGTATTTCTTGAGTTTTTCTCGCATGAGGGGGTGACGGTTAGGGCACGTAGGGGAGGGTGAGCAACACCCGCTTGAGGCGTCGCAGCGCCGTCAGCGGCAGGAGGGCGAAGGCGCAGAGGCCCGCCACGTAGGGCCACGCGTTGAGCAGCGGGTAGCCGTCGAGGGCGCAGTTGACGTAGAGGAGGAAGTAGTGGCGCAGGGGGAAGAGGAGGCTCAGGGCGCGCAGTGTGGGGTGCATGGCCATCACGGGGAATGACATGCCGCAGATGCTGAACGAGATGACGCCCCACAGTGAGGCGAAGCTCAGTCCCAGGCGCAGGGTGGGGAGGAGGGTGAACATCATGACACCGAGGCCCTGTGCCGCCGCCACGCCCAGTGTCATCACCCCCAGCATGGTGGCGATGCCGCAATGGCAGGGGAAGTGGAGCACGCCGTAGAGGCCGATGATGCCCAGTGCCCCCATCGTCCAGAAGAGGATAAACTGCGGCAGCAGTTTCCCCGCCAGGGCGCGTGCCATCTTGCCGTCGGCCAGCCGCAGCCATTCGCGCACGGTGCCGTTTTTCACCTCCATCCCTATGGTGAACACCGTGATCATGAAGATGAAGAGCATCAGCAGTCCCGGCAGGATGGTGTTGCTCAGGTAGACGTTGTAGTTGATCCACGGGTTGTTGACGGCGTGGGCGTCTATGACCACCGGTTGGAGGAACGCCATGGCCTGCTGCTCTGTGGCGCCGCGGGCATAGAGTACGCTGCGCGTGGCGGCTCCCGAGGCCAGTTCCGACATGGTGCGCATATCGCGGTAGAGCAGGGCGCCGGCCACGAGATAGGAGTAGTTGGTATAGAAGGATATGGTGGGGATGTCCTGCCGCTGCGCCTTTCGTGTGGTGCCGCGGGGGATGTAGTAGAAGCCGTAGATGTCGCCCTGCTGCACGGCGCGTCGTGCCTCGGTGACGTCGGCATATTGTCGGGCGATGCGCGTCATTTGGAAGGCGTTGAGGTTGCGTGCCAAGTTGCGCGTCGTTGCCGTGTTGTCCTGGTCGACGAGGCCGATGGGCATCCCCTCGGGGAGCCCGTTGGCCATCAGCGTGGTGAAGAAGTAGTAGCAGAATATCGGTGCCACTACGATGCAAAACCAGCAGATGGGGCGTGCTGCCAACTGGCGCAGTTCGCGCGTGATGATAGTCAGGAAGGCGTTCATCGTTGGGGATACTTGGGGAGGAGAGAGTACGTCGGGGGAGTTTTTTTGAAAAAAAAGGAAGGATGCCGTGCCTTGTCGGCCGCTCACATCGGCGGCACGGCAGCACTGTAGCGCCGGCGCTACGGCAGGCCGTGGTGCGTCAGTGCGCCGCCTCGCCCGCCACCAATACCGACATGCCGGGGCGCAGCCCCTCGATGCGTTGTAGCGGTGTGGCCCTCACCTCGAACGTCTTGCGGTCAAACTGTCCCGTCGTTTTGGTGGCCTTCCAGGCGGCGAAGCTGCCCAGGTCTTTCAGATAGTACACCTTGAGTTGTACGCTGCGGTTGCCCAGTGCCGGTATGGTGGCTGTCACCGTTTGGTGGAGGCCGAAGTGCGACAGGTGGTCTTCGCGCACGTTGAAGCTCACCCACAGACGGTCCATGACGGCCACGCTCATGATGGGCGCTCCCGTGCCGACGAGCTCCCCCTCCTGGGGGAATACCTCCGTCACCTCCCCGTCGTGGAGGGCGGTGAGCACCGTCTCGTCGAGATAGCTGTTGACTTCGGCGATGGCCCCTTTGGCGCGCCCCACCATGGCGGCGGCGGCCTCTTTGTCTTCGCGCTGTGCGCCGTTGCGTGCCATGTCATACTGCGCCTTGGCGGCGTGCTCCGTGGCGATGGCGGCGTCGCGTTGTGCGGTGACCTCGTCGAGCTTCTGTGCCGTGACGACGCCCTGTTCGTAGAGGCGTTGTATGCGTGCAAACGACTTCTCGGCGACGTCGGCGCCGGCTTGTGCCTTCTTCCACATCTCGCGGGCGGCGGCGATTTGCTCGTCGCGTGTGCCCTTCTCGGCTTTGCGGCTCTGTGCGGCGGCGGCCTCTTCGGCGGCGCGTGCCTGTTGCAGTTTGGCGGCCACGTCGGGGGCCTCCAGGAGGGCGAGGGTGTCGCCGGCGTGTACGTAGTCGCCCTCTTTGACGCGCAGGGCGATGACGCGTCCCGGCACCTTGCTCGACACGCGGTATTCGTCGACATCGACTTGTCCCTGTATCGTGTCGCTCTCGTCGTTGAAGGCGTAGAGGCCCGCCAGGGCGACGGCGATGACTACGCCGGCGATGATGAGCAGGGCGGGGAGGAGGTTGGCAGTGACTTTCTTAGACATAGGAGGAAAAAGAAGAATCTGTGTGAGACGTTTGTTTCGTTTTGGGGAGAAAGGAGGGGAAATCAATACCCTCCTCTGTATAATTTTTGGGATAGGAGGAGGCGAGAGACCCGACGGGATGAGGCGAGGGGCGATGCCGCCGTGCGGCGAGGGGGCGCAGCCCCCTTTCGGAGTGCCGGCGACTCAGCGCTACGGGCCGATGGCGAAGCGATGATTACATCCGTCGCTCTCCTCACCGCCCTTCGTCGCTACCGATGACGTGGTGCAGTGTGGCGCGGGTGAGGCGTATGCCCACCTGGGCGTCTATCTTCTCGCTGTGGGCCTGCACCCATGCCGTCTGTGCCGCCAACAGGTCGCTGACGGCGATGACGCCCTCGTCGAATCCCAGGCGGGCGGTGCGCAGGTTCTCCGTTGCCTTCTCCAGGTTTTTCCGACTGAGGGCATACTGCTTATGAGCTTCCTCTACGCGCTGTGCGGCCTGTGTGACCTGCAGGGCAATCTTCTCGCGCGCCTCCGACAGTTGCAGTCCGGCGATGCGCGTCTCGGCGCGTGCCGCCCGCAGCTTGTAGGCCCCCTCGCGCCAGTTCCATATCGGCACCTGCAGACTGATGCCGACGGCCCATGTGCCGCGGAAGCGGCGCTCAAAACCGTTGGTCAGCGAGGGGTAGGTGGTGAAGGCGCCGCCCATCAGTGCCAGCTGCGGCAGGAAGTCGGCGCGCGTGATGCGCTCCTTCTCGCGGTAGATGTGCGTGGCGGTGAGCAACTGCTGCAACTCGGGGCGCGCGGCGAAGGCCGCCGTCGTGTCGGCCGTTGTCTCCGCCAATGTCACGTCGATGTCGTCGAGCGCCTCGTCGGCCGGTATGATGTCGCTGTCGAGCGGCAGGCCACACACCTGACACAGCAGCATGCGCGACAGGACGAGCCCGTTGTCCACTTTGGTGAGCGCCATCTCCGCCTCGTTGAGGCGCACGCTGACGGAGAGCTCGTTGGCCCGCGTGGCCACCCCCTCGGCCATCATCTTGTGGAGGTCGTCGTCGAGGTGTTGCAGCATGTCGCGGTAGCTGACGGCCAGGCGCCGCTTGTTGGCCAGGCTGACCACCTGCCAGTAGGCCCGGTCGGCCTCGAGCACCACCTCGTGGGCGTCGGCGCGCTGTTGCTCGGCGGCCACGTCTTGGGCGTAGTGTGTCAGGCGGTCGTAGGCGCGAATCTTACCGCCCATATAGAGCGGCTGTTTCAGGAGGATGGCGCCGACAGCCATGTCGCGCGTGTCGGTGTGGAAGGCGTCGACAAGTTCCTGCCCCACGCCGTTGAGGGCGTCGGCGATGGAGGGGAGATATCCCCCCGCCTGTCCCGCCAGCGCCGCCAGGTCGGGGTATTGCTGCACCAGTTGCATCATGCCCTGTTGCAGCTGTGTGCCGGCGGCGGTACCCATCGTAGAGAGCGATGCCTGCTGGTCGCTGCTGAGGAGCGATATCTCCTTGCCGATGCGCAGGTAGGAGGCCGTCCCCGACACCTTGGGCAGGTAGTTGGTGCGTGCCGTGCGGTGGTCGTAGTAGGCCTTCTCGCTGCGTGCCGCCCCGATGGCTATCGTCTTGTTGTTGGCCAAGGCCAGGCGTCGGCAACTGTCGAGCGTCAGCGTTTGGCCCTTTCCGACGGTCGGCGTCAGGAGGGCGAGGAGAGGGATAAGGAGTGCGTAGATGGTCTTCATACAGTGGTGTTCTAAGACGGACGGGTGCGGGCGCCCCTGAACGGGTTCGTGGTTTTAGGGGACGGAAGGGGAGAACTGCGGTGGGGAAAGGGCTTCCCGGGGAGGGACGAGAGACCGTAGAAACAGCGTCGCGGCCCTTTCCGACGCGCTTTCCCGCGTCCGGCCGCCGGGCGTTGCGTCGTTGTCGCCGGGCGTTGTGCCCCGTCGTCGGTCGTCCCCGCCGGGCGTCGTCTCCGCGCGGTAAAATTACGCCTTTCTTTGAAAGTGGTGACGTCGGGAGAGTGAAAATAAGGTGAACGGAGCGTTTTTTGTAAGAAAACGAGACCGTGGGGGAGGGCGACGGAGGGGCTTCCCGGTGGTAGAGAAACGGTGGAGGCCCCGAATGCTGCGGCGGGAGATAGGGGAGAGGCGGTGGAACAGGGAGCAAACGACACCGCCGCCTCCGTGGATACACCTAATAATATAGGAGCGTCTACGGGCGGCGCTCCGCCCACCTCCCGCCGCCGCCCGTCCATGGGAGGGACTGTCAAAATATGTGCAAAGGCCGCGAGAATCGCAAAAAATCCACCGCGCCCGACTTGGGGGCCGAGAAACGCACGCACGGCGCCTTTGGAATGTTAAAAACGTGCCGTTTCTGACAGATACTGTCAAAAATGCCGGAGAAGTGTAGCCGCCGCGCGTAAAAACTTGTCCCGGAGAAGTTTCAACAAGTCCCGGACTTGTCTCGACGGGCCCCGGACTTGTTTCTCCGCGCCCCCTTCCCCGTCGTTTTTGCCCCGTTTGTGAAATTTCTTAACGATAGAACGCCCCTCGGGGTCCTTTTCCGCGCAGAAAAAACGGCGATTTTGTTCGTTTTTCCAGTGAAAATCTGTAAAATCTTGGAGGTGAAATGTATTTTTCTCTTAATATAGTGTGAAATTCTATCTACATCCGTGAAAATTTGTCGCGATTTAGGTTTGTAAAGCCCCCGATTTACATTTTTCCGTCCCCTTTCGCGTGTCAAGATATTTCGCAGAAAACGCGCCCTCGTCCGCCAAAACGGGCCTCTGCGCAACGGCGCCTCCCGCGGGCAAACGGGAGGCGCGGCCGTCCGCCCGTTGCAGGGCGGCGAGCGGTGGGCGGGCAACGCGAAAGCGAGGGACGTATTTTCCGTATTCTTGTAAAAGTTTGCTTGCGGGCGTATGAGGAAGGTGAATGCGTGGACGATTGGCATTTTTTTACTACCTTTGTCCACGAAAACCCACCCGTGCCACGAGTGGCAAGATGACCTATTTGTAATGTGTGGGGAGAGGCTCGCTGAGAGCCTCCCCCGAATAGATGTTCCGCCTTCCTATGGAATTGTTGATAACTTCTGTCGATGACGTGCAGGCCGCTGCACGTGAATTCGTCCGGCATATGGGCGACCACACCGTCTTTGCCTTCTACGGCAAGATGGGCGTGGGAAAGACCACCTTTATCAAAGCCCTCTGTGAGGCATTGGGAATTACCGACGTGGTCAATTCTCCCACCTTCTCCATTGTTAATGAATACCGCGCCGACACCACGGGCGAGCTTGTCTACCACTTCGACTTCTACCGCATCAAGAAGCTCGACGAAGTCTACGATATGGGGTATGAAGACTACTTCTACTCCGGCGCCGTCTGCCTGATAGAGTGGCCGGAACTGATAGAAGACCTCCTCCCCGGCGATGCCGTGGCCGTCACCCTCGAAGAACAGACCGACGGCACGCGCCGACTGACGGCCGACCTGTAAGCAACGGTAGGATGACAACGATACAACGTGCCGGGCACGGACATCGGTGGCGCCGCGGCGCCCTCCTCGCGGCCCTCGCCCTGTGGGGGATGAGGCCGACAGCGACGGCGCAGACCGTAGCGACGATGGGCGACCTGACACCGCAACAGAAAGCGGCGGCCACCGACCTGACGCTCACGGGACGCCTCACCACAACGGGCAACTCCGACTTCCGGCAGTTGCGCGACTTGTGCTACGCCCTGCAACGCGTAGACCTCGCCACCGCCGACTGCCGACAGATACCTGCCAACGCCCTCCATTCGCGTCACCGCCTGCAGGAGGTGGTACTGCCGCAGCAGGTGCGCGTCGTCGGAACACAGGCCTTCTTCGCCTGCGACGCCCTCACCCGCCTCACCCTGCCGGCAACGGTCGACAGCGTAGCGGCGGCGGCCTTCGCCGGATGCACGGCGCTCACCACACTCGTCATCGAGGGCGCCCCGCGCCTGGAGAGCTACGCCTTCGGCCGATGCAGCGCCCTGCGCCGCGTCACCGTCAACGCCACCACACCGCCGCCCTGTGCCGACGACGCCTTTGAGGGCATCGACCGACGCCGCTGCCGTCTGGTGGTGCCCCGCGGCAGCGAAGCGCGCTACCGACAGGCCGCAGGATGGCGCCACTTCTTCCGCCACGCCGCCGACGACGGCAGCAACAGCCTCTGCCGCCCCGCCGAATGTCTCCTCCCCCTGCCGGCACAGATGGTGGTCGACACCACCGCCGCCCGCCTCGACATCCGCCGCCCCTGGCACATCGTGGCGCAGGAGGGCCTCGACAACGAGGTGGAGCAGGCACGCCGCCTCATCGCCGACCTCACACAGCAACGCGTCGACAGTCGGCCGACGGCACACGGCGTGCGCCTGGAGATGGGACTCGACGAGAGCTTGCTCGACGAGGAGGCCTACACCCTCTCCGTCTCCACCGACGGCATCTACCTCAAAGGACGCAACGCCGCCGGCGTCTTCCGCGGACTGATGACGCTGCAACAGCTCATCGGCGGCGACGCCACCACACGCGCCTGCCGCTACCTGCCACAGCTGGCCATCCACGACCGACCGCGCACACGGATGCGCGAACTGATGGTAGACCCCGCGCGCATCTTCCTCCCCTTCGACGACCTGAGAGCCCTCCTCCCCGAGATGGCGCGCTATAAATATAACGCCCTCCACCTGCACCTCGTCGACGACCAGGCATGGAGAATAGAGATAAAACACTATCCGCAACTGGTGGAGAAAGCCGCCACACGCACCGGCATGGACGATATGCTCCTCCCCATCAGCGGATACTATACGCAGGAACAGATGAAGCAACTGGTGGCAGAGGCCGCCCGCTACCACATCGACATCATCCCCGAGATAGAAATGCCGGGGCACGAGGTGGCGGCGATACACTGCTTCCCGCAGCTCACCTGCGGCGCACGCGAGGTGCCCCTGCGCACCACCTGCGGCGTGAGCAACGAACTGCTATGCCCGGGAGAGGACTTCGTCTATGAATTCCTGGGCAACGTGTTCGGAGAACTGGCGGAGATATTTCCCTCGCGCTACATCCACCTCGGAGGCGACGAGGCCGGCAACCCCGCCCTGGGATGCTGGACAGACTGCGACAAATGCCGCGCACTGAAGCGACGCCTGGGCATCGACGGCGACGACCGCAGCGACAACTGGCGTCTGCAACAGTACCTCTTCGACCGCATCATCGACACCCTGCGCACCCGCTACGACAAGACGCCGATGTTCTGGTATGAGACGGACTTCAAGACGATACAACCGGGATGCATCACCTTCGCCTGGCGACACGGCTTGACAGCCGCCGCCATCGACGCCGCACGCAGCAACGACGCACGCATCATGCTGTGCCCCGGAGAACACTGCTACCTCGACTACCCCATGGCACCGGGCGATATGCCGGAAGTCAACTGGGGGATGCCGGTGACCTCGCTGCAGCAGACCTACCGCCTCGACCCCGCCTGGGGACGCGGCGAGGACTTCGAACAGCGACACCTCTTCGGCGTGGCGGGGACGCTGTGGAGCGAATGCATCACCTCGACGGAGCGACTCTACTACCAAGCCTTCCCGCGAGCACTGGCCCTGGCGGAGGCGGGATGGAGCCCTCAGGAGGTGCGACGGTGGGACGACTTCCTGCGGCGCCTCACCCCCCGCCTGCGCGATATGCAGCGCCGCGGCATAGACTTCTCTCCCCGCTTCTGAGACGGCACAGCGTAGCGGCGGCACCGGCCGCCGAACGCTTTCCCCCATAGTATTCCCCTACATGAAAGAATTACATATCATCACTCCCGTCAAGGACTCGATAGACGCCACGCTCGACACACTGCGGGCGGTGAAGGCCTCGCTACTCACCATGCCCCACCGCTACACCGTCTACGACGACTTCAGCACACCGGAGAACAGCCAACGCCTGGCCGACGCCGCCCGGGAAATGGGCTTCCGCCTCATCCACCTCGGCGACCTCACACAGCACCCCTCACCCAACTACCTCCTCGTGCTCCAAACAGCACGCCGCGAGGCACTGGACGCCGACGCCGGACTCTGCATCGTGGAGAGCGACGTCACCGTACAGCGCGACACCTTGCAACAACTCTACGACGGAGCGGCAGCACGCCCCGACTGCGGCATCGCCGCCGCCGTCACCGTCGACGAGACGGGCAGCGTCAACTACCCCTACCTCTACGCACGCAAGTGGGAGAAAGGCGTCATCGACAACCGTAAGCACCAGAGCTTCTGCTGCTCCCTGCTGACACCCGAACTGATGCGACGCTACGACTTCGACCGCCTCAACCCCGAGAAAAACTGGTTCGACGTCACCCTCTCACACGAAGCACTGGCGGCAGGACTCAAGAACTACCTCTTCACCACCCTCCCCGTCGTGCACCGCCCCCATCAGAGCCGCCCCTGGAAGCAGCTGAAATATAAGAACCCGTTGAAATACTACTGGCTGAAACTGACACGAGGCCTCGACAAGATATGAATCTTCGACAAGATATGACTCGTCCTACCATAGAGCATCGCACCGGCCTATGGCACCCGCGCACGGTGGCCGTCCATCCCGCCCATACGGAGCTGAAAGACTTCGTCGCCTCCCTGCCGGAGCGCATGGAGCGCGAAGAGGGCGTTTGCATCCACCGCGGGAGAAACATACTGCGCCTCCTCGACTACGACGGACAACAGTATGTCGTCAAAGCCTTCCATCGCCCTCACCTCATCAACCGCTTCGTCTACGGCGTCCTGCGACCCTCCAAGGCCAAACGCTCCCACGAGATGGCGCGGCGACTGACGGAACAGGGCATCGGCACACCGGAGCCGATAGGCTACTGCAACGTGCGCGGATGGCTGGGAATCACCTTCCACCGCAGCTACTACGTGTCGCAACGCTCGGTGTGTACCCACCGCTACGAAGACCTCTTCACCCACGACTTCCCCTACGCCGAAGAGGTGCTGCGCGCCATAGGACACCTGACGGCACAGTTGCACGAACTGCAATGGATGCACAAAGACTACGGCCGCGCCAACATCCTCTTTGAACGCCTCGACGACGGAACCATACGCCTCGAACTGGTAGACCTCAATAGGATGGTCGCCTGCCGAAAGCCCGTCGGCATGGTCGACGGATGCCGCAACTTCGAACGACTGCCGGCCACACCGCAGATGCACCGATGGATGGCAGAGGCCTATGCCGAAGCACGCGGCTTCGACAGCGACACCTGCTTCCGGATGATGCAGCAATTCCGAGCTACACAAGGGGGAAAAATCGACGGGAAATACTAACAACGGGGGCGCCACTCTCCACCGCGTCACCGCCGAGAGAAACTATTCCGCCGCCGAGAAAAAAATATCACAATGAAAGTCATTGCCGTCGTCGTCACCTACAACCGCTGCGCCCTGCTGCTGCGCACCCTGAAGCAGCTGCGGAAGCAGACAAGGCCGCTCGAACACATCATCGTCGTCAACAACGGCAGTAGCGACGGTACCGCCGACGCCCTCGCCGCCATGAGCGACATAGAGGTCGTGACACAAGAAAACAGCGGAGGCTCCGGAGGCTTCTACACAGGGATGCAACGGGCCTATAAGGCCGGCGCCGACTGGGTGTGGTGCATGGACGACGACGTGTTCCCCGCCGACGACTGCCTCGACACCCTCCTGCGCACCGCCGCCGCCGACACCGAAGCCGCCATCCTGGCACCGCGACGCTGGATGGACGACACCATCGTCTGTCACGACTTCACCGCCTACAACCTGACACGCTTCTGGGCGTCGATGTACCGCGGACGCATCGCACCGCTGCAACCGGAGACGCCGACACGCATCGTCGGGACGGCCTTCGAAGGCCCGCTGATACGACGCGACGTCATCACCACCATCGGGCTGCCCCGCCGCGAACTGTTCATCTTCTGCGACGACACCGACTACTGCCTGCGCGCCCATCTGGCGGGCTTCGCCCTCCTCTACGTCCCCACGGCACGTCTGGAGAAGGAACGCTTCTTCTCCGACGACAGCTGGAGCGAGCGCGAGCGCAAGAAGAAATGGAAACGCTACTACCAAGTGCGCAACGCCACCTTCCTCAACCACCACTACGGGCGCAACTGGGGCGTGCGCTACCTGCGCGGATTCATCGGCGTGGCGGGGTATATCCTCACCGCCACCGTCACCGCCCCCTTCGCCCGGGGATGGACATGGGGCGACATCCCACGCCTATGGCACGCCTATCGCGACGGAATCGCCGAGCGGCTGGGGAAAATGTAAGGGCAACACCTCCCACCCTTTGCCCCCGACACCCACGAAACAAGAGGGACAGTGCGAGAGCGCCTCTCCCCACCAGGATAAAGCAACATGCCCCCTCGGCGCACGACGGGCGCATATTCTCAGAACTATATACCCACACATATGCGATTGATTAAAATGACAGGAGGCCTCGGTAACCAAATGTTTATCTACGCCTTCTATTTGAAAATGAGGACGCTGTATCCGGATACACGTATCGACTTGTCAGACATGGTGCACTACCACGCACACAACGGCTACGAGCTGCATCGCATCTTCCCCTCTCTGAAAGCGGAGGAGATATGTATCCACCAAGGTACGAAAAAGGCAATGGAGTTTCTCTTCTTCAAGACCATCCTGGAGCGCAAGCAGCGGCAAGACACCCTACGCCCCTTCTTCGGTAAGCGCCTATGGCCCTGGGTCTACTTCAAGGGATTCTATCAGAGCGAACGCTACTTCAGCGACGTCGCCGAAGAGGTGCGCAGCGCCTTCACCTTCGACCTCAACAAAGCATCAGAGCGGACACTCCGGCTTCTGGAACGCATCGACGCCGACACCACCGCCGTGTCGGTGCACGTGAGACGCGGCGACTACCTGCAGCCCTCGGTATGGGCCAACACGGGATGCGTCTGCAACTCCGGCTACTACCGCCACGCCGTCGACGCCCTGGAAGAACGCGTCGTCGAGCCCCACTACTACGTCTTCTCCGACGACATCCACTGGGCATCGACACACCTCCCGCTGAGCAACGCCACCTTCGTCAGCTGGAACCTCAACGGAAGCAGCTGGCAGGACATGATGCTCATGAGCCACTGCCGACACCACATCATCTGCAACAGCACCTTCTCCTGGTGGGGCGCCTACCTCAATGCCCGCAAAGACAAAATAGTCATCGCACCCGCACGCTGGTCGGCAAAGAGTGAACAACCCTATATCTGTCCCGAGACATGGGTGCGCGTGCCCGTCGACCTCGAAGGCGAATAAGAAAAAGCACCGACACCGACAAGAACGGCCGGAAAAAAACAACAGCAAAGGAGCGGCGGGCAAAAAAGACACGCCGCTCCTTTGCAAAATGCTAACAATTTGTAACTTTGCAGCGTTAAATTATCGCGCTAAAACATGTTAGAGACCTTTTTCCGATCACACGCTTATCTGCTGGAGCACTTCAACGCACCCGTACGGCGCGCGTTGATGGACACCATCGACTGGAGCTACCGCCTCATCGGTATCAAAGGCCCGCGAGGCGTCGGACGAACCTCCTTCCTCCTGCAATATGCAAAGGAGAACTATGACTACCGCCTGCGCCAATGCCTATATATTAACCTCAACAACTTCTACTTCCAAGGACGGGGACTGGTGGACTTCGTCGACGAGTTCGTCGACGCCGGCGGACAGGTGCTCATCATCGACCAAGCCTTTAAACTTCCCTCCTGGCAGGAACAAATCTGCACCTGCTACCACCGCCATAGCCGCCTGCGCATCGTCTATGCCACCACTACGGTAGAAACCATCGGACAAGACGAGAGCGAACTCTCGCGCCTGTCGCGTACCTATGTGCTCCACGGCTTTTCCTTCCGCGAGTATATCAACCTGCAGACGAACAGCGCCTTCCTCCCCTTTAGCTTCGACCAAATCACCCACAACTACCACGATATTATCCGCACCATCCTGAAGAAGGCGAAGCCCTGGGAACACTTCCAGGATTACCTGCACCACGGATACTATCCCTTCTTCCTGGAAAACCACTCCTTCACCGAGGGACTCCTCAAGGCGATGAACATGATGGTGGAGGTGGACATCCTCTTCAACAAGCAGGTGGAGCTGAAATATATCTCGCGCATCAACCGCCTGCTGTATATCCTGGCCATCGAAGGCGGCACCACCACCAACGTGAGCCATATGGCGGAGCTCATCGGTACCAGCCGTGCCACCGTGATGAACTATCTGAAGTATCTCGAGGAGGCCCGCCTCATCAACCTCGTCTATCGCGAGGGAGAGGCCTTCCCCAAGAAGCCCGCGTCCATCATGCTCCACGATACAAACCTCATCTACGCCATCTATACGCCGCAGATGAGCGAACAGTTTATCATGGAGACCTTCTTCGTCAACGCCCTGTGGCGCCACCATACCGTCAACAAGGCACGCCGCGACGGCTGCTACCTGATAGACGGCAGTACGCATCTCTGCGTGTGCGACCGACAGCGCCGCCTCAAGACCGAGCCCGGCACGATACGTGCCCGCTACAATATGGACCTCGACCGCGAAGGCGAAATCCCCCTCTGGCTCTTCGGCTTCCTCTATTGATGCTTTCGGGGCCGCTATCCGCTTCGGCGGCACCCTATAACGCGCACCGCGCTCGTCGCGCCGCATTTATTCCCGCCGCGACGGCGCCCATCTCGGCAAAAAGTGTTAACTTTGCGCCTACATTCCGCGCTTGTGGCGAAATTGGTAGACGCGCCAGACTTAGGATCTGGTGGCTTCGGTCGTGTAGGTTCGAGTCCTATCAGGCGCACCTTGTTGGCGCGACGTTTTCCCGTAGAAAGCGTCGCGTTGCTTTTTATTCCCGGACTTCCTTCCGGAAAAATAAATAAAGGAAGAAAAGTTTGGCGCAATCGGCAGAAATCGCTAACTTTGCACTCGCTTACAAGCAAAGGGAGATTCGCTAGCTCAGCTGGTAGAGCACAACACTTTTAATGTTGGGGTC
>CAZXFS010000020.1:0-37520 GCA_964640535.1 uncultured Prevotellamassilia sp. | reverse complement strand
TTTCCGGCATCTCAAATGTAGCATGTCTGAAGGATAAGGCTTACGGTTATCTTGTACTTGGCATTGAGGATGGCACATGGAAACCGGTTGGCACAAATCTGCGTATGGCAGAGGCTAAGATAAATAATCAAGACTACGAACTATGGTTGCGGAAAAATTTATCTCCAATTCTATCATTTGATATTGAGGAATTCGACTACAAAGGTCATCACATCGTGATATTTGTCATCCCGGCAACAACAACTGAACCAATTACATTTAAAGGCGAAGCATATCTGCGAATCGGGAGCAATCTTACAAAGCTAAAAGATTTTCCCGATTACATACGCAAAATCTACAACTCACAGTCAGATTGGAGTGCAGAGATTATTGATGACGCAACAATTGATGACCTTGACCCAAAGGCAATAGCAAAGGCTCGTGAATGGTATGCAAACAAGCACGAACATCTGCGCGATGAAATGGAAACATGGGATGATATAACATTTCTAAATAAGGCAAAGATAACTCGTAAGGGAAACATTACGAATACTGCGCTCTTGCTGCTTGGTAAAAGCGAAAACGAATACATGATTTCGCCTGCAGTAGCGCGTATAAGGTGGATATTGAAAGATTCAACCGGAAGTGAGCGAGACTATACAATAGAAACTTGCCCGTTTGTCCTTGCTGTAAATAAAATATTTGAGAAAATACGCAATCTGAAGTATCGTTATATGAATCCTGCGTTGTTGGAGCTTGTGCCTGACGAAATGGATACATACGATCCATTTATCATACGCGAGGCTCTGAATAACGCCATCGCTCACCAAGATTATAGCTATCATGGTATGATAAATGTAGTTGAGCAGGAAGACAGATTGATTTTTACAAATATGGGCGGTTTCATTCCGGGCAGCATCCACACCGTACTTCAAAACGATGCTCCAGAAGAAATATATCGCAATCCGTTTCTCGTGAGTGCTATGGTCGAATTAAAGATGGTTGATACCATTGGTAGCGGCATCCGCAGAATGTTCAACATTCAACGCCAGCGATTCTTCCCAATGCCTGATTACGACTTTTCTGATAACAAGGTGAAGGTAACAATCGTTGGGCGTGTACTTGATATGGACTACGCTACATTACTAACAAAAGATAGTATTCTCAACCTTATGGATATTGAGTTACTAAGTAGAATACAGATGCATAAGCGTTTGACAGACCGTGAAATTGCTTATCTTAGAAAGCGCAAACTTGTTGAAGGTCGTAAAGAGCATCTTCATTTGTCGAAGACCGTAGCCAACAATATTGGCAAAAAAGCAGAGTACACTCGCAAAAAAGGTTTGGATGATGACTTCTATCGCAAGCTATTGCTTGATTTTGTTAAGGAGTATAGACAAGTAAACCGTCAGGAAGTAAATGATTTGCTGATGGAAAAATTGCCCGATTCTATGACCGAGAAGCAGAAGCTGTCGAAAATAGGTCATTTGCTCACCGCACTCAGAGTAGCCAATCAAATAAAACTTGGAAAAAAGAAAATGTGGGTTTATATTGAGCGTTAAGAAGTTCTCTCATCTTCTCTCACTCTTGTGTGTTTGAGAGAACTTTTTGAGAGAAGTCCACATCTCTTACAATTATATGTAATTGATATATAATTACTTGTGTTTTTCTCACAAGTAATTTATTTTTTTACAGAGAGAACTATTTGAGAGAACTCATCCCTATAATGGCTGAAATCCATAAGTTATTCTCCCATATTGAGGCGGCTTGAATAATTTCATCCTACCAAGAGGGCTTTATTTATTGTTGGTTGTTTTTGTTGGCTTTTGTTGGCTTTTAGCTACAGAGATACTCCATGCGTAGTTTTTCGGCTGTTGGAGAACTGTCTGTAAAAAAAATGAACACCGTTTTCATCAATGAATACTCCGCCACCACTGCCATATAGGTATATATCAACCGGACAGCAAATATAAGCAAAGCTCATTCACCCATAGCCGTTATCTACTAAAATATGAGCCCGTCTTCCACACAGAGTCTCGCCCAAAATCCCTGTGGATAACAATGGGGATAACCCGTGTATAAGCCCCGGGATAACTATGGCGCCGCTGCGCACCTCCGCCGAAAAGATTTACCCACCGTCATTCACCGCTTTCCACCGGGCCTTTCCACCATTTTCCGCCGACAAGCGGAGCGCCGCCTTTTTGTGGAGGACATTTTATCCACACCCTGTCGATAACTTCCGCGCCACAGGGTATATCTGTCTCTATCTATGAGGAAAATACGACCTTTTTTCTGTGGACAACATCGGGTAAAAACGGGGGATAAATAGGGATAACTCTTCGCAGCATGCCACTTCTCCGCCGTTATCCACGCTGTCCACGGGCTATCATACTCATCATATCTTTCTTGTTATCTTTAAAAACTAAAGAATTTCCTATGTATATATAAAACGGTGGGGAGGGGTGGATAAGTGGAAAAACAATACCGACGTCATCGGTGGGGAAGGGGGCGATGACGTCGGCGGGAAAGGAGGGAGAAGAAAAAGGGAGAGGGAAGGATGAAAGACGAGAAATGGAGAATGGGGGAGGGTAGTCGGGGCGGGCGACTCAATGTCGCGGGCGCCCGACGAGGATGCTCACCACCGCCGAGAGAGCGAGGAGCAGGGGGTAGTAGAGGAAGGGGAGGAGGGCGATGGGACTGACGGCGGCGAGGCCGGCGGCCATCAGCACTTGGGCACCATAGGGCAGCAGCCCTTGCACGGAGCACGACACAATGTCGAGCAGCGAGGCGGTGCGACGGTGGGGCAGGGCATAGCGTTCGCCGATGTCCTTGGCGATGGAGGCCACGGAGAGGATGGCCACCGTATTGTTGGCGGTACAGCAGTTGGTCAGGGCCACCAGAGCGGCGATGCACCCCTCGGCGCCGCGACGACGGGTGATGCGGCGTGTCAGCAGGCGCACCACCCAGGTGAGGCCGCCCCCTTCGCGCACTACTGCCAGCAGACCGCCCGCCATGAGGGAGATGAGGATGAGGTCGCCCATGCCGGCAATGCCGTTGCCCATCGCCGTGAGCCAGCTTGCCGGGGTGAGGGTGCCCTCGGCAAGCCCCATCATGCCCGTCAGGAGGCTTCCCAGACACAAAACGAGGGCTACATGGCACTGACACATGGCCAGGGCCAACACCACCACGTAGGGCAGGATGCGCAACGGCTGCAGCTCGGTGGCCGTCGGCGCTACCCCGTGGCCGTTACTGCCGCTGAAGGCATAGACAAGGATACAACAGAGCGCCGCGGGCCATACTATCTTGAAGTTGTGGCGAAACTTCTCGCTCGGCAGGCACCCCTGCGTCGTCGTTGCCGCGATACTCGTATCGGAGATGACGGACAGGTTGTCGCCAAAGAGGGCACCGCCGATGCAGGCCGCCACCATCAGCGGCGTGGCCGTGGCGGTGCGCTGTGCCATCTCGGTGGCCACCGGCACAAGGGCGACGATCGTCCCTACCGACGTTCCGATGCACAGCGACACCAGGCAGGCGGCGATGAAGAGTCCCGCCGGCAGTGCCTCCTCGGGGATGCAGTAGAGCGTGAGGTCCACCGTCGCCGTGATGGCTCCCATGGCTTTAGCCGACTGGGCAAAGGCGCCCGCCAGAATAAATATCCACACCATCATCAACAGGTCGCTGTGGCCCGCGCCGCGACTGAAGACGGCCATACGGTCGGTCATGCGGTAGCCGCGGAGCGTCGCCAGGGCGGCGATGCCGGTGAGGAGGAAGATGACGGTCATCGGCACCCGGCCGAAGTCGCCCAGCAGCCAGCCGCTGCCGGCTGTCAGTAAGGCCAGGAGGAGGAGGGGCAGCAGGGCTACCCAGCCGCGGCGACGATGCGGCCGCCGGCGCGTAACGGGGGGAGTGGTAGGGGTGTTCATATCGGATGTGTGGATTTTTTTATGGGTGGTTCCAACAAGGGGGGGCGCGCCCTGTTTCCGGAGAAGCAGCGGCTCTCTGTGGCGGTTCGGCCGGGGGATTCGTCGGTCGGGGGAGGCGGGCACGTAGCTGACTGCGACGCTCTCCTTCTCCGTCGACGCGGCCTTGCCGCCGGCCGAATCGCCACATAAGTTCCTCTCGAGAATCATCCTCGATGCGTATGTAGGTGCAAAGGTAGACAATAAATGCCGACGAGCCTATCACGTTGATTCTTTGATCGACGTGGGGAGCTCTCGAAGGGGAGGAGGAAGGCGTCACGGCGGCGGTAGCCCGAGTGCCCCTCTTCCTCTCCCCGTATATCGCGCTTATCGTGAAGCGAGAGAGGGGGAAAAACGGTGCGCGAAGGCCGTGAGAATCGCAAAAAATCCCGCCGTCGCCCTCTACGTATGAATTTCGTCGCTCTGCGGCTGTCCGGCGTGTTAAAAATCTGCCGTTTTTGCCATATACTGTCAAAAAAAGTTGCGCTGCCCGGTCGCCGCGCCGCGACACAAGTCCCGTAGAAATTTCAACAAGTCCGGGACTTGTAGCGACGAGTCCCGGACTTGTTGTGCCGCTCCTCCGCCTGCCGAAAACGCGCCCGGATTACAAACTTTTTAACGTTTAATGGCGTTTTCCGTGGGAGGAAAAACGAAAAAATATCGCCGTTTTTGTATTAACAAAAGTAAAGACAAAATATTAATTTCGTAAAAGATGAAAAGATTCCATCCGTTTTGTGTGAATTCTTACACGAAAAATTCCGAAAAATCGGTCCCTGCGTCCCATTTTCCCTCATTCTCGCCTTTTTTCGCGTGTCAATATTTTATCACAAAAGCGGGCGGAAGAAAAACTTTTTTCAAAAAAAATAAGGGGAGGGGAGAGGGAGCTGACGGCTCAAAGGTTTCAGTGACGGTTCGGCATCTATCGAGCCCGAAAAAAAAAGGGAAGACACGCCGTAGCGGACTTCCCTATTTTTATGGAGGTGGCAGGCCCGTTGGCCCTACCGTGTGTAGTGAGAGAACTGAAACCTTTTGCCGGAGGCTTCGTCGGTGTGTGTTTTAATAAGCAAGTGACGTTTTCACCTTTTGTTGCCCCGCCCTTCGGGGCAACGGATATGTTGTAGCCTGTATCTTCTATGGGGAGGAGGAGGGAGAAACGCCGCGGCCTTCGGGGCGCGGGGCCGTGTGCGGCGGTGTGCGCTGTCGGCGTTATATCCTCAGTATCTGCTGGATAAAGTCGTCGGAGAGGTTGCCGGTGAGGTCTATCATGTAGAACTTGTTGCCCTCTTTAATCTTCGTCACCACCACTTCTACGAGGCGCTTGTCGCGGCGTCGCACATAGACGCTGTGGAGGTCATCGCTCTCTCGGATGGTATAGCGCCGCTTGTTGCGCACAGCCAGTTGGCGGGCTTTGGCGAAGAGGTCGCGGGCCTCGGTGGCGGAGGCGAGGGAGCGGAGGATGCGCAGGCTCCTCATCTGCGAGAGGACGTGGAGCGTTTGCTTGTTGGCGGCGACGTCGTCGAGCTGCAGGATGCGCTGCATCATCTGCGGACTGATGGTCTGACAGTGTAGTTCGTGCTCTTTCCCGTAGAGGGAGAGGAACTTGTCGGCGAAGTCCTGGCGCGACTGTGCGGCGGCGCCTACTCCCGTGAGGAGGGCGACGACGAGGGCGATGAGGAGACGCTTCATTGGGCAACGGCGTTGGTGGAAGCTCCGGTGGAGAGGCCGACGGTGTCGCGGTGGGTGCTGTCGGCGATGCCTATTACCTCTTGCATCTCGCGGAGTCCGTCGTCGAGGGTCTCGTAGGCTTCACGCGGGTTGTCGTAGGAGTCTTTATAGGCGGGGGCGTCGTAGTCCCACGGCTCGCCGCTGCTCTTGCCGTTGAAGATGTGCTGTGCGCCGGTACCCAGGAGGGCGATGACGGCGACGGCGGCGGCGGCATGATAGAGGGGGCGCAGGCGCTCTCCCCACGTGATGCGGTGGGCGTGGACGGGGGCTGTGGTGTCGTCGTCGATGCCCAGCTGTTGGCACAGGTGGCTGTCGAAGTCTTCGGAGAGCGTGGTGTGCCGAGCCTCGTGGCCCTGATAGTCGAACAAGGCGCGATAGCGCTCCAGTGAGGCGGGCAGGGTGTCCTGTGCGAAGAAGGCGCGGAGGATGTCTTCCTCCTGCAGCGTCGTCTCGCAGCGCCAGTAGCGTTCCAGCAGTTGTTCGATATATTTGTAGTCCATTGTGTTCGTTTTGGTGGGACGATGCGTTTCGGCGGGCGCGCCGTCAGCGGGGGTTGTCCCGAAGGTATTGTTGTTTAAGTGCTTGTCGGGCGCGGAAGAGGACGACTTTGACGTTGTCTTCCGTGATGCCCATGATGTCTGCCACTTCGCGGTAGGTCTTTCCTTCGATGTCGCGCAACTGGAGGGCGGTGCGTTGTGGCGTCGGCAAGCGGTCTATCAGCTGTCTGACGCGTGCTCGCTGCTCGCTGCGTTCCAGTCGCTCATCGGGGCGCGGGGCGCTGTCGGCGGGGTCGACGGGAGAGGAGCCCGGCGCGGCGTTGCCGGCGGAGAGGGTGTCGAGGGAGAGGGTGTCGGCGGCGCGGCGCTGCAGGCGGTCGAGCGCCAGGTGGTGCGTGGCGGTGAGCACATAAGCCTCGAGCGACTGCGTGGCGGCGAGCTCGGCGCGCTTCTCCCACATACGTATCAGGATGTCCTGAGTGATGTCTTCGGCTTCGGCGGCACTGATGACGATACGCTGCGCCAGCCGGAAGATTTTGTCTTTCAGGGGCAGCAAGTCGTGGCGGAAGTCGATTGTTTTCATTGTGCTCTATTGTTAAGACGATGTGGGGGCGAAAAAGTTACAGCGCGGCGTCACTTTTTTTTAATAAAAATGGCAATGTGCTGATAAGCAGCTTGTTTTGATTTCTCGCTTTTTTTCATTTTATTCTCTCCTCATTTGTTCTTATATTCTCTTTTTCCTTTTCCTCCTTTCTCCGGAAAAACGAATTGTCAAGGGTGTTTTTCTTTCTTATCCTCTTTTTTTTAAAAAAACGACCGAGGTCATCGGTGTCCGGCCTTTCGGGGAGCCGCCGATGACCTCGGTGGAGAGGAGGGGCGAGGGGGCGTGTGGTAGCGGCGGTGCCCTTACGCGTCGGCGGTATCGGCGTCGTGCCCTTTGCGCCAGTGGTGGTAGCTGACGCCCCAATGTGTGTCGGTGGTGTGGACAACGCCGAGGGGCATACGCGGCGTGGGGACGCCGCTGCCCAGGACGACGGTGGAGAGTTCCTCGTGGGCCTCGTCCCACAGTCCGCGGTTGATGAAGGCCTGTAGCGTGCGGCCGCCGCCCTCCACCATGAGGGCCTGTACGCCCTCGTCGCGGAGGGTGGTCAGGAGGGTGTCGATGTCGGCAAAGGCGGTGAAGCCCGCCGGCAGTTCGCTCTCGTCGACGGCGCCCAGGACGACGCGCCGCGGCGATGTATCGGCCCAGTGGCGCACGGTGAGTGAGGGGTGGTCGAGGCGCAGCGTGTCGTGCCCCACCACGATGGCCTGGTGGTCGGCGCGCAGGCGGTGCATACGTATCATACTGGCCGGCGTCGACAGGGCGGCGGGCGCTTGTCCGTCGTCGACGGTGCGCCAGGCGTCGAGGAAGCCGTCGGCCGAGGCGGCCCATTTCAGGGTGATATAGGGGCGCCCCAGCGACTGGCAGGTGACGAAGCGGCGGATGAGGTCGCGGCATTCGTCCTCGAGGACGCCGATGGTGACGTCAATGCCGCCGCGACGAAGAATATCGATGCCGCGCCCGGAGACGCGGGCAAAGGGGTCGATACACCCCACGACGACGCGGCGAAGCCCCGTGCGGACGATGAGTTCGGCGCAGGGCGGCGTGCGCCCGTAGTGGGCACAGGGCTCGAGACTTACATAGAGGGTGGCGGCGGAGAGCAGGGGGCGGTCGGCGGGGCGCACGCTGCCGATGGCGTGGACCTCGGCATGGCCCTTGCCGCAGCGGGCATGGAAGCCTTCGCCCAGAATGCGGCCGTCGTAAACAATGACAGCGCCCACCATCGGGTTGGGCGGCGCGCCGAGGTGACCGCAGCGCGCCAGCTGGAGGCAGCGCCGCATCCATTTCTCATCTTCCGCCCGGCGGGCGGCGGCCTCTTCGGCCGTATTTTTGTAACTTTGCATGAATATGTCTACGCTTTATAACGAATTGCGCCACCTCCTCTTGAGGCGCTACGAAGCCGGCGAGGCCAAGGCCATCGCCCTCCTGGTGCTCGAGGAGGCTTTCGGCGTCACGCCGACAGATGTCTATGCCGACAAAGTTAGGCATTTTTCGGAAGAGGAGTCCCGCCGCTGGCAGAATATCTTGCAGCAGCTCGACGAGGGGCGTCCGGTGCAGCAGGTACTGGGGCTGGCCTCCTTTGCGGGGCGCTCCTTCCGTGTCACCGCCGACACCCTGATACCGCGTCCGGAAACGGAGGAACTGGTGGATATAGCCGCCGCCCTCGCCGCCGATATCGCGGCTCGTCGCCCCAACGTGCCGCTGCGCCTCCTCGATGGCGGCACCGGCACGGGATGCATCGCCATCACCCTGGCCCTCCTGCTGGAGGAGCGCCACCGGCCTGCCGACGTCGAGGCCTGTGATCTCTCGTCGGCCGCCCTCGTCGTGGCCCGCGACAACGCGCGCCGTCTCGGCGCCGCTGTCGACTTCTTCCGCCACGACCTCCTTGGCAATGCCGCCCTGCCGCAGTCGCATTACGACCTCATCGTCAGCAATCCCCCTTATGTGATGGAGTCGGAGCGCGCCGATATGGCGCCACACGTGGTGGACTACGAGCCGAGCATGGCCCTCTTCGTCCCCGACGAAGACGCCCTCCGCTTCTATCGTGCTCTGGCACGCCTTGCCGCCGACACGCTGCGTCCCGCCGGGGCCCTTGCCGTAGAAATCAACCGCGCCCTGGCGGCCGAGACGGCCGAGGTGATGCGCCGCGCCGGTCTCGAGGCGGTGACGGTGAGGCGCGACACCTTCGGCAACCACCGCTTTGTGACGGCGAGGAAGCCCGTATAGGGAGCCGCCGCGCCGGTATCCTCCGCCGGTGGCCGGCCGCCTCTCCTTCGTATACTCCACAAAGACTTACTGCAAGCATGAGAAAGGGGCGCCCCGTACATTACGGGGCGCCCCTTTCTCAGCTACGACCTTCAGTCTTCTTCATTCGCATCAGCAGGCCCTGCCAGGCGCGGAAGAGGGCATAGGGACGCAGGAATATCGTGGAGGGATGGCGCCAGATGTCGCGGGGGAGGCGGCAGGGACGCATCTGTCGCAGGGCGTCGGCAAAGCGGCGTCGGGCCTCGCGCTGCTCCGCGGCGCTGTGCGGCAGGGTGTGCCACTGTCGGTAGAGTCCCACAAAGTTATACCAGCAGTAGGCCTCGCAACGGCGCAGTCCCTCACTGCCGATGGCGGCCTCCTCGAGGAGGCGTCGGCGCAGGGCGTTGGCGGCGAGGAGCTCCAGACGTGCCACGCCGTCGATATGTGTGCACGAGTCGGCGTGTTGTCGATAGTAGTAGACGGCGTCGGTGAGGGCCACGCGGCGGCATGCCAGGTAGTGGTGACACGTGGTGTTGTCGTCGCCATAGCTGCGCAGCGTTGTGTCGTAGGGCCACTGTCGATGGAGGGTGGTGCGGAGGGCATAGACGCCGTGGAGACGCCAGTCGATACTCATCAGGCAGGCCTCGCGTCCGCTGAGGAAGCGTCGGCCGGTGCGTATGTCGACGGTCTCGCTTCGCCCGTCGTCCCAAGTCTTCACCAGATGAAAGACGGCGGCATCAATGCTGTCGTCGGCGCCAAAGGCGTCGGCGAGGCGTTGCAGGGCCTGCGCCTCGAGGGTGTCGTCGGCGTCGAGGAAGAGCGTATAGGTGCCGCGGGCGGCAGCGAGCCCTATGTTGCGGGCCACCGCCTGTCCGCTGTGCGTCGGCGTGGCGAGGGCCTCGAAGCGCGCATCGGCGGCGCAGCGGCG
Organism: uncultured Prevotellamassilia sp.; assembly: GCA_964640535.1. Classification (GTDB taxonomy): domain Bacteria; phylum Bacteroidota; class Bacteroidia; order Bacteroidales; family Bacteroidaceae; genus Alloprevotella. The sequence goes on along the minus strand of CAZXFS010000020.1, from coordinate 27,587 downwards.
CGCCGTGATGGCGGGGCTCTCATCGGTAGAGGCGTCGTCGACACACAGCACCTGAAAGTCGCCGAAGGTCTGTGCTGCCAGCGAGTCGTAGCACGCCTCCAGCCAGGGCGCGGCATTGTGGATGGCTATTAAGACGGAGAAGGTGGGCATAGCGTAAGGGGGGAGTCTGTAGAAAATGACAAAGGAGGTATCACCCTGTCAGGGTCTATCGTCGGGCACTTCCTCCTGTATTTTCTTCTTACGCCCTGTCAGCCGTTTCATAATATTTCCCAGGTCGGTCACGCGGCTCAGGAGGTGGAGGGAGAGTCCGACGGAAAGGAGCAGGAGGGCGCCGCCGAGGCCGTAGCGCAGGAGGAGGTTGTCCTGCCACACCGTCACGAGTGCGCCGAGGAGCAGAAGCCCCTGAAGAAGGGAGCGGCGCCAGGTGGCGCCGTCGGGGCGGTAGCCGTAGCGGCGGGCATAGACGGTGACCACGAGGGCGAGGTTGTAGAGGTTGGAGAGGGAGAGCCCGATGCCGGCGCCGACGAGGCCGCCGAGGAGGTATCCGCCGACGACGAAGGCCACAAAGGGAATGTCGTAGGCCAGTTCCATCATCATATAGGTGGCGGAGTGTCCCGCCGCCAACGGCAGATAGGCCACGGGGGAGAATACTGCTTTGAAATACATATACGACACGGCGCACACCACCATCGGAACGACGGGGAGGAAGGCCGAGGTGTAGAGCAGGCGCACGATGAGGGGCAGGCACAGGACGAAGGCGATGAGGAAGGGCACCATCAGAAGCACGAGGACGTCGATTTGTCGGTTGATGGTGACGTTCATCAGGCGCGGCCGGTGCATGGCTGCCGACAACCGCGGGAAGTAGTCGGCATCCATCGAGACGAGGAGGATGCGGGCATAGCTCACCGTCAGGGTGAAGCCGGCGGCATAGAGTCCCACCGTCTCGGCGCCGCCCAGACGCATCAGGGCGGTGCGCACCGCCATCTCTACCCCTGAACCGAAGATGCCGGCTACGATATAGGCGCCGCCGAGGCGCACCATATGTCCGCCGAGACGCAGCAGGCGCCGGCGGAAGGGTGACACGCGGTAGGGGACGAGACGCGTCGACGCCCGCAGGTTGAGGAGGAAGGTGAGGGCGGCGGTGAGTACCAGGACGGGGAGGATGCCGTGGAGGCCCAGAAGACCGTAGAGGGTGGCGGTGACGATGAGGGTGAAGAAGGCCGCCAGGGCCGATGTCGCCGCCATCGCCTTCAGTTCGCGCAGTCCCTTGAGCACCGCCAGTTCGCCGGCGGCGAGGGTGGCAAAGGCCACGGCGGGCGACAGCAGGGCGTAGTGAAACGTATGGTGGTAGTCGCTCATGGTGAGGTGCGACAGCAGCGGCGACAGCAGGAGGCAGAGGGTGGCTCCCAGAAGCGCCGTCAGCAGGGTCCACGAGCGGATGAGGCGTACATAGTGGTGGGTGGCGCGGCGGTCGCCCCGGTCGTGGAGCTCCGAGAGGCGGCGCACGGCACTAAAGGGGATGCCCAGGTTGGTGGCGTTGCCCATCAGTTCGATGGTGCGCGCATAGAGGTCGGCCAGACCCATGCCCAGGATGCCGATGAAGGCCGCGGTACACTTGTTGCGCACCACCGCCATCAAGACGTAGAACACCTGGACACCGCCCAACAGACCGGTGTATTTCAATATCGAGTTGTAAGAGGAGGACGTCGATTTTCCCATAGAATAATTTCCGATACTCCTTTATATATTATAGAACCATTCGTTGTAAACAGATATAAGGAAAAGCCTTTTTCTTCTCCTCTATAAAAACCTCCGGCAGTCCTTCTGTCACTCCCGCCGCCACTCGTCATACCCCCGGCAGGGAGTGTCCCTTTATCTTGCGGTAGAGGTCGAGGGCGTAGACGTCTGTCATCCCCGACACGTAGTCGAGGACGGCCATGAGGCGGTCGGCGAGGCGCGGCGCCTGCACCTGGTATTGCGACGACACGCGGCTGAGCAGCAGTTGGCTGTAGGCCTTCTCGGGGGCGATGACGGCGTTGACCATCAAGTCGAGGAGGGTGTAGATGATTTGGTAGCCCGCCAAGTCGATGTCTGTCACCTCTTTGCACGAATAGATGCGTCGTCGCGCCACCTGTTCGCAGCGTCGGTAGGCCGTGAGGAGCGGTTCGGGCAGGTGGTCGATGAGCGACCCCTCAAAGCGGCCGGCGAGGATGTCCTCTTCGTTGTCGACGAAGAGGCGCACACAGGCACGCTCCAAGGCGTTGATGACGCAGGAGCGGAAGTAGGCGATGCGGTCGCTCTCGTCGGTGTCGACGGGGTAGGCCTCGAGGAGGGCGCGGCGGGCAGCGTCGTCGTAGAAGCCGAGGAAGAGGTCGCTCGTCTCCTCGGGCGACAGCAGGCGCAGCTTGTAGGCGTCCTCGATGTCCATGATTTCGTAGCAGATATCGTCGGCGGCCTCCACGAGGTATACCAGCGGGTGGCGCACGCTGTGAACGCAGCCGTCGGCCTCGATGGTATAGGGCATCCCCAGTTCGGCGGCAATTTGCAGGAAGTCGTCGCGCTCGCTCTCGAAGAAGCCGAACTTACACTTGTTGCCCGCCCGACGTGAGGAGAGGGGATACTTGATGACGGCCGCCAGTGTGGAGTAGGTCATCACATAGCCGCCGGCGCGTCGGTGGCCGAACTGGTGTGTCAGCAGGCGGAAGGTGTTGGCGTTGCCGTCGAAGCGCGTGATGTCGGACCACTCCGCCTCCGTCAGCCGTTGCCCGTCGGAGCTCACATAGTGGGCCATCTCGCGCCCCTGTCCCTCGGAGAAATAGCTGCGGATGGCACGCTCTCCGCTGTGTCCGAAGGGCGGGTTGCCCAAGTCGTGGGCCAGGCACGCCGCCGATACGATGGCGCCGATGGCGCTGATGTCGGTGGCGGCGAGCTCCGGGCGCCGGGCGAGCAGTTCGTTGGCCACGTCGGTGCCCAGCGAGCGCCCCACACTCGACACTTCGAGGCTGTGCGTCAGTCGGTTGTGGACGAAGATGCTCCCCGGCAGCGGGAACACCTGCGTCTTGTTTTGCATGCGGCGGAAGGGCGCGGAGAAGATGAGGCGGTCGTAGTCGCGCTGAAACTCGGTGCGGCGCTCGGTGGCTACCTTGTGACTGTATTCTTTGCCGAAGCGTTTGTTGGAGATAAGTTCTTTCCAGTTCATAGCAGGGTTGTGGGAGGACGGACAAGGGCGCCGCGATGCGGCGGCGGCCCTGTATCAAAGGCAAAAGTAGTATAAAAGAATGAGGCGCTCTCCCTTTTTCCACAAAAACTCGTGCGGCGGCCCCCGTTGTTCCGTGGCTTTTGCGTACATTTGTCCGCTAAAAGTCAGCTTACGTCCCTATGAAAATAGAAATCGTCAACCACTCCCATCACGCACTCCCGGAATACGCCACGCCGCTCAGTGCCGGCATGGACCTCCGCGCCTCCATCGACAGCCCCATCGTCCTGAAGCCGCTGGAGCGCTGCCTCGTTCCCACCGGATTGGCCATCGCCTTGCCCGCCGGCTATGAGGCGCAGGTACGCCCGCGCTCCGGTATGGCCCTCAAGCACGGCATCTCCCTCGTCAACACGCCGGGGACCATCGATGCCGACTACCGCGGCGACATCGGCGTCATCCTCATCAACCTGTCGAAGGAAGACTTCACCATCCACGACGGCGACCGCATCGCACAGCTCGTCGTGGCCCCCTTCACCACTGTCAGCTGGCAACCGGTAGAGACGCTCGACGACACCGAGCGCGGCGACGGCGGTTTCGGACATACGGGAAAGAAGTAAGCCCCCGGTGTCTTCCTATCGACGCCACTCTTGTTTGAATCCCTCCAACACTTGTTCTGATTGATGGCACTCCTACAGACAGCACTGCGGACACTCCTCGCCCCGGCCCTCGCCCTCGGCGCGGCGCTCCTGACGAGCTGCGCCGGGCACCGCGCGGTGCCCTTGGGCGCCGTCGACGCCGTGCGTGCCGACACCGTCGCGGTGGTGCACGACAGTCTGTCGTATGAAGAGCAGCAGCGCTACGACGCCTACTACCTCGAGGCCGTCTGTCAGAGGTTGCAAGGGAATTATACCGCCGCCTATCGCCTCCTTGTCTTCGCCCTTCGCTGTCATCCCAATGCCCCGGAGGCCATCTACGAACTGGGACTTTTGTGCTACAATGTCGACGGCTTGGCGGGGCGCGAGTATAAGCCGATGGGGGAGGCCTGTCTGCGGAAAGCCATCGCCCTGGCCCCCGACAATGTAGACTTCAAGGAGCGCCTTGCCATGGAGCTCATCAAACAGCAGCGCTACGACGAGGCCGTCCCCCTCTATCAGGAAATCGCCACCGCGGCGCCCACCGTGCAGCGCCTGAACATCCTGGTCAGACTGCAGGGAGCCACCCATCAACCCGCGGCGGCCATAGAGACCCTCAACCGCCTGGAGAAGCTCGAGGGGAAGAGCGAGGAAAGCAGTGTGGAGAAATTCAACCTCTACGTACAGCTCGGCGACAACGAGCACGCCTATGCCGCCATCGAAGACCTCTGTGCCGAATATCCCGCCGACCTGCGCTACCGTGTCCTCCTCGGCGACCTCTACCAGCAGAACGGATACAACGAGATGGCGCTGGCCATCTATCGCGACGTACTGACGGCGGAGCCCGACAACAGTTACGGACAGCTATCGCTGCTGGCCTACTACCACGAGGCCGGCGAGGACTCCCTCTACCGTCGGCAGGTGCGCGAGGTGGTGCTCAACCCGCGCATCGACACCGAGACGCGCGTAGAGGCCATGCGAGGCTTTGTCCTGGAGGAGATAAAGGGCGACGACGACAGTATCGCGGTGCTCGACTTCTTCCGCGAGGCCCTCGAACAGCCCCAAGACAGTCGCGCCATGGCGGAACTCTGTGCACAGTATATGATGGCAAAGGAGATGCCGGCGGAACAGATGGAACCGGTGATGGAGAAGATGTTGGCGGTGGAGCCCGACTACGACGAGGCCCGCCTGACCCTCCTCCAGATACTCCTGAAGAAGGAAGACTATAAGCGGCTGGCCACACTGTGCCACGAGGGACACCTATACTCCCCGTCGACGTTGGCCTACTACTACTATGAGGGCGTTGCCCACCTGATGAACGACGAGAATGCCGCCGCCGTGGAGGCCTTCCGGGAGGGCACCGACTATATCGCCGACCTCTCCGACCCGGGCGACACCGACCAACGTGTCGCGGCGGAGCTCTACGTCGCTCTGGGTGACGTCTACCACGCCATGGGGCAACAGCAGGAGGCCTATGCCGCCTATGAGAAGGCACTGAGCTATGATGCCAACCACCTCACCTGCCTCAACAACTACGCCTACTACCTCTGTCTGGAAAAGAAACGCCTCGGCGAGGCCGCCGCAATGAGCCGACGCACCATAGAGGCGGAGCCCGACAACGCCACCTACCTCGACACCTATGCCAGTATCCTGCTGGAGCAGCAGAAGTATGCCCAGGCACGCCTCTATATCGACCGTGCCCTCCAACAGCTGGACGATGATACCGACGCCGCCGTCATCCTGACCCATGCCGGCGACATCTACTACTACTGCCACCGCCCCTCCGACGCGCTGAAGTTTTGGATTCGCGCCCTGGCGCAGACCTCCCCCTCCGACGAGAGCTATGCCCTCCTGAAGCTGCGGGTGAAGCGCCGTCGGCCCTAACGGTGGTCTCTCCTATCTTGTAAAAAGGACGTCCTGCCGATGCGACGCCCCGGCTCTTGAGATTTAGCACCATTCGGAAATGAAAAAGACCGCTCTGTTATTACTTCTCTCCCTCGTCCTGACGGCCTGCCACAGCAGCCGCGAGGTCACCACGACACCGACGGGGACAACATCGACCACCCCCGCCACGACGACCGTCACCCCCTCACGGTCGACGACGGCGGCCGACGACTATGTGGCACGTGTCAATGCCAATGCACAGACGGCGTCGGCGGTGACGGCGCGCATCAAGATGACCGTCAATGCCGGCGGCAAAGAACTGTCGGCCGGCGGCACGCTGCGCATGAAGCGCGACGATGTCGTGCAGCTGTCGCTCACCTTTATGGGCTTTGAGGTGGGACGCATGGAGTTCTACCCTCAGAACGTGCTCATCATCGACCGCTATAACCACCGCTATGTGCGCGCCGCCTATAGCGACGTGACTTTCCTCAAGCAGGCGGGCCTCGACTTCTCGGCGTTGCAGTCGCTCTTCTGGGGAGAGCTCTTCGTGCCGGGGCAGACGGCAGTCCCGACGGGCAGCGACTTCTCGCTGTCGGCCTCCGGCGACCACACCCTGCTGACGCTCCTCCACGGCCGGAGCCTCGACTACGACTTCCTGACCAACACCGCTGCCGCCACCCTCAGCCGCCTCACCGTCCGCGGGAAGAGCAGCGGCAGCCGCGGCACCTTCGTGTGGAACTACGACGGATATACCCCCCTCGACGGGCATCCCTTCCCCACCACGATGGAGTGTGCCGTCAGCGGACTGTCGAAAAACTACGGTTTCTCCCTCACATTGAGTAAGCTGGGCAACGACACCAACTGGGAGGGACACACCACCCTCTCCGATAAATATACGGAATATCCCGCCGACGCCATCCTCGGCGCCCTCCTCGGCGGCGAATAATAAGCTTCTACGTCTATGTATCTCTTCACTCCTCTCCCCGTCGTCTACCGCCGCCTCTGCGTGGCGGGGCTCCTCCTTCTCCTGACGTGGCCGTTGGCGGCGCAGACCAACCGGCGCATCCAGCAGTTGCAGAAGGAGAGCACCGCCCTCAAGAAGCAGATTACCGAGTCGGAACAACTCTTGAAGAGTACCAAGAAAGATGTACACTCGCAGCTCAACAACTTGGCGGTCATTAATTCGCGCATCGTCGAGCAGCAGCGCCTGGTCGACGGTTTCCAGACGGAAGTCAACACGCTGAGCGCCGATATCCACGTGCTGCAGAGCCAGCTCGACACGCTGCAAGCCGACCTGGCCGCCTGTAAGCGCAAATATCACCGCACGGTGGTCTATATGAATCGCAACCGCCTGCTGCAAAACCGCCTCTCGTTTATCTTCACCGCGCCCAACTTCCGGCAGATGTATCGCCGCATGCGCTATGCCGCCGACTACACCAAATACCTCCGCGCCCAGGGCGACATCATCCGCCGCAAGGAAGAGGCCGTCCGCGCCAAGCAGGACGCCCTCCATGCCGCCAAGCGCGACAAGGACGCCCTCCTTACCGACGCCCGCTCGCAGCATGCCGAGCTGGAGAACCAGAAGACGCAGCGGCAGACCGTCATCAACGACCTCAACAAGAAGCAGAAACAACTGCAGAGCACCCTCACCCAAAAACGCAGTCAGCAGACGAAGCTCAACGCCCGCATCGAACAGCTCATCAAGCAGGAGATAGCCGCCGCCGAGGCACGCCGCAAGAAGGCCGAAGCCGAACGACGCCGCAAAGCGGAAGCCGAGGCACGTCGCAAGCGCGAGCAGGAGGCACGCGAGAAGGCGGAGGCCGAACGACGCGCCAAGGCCGAAGCCGCCGCCAAGAGTAAGGCCGCTGCCGCCAAGGCGTCGACCACGAAGACCGCCGCCGGGAAGACGACGACCACCACCGGGAAGACGACGACCACCACCGGGAAGACGACTGCGACGACGAAGAGCACCCCCAAGACGGAGAGCCGCACGTCGACACCCGTCTATAGCGCCGAGGATCCCACCGACCGCACCCTCTCGTCGGGCTTCCGCGCCAACCGCGGCCGTCTGCCGGTGCCCATCACGGGAACCTATGCCGTCACCAGCCGCTACGGGCAATATTCCGTGGAAGGCCTCTCCGGCGTCACCCTCGACAACAAGGGCATCAACCTCACGGGGCAACGCGGCGCCCAGGCCCGTTGCGTCTATAACGGCGAGGTGACGACGGTGGCCAATATCGGCGGCAGCTATACCGTCATCGTGCGCCACGGCGGCTACTTCTCCGTCTACTGCAACCTCTCCCATGTCAGCGTGCGCAGCGGACAAAACGTCACCACACGACAAACGCTGGGCACCGTCGCCACCGACGCCTCCGGCAATGCCACCCTCCATTTCCAACTGCGCAACGGCGCCTCCGCCGCCCATATCGACCCCCTGCCGTGGCTGGCACGCTAAGCGTCCCTCTTCTGTCGGGAACGGCGCCTCCGCCATTCCCGACTCCCCCTCTTCGGCCCGAATGCCCTCTCTCCGGCGTTCGGGCCTCTTTTTATGATGATTGTTGGGAAAAATATAGGATACCGAGCCCTTCTCCTGAAATATAGGTGCTTGATTCTATATAGCCGGACAAGTCCCCTTGTGAAAAAGAGCGGAGCGTCTTCCGCTCCCGATGCGGCCGTCAGCGACCCGACGGACGCCGCTTCAGCCCCGCTTATCGTGAAGCGATCGGGGCCGAAAACGGTGCGCGAAGGCCGCGAGAATCGCAAAAATCCATCGCGCCGCCCCTCCGTATCCGGGCGGCGCAGCCACGCGGCCTTCGGTGCGTTAAAAAGAGTGTCGTTTTTGACATATACTGTCACTCCTTGAGGGGAAAACGGCACCGCCGCGCGTTGCAACAGGCTCCGGAGAAAATGCAACAAGTCCGGGAGAAGTTTCAATAAGTCCGGGACTTGTTACGACGCCACCGGGACTTGTTCCGACAAGGTGCGGTCCCCACTTTTTTCCGTTGGAGGATGATATTTCTTAACAATTGACAGAGATTCGCCGAGTCCGAAAAAAATCGTTTTCACGCTGTTTTTGTGTCAGCAAAAGTGAAAACGAAAGCGTGAAGTCTTAATTTGTTAGAACAAAAGGTGAAGGAAGCGCGTCTTTTTGTAATATTCCGTCTCATTTTTGCCGAAAAAGCGGCGTGTCGCCCCCGTTTCCGCAATGTTTCCCGTGTCAAAAATTTTCGGAGAAATCCGCTTGTCACAAAATATTTTTCAAAAAAAACAGATGATAGCGAAACGCCCCAAAGGGACGCCTCATCGTAGCCGCCTTGAGGGGGCCGCTCATGAAAAGTCGGGGACTGAGAAGTTCGCAGGCACGGCTGCGCCTGTTATTTTTTTGAGGAAATCGGAACTTTTCCCGGAGACTCCGATTTTTTCGGAGTCCGCGCTCGTAATTTTGCCTCCATCATCCACACAAAACACCATGAATACTACTTCCACCCCCTCCTCCGGCAGTCTGGGCGTTGCCAACCGCAACCCGCTCAACATCCGCTATGTCGCCGCCAACCACTGGTTGGGTCTCGACGCCACCCGTCCGCAGGTGAAAGGCTTCTGCCGCTTTATCTCCGTGGCTCACGGCTATCGTGCCGCCGTGGTACTGATGAAGACCTACATGGCCCGCTACGGCCTCGACACGCCGCGACAAATCGTCTATCGCTGGGCACCTCCGACGGAAAACCGCACGCGCTATTATCTGGCCGCCGTCTGCGGACGGAGCGGGCTCGACGCCGACGAACATCTCTCCGCAACAGGGCCGCAGCTGGGACGCCTCATCGCCGCCATGGCGCGGCAGGAGACGGGGATGCATATCACGCCGGAAGGCGTCGACGCCCTCCGTAAGGACTTTGGTGTATGAGGCGTCGCGCCGACGCGACGCCCTCGTCGGGTGCCGGAAGCCCCTTCATACCTATATAAAGACAACCCCCCTTCACTATCCACACCACCATGAATACTCCTTCTCACTCCACCCCCTCTCCGCGCCGCCGTCGGCGCCCCACGCCCTGGATGCTGCGACGCCAGGTGGCCCTGCAATGCTTCGATGCCACCTGTCCCGAAGTGGCGGTGGCACGCCTGGCACGCTGGATTAACAGCGACCCGCAGCTCCACGACGCCCTCGTCAGTGCGGGCTACCGTCCGCGCTTGCGCCGCTTCTCGCCGAATATGGTGCGCATCCTGCGCCGTTACCTGCTGTGAGTGACGCCCGGCGAGGGCTCCTCCGCGCCTCTCCCGCTGCACGTCGCGCTTTTTTCGGGAAAAAGTTTCAGGAGACGTGTATTCCAGCACGATAGCATCGAAGAAAGATGCGCCGGGAGAGGCCCGCCAAGCGCGCTTATCGTGAAGCGACACCCTGAGAGGTCGTAACTTTGCTCTTGTCAAGCCGACACAGCGACATCTGCACCCGGGACGGTGACGCCGACGGCACGACAAAATATTCCAACCCCCATTTCATTCACCCTTAAAAAATCAAATCACCATGATTAAGTACGTAGTAAAGAGTCTGAAGAATGTTGTCACCGGTAGCACCAAGTATTACGCCCAAGTGGCGCCGGTGTCGCCTCTGACCCTCGACGACATCACGGAGAAGATCTCCGGAGAGTGTACCGTCACCGAGCACGATGTGAAGGCCGTCCTCTCCGCGCTCCAGGAGCAGGTCATCGCCGCCCTCCGCGACGGCAACAGTGTGCGCCTCGGCGACCTGGGCTCCTTCCGCCTGACGCTCTCGAGCAGCGGCGAGGAGAACCGCAACGATGTCAGCGCCGACAACATCACCGCCCTGCGTGTGCGCTTCACCATGAGTGCCCGTATGCGCAGCACCCTCGCCAAGGGACAGCGCGGCATCAGTTTCGGACGCTGGGGCACCGCCGGCACGACCGATGAGGAGGAACAAGACGCCGCTCAGGAATGAGCCGTCGCAACGCCGATGAGAAGTAGGGTTTGAGGAGGGTGGGAGCGATGCCGCGAGGCGTTACTCCCACCTCTTTTCATGATTTGTTACACCGCCCGTTACCCCCTCCCCGCGCACCGCCGGCGGTCGTTGGGGCGCCGGTGAAGGTATAAAAGACGTAAAAAAGAGGGGCGCAGGGAAGGTAAAAGAAAAAAATGCCTATTTTTGCAGGTTGGCGCGCCTCCCGATTACGGGGCGGCGGCCTATCGTCGGAAAAAACAATGACCCAAGAGTCGTTCTCGCAAAGGGGCGGCAAGGCGCCGTTGGGCGTCGGACATCTCTCTCATCGGGAACACTCGATAGCGTTTCAACCACACACATGAAACAGTACAACCTTGTCAACAACCTCATCGGTTGGCTGACCTTTGCCATCGCCGCCTTTACCTACTGTTCTACGGTAGAGCCCTCGGCGAGCTTCTGGGACTGTCCCGAGTTTATCACCACGGCTTATAAGTTGGAGGTCGGTCACCCACCCGGCGCCCCCTTCTTCATGCTGACGGGCAACTTCTTCACACAGTTTACCAGTGACCCCACGAAAGTGGCTATGTGCGTCAATATCATGTCGGCCCTGCTGTCGGCCACCTGCATCTTGTTCCTCTTCTGGAGCGTGACCCATCTGACGCGCAAGTTGGTATGCACGAACGACGCGGCCCCCACGGCGTGGCAGACCGTCCTCATCATGGGCGCCGGTCTGACGGGCGCTCTGGCCTACACCTGGAGCGACACCTTCTGGTTCTCCGCCGTCGAAGGAGAGGTCTATGCCTACTCGTCGATGTTTACCGCCCTGGTGTTCTGGCTGATACTGAAGTGGGAGGACCACGCCGACGAGCCGCGCTCCGACCGTTGGCTGGTGCTTATCTTCTACCTCACCGGTCTCTCCATCGGCGTTCACCTGCTCAACCTGCTGTGCCTGCCGGCCATTACGCTGGTGTACTACTTCAAGAAGCACCCGCAGGCCACGGCCCGCGGCTCCATCGGTGCGCTGGCCATCTCGCTGTTGCTGGTGGTGGCCGTGCTCTACGGCGTCGTCCCCGGCATTGTCAAGGTGGGCGGCTGGTTTGAACTCTTCTTCGTCAACACCTTGGGGCTGAGCTTCAACAGCGGCCTCATCATCTATATCCTGGTGCTCATCGCCGTCGTACTCGCCGCCATATGGAGCACCAACGGCAAGCGTCGCACGCTTATCACCACGCTCTACGTGCTGTCGGTGGGCCTGCTGGGCATCCCCTTCTTCCTGGGCAACAGCTGGGGCGCCATCCTGCTGGGCATCGCCCTGCTCGGCGGCCTCGCCTTCCTGTTGCAACGCAAGGACAGCCACGGCGAATACCTGCTGCGCAAGCGCTTCCTCAACACCTCGTTGCTGTGTATGCTGATGCTGATGATAGGCTACTCCTCGTATGCCGTCATCGTGATACGCTCCACCCAGAACACCCCGATGGACCAGAACTCCCCGGAAGACATCTTCACTCTGGGCAGCTATCTGGGCCGCGAACAGTATGGCGACAAGCCCCTTCTCTACGGACAAGCCTATTGCTCCGTGCCCTGCTATAAGCGCACCGTCGTCGACGAGGCCACCGGGCAGCAGGCCTACACCTACATGGTGTCGGAGAGCACCCGCATACAACGTCACGAAAAGAAAGACGACACCGAGGCCGACCGCTACGACGAAGTGCCGGAGCAGAAGGGATTTATCTACCCATCGGCCATGAAGATGCTCTTCCCCCGTATCTTCTCGTCGGCACATGCCGCCGCCTATCAGCGCTGGCTGGGCGACATCGACACCCACGAAGTGGAATGCGTCTGGGACACCCCCGACGGCGAAGAGACCAACTATGGCGAGATGCCCTCGCAGAAGGACAACATCCGCTTCTTCCTGTCGTATCAGGTGAACTTCATGTATTGGCGCTACTTCATGTGGAACTTTGCCGGACGCCAGAACGACATCCAGGGCCACGGCCTGCCCGACGAGGGCAACTGGATAACCGGCATCCCCTTCATCGACAACGCCCTCTACGGCAACCAGAAGTTGCTCCCCGACAGTCTGAAGGACAACAAGGGCCGCAACGTGTTCTACTGCCTGCCGCTGCTGCTGGGTCTCCTCGGCCTCTTCTGGCAAGCCTTCCGCGGACAGAAAGGCGTGCAGCAGTTCTGGGTAACCTTCTTCCTGTTCTTCATGACCGGTCTGGCCATCATCCTCTACCTGAACCAGACGCCGCAGGAACCGCGTGAGCGCGACTACGCCTATGCCGGCTCGTTCTACGCCTTTGCTATCTGGATAGGTCTCGGCGTGGCCGCCATCGGCTGCTGGCTCAACCGCCTCCTCAAGAATCGTCCCGCCGTGAGTGCTACGGTGGCCACCGTACTGGGTATCTTGGTGCCCCTGCAGATGGTGAGCCAGACGTGGGACGACCACGACCGCTCCGGGCGCTACGCCTGCCGCGACTTCGGACTGAACTACCTGAATACGCTGCCGGAGGACGGTATGCCCATCATCTTCACCAACGGCGACAACGACACCTTCCCCCTGTGGTATGCACAGGAGACGGAGGGGCAGCGCACCGACGCCCGCGTGTGCAACCTGAGCTACCTGCAGACAGACTGGTATACCGACCAGATGCGACGCCCCGCCTATCAGTCGGCCGCCCTGCCCATCGCCTGGGACCGCTATGAATATGTGGACAACCGCGGTAAGGGCTTCGACTACTACGAGGTGAAGCCCGAGATGCGCGCAGAGCTCGACGCCGTCAAGGAGAAGACCGGCGTCAACACCTACGACCTGCGCTACATCATCGACCACTATGTGCGCGGACGCATCAGCAACGATCAGCCCGGCGTTATCCCCACCGACTCCGTGGTCATCCCCGTCAACAAAGAAGCCGTTATGGCATCGGGTATGACCATTCCCGAAGGACAGGAGATACCGGAGTATATCACCCTCTCGTTCCGCGGCAAGAACGCCATCACCAAGAGTACGATGATGATCTACGAGATGCTGGCCCGCGGCGACTGGAAACGCCCGATGTATATGTCCGTCACCCTCGGCAACGACCTGAGCAACGACAACTTCGCCGGCCTTGGCGACTACCTCGTCCTGGAGGGCCTGGCTTACCGCGTGACCCCCTTCAAGCACCCCCGCGGCAATGACGGACGCCCGCAGACGGTCATCGACAGTGAGAAGATGTATACCAACATGATGACACGCTTCCGCTACGGAAATATCAGTCAGCCCGGCGTCTATCTCGACGAGACCAACCGTCGAATGTGCTCCACCCACCGCAACATGTTCTGTATGTTGGCACGCAAGCTCATCGAGGAGGGCAAGAAAGACAAGGCCCTCGCCGTCCTGCGCAAGTGTAAAGCCGTCATCCCCGCCGCCAACCTGCCCTATGATGACTATGACCGCGACGTGCCCATGCTGTGGCTGCAGGTCGGCGCCAAGAGCGAGGCCATCCGCGTGGCCAAGACCATCGGCGACGACGCCCTGCAGTATCTGCGCTGGGTGAGCAGTCTCGACGAAGAACGAATGAACAGCATGCTGACCACCGCCCGCACGAAGATATCTTCCGTATATGCCGCCTACGACATCATCCGCGAGGCGTCGCCGGCAGAGGGCAAGAAGTATGAGCAGAAGGTGATGTCGCTCGACCATCTCCCCATCACCGCCGTCATCTACAACTGGCTCGACAGTCAGCGCCAGCAGTCGGCCCCCGTGCCCGCCCTCACCGGTAGCTTTGGCGACGATGCCGGCGAAGCACTCTAACGGCAGAACGGATGATTATCGAACAACCGGCAGTGTTCCTGCGCTGGCTCTATCCCCACGCCCTGTGGCGGATGAGTCGGCAGGAGCGGGCCGTCTATCTCACCTTCGATGACGGCCCTATCCCCGAAGTGACGCCATGGGTGCTCGATGTCCTCGACCACTACCACGTCAAGGCCACCTTCTTCATGGTGGGCGACAACGTGCGCAAGTACCCGGAGACCTTTGAGAAGGTGAAAGCCCGCGGGCATCGGCTGGGCAATCACACCTACCACCACATCGGGGGACTGCTGCACGGCATCGGCAGCTATATCCGTGATGTGGAGGAGGCCAACAGCTACCTGCAAACCGACTTGTTCCGTCCGCCACACGGCTGGATGAAATGGGGACAGTACTTCTTCGTCAGGCAGCACTACCGGGTGGTCATGTGGGACCTCGTCACCCGCGACTACTCCACACGCCTCAACGGGCGTGATGTGCTTCTCAACGTGCGGCGCTATGCCCGCCCGGGGAGTATCATCACCTTCCACGACTCCCTCAAGAGTCAGGACAAGCTCCTCTATGCCCTTCCCCGCGCCATCGAGTGGCTGCAGTCGCAGGGCTACGCATTCAAGACGTTCGAGTAACCCCCCTACTGTATCCCCCAAGAGTATGAGTCATCCCCCCCTGCTCTCCGCACAACAGGTAAAAACCGAGGCCCGCCGCCTCGGTTTTTACGGCTGTGGACTGGCCCCCGCCGCACCGCTGGAGGCCGCCCGCGCCGCCACCCTGCGACGATGGGTGGCCGAAGGGCAGCACGCAGGGATGGACTATATCCCCCGCCATCTGGAGATGCGTCTCGACCCGCGGAAACTCGTCGAAGGCGCCCGGACGGTGGTATCCGTAGCCCTCAACTACTACACCGAGGCCCCCCTGTCGCCGCAGGGATACACACTGGCACGCTATGCCCGCGGTAAGGACTATCACGACGTGATGCGTCGCAAGCTGCGCGAGCTGATGCAAGCCCTCGGCCTCAGCGAGCCCACCGACGGACGCCCCTTCTGCGACACGGCGCCTATCGACGAACGCTACTGGGCCGCCCGCTGCGGACTGGGATGGTGCGGGCGCAACGGCCAGCTGATACTCCCCGGCGCCGGGAGCTACTTCTTCCTCGGCGAACTGGTGCTCACACGTGCCGCCGATGCCTACGATGCCCCACTGCCGTCGCACTGCGGCACCTGCCGCCGTTGCCTCGACGCCTGTCCTGCCCGCGCCCTCAACGGCGACGGGACACTCGACGCCCGGCGCTGCCTGTCGTACCTCACCATAGAGCATCGCGGCGACCTCCCCGCCCACACGGGGACGCTGATGCACGACAGTATCTACGGCTGCGACCGCTGCGCCGAGGTGTGCCCCTGGAACCGCTTTGCCCGCCCTACGGAAGAGGCCGACTTCGCCCCCACGGAAGACCTGCAGCAGATGACGGCCGACGACTGGCGCAACCTGACCGTGGAGCGCTATCGCCAACTTTTCAAGGGAAGCGCCGTCAAGCGCGCCAAGTATGAAGGCCTCCTGCGCAACATACACGCCCTCAACGAGGAGATGTCGTCGTAACACCCCGCGGCAGTCATTCGCGCCTCCTCTCGTAGGGCCCTCTCGTTATCCATGAAAAACTGTTATCACCGCCGGTCGGCTCTCCCGTAGAGTTCTCCCTCGCAGATTCATCCCTTATACCCCCTTCACCATGAAAACCTCCTTCTTCACCCCCTCCGCCTCCCCACGCCGTCCGAAGTGGCAGGACCTCCTGCTGCGCCTCCTCATCCTCCTCACCTGTCTCGCGCTGATAGGGTGTGGCCACGCTGCCGTTTCCTCCCCCGTATATTTCCCGTAAGGGTAGAGAAAAAACGCGCGTCGGCTTGCCGCGCTCTGAAAAAATATTGGTATTTTTGCCTCAACTATATCCCAATAAGAATTCTCTACAGAAAAAAACATACAAGTGGTCACTCTTCAAGACGTTAAATCCATATATTTCATCGGTGCCGGAGGCATCGGCATGAGCGCCCTCGAGCGCTATTTTCTCTCACAAGGTAAACACGTCGGCGGCTACGACCGCACGCCCTGTGAGCTCACCGAGAAGCTCCGCGAGGAAGGCGTCGACATCCACTACGAGGACAACCCCGCGCTGATAGCCGAGGACTTCCGCAACCCGCACACCACCCTCGTGGTATATACCCCCGCCATCCCCGCCGACCATCACGAGTTGGCCTACTTCCGCGACGGCGGCTTCGACATCCGGAAACGCGCCCAGGTGCTGGGCCTCCTCACGCGGCAGGCAAAAGGTCTCTGCGTGGCAGGAACGCACGGGAAGACGACGACGTCGGCCATGACGGCGCATCTGCTGCATCAGAGTCACGTGGGCTGTAACGCCTTCCTCGGCGGTATCACCAAGAACTACGGCACCAACTACCTCCTCTCGCAGGAAAGTCCCTACGTGGTCATCGAGGCCGACGAGTTTGACCGTTCCTTCCACCACCTGCGCCCCTATGCCACGGTCATCACGGCCACCGACGCCGACCACCTCGACATCTACGGTACCGAAGAGGCCTATCTGGAGAGCTTCAGCCACTACACGGAGCTCATACAGCCCGGCGGCGCCCTCGTCGTACACCGCGGCCTCAAGATGCAGGAACGCCTGCAGGACGGCGTGCGACGCTACGACTACGGACGCACGGAAGGCGACTTCCATGCCGAGAACCTGCGCATCGGTGGCGGGCATATCCGCTTCGACCTGGTGTCGCCCCTTGGGGATATCACCGACATAGAGCTGGGCGTGCCCGTGAGCATCAATATTGAAAACGGCATCGCCGCCATGGCGCTGGCACAGATTGCGGGAGCCACTGCCGAGGAGATACGCCAAGCAATGCTCAGTTTCTCCGGCGTAGACCGCCGCTTCGACTTCAAGTTGAAGACCGACCGCATCGTCTTCCTCAGCGACTATGCCCATCACCCCGAGGAGATACGCCAGAGCATCCTCTCGCTGCGCGAGGTATTTACCGGACGCAAACTGACGGCGTTCTTCCAGCCCCACCTCTACACCCGCACCCGCGACTTCTACGGCGACTTTGCCGACAGCCTGTCGCTCCTCGACGAGGTGTACCTCACCGAGATATATCCCGCCCGCGAAGCCCCCATCCCCGGCGTGACGAGCGAAATCATCTACAACCGGCTGCGCCCCGATATGCAGCGCCACCTCTGCCGCAAGGAAGAGGTGCCGGCCATCGTCGAACAGGGCGACTTTGACGTCGTTGTCGTCCTCGGCGCCGGCGACCTCGACAACGCCTGCGGACAACTGGCCGATATCCTGCGCCGGAAATACTGCTAAGTCCCCCTCCGAGTTATGAAGATACTCCTGAAACTCCTCCTGCTGCTCGTCATGATGGGCTATCTCGTACTGGCCATCACGCGCATCGCCCGCGGCGGCGACACCACGGTATGCACGGGCGTCAACGTCATCATCGCCGACAGCGTACATGCCGGGTTTATCACCGAGGCAGAGGTGCGACGTATGCTCGCCGCCGACTCGCTGTCGCCGGAAGGCAAGAGGATGGAGGATATCAACGGCGAGGCCATCGAAGCCGCCCTGCTGCGCAACTCCTTCGTCAGAGAGGCCCGATGCTACAAAACGCCGGGAGGCATTGTCAACCTGCACATCGGGCAACGCCTCCCCATCCTGCGCGTGAAGGCCGACAACGGCGAAGACTACTACATCGACGCCGCCGGGGTGAAGATGCAGGTGCAAAACTATACCGCCGACCTCGTCGTGGCTACCGGCGACCTGCAGCAAGCCATCGTGCGGCGACAGCTGCTCCATCTGGCGCGCTATATCCACCACCACCGTTTCGCCAACGACCTGATAACACAAATCTACGTGGAACGCAACGGGCGGATGACCCTCGTGCCGCGCATGGGTTGTGACCTCATCACCCTGGGACGCGTCGACAGCCTGGCTATCCCGGGGCAGATGGAAAAGCTCCGCGCCCTCTACACTCAGGTGCTGCCCACCGTGGGCTGGAGCGCCTACCGCGAAATCAACTTGGAATATGCCAACCAAATCGTATGTAAGAAGGCATAGTACCACACCTTATTCTCATATTCAGCAACAGCATACAACATGGCAATAGACGACAACTACATCGTAGCGATAGAATTGGGCTCCTCCAATGTGACCGCCATCGCCGGTCGCAAGCAACCCGACGGCACCATCCTCGTGAGTGCCTTCGAACAGGAGAAATCCGAGTCATTCATCCGCAAAGGACGCATCAACAACTTCACCAAGATGACCTCCTGCCTCGAGGGCATGAAGAAGAAGTTGGAAGACCGTCTTCATAAGACCATCACCGGCGCCTATGTGGGCATCGGCGGCATGGGCATGCATACGGTGAGCAACACCGTCACGCGCCATCTCAACGAGAAGACGCTCATCACCGCGGACCACATCAACAATGTGAAGGACTCCAACCTCAGCGCTCCCGGCGGCGACCGCGAAATCCTCCAGGCCATACCGCAAGACTATAAGCTCGGCACACAGTTGGTGTCCGACCCCGAAGGCATCGCCGCCGATGTCATCGAGGGACATTTCCTCAACATCGTGGCCAACGCCTCTCTGCGCGGCGAGGTAGAGCGCTGCTTCGGCGAAGCACATATCCGGGTGATGGGAATGCCCATCTCCGTCATGGCACTGGCCGACGCCGTCCTCAACGACTCGGAGAAACGCTCCGGATGCGTCTTCGTCGATATGGGTGCCGAGACCACCTCGGTGGCCATCTACAAGAACAACCTGCTGCGACACCTGGCCGTCATCCCCTTGGGAAGCGCCAGCATCAACCGCGACATCTGCGGAACACTGCAGATAGAAGACGCCGAGGCCGAGAAACTGAAACTGCAGTACGGCACCGCCGCCCAGGAGGACGACGAAGCCGACCGCGCCCCCATCGCCCTTAACGACGGACGGACGGTGAAGTATGAGGACTTCTCCGCCCTCGTACAGGCCCGTATGGAAGAGATTATCATGAATATCAACAACCAGATAAAGCTCTCCCAATACTCCCTCACTCAGCTCATCTCCGGCCTCGTCATTACCGGCGGCGGCGCCAACATGAAAGGCATCGACAAGGCCTTCAGCCAGCTCACCTCCATTGAGCGCCTGCGCGTGGTGAAGGCCATGCACCTGCAGTATAAGACCGACGCCAAGATGCCCGGCGCCTTCAACACCGACGGCTCCTGCAACACGGCCATCGCCATCATCGACAAAGGCACGGAGAACTGCTGCGTCGACGAGGTGAAGGCCGAAGAACAGCTCAGCCTCTTCGATGCCGAGACACCCGCCGAGACAACGGCGGCCACTACTCCCGCCGTAGAGGAAGAGGTGGAAGTCGTCGTCCCCGAGGAGAAGCCCGAGCCCAAGAAGCCCAAGGCCCCGAGCCGCTGGAAGCGCTTCGTCAGCAAGGTGAGCGGCTTTGCCACCTCCATCGTCAGCGAGGAGGAGTCGGGCGACCGCTTCCCCGGCATCCGGAACGACAAAGACTAACGCCGCCCGCCGACGTATACACTCCGAACAACAAAAGGGCGGCCCGTAGTGAAAGCCACCCCCGCATTCGATACGTTTACCCCCACACCTATTAAATATGTCAGAAAACAACGACTTGTTAGATATCGGTATCCCCTCAACCACCCCGGCCATCATCAAGGTGATAGGCGTGGGCGGCGGTGGCGGCAACGCCGTCAATCATATGTATCGTGAAGGCATTCACGACGTCAACTTTGTCCTTTGCAACACCGACTCCAAGGCTCTTTGCGACTCGCCGGTGCCTGTCACCCTCCAGTTAGGGAAGGAAGGCCTCGGCGCCGGCAATATCCCCGCCCGTGCCCGCGAGGCCGCCGAGGAGAGTGTTGAGGAAATCCGCAGTATGCTCAACGACGGCACCAAGATGGCCTTTATCACCGCCGGTATGGGCGGTGGTACCGGTACCGGCGCCGCTCCCGTAGTGGCGCGTGAGGCCAAGAATATGGGCATCCTCACCGTTGGCATCGTCACCATCCCCTTCCAGTTTGAAGGCATCCGCAAGATAGACCAGGCCCTCGACGGCGTAGAGGAAATCTCCAAGCATGTTGACGCCCTCCTCGTTATCAACAACGAGCGCTTGCGCGAGATATACCCCGACCTCAACGTACTCAGCGCCTTTGAGAAGGCCGACAATACATTGAGCGTCGCCGCCCGCAGCATCGCCGAGATTATCACTATGCACGGCATCATCAACCTCGACTTCCGCGACGTATGCACCGTGCTCAAGGACGGCGGCGTGGCCATCATGTCGACGGGCTTCGGCGAGGGCGAGAACCGCGTCACCCGTGCCATCAACGATGCCCTGCACTCCCCCTTGCTCAACAATAACGACATCTTCAACTCCAAGAAGGTGCTGCTCTCCATCTCCTTCTGTGCCGAGGCCGAAGACGACTCGCTGATGATGGAGGAGATGAACGAGGTGCACGAATTCATGGCCAAGTTCCACTCCGACGTGGAAACGAAGTGGGGCCTCTCCACCGACCCGACACTGGGCAAGAAGGTGAAGATTACCATCCTCGCCACCGGCTTCGGCATCTCCACCGTCCCCGGCATCAAAGACCGTCAGGAGGCCGAAGACGCCAAGCAACAACTCAAGGAAGCCGAGAAGGCCGAAGAGAATGAAGAGCGCCGCAGCCAGTATTACGGCAACAACGAGCGCAAGAACGGGCAGCGCAAGCGCCCCAAGGTATATCTCTTTGAGCTCGACGACCTCGACAACGAGGAAATCATCTCTATGGTAGAGACCATCCCCACGCTGACGCGCAGCAAGGAGACCCTCTCCGACATCCAAAACAAAGCCGTGGGCGCTATCGCCGTAGAGCCCGAGTCGGCCACCGACACCGCCGGCATCATCTCTTTCGCTTAGTCTGACAGAGCTTTGCCGTTACCATTGGTAAGAACCGGTGTCGCCCACGTGCGGTGCCGGTTTCACTTTTAGGCTATCCTCCCGGGATGCCCCTCCAAGCAGCATCTTTGCGGCGGAGTCCCCCTCTCTTACGACAAGAACAGAACAGTTATGAACGACGAACAGACGCTATTGGTAGAACCCACAGAGTCCGGTTCCACCCCCTCCATCATCATGGCGGTGGGCGTGGGCGGCGGCGGCGGTAACGCCGTTTGTCAGATGTATCGCGAAGGCATTGCCGGCGTGCGCTTCCTCGTGTGCAACACCGACGGAAAAGCCCTCGAAGACGCCGCCGTCCCCGATAAGTTGCAGCTGGGTCCCGGCCTCGGCGCCGGCGGGCGTCCCGAGCGTGGCCGCGAATATGCCGAAGCCAGTGTGGAGGCCATCAATGCCGCCATCGACGAAAACGTCAAGATGCTCTTTGTCACCGCCGGTATGGGCGGCGGTACCGGTACCGGCGCCTCGCCCATCATTGCCCGCGAGGCCAAGCGCCGCGGCATCCTCACCATCGGCGTCGTCACCATCCCCTTCCTCTTTGAGGGAGAGCGGCAAATCGACAAGGCCCTCGACGGCCTCGACGCCCTGGCACAGGAAGTCGACGCCCTCCTCGTCATCAACAACGAGCGCCTGCGGCAAATCTACTCCTCGCTGTCGATACTCAACGCCTTCAAGAAAGCCGACGACACGCTGACGACCGCCGTGCGCTGCATCGTGGAAATCATCGGCATGCACGGCCGCGTAGGACTGGACTTTCGCGACGTCTGCAACGTCCTCACCGACGGCGGCGTCGCCGTCATCTCCACCGGCTATGGCGAGGGCGACGGCCGCGTCACCAAGGCCTTGGAAAACGCCCTCTACTCGCCTCTCCTCAACAACAACGACGTCTACCGCTCGCGGCGTATCGTCCTGGCCATCACCACCAATCCCGACCCCGACCACACCCTGCGCATGGAGGAAGTCGGCGAGGTGGACAACTTCATGGCCAAGTTCCGTTCCGACGTGGAGACGAAATGGGGCCTCGCCACCGACCCGTCGCTGGGCGAGCGCGTCAAGATTACCATCCTGGCCTCCGGTTTCCACCTCTACGAGAAAGACGATGTGCCCGTCACCACCGATGCCCGCACCCTCGCCGATGAGACCCTCGCGGAGCGCCGCATCCACAACTACCCCGAACTGCTTCGCGGCCGCCAGAAGAGGTTGCGTCGCCATCCCGCCGTCTTCCTCTTCAATATCGACGACCTCGACAACGAGAGCATCATCGCCGAGGTGGAAGGGCGCCCCACGGTGTCACGCAGTTCCAAGATGCTTCACGACATCATCGCGTTGCGGCACCCCGGCGAGACCGCCTCGGCAGCTGCCGAGGCCGACGCCCCCCTTGTCCACCCCGAATCCGACCGTTCGACATCGCCGGATACCATCTATTTCTAAGGACAAGCGCCCTCCGGTATGCGGCGATGAGGGGTGACCCTCATCATTGGACAAGCTTTTTTTCAGAACCACTCATAACACTTACTATTCCCCTCCCATATGACACTCTTCGAACAAGTCAGCAAAGACATCATCTCCGCCATGAAGGCCAAGGAGAAAGTGCGCCTGGAAGCACTGCGCAATATCAAGAAATACTTCATCGAGGCCAAGACGGCCCCCGGTGCCAACGACACCCTCGACGATGCTGTGGCCCTCAAGATTCTTGCCAAGCTTGCCAAACAGGGTCGTGACACCGCCGCCCTCTACCGCGAGCAGGGCCGCCCCGACCTCGCCGATGAGGAAGAGCAGCAGGCCGTCGTCATCGAGAGCTACCTGCCGCAGGCCCTCAGCGCCGAAGAGCTCGAGGCCGAGGTGAAAGCCATCATCGCCGAGACCGGCGCCGCAGGCCCCAAGGACATGGGCCGCGTGATGGGCGTAGCCACCAAGAAACTCGCCGGCCGCGCCGACGGCAAAGCCATCTCGACGCTCGTCAAGCAACTCCTGGCGCAATAAGGGCACACCGCCGATTCCCCTCAGTCTTCTCCCCGACTGCAGCGACGGCGGCGCCCCTGCAGTCGGGGAGAAATTCTTTTGAAAAATTTTTGTATGAAGGAAATAAGGCGTATCTTTGCCCACATACGTATGGGCGGCCGATAGACGGCGTCCCCATAAGGGCAGAGAGAAGAAGCCTCCTACAAAGAAAGAATTCCCGTTGCAACGACCCACAGGAGTTCTTTCCGTTTTTATGGTCTAAAAACGTACGAGTGCCGCCTCATATTCCCCATCACATCGAAAAACAAATCAGAACAGGGAGGTCTACCGACAGAACCGCCCTCTCACAAAACAACCCCTACCTATGGCTTATATGACCCAAGAAGGCTACGACAAGATGGTAGCCCAGCTAAGACACATGGAAACGGTGGAGCGCCCCGCCGCATCGGCAGCCATTGCCGAGGCGCGCGACAAAGGCGACCTCTCCGAAAACAGCGAGTATGACGCCGCCAAGGAGGCACAGGGCATGCTCGAGATGAAGATTAACAATCTCAAGGCCGCTATCGCCGGCGCCAAGATTATCGACGCCAGCAAGCTGCGCAATGACATTGTGCAGATTCTCTCTACGGTAGAGATGAAGAACGTCAAGAACGGCATGGTGATGAAATATACCATCGTCAGCGAGAGCGAGGCCAATCTCCGCGAGGGGAAGATTTCCTCCACGACGCCCATTGCTCAGGGACTCCTCGGCAAGAAAGTCGGCGACGTAGTAGAGGTCAAGATTCCTCAGGGCATGATTAGTCTGGAGATTCTCTCCATCACCGTAGGTGCCTAACCATTATAACTCCTCTGCTATGACTATTTTCTCCCGGATTATTGCTGGAGACATCCCCTCCTACAAATGCGCCGAGGACGACCGCTTCTACGCCTTCCTCGACATCAACCCCGTGGCTCAGGGACACACTCTCGTCGTCCCCAAGCACGAGGTGGACTACCTCTTCGACCTTGACGACGAGGAGCTGGCCGCCATGACGGTCTTTGCCAAGCGCGTGGCCCATGCCATCCGTACGGCCTTCCCCTGCCGCAAGGTCGGCATGGCCGTCCTTGGTCTCGAAGTGAACCACGCCCACATCCACCTTATCCCGCTCACCACGGAGGGCGATATGGACTTCCGTAAGGAGAAGCTGCAGTTGCCGGCCGATGTGATGGCCGACACTGCCGCCCGCATCCTCCGGGCTTTCGAGGCGCAGTAACAGCGTCCTCCGAGCGCGCCCCCTTGAGGAGGGCCGCTTCGGCGGTTCTCCTCCCCGGCCGGTTCTGTGGATAGGCTCCTATAGTGTCTATCCGTAGTGCCGGTCTTCTTTTTTGTATAGACGACCTCTTCTCATAGAGAGCGATTCTAACTTTTTTGAAAAATATGCTGAAGCGAAACCTACTCTCCCTCCTTTTCCTCTGTCTCGTCACTGCTGCCACCGCGCAGCAGGAGATATGGTTTGACTCCCCCACCTCCCTGCGCGGCCGTGCCGCCTGGTATGGCGGCCACCCCGAGCGCTATCCCGACGGCAAGGCCCCCGTCGATGCCGGCGCGGGCGGCAATGCCGACCATGAATGGGAATACCGCTCTCTGCCGCTGGGCAATGGCAGCATCGGCGCCAATGTGATGGGGTCGATATCCGTCGAACGCCTGACACTCAACGAGAAGACCCTGTGGCGCGGTGGCCCCGCCACAGGCGACGGTGCCGACAAGGGCACTGCACGCGGCGCTGCCCGCTACTGGGACGTCAATAAGCCGTCGGCCCCTCTCCTGAAGGAAATCCGCCAAGCCTTCAGCGACGGCGACACCGACCGCGCCGCGCGCCTCACCGCCGAGAACTTCAACAGTACGGTGCCTTATGAGGCTACCGGGGAGCGCGCCTTCCGTTTCGGGAGTTTTACGACGATGGGCGAACTGTGTATCGCCACCGGTATCGACGAGCACACCATCAGCCGGTATCGCCGCGCCCTCAGCGTCGACTCTGCCGTCGCCACGGTGAGCTTCGATGTCGACGACGTACACTATCAGCGTCGCGCCTTCATCTCCTACCCCGACAACGTCCTCGTTCTCCGCTTCTCGGCCTCCCGGAAGGGACGCCAGCACCTCACGCTGAGCTATACGCCGAGTCCTGTCGGCACCGGTATGTTCCGTGCCGACGGCAAGGGGGGACTGTGCTATACGGGGCGGTTGGACAACAACGGGATGCAGTATGTCGTTCGCCTGCGCGCCCTCTCCACCGGCGGTACGGTGTCGGTGACCGACGATGGGATACAAGTAGACGGTGCCGACGAGGTGACGTTCCTCCTGACCGCCGACACCGACTACGCCCCCAACTACGATCCCGCCGTCACCGACCCCAAGGCCTATGTCGGCGTCGATCCGTCGGCCACCACTGCCGCTTGGATGCAGCACGCCGCCGCGTGCGGCTATGACGCCTTGTGGCAGCGCCATTATGCCGACTATGCCGCCCTCTATCGCCGCGTCGACTTCCTGCTGGAGGGGCACCGCGCGTCCGACCTCCCCACCGACCGCCGCCTGGCGCTCTATCGACAGGGACAGCAGGACGTGGGACTGGAGACCCTCTACTATCAGTATGGCCGTTACCTGCTCATCGCCTCGTCGCGCCCCGGCAATCTTCCCGCCAACCTGCAGGGACTCTGGCACAACAATGTCGATGGCCCCTGGCGCGTCGACTACCACAACAATATCAACCTGCAGATGAACTACTGGCCCGCGCTGCCCACCCATCTCGCCGAGTGTGCCCGCCCTCTGACCGACTTCATCCGCTTGCTGGAGAAGCCCGGCCGCGCCACGGCAAAGGCTTACTGGGGTGCCCGGGGATGGGCCGCTAGTATCTCCGCCAATATCTTTGGCTTCACCGCTCCGCTGGAGGGCGGCGATATGTCGTGGAACTACAACCCTATGGCCGCCTCGTGGCTGGCCACTCATCTGTGGGACTACTACGACTTTACGCGCGACAAGCATTTCCTGCGCCATACGGCCTACCCCCTGATAAAGGGCTGCGCCGAGTTTACTCAGGACTTCCTCTGGCATCGCGACAGCCTCTATACCGCAGCTCCGAGCACCTCGCCCGAGCATGGCCCCATCGACGAGGGCACCACCTTCACCCATGCCGTGGTGCGCGACATCCTCGATGCCGCCATCCGCGCCGCCACCCTGCTGGGCGTCGACGCCCGGGAGCGGAAGGAATGGCAGGAGGTGCTCGACCACCTGGCGCCCTACCGTGTGGGACGCTACGGCCAACTGATGGAATGGAGCCGCGACATCGACGACCCCACCGACCAACACCGCCATGTCAACCATCTCTACGGCCTCCATCCCGGCCATTCCATCTCTCCCGCCACGACGCCGGAACTGGCGCGTGCCGCCCGTGTGGTGCTGGAGCACCGCGGTGACGGGGCTACAGGGTGGAGTATGGGGTGGAAGCTCAACCAGTGGGCGCGCCTCTACGACGGCAACCACTCCTACCTCCTCTTTGGTAATCTGCTGAAAAACGGCACCGCCGACAACTTGTGGGACATCCATCCTCCCTTCCAGATCGACGGCAATTTCGGCGGCACGGCCGGGGTCACCGAGATGTTGCTCCAGAGCCATGTGGGCATGGTGGAAGTGCTACCCGCCCTCCCCGATGCCTGGCCCTCCGGCCATATCAGCGGTCTCCGCGCCCGCGGCAACTTCGGTGTCGACCTCTCGTGGAGCGCCGGCCGCCTCGAGCAAGTCGTCATCACCTCCGATAGCGGTACGCCCTGTGTGGTGCGTTACCGCGGCCTCCATCTGGCCTTCAAGACCAAGCGCCACCACCGCTATACGGTGCGCCTGGTCGACAACCATCTCTCTCTGGTGGAGGACAAGAAGATATAACAGACGCCCTGCCGCGCAGCGGCACAGAAGGCCTCTGCCACACCGGGAACGCTCTGCCGGTCTCCTCTCGTATTCTTTGAACGAGAACCAAAAGAAAGGACTCCCGTCGTTGGCTGTTTTCGGAGAAATCGCTATCTTTGCACCATGGAAAGAGCGGCGCCTGCACTTCCGCGGCGCACACGTTTCTCCATCGGACTTGTAGCTCAGTTGGTTAGAGCAACAGACTCATAATCTGGAGGTCCTAGG
>CAZXFS010000019.1:0-38409 GCA_964640535.1 uncultured Prevotellamassilia sp. | reverse complement strand
GCAAAAGGGAAATAGCTTCATGGGGATATTATTTTTTCTCGACGAGATATTCGGCGAGTACTTCCTTTGCCGGCACTTCGATGGGATTGCCGGCATCATCAGAGATGATTACAGATTGCCCAAGCATTGCTTTTTTGCGGAGCATTGACACGAATGAAGCCTTCAAACCTTGGCTTAACTTTGCTCTAAGGTCTAATCGTTCTTGTTCATCCATAACGTTATACTTTTAGATCTCCTGACATTAACTTCGGTAATAGCGCGTCGCGTGCTGAAATCAGGTTTTCTATCTCTCCATATAAGGTGGCTATCGCAACGAAATATGGATTTACTATCTGCTTAAACTGCTTAACAATAGAAGCTGTTGGCAGTGTTATTTTATATTCATTGATAATATTCTTATTGATATGCTGTTGTGCGCTACCGCCTGACTTTGCGATAATTTTTTCAATCTCATTGGTAATTAGCAAATAGATATATTCATTGTATAGTCCTGATTTATCTATAATACCTACCACTGATTGATTCGCACACACTTCAAGTTCTGTATAACTAACTTGACCGAGAGTAGCACCAGTTATGGCGAGTACTGTAGTGTGTTTTGGCATCATCTTGGTCGCTGATTTTTTCAGGGCTTCAGCCGTAATAAACTCAGAACCTTTAATAATCCTATGGAGATTTACAGCTCCTGAATTAATCCAAGGTATATCACCATTCCAGAATTCGGGCTTTGATTTAGATGGTGTTCCACCTAATACTGTTTCAAACGCAGTTTCAATAGGCACTTTTCGCCAGTCTTGTGGGAGGGAGTTGTGGGAGGTAGAGCCGGGGAAGCGGAAATCGACGAACCATTCACGATAGAGCCGTTGCGCTGCCTCTTCCAACAACGCTATCTGCTTCCTGCTGTTCTCTATCAGCTCATCATATTTCGACAATATCCCAGCGATCTTATCTTGCACATCTCTCGGCGGCAACTCCATCTTCAGGTTTCGTATAATACCCATATTCAAATGGGCGACAGTTGCACCATTTGCAGAACTGGTAAGATTATGTTGCTGAATGGGAGATAGTAAGTTATATACTAAATAATTTGGGTTGACTTTAGATTTATCGGGACGAATAAGCACAGTACGTTGTCCCAAACAAACTTTCTGTCCGGGTTGTATGATTGCAACATTACCAACAGGAGCTTCACGAGCCAATATAAGGTCATCTTCTTGCGGCACGGCTCTTTGATTACGAGCATCGTAAACATCTTTTGATACACGATGAACGTCATCCAAAATTAAACGTCCTTTGCCTATATTCGGGGTACGAATAAGTGGATAACCTTGCCCTTCGTCCTTAGCTGTTGAATGAGGACAATCAACTATCAGCTCACAAATATCCAATAACGTCATAGTCCTAACTCTTTGAAGTTGTTTTGGATAGTTGCCATCAGGTTGTTAGCCTCGGTGTTGAGCGTTGCAAGCTCTGAATGGATTTCACGCATACGAGTGGCGAAATCAACGTCATCGTCGGCAACGTCAGCCACACCCACGTAAGCACCGGGAGTGAGTGAGAAGTTCTTCTGCTCAATATCGTCAATCGTGGCAATGCGACAGAGACCTGCCACATCTTGATATGTAGCATCTTCGCCAAATCGCTCCACAAGCCATGCTGCATCGGCAAGAGTGTCGCGCATACCATAATCACTGTTAGCATGATCGCCGGTAGCCCACTGTTTGAAATCGTCGTCGGCTGCTTGTTGTGCCTTCTTGCGCTTGTTCTTCTCCTTCTTTTTGAGGTCGGGGTCAGCTTCAATTTCAGCCAAACGAGCCTTGGCACGTTCTGCAATCTGCTCTAACTCCGCATCGACGAGTGTAAGCTTTTCGGCAAACGAGACGGGTTGCGTCAAGATGTCGGCAAGAGCAGCTTCGCCGGATGTAGCGGCTTCTTGAGCATAATCGTTGATTGCGGCTTTGTAATCACCAATCAAGCGGAGATATTTATCGGTTTCGCCACGATAGAGCCACACGATGGCATTGAGGTTGCGCATCTGCCAATCACTCCACTCGTTGAGATTGCGGTCAACCACGGAGAAGTAGTTGCGAGCGTCGATAAACAGCACCTTATCACGAGTAGCCTCAGCCTTGTTTCGGTCGAAGAACCAAAGGGTGCAAGGCAGCGACAAGGTGTAGAAGAAGTTGTTGGCTACGGAGAGTATCACATCAACGGCATTGGCACGCACCAAGCCTTCACGTATATCACGATCACGGTTTTGTGAGTCGGTGGCAGATGAAGCCATCACGAATCCGGCACGTCCATGCTCATTGAGGTAGGCGTAGAAATACTGTATCCAAAGGTAGTTGGCATTTCCTATCTCGCCTGACTTCTCATTGTAGCCGGGGAGACCGAAAGGCAAACGACCGGCAGATTCAGCTGTAGCCTTTTTCACCTTCTTGACGTTGAACGGCGGATTAGCCATCACGAAATCACACTGACCTTCGAGGTTGTGAGCATCGTAGGCAAACGAGTTGGCTTGGTCGCCCGACTTGATGTTGGCATTGAGACCATGCACAGCCATATTCATCAGACAGAGGCGAGCGTTATAGTCCACCTTCTCCTGACCATAGAACGTGAGGCTGCTGTTGGCATTCATGCCCTGAGCATTGACAAAGTCGCCCGACTGCACAAACATGCCGCCCGAACCACAAGCCGGGTCGAGGATGGTGCCGTGGCTTGGCTCAATGATGTTGACAATCATCTGCACAAGCGATTTGGGCGTGAAGAACACACCGTCGCTGTCGGCTATGCTCTTTGAGAATTTCCCTAAGAAATATTCGTAGATGCGGCCAATCACATCACCGCCCACCTCGTCGAGCGTGGGGTTGTTGAACATACGTAGCAGGCTGTTGAGCACGCCATCGGTGAATATGTTATAGTTATGTGGCAAGATGCCTTTTAGTTGCGGATTGGCTTGCTCTATGAGAGCCATGGCATT
Organism: uncultured Prevotellamassilia sp.; assembly: GCA_964640535.1. Taxonomy (GTDB): domain Bacteria; phylum Bacteroidota; class Bacteroidia; order Bacteroidales; family Bacteroidaceae; genus Alloprevotella. The sequence continues at coordinate 35,429 of CAZXFS010000019.1, read as the reverse complement.
GTTCATCACATCACGCAACGAGGTCATCTGTTTGCCTTCGATGTCGGGCACGTTGACTGCACCCTCGGGGAGATTTACCAAGAAGTCGTAGCGGGCATACTCCGGCAGATACATTGCGCTCTTTGCCTGAAAGTCGCTCGGTTCGAGAGGCATCACACGTCCGCCGCGAGTGGGACGATCTTTGAGAAGTTCAGCCTCCACACGTTTGAAGCGACTGTGGGCATATTTCAAGAAGAGCAACCCCAGCACCGGCATACAGTACTCGTTGGCATTGAGATTTGACTCGGCACGTAGCAGGTCGGCAGAAGCCCAAAGGTCGTCTTCCAGTTTCTTTATAGATGATTTGGCCATAAGTTTATTTCGAGCTTTGTATAAGGTCTTTAATATCGACATCGAGGAGGTTGGCGATACGGTTGAGCGTGGAGAGGTCGGGCTGAATCTTGTTTTGACACCATTTGGAGATGGTGGTTGGATTCTTGCCTAACTCTTCTGCCAGCCACTTGCTCGTGCGCTTACGTTCAACGAGCACTACTTTCAGTCGATTTAAGTCTTGTTCCATTCTATTGAATTTGGTGCAAATGTAATGCTTTTTCGGCACAAGCCTAACACTCGGTGCACGATTGTTAGCGAAATTCCGGAGCTATCCCCCCGCCAAATTCATTTCGCCATATCCGGCCGTTGTCACGGCATCGGGCGTATCCCCTCGTCAGCGGCCTCACTCTTACGAGGAGGGGGGGAGCGAGCGCCACGCGCCGTTCTCCTCTGCGACGCCGGAAACTGTCGCCCGATGGTTAACATGTTAACCAGACGGGTACAGTTACACCGCAGAGCGGCTCATAAATTTGCATTCCTTTGTAAAAAATTCGAAAACTTTAAAACGAATAGTTATGAAAAAATGTATTCTTCTCTTTGTGCTGATGCTGCTCGGCGTGGGCGCTCATGCACAAACGAAAACGACGGTGAAGTTCCACGATACGCAAGCCCGTGCATTGGAGACAACCACCGTTTCTCATGTGAAGCCGCTGGTCGTAGATGTGGAAGTAAGTCCCACAAAATTCTCCGACGAATGGCCACTCTCCGATGAAGATGTAAAAGGCATGAACGGCGACATCAGTAACCTGCGCAGCTGGGCCACTTTTCAAAGTGCCAAGAAGCACGATGCAGACGTCATTGTCGCCCCTATGTATGAGATAAAGAACGACGTAAATAGCGGAACTTACGTTGTCACCGTGGTAGGCTATGAAGGAAGATTCAAGAACTGGAGAAGCGTCAACGCCACCGATTACGACTGGATTAAGATAGAGAAAGCCTTCAACACCTCCGAGCGCGAGAAGGTGGAGGCCATCGTGAAGAAATAACAAAATCATCACTCTTACGAAACATATTATGAAGAAACTTATTCTTTTGGCTCTGACATGCGTCATGCTGTCGGGAGCACAAGCACAGATTGTATCATCACGCAGCGTGACGATAAAAACCGAGAAGAAAGCACGCACCACAACACAATACTTTCGCGTGGGTATAGGATTCATGAACGTCAATGGAGAGTTTCTGGACGACACCAGCTCTAAGACCGGCTACAACGTGGTCTATGGTTTCCAGAAGCCTATCACCGACTTCGGCCTCTACTGGGGCATGGATTTCGGATTGGGCAGCCGCGGATATAAATGGAGCGATAACGACGGAAGCGAGAAGTACGAAGAAAGCTTTATCGCTCACAACATCCAGATTTCTCCCATCAATATTGGTTGGAAGCCGACGCTCACAGACCATATCAAGATGGATATTCATATCGGTGCCTATCTGAGCTACGACTATACAGGAAAGTACAAATGGACCTATGGTAGGGAGAGCGGTTCTGAGAATTTAAGCGATTTCATTGACGCGCTGGACTATGAAGACATCTCCTACAGCCGCTTTGATGTAGGAATGAATCTTGGCGTAGGCGTCTGGTACGACCGTTTCAACCTCGACCTCACCTATCAGGGAGGCTTCATCAATGCCTTAGAGGATAACGATGACGGTAACGCTAAGACGAGAAACATCTTGCTCCGCTTAGGCATCTCCTTCTAAGGAAAAAACATCCTGCTACAGAAACATTCACACTCGATTGAGCCCTCTCCGACACTCGGAGTGGGCTCAATCGAATCCTATCAGAAGATAAGATATGACTACCTCTATCAAAAGCGCCTTCATCTCCATCTTCCTCAGTGTGCTGACGCTCACCGCAGCCACCGCGCAAAAATATTCCTACTCCGACCGCGCCCAACAGTACGGCCTCAGCGACGACAACAACAAGAAGGTCGTCACCGGCTTCGTTCCCTTCTCCAAATCGGACCAAACCATCTTTGCCAACACACTCCTTTGGGCCATCGACAAGATTTCGCCCAAATGGAAGGAGGAGCTGAAAGACATCAACTTCAACACCCATAGTTTCTACTGTAACCTGGTGCTCACGTCGGAGGAGGACTCCAAACTGAAGAACACCTACTACTGCAAGTTACAACTCCGGGTGAACGAGGGGCGACTGGTGTTTCACCTCTCCAACATCAGTGTAGAGTCGACCGTCCTGATAGCCAAGAAGACAACGAGCATCGACAAGCTGCAGCCCGAGAAGAAGGCGTCTCACCGAGAGATTGTTGACGATTTCGTACAGCTCGAGTCGAAGGTGCTCAACGGACTGTTCGACTTTGTAGACACCTACCAACTGGCAACCATCAGTCATGCCGACGAGATAAAGATGGGCATCCCCGTCAAGGGAATGAACGAAGACGAATGCAAGTTGGCCTTCGGCAAGCCACAAACCATATTGGAGTCGAACGGCGAGACGCAATGGATGTACAACAGTTCTTTCTACTTGTTCTTCCGAAAAGGAAAAGTCAGCTCGTTCATCAAATAAATGTGAGAGAAGCGCTTGGAAATCAAAACAGATGATTAAATTTGCCCACAACAAGCAACTATAACCTCACGCGTCCCTACGCGCTTGTCGGCGCAGCATCGCCGACATCACCCCTTCCGGGAAGGATTTTTGAACATGATAGCAATAGGAAAACTCATACAACTCAAGCTGAGCGAGAAGCACCTGAGCGTGGTATGGCTGAGCCGCAACATACCATGCAGCCGGACGAATGCCTACAAGATATTCTCCAAGAACAGTCTGGACACCTGCACGCTGCTACGCATCTCACAAATCATGGACTTCGACTTCTTCCAGTATTACTCCGACGAGCTAAAGAGGAAGAAGACGCTCCTCACACCCGCCGAGGGGGGGGTGGGTAATTCACTTACAGATAAGTACTTATACACAAATTCCGCCAGAACGACGACCGACCGAAGGCCTCCCATCGCCATCGGCCGTGCAAGAGATATCTGCTATCCCGCTTTGCAACAACGGTTCGCAAAGCGGGATTTTTCGTTCCAAACGTCTCCGCAAAGCCATCGCGAGTACACCTTGCTCCACAGAGGGGAAACCCATTTTTCGGCGCCGTTCTAAATACCTGCGGAGCGCATTTTGCCACCCGACGAAGAAATGCTATCTTTGTGGCGCATAGTTTTCTAAAACTTGCGCCGTGACGCTTGCGGGCGACGCCGACAGCGGGCCGCCCCTCCTTCCTTGAAACATTACCATTATCTACAAACATTTATACCTGCATGAATAAGATTACGCTATTCGCCTTAGGTATCGCCTGCTTCCTGACACCCCCTCTGGGTGCCCAGGCACAGAGTGCGTTTACACTCCAGCAACAGACGTTGGACAACCCCGACAACGAGCCGGCCAACGTATTCCCGGTACCTACGGAACGTCAAGTCAAATGGAACGAGACGGAGTTTTATGCCTTCTTCCACTATGGCATGAATACCTACACCGACAAGGAGTGGGGCTATGGCAATGAGGCCGAAGCCACCTTTGCCCCCACCGCCGCCCCCAATCCCCGTCAGTGGCTCGAGGCCGTCAAGGCCGCCGGCATGCGCGGCGGTATCGCCGTGGTGAAGCACCACGACGGCTTCTGCCTATGGCCCACAGCGACGACGACGCACAACGTGACGGCCGGCGGTAACGAATATGCCACCGCCACCAATATCCCGCGCGACTTTGCCGCCGCGGCCAAGGAGCTGGACATGAAATACGGCTTCTACATCTCGCCGTGGGACCGCAACAGTGCCTACTACGGCGACGGCACCAACCGCTACGTCACCGACGTCTTCCTGCGTCAGTGCGCCGAACTGGCACAATATGGTTCCGACCAGTTTGAGATGTGGTTTGACGGCGCCAACGGCGGCGACGGCTACTACGGCGGCGCCAATACGACGCGCAGCATCGACGCCTCGACCTACTACGACATCCCCAACCTGCGCGACAGCGTACACAAGGTGTGCCCCGACTGCGTGATGTGGGGACTGGGCGGCGAAGCACGCTGGATAGGCAACGAAGCAGGATGGGCCGGAGAGACCTGCTGGAGCATGGGCTCGGGCACCTCGGGCAGTGAGACACAGTGGGAATGGTTCCCCGGCGAGAGCGACGCCAAGTTCACCAACATGGGATGGTTCTGGCATAATGGAGAATCGCCGCTGACGGCAGAGCGTACCTTCCAGATGTATCTGGAGACGGTGGGACGTAATGCCACCCTCATCCTCAACTGCCCGCCCGACCAGAGCGGCAGCCTCCCCGAAGCCACCGTCAGCCGCCTGAAAGAGGTGGGCGAGATGCTCACCACCCGTCTGGGCAACGACCTGGCCCCCGCCGCCACCATCACGGCCTCTGAGACACGCGCCGCCGGAACAGGACGCAGCTATGAAGCCGCCCATATGACCGACAACAACAAAGACACCTACTGGGCCCCCAACGACGGGCAAAAGACAGCCACCATCACCCTGTCGTGGGACACGGAGCAGACCCTACGCTACGTGACCCTCATGGAATATATCCGCAAGGGACAGCGCGTCAAGGGCTTCACCATAGAGACGAGTACCGACGGCACCACCTGGACCAAGCGCGGCGGCAGCATCGCCACCACCACCATCGGCTATAAGCGCATCATCCCCCTCAACGGCAGTACGTCGAGCAGCTACGGCACAGGCTATAAGGCCAAGTACCTGCGCATCACCATCACCGACAGTCGCGACTGCCCGCTGTTGCACACCGTTTCCGTTTACTAACCCCCTCGAAAATCCAGAAAGTAATGAAGTTGAAAAACTATATAGGACTGGCAGCCACCTTCTTGCCACTGGTAGCTACCGCCCAAACAACCATAGATTTTGAAACGGAGGAGGCCTACAGCGCCCTCGGCGTCTACGACAACTGGCCGGCGTCGCCCTTCCGCACACAGAAGCTCCAAGGCAACGTGGCCGTGGTGACCAACCACCTCAACGAGCCCGACGACGACTTGTCGGGAGCCGTCGCCAATGCGTCGGAACATATCCTCGGCATCCAGCGTTCGCGCTATGGCAGCAACACCTTCGGCGCCCGCATCGACCTCAAGACACCTTTCTCCCTGTCGACCACCACAAAATATGTACACGTACTGATGAATAAGCCCGTCGCCGGACGCGTGATGCTCATCGGACTGGGCAAGCGCACCGAGCGCGCCGCACAGTCGCAGGAGACGGAACAGTTCTGGGAGCTCTCCACCACAGAGGTGAAGCCCGACAAGTGGTGTGACGCCGTCTTTGCCATCAAAGGCGCCGACGGCATTGACATCTACAGCCTCGTCGTAGTGCCCGACTGCGAACCGACACACACGCTGACAGCCGACTTTGCCGCCTATATCGACGACATCGTCATCGACGACTCACCGGTGGCCCGCATCCTCTATGGCGACTACCCCATCAATTTCGACGCCGCGACGACGCTCAGCCGCTCCGACCGTTACACCAACAACCTCACCTTCAGCGGCTCGTCCGACGGTACGCAGACACTCAACGTGGGGCAGCAAACCTCGCTGCTCGTCTACAACGAGATGAAAGACCACAGCTTCTCGGCACGCCCGGGTGAGACCATCCAGATGTCGTCGGACTACAGTCCCGGCACATGGATGCATTCCTATGTATATCTCGATGTCAACCAAGACGGACGTTTCACCACAGAGCTCGACGACAATGACGCCGTGACGGCAGCCAGCGAACTGCTCTCCTTCTCGTGCTACAACCAGAAGAACAGCAGCGGAACGAGCGTTTCCCCCGGTTCGGCAGTGACACCGCCGGCCTTCACGATACCCTCCTCCCTGACGCCCGGATTCTACACGCTGCGCTACAAGGTGGACTGGAACAGCATCGACCCCGGTGGCAACACCAACAGTTCCAACACCGTGGCCGCCAACGGCGGTATCATCGTCGACACGCGCCTCAACGTGCACGGCGAGACGGTGACCATCCGACGCACCGGCGGCCTCAACGGCGACATCACCACCGCCGATGGCAGCGACCTGACGGCAGTGACGGCCCCCTTCGGGAAACCCTTCACCATCGTGGCCAAGCCGGCCCCCGACTTCAAGCTGTCGTATGTAAGCGTACGCCACGGCCACAACTTGGAGGGTGACAGCATCGTCCACAGTACCACTCAGTATGAGGACGTCATCTATCCCGCCTTTGCCTTCAAAGACAACCAACTGACACTGCCTGCAGAAATCATCGACGGCGACGTCATCATCGAGCCTTACTTCATCAACCCCGGCACAGGGAACAGCGAGGCCGAGGGTGACTACCCCCTTAACTTCGACGAAGATCAGGCCGTTACGCGCACCGACCGCCGCATCAACAAACTGACGTTTTCGGCCACGCAGGGCGGAACGTCCTCCATCACACTGACCACAACGACCAGCAAGAAGGTATATGCCAACATGTGCCACAAGCAACTCTCCGTGGTGCCCGGCGACGTGGTGGTTCCCACCCTCTCCTATACCGGCTCCGGACTGAACGGTTACCTCTACATCGACCTGGACCAGGACGGACAGTTCAACACCCTCCTCGAGTCGAACGGACAGCCTAACATCATCGGCGAACTGGTGTCCTACAACTACTACGACGGCAAGAACAGCCGCGGCGAGACGGTGAGCACCGACGCCGACCAAGTCAGCATCAACGTCCTGCCGACTTTTACGGTACCCGCTGCCCTTAACACCGGCATCTATCGTGCCCGCCTCAAGATAGACGCCAACAGCATTGACCCTGCCGGGCAGTGGGGAGACGATGAAGAGAGTAGCATCGTAGCACAGGGCGGACAGGTCATCGACTTCCTGCTCAATGTGCACAATGTCAACCACTCGCTGACGGTCAACACCACCAACGGTAGTATCAACGGCAGCGCCACCCTCGGACTTGCCCCTACCATCCCCACCTTCACCGCTCTCTCGCTGAAGGGAAGCCCCGTAGCCGGCGGATACTCCACCGACAGCATCACGGTGCGCCACGGCCACAACCTCGACGGACCGCAGTATATCCACGGCAACCGCCAGTGGAACGAGTATAAGCGCAAATATGTCTCCAACAGCTTCTCCCTCCCCAAGGACACCATCGACGGCGACGTCGTCATCACCGCCGACTTCCGCCCCGACGGTACGGAGAACTACAAGCTGATATTCTCCGACGAGTTTGACGGCGAGAACGGCAGTATGCCCGATGCCTCCAAGTGGGTGCGCAGCCCCCGCTACAGCGCCACCTGGAACCGTTTCCTCTCCAAGACCGACGAGGAGCATGCCCTCACCGGCTTCATCGAAGACGGACAGTTTGTGGCACGTGCCCTCCCCAATCCCTTCACCGCCACCGACAACGTGGCCATGATATCCGGCGGCATACAGACGGAAGGACGCTTCGACTTCACCTACGGTAAGATTGAAGGACGCCTCCTGACAAACGGATATACGGGAAACTTCCCCGCCTTCTGGCTGATGCCCACCGACGGCAGCGACGGATGGCCCTACTGTGGCGAGATCGACATCTGGGAACAAATCAATACGGAGAACACCTCCTACCACACCATCCACTCCCGCTGGGCCAACTCCACCTCCGACGGTTCTCTCTGTCAGGGACAGAGCAGCAACCCGACAAAGTCGGGCAGCCGCGCCAATGTCACCACCGGCAACTACCACACCTTCGGCCTGGAACGCACCGACAAGAAACTGACGTGGTATGTCGACGGCACGCAGGTATTCTCCTATGCCAAATCTGACAACCAGAGCGACCTCGACCTGGGACAGTGGCCCTTCGACAAGCCCTTCTACATCATCCTCAACCAAAGCGTAGGCAACGGCGGATGGGCCGCCGCCCCCGATACACAGCACACCTATGAGACCCGCTTCGACTGGGTGCGCGTCTACGAGGACGTACAGCTCACCGGCGTGAGCTCCGTGCGACAAGACGAGATGGACCTCTTCACCGCCCCCGGCAGCCTGCACATCGTAGCCCCCTATGCCACGAAGGTGACAGTGGTAGACCTCGCCGGACGTACCCTCTTTTCGCAACAGGTACAGGGCAACCACACCCTGCCGCTTCTCCACGGTGTCTACGTGGTCAACGGACGGAAGGTTCTCGTCCCCTAATCCTTGCCAAGACGTCGGCCACGACGTGCACAGACTCCTTTATTATATATAAGTAATCTCCTACTCTCATCACTCCCGACAACGGTCGCCGCCCATAGCGCTCGTCGTCGGGAGTTGATAGTTTACCTCCTCACACTATGACTACTCCGTCACCCCCTCTCCGCCTGATGTATTTCCACGGCTTCGCCTCTTCCGGCGCCAGTGGCACCGTTGAGCTCCTGCGCAAGATGCTGCCATCGGCCACCGTCATTGCCCCCGACATCCCCATCGACCCCGAAGAAGCCCTTCCCTTCCTGCAAGCATTGGTGGCCGACGAACAACCCGACATCCTCATCGGCACGAGCATGGGCGCCATGTATGCACAACAGATGCGCGGCATATTGCGCGTCTGCGTCAACCCCGCCTTTCGCATGTCGACGATGAGTAAGGTGCTGCGCACCGGCGTCCACCCCTTCCTCAACGGGCGCAAAGATCACCAGAAGACCTTCACCATCACCAAAGACATCCTGCAACACTTCAACCGGATGGAACGCCACCAGTTTGACGGCATCACCCCCGACGACCGCGAACGGTGCTACGGCCTCTTCGGCATCCACGACACCACCGTCAACCCGCTCAACGCCTACAACACCTTCACCAAATACTACCCCCACGCCGAGCGCTTCGACGGAGGCCATCAGCTCAACGAGCGCGTCCTGCGCCATGCTGTATTCCCCCTACTGAAACGCCTCCTCGGCGAGCGCTACGACGCCGCCACACAGCCGCCCCTGCCCGACTATATGCGCTATTAGCCACCCCCACCGTCCCTCCTCCGGCCCCATCAGCAACACGACGGCACATTGCACAAGAGAACCGCCCTTCCGCCCCCATCGCCAACCATTCTCCCCACAAATTCGAAAAAGACAGCCCCCTCCCCCTTGTCTTCTCCCTATTTTGTTGTATCTTTGCAGCCGAAACCTACCGGAGAGATGGTAGAGTGGTCGATTACAGCAGTCTTGAAAACTGCCGTGCTGAAAGGCACCGGGGGTTCGAATCCCTCTCTCTCCGCTACGCCACGCGAAAGCCCGCTGAAATTCAGCGGGCTTTCGCGTGTTTTCACATAGACGCTGCTCGCCATATCGTTATCGGTCATCCTCTGGGAATCCGCCCCTTGTTGCGGATTTTTTCATAAAACGGGAAAGCGTGTTGTACATCTCGGATTTTGGTGCTATATTTGCCCGGGATCTATTATTTACCCCTATCCTATAAAAATTCATCTTATGGTAAAAAAACTTTTAGCAGAACTCGTAGGAACCATGGTATTGGTTCTGATGGGCTGCGGTGCTGCCGTCAGCCTGCATTGCAGTGCGGCCGATCCCGCCAGTGTGGTAGGCACCGCCCTCGCCTTCGGTCTGGCCGTTGTTGCCATGGCCTACACCATCGGCGGCGTCTCCGGTTGCCACATCAACCCCGCCATCACCCTCGGCGTATGGCTCTCGCGCCGTATCAGCGGTAAGGAAGCCCTCGGCTATATGGTGGCTCAGGTCATTGGCGCCATCATCGGGTCCGCCATTCTCTATGGCGTGACCAGCGGTTTCCCCGACCTGGCCGGCGGCACCGGCGCCAATAGCGTGGCCGAGGGCGTGAGTCCCGTGGCCGGTTTGATAGCCGAGGCCGTCTTCACGTTTATCTTCGTCCTCGTGGTGCTGGGCACTACCGACCCGGAGAAGGGTGCCGGCAACTTCGCCGGTCTGGCCATCGGCCTCTCGCTGGTGCTCGTCCACCTGGTATGTATCGCCTACACCGGCACCTCCGTCAATCCCGCCCGCTCCATCGGTCCTGCCCTCTTCGCCGGCGGCGACGCATTGTGCCAGCTCTGGATCTTCATTGTAGGCCCGTTCATCGGTGCCATTGTGGCTGCTCTGGTGTGGGGGCTCGTAGGCACTTGCCCCTGCAAGAAGTAACACGATAACCCACCCATACCTCTACCGGAGGCGAACGACGCTGCACCCTCAGCCGTCGGTTCGCCTCCGTTTTTTTTGTATACGCTACGTCGGGCTCTGCCCCATTCTCCATTTCTCCATTTTCGTTCCTCATTCTCCCCTCTCCGACGCCTCCTCCACGGCGCCCCGTTGCTGTTCCTTGGGCCAATTGACCAGATAGAGGCGGTCGGTGGTGCGGGTGAAGGCGGTATAGAGCCATCGCAGGTAGTTGTTGTCGAGCATTTCCTCTGTGACATACCCCTGGTCAACAAATACGCGGCTCCACTGCCCGCCCTGCGCCTTGTGGCAGGTCACGGCATAGGCATATTTCACCTGTAGGGCATTGTAGTAAGGGTCTTGCCGCAGGCGTTTCAGTCGCTCCGCCTTGGAGGGGAGGTCGGCATAGTCGGCCATGACATTCTCGTAGAGGCGCTGCGACTCCTCGCGCGTCAGCGCCGGCGCCTCCGACGCGAGGGTATCGAGCAACAGGCGGCAGTCCAGTTCGATGTCGTCGTAGTCGGTGAAGCGCAGCGTAGCGTCGGCAAAGTGGAAGCCATGCATCTCGTGGACATTGCGCAGGCGCACCACCTCCGCCGTGTCACCATTGGCGATGAAGGAGAAGGCCTTCTCGATGGCCGATGGCGGGGCGTCGGTGCCGGCGCGTGCCGTTTCTTCGGCCCGTTGCGCCTCGGCGACCCAGTAGTAGTTGTTGCGCACCGCCATGACGATATCTCCGCGGGTGAGGACGTCCTCGCGGTCGAAGATACGGGCACGGATGCCGTTGTTGTAGATGTTGGCACGCTTGTTGGAGCGGGTGACGACGATGGTGTCCTGCGTACCGCAGTCGGCATAGGCCGACACCAGTGCCTCGATGAGTTCCGTCCCGGGGAGGAAGCGCACCTCGCCGCTACTGCTGCCGCAGATGCGCGGCCAGCCGTCGAGGCTCTCCGTCAGCAAGCGTCGCAGGTAGGTGGCGCCGGCCAACACGCCGGAGTCGGCACTCTGACGCACTACCTCGCTGAGGTCGACGCGCCCCGCCAGCAAACCGTAGCCGCGCAGCATATCGAGACTCAGGGCGGGACTCTCCTCCTCGCCGACGGGAGGCAGCTGGGCCCTGTCGCCGACAAAGAGGAGGCGGCATCCCTCCCCCTCGTAGACATAGCGGATGAGGTCGTCGAGCAAGCGCCCGGCGCCGAAGATGCTGTCGCCGCCCCCTTGCGCCACCATGGAGGCCTCGTCGACGATGAAGAGGGCATGACGCAGTTTGTTGAATCCCAACGAGAAGCGCGTTCCCTCACCGCGAAAGGTCTGCTGGCGATAGATGACCTTGTGGATGGTATAGGCACGCTCGCCGGCATGCAGCGAGAACACCTTGGCCGCCCGCCCCGTCGGCGCCATCAACACCACGTCGCGCTCCAAGCGCCGCAGGGTGCGCACCAGGGCACCGACGAGCGACGTCTTGCCCGTACCGGCATATCCGCGAAGAATGAAGGCGGCCTGCCGCTGCGGAGTGGTGACGAAGCGTGCCAGGGCATGGGCCACCGTCTGCTGCGAGGTGGTGAGGGTATGGGGGAAGTCTTCGACGAGGGCGTCGTAGAAATAGTCGGCTATCATATGGGAATACTGTTTAGAAGGGGCTACCGAGGGAACGCCCTATGAAGAAGAGGAGGAAAGACGGAAGAGGAGACGACGACGACGCTCCGCGGCTCCCGGTGACGAGCGGCGATAGCGGCTGTCGGTAGACCAAAGGTACACAAAATATCCGGAAGGCAACGCTCCTCTGCATGGAAATCACTACCTTTGCAGGATAGGATGGTGAAGGGCGACCGCGCTCCGTGCCGCCGCCCATTCAATGGATACCGTCTGTATCTCCTCATCACAAAGACAGCACTCTATGGAATTGCCTCAAGACCCGATGATGCTTTTCAGCATGATCAATATGAAGTTGCGCGATGAATACGCCTCACTCGACGAGTTGTGCAGCAGTATGGACATCTGCCGGCCGGCTCTGGAGCAGCAGCTCGCTGCCGTCGGCTTTGAATACAACGCGGCGCAAAACAAGTTTTGGTAAAGACGTCTCCCGGCATCGTCCCCGGTTCTCCGTTCTCATGACTCCCACACTATGAAACCCTCTGTTCTCCGCCGCTACCCGCTGACGTTCCTCTGCGTCCTCCTCATCTGGTATCTGTGCCTCTTCAAGCCGCCACACACGTCGCTCGACAAGATTCACGGCATCGACAAAATGGTGCACTTCCTGATGTATCTGGGCACCTGCAGCGTCTTCTGGTGTGAATATCTACGGCATCACGAGCGCCTGCAAAAGAGGCTCCTGACCGTATGTGCCGTCATAGTCCCCATCCTGATGAGCGGCCTCATCGAACTGGTGCAGACCTACTGTACAACGACGCGTAGCGGCGAATGGGCCGACTTCGCGGCCAATAGCTGTGGCGTACTGACGGCGGCCGTTTTGGCACTGCTCGTCTTTCGCCGTTTCATTCACCCCCATGCCTCCTCGCTATGACGCAACCCTCTGATGCCCCTCGGCCGGAAACGCTCTTCGTACGTCTCTCCTCGTCACACCTCCACTTGGTGCGCCCCGACGCCACGGAGCCCTCGGGCTATGCCTTCTTCTCACAACGTCTGAACCCCAAGGCCTCGCTGGCCGCCAACCTGCGCGAACTGGCGCGCACCACGCCGCTACTGCAGGCACCGCCGGCCGGACAGGTGCAGGTGCTGGTCAACGGGCCCGTCACCTTCGTGCCGCTGGCCGAGTTTCAGGAGGAAGACTGTGAACCTCTCTACAACTTCTGCCTGCCTGCACACAACGATATGCGGCGTCGCGTCTTCTACGACGTCGTGGCGGCGGCCAATGTGGTGGTTCTCTTCGCCCTGAGCGACGCCACCTGCTATGCGTTGGAAGATCTGCTGGGCATGACGCCCCACTACGTGTCGTCGTTCACCCCCCTCATCCGCCATTTCGCGGGCAAGGCCTCCGCAAAAATGGGGCATCAACGCTTTTATGTCTATGTGAGGGAACGCCGCGCCGACATTGTGGCCCTTGAGGGCTGCCGACTGCTGCACGCCGGTTCCTACACCATCGGCGGCATCCCCGACGTGGCCTACTTCCTGCTGTCGACGGCACGCAACTTCGGCGCGCAACTAACGACGGAGGGCCTCACCGAAGGCACCGTCGGCGCCGACACCTTCTATGTGGCGGCCGACGACGACACGCTGCGCGAAGAGGCCATCGCCGAGCTTCGGCATTATGCCGAGGAGGTGGTGGCGGTCAATCCCTCGGCGGAGTTCAACCGTCACCCCGTCACCGCCGTGCCGCATCTCCCCTACGACTTGCTCAACCTTTTGTTGGAACATCACTGAGAGCCCTATGCGTATCATCACCGGAAAATATAAAGGGCGGCACTTCCAGGTGCCCCCCACCTTCAAGGCGCGGCCGACGACGGACTTCGCCAAAGAGAACTTGTTTAATGTGCTGCGCGCCTATGTCGACTTCGAAGAGACGGCGGCCCTCGACTTATTCGGCGGGACGGGCAGCATCACCCTCGAACTCCTCTCACGCGGCTGCCGCCGCGTGGTCACCGTGGAGCGCGACCGCCAGCACTTCGCCTTCATCAAGAGCTGCCTGCAGGCGCTGGGCGACCGGGCGGCGCAACCGCTGTGCCTCGACGCCCTGCGCTATATAGAGCGCTGCCGCGAGGGCTTCGACCTCGTCTTTGCCGACCCTCCCTATGCCCTACCTGAACTGGCCGAGCTCCCCGAGCGGGTGATGCGCAGCGCCTTGGTGGCTCCCGGCGGCCTCTTTGTCCTGGAGCATGGCAAAGACCACGACTTCAGCGAACGCCCCGACTTTGTGGAGCATCGCAGCTATGGCAGCGTCAACTTCTCCTTCTTCCAAAAGAAAGAAGAGCCCCATTTGTAAGAAATACCGCCGCACGAAACGAAGCGCCGACAAGAAGAAACGAAGCGCCGCCCACTTACCAATGATGAGTAAGTGGGCGGCGCTTTGTGTATCTCTTCGGGCATCAGATGAGCGGGATGTTCAGTTCGGCACAAGCCCGTCGCATCTCTTCCGGCCATATACTGGCCTGAATCTCGCCGATATGTGCCTTGCGCAGATAGAGCATACAGAGGCGCGACTGGCCGATGCCACCACCGACGCTCAGCGGCAGAGTGCCCTCCATCAAGCGACGGTGGAAGTAGAGGTCGAGGCGTTCCTCCTTGCCGCTCTCCTTGAGTTGGCGCACCAGGGCGTCGCGGTCTACGCGGATACCCATCGAGGAGAGTTCGAAGGCACGTCCCAAGACATCGTTCCACACCAGCAAGTCGCCGTTGAGACCGGGAAGCCCGTCCTCGTTGATGGTGGAGTAGTCGTCGTAGTCGGGAGCGCGCAGGTCGTGCGGCTCACCGTCGCCGAGCTTACCGCCGATGCCGATGACGAAGACGGCGCCGTGCTCCTTGACAATCTTATCTTCGCGCTCCTTGGGAGTGAGGTCGGGGTAGCGCTGACGCAGCTCCTCGGCATGGATGAAGAACACCTCGTCGGGAAGCGACGGCGTGAGCTGCGGGAAGCGCTCACACACCAAGAACTCCGTGCGCTGCAGGGCGGCATAGATGCACTTCACGGTGCTCCGCAGGTATTTCAGCGTACGGTCTTCGGGGCGGATGACACGTTCCCAGTCCCACTGGTCTACATAGAGCGAGTGGAGGTTGCCGAGCTCCTCATCGGCGCGGATGGCGTTCATATCGGTATAGATGCCGTAGCCGGGCTTCACTTGGTAGTCGGCCAGCGTCAGACGCTTCCATTTGGCCAACGAGTGCACCACCTCGGCGCGGGCATCGCCCAAGTCCTTGATGGGGAAGGTGACGGGGCGTTCCGTACCGCTGAGGTCGTCGTTGATACCGAGTCCGCGGAGGACGAACAACGGGCCCGTCACGCGGCGCAGTTTCAAGCCGGTGGCCAGGTTGTCTTGGAAGAAGTCCTTGATGACCTTGATGCCCTGTTCTGTTTCGTATTTATCGAGAAGAGGACGATAATTCTTAGGTTTTATGAGATAGCTCATGCGTATATGGGGTTGTCGTTAAGGCAGGTGGATAGTTTTGTCTTCCGTGAGTGAGGAGGGCGCTGCCGGCATTCCGGGCGTGGGGACACGTTCTCGTCGGCGGCGAAAGCGTCGGGCGGAGCACGTAGCGCCCTGCGCCTTCTCCTTTTCCTTCCACAGCGTCTGCCGGAAGGCAGCCTCGTCCTCGCGCACCCTTTTGCGGCGCCACGAGCAGAAAGACGGACGCAAAGGTAGCGATTTATTTGTAAATGAAAAGGCGCCGCCGCCTTACTTTTTGCTTACTTAACGCCACTATTTCTAACAAATGTATATCTGCCGGCCGCAATGCCGCACAACGTGACGCCCCCGCGAGCACGGCGAGAGCCGCCCCCCCTCACCGACGCACAACGGGGGAGCACCTCCGGTGAGAGGCACTCCCCCGTTGCGTGAAGGGGATAAGTGGATAGCGCGTTCCTTAATATTCCTGCCAGCTCTTGATGGCGAGGTCTTCGACACGCGTGGTGCAGAAGGCTTGGATAAACGCCGAGGCCAGACGGGCATTGGTGATGAGCGGGATATTGAGGTCGATGGCGGCACGGCGTATCGTATAGCCGTTGGTGAGTTCCCCGGAGGTGAGGTTCTTGGGAACGTTGACCACCATGTCTATCTCGTGGCGATGGAGGAGGTCGAGGGCCTGCGGCTGTCCTTCTTCACTGGGCCAGTATACTAAGGTGTTCTCGATACCGTTGTCGGTGAGATAGCGACTCGTTCCGCCCGTGGCGTAGAGCGTATATCCATGCTCGCGCAGCATCCGGCAGGCGGCCAGCATGTCGGCCTTCTGGCGTCCGTCGCCCGTAGAGAGCAGGATGTTCTTTGCGGGAATGCGGTGTCCTACGGAGAGCATGGCGATGAGCAGGGCGGCGTTGGAGTCTTCGCCTAAGCAGCCCACCTCGCCGGTGGAGGCCATATCGACGCCGAGGACGGGGTCGGCCTTCTGCAGACGGTTGAAGGAGAACTGCGAGGCCTTGATGCCCACATAGTCTAAGTCGAACAGGCTCTTGGCAGGCTTCTCCACGGGGAGACCCAGCATGATGCGCGTGGCCAGTTCGATGAGGTTTATCTTGAGCACCTTGCTGACGAAGGGGAAGGAGCGCGAGGCGCGCAGGTTGCACTCGATGACCTTGATGTCGTTCTCGCGGGCCAGATACTGGATATTGAAGGGGCCGGAGATGTGCAGCTCGCGGGCTATCTGCTTGGATATTTTCTTGATGCGACGCGCCGTTTCCACATAGAGTTTCTGCGGCGGGAACTGGATGGTGGCGTCACCGGAGTGGACGCCGGCAAACTCGATATGCTCGGAGATGGCATAGGCGATGATTTCGCCGTCGCGGGCCACGGCATCCATCTCCACCTCCTTGGCGTTCTGCATAAACTGGGAGACAACGACGGGGTGCTTTTTGGAAACGCCGGCGGCGAGCTTGAGGAAGCGCTCCAGCTCTTCCTGGTTGGAGCAGACGTTCATCGCGGCCCCCGAGAGGACATAGGAGGGACGCACCAGTACGGGGAAGCCTACGCGGTCGATAAACTGCTGGATATCGTCCATCGACGTCAGCGCGCTCCACTCGGGCTGGTCCACGCCGATGCGGCCGAGCATCTCCGAGAACTTCTCGCGGTCCTCGGCATTGTCGATATAGCGTGCCTGCGTGCCCAGCAGGTTGACGTGCTCGGCATCGAGGCGCATGGCCAGATTGTTGGGAATCTGTCCACCGGTAGAGACGATGACGCCGTAGGGAATTTCCAGGTCGATGATATCCATGACACGCTCGAAGGTGAGCTCGTCAAAATAGAGGCGGTCGCACATATCGTAGTCCGTCGACACGGTCTCCGGATTGTAGTTGATCATGATGCTGCGATAGCCTTCGCGACGGATGGTCTGGAGGGCCTGAACGCCGCACCAGTCGAACTCTACCGACGAACCGATGCGGTAGGCGCCGGAGCCCAGGACGACGACGGAGCGTTTGTCGCGCTCAAAGTCGATATCGTGGGCCACGCCGCTGTAGGTGAGATAGAGGTAGTTGGTCTGCGCGGGATATTCTGCCGCCAACGTATCGATTTGCTTGACGACGGGGACGATGCCGAGCTGCTTGCGGCGGGCGCGGACGGCGAGGCTGGCACGCTCGATGTCCATCTCCTGCTCCATGCCGACGGCGCGGGCTATCTGGAAATCGGTGAAGCCCTGTACCTTGGCGCGCCGCAACAGTTCGGCGGGGAGCACATTGATGCTGGTCTGTGCGTGCAGTTCGCGGTCGGTGGTATGGATATTGTAGAGTTTCTGGAGGAACCAGCGGTCTATCTTCGTCAGTTCGTGGATTTGGTCGATGGTATATCCGGCGGCAAAGGCACGTTCGATGACGAAGATACGCTTGTCGGTCGGCTCGCGCAGGGCGGCGTCGACGTCGTCGATTTGCAGTTCTTTGTTGTCGACGAAGCCGTGCATGCCCTGCCCTATCATGCGGAGGCCCTTCTGGATAACTTCCTCGAAGGTACGGCCGATGGCCATCACCTCGCCGACGCTCTTCATGGAGGAGCCGAGGCAGCGGTCTACGCCGCGGAACTTGCCGAGGTCCCAACGCGGTATCTTACATACCACGTAGTCCAGGGCGGGCTCGAAGAAGGCCGTTGTCGTCTTGGTGACGGAGTTTTTCAGTTCGAAGAGACCGAAGCCCAGACCGAGCTTGGCGGCGACGAAAGCCAAGGGATACCCCGTTGCCTTGGAGGCCAGAGCCGAGGAGCGCGACAGACGGGCGTTGACCTCGATGACGCGGTAGTCTTCAGAGTTGGGGTCGAAGGCATACTGCACGTTACACTCGCCGACGATGCCCACATGGCGCACGATGCGGATAGAGAGCTCGCGCAACTTGTGGTATTCTGCATTGGTGAGGGTCTGCGAGGGGGCGATGACGATGCTTTCTCCGGTGTGGATACCCAGCGGGTCGAAATTTTCCATGTTGCACACCGTGATGCAGTTGTCGTAGCGGTCGCGCACCACTTCGTATTCTATTTCCTTCCATCCCTTCAAGCTCTTCTCAACAAGCACCTGAGGGGAGAAGGAGAACGCCTTTTCGGCCAGCTTGTTGAGCTCTTCTTCGTTGTCGCAGAAGCCGGAGCCGAGGCCGCCGAGGGCATAGGCGGCGCGGAGGATGACGGGATATCCCAATGCGGCGGCGGCGGCGCGTGCCTGCTCGATATTTTCGCAGGCCTCGCTCTTGATGGTCTTGACGTCGATTTCGTTGAGCTTCTCGATGAAGAGCTCGCGGTCTTCGGTGTTCATGATGGCCTCAACGGGCGTGCCGAGCACCTCGACGCCGTTGCGTTCCAGGACGCCGCTTTTGTGGAGCTCCACGCCGCAGTTGAGGGCGGTCTGTCCGCCGAAGGCCAGCAGGATGCCCTGCGGCTGTTCTTTCTGGATAACCTTCTCTACGAAGAAGGGGGTCACCGGCAGGAAGTAGATGCGGTCGGCAACGCCCTCGGAGGTCTGCACCGTGGCGATATTGGGGTTGATGAGGATGGTCTCTATCCCTTCTTCCTTGAGGGCTTTGAGGGCTTGTGAGCCGGAGTAGTCAAATTCTCCGGCCTCGCCGATTTTGAGGGCGCCGGAACCGAGGAGAAGGACCTTCTTGATATGGTTGTTCATCGCAATAATCTTATAAGGAGTGGTGAGGGAGTTAGAGCAATTTCACAAAGTCGTCGAAGAGGAATTCCGTGTCGACGGGGCCGCTGCAGGCCTCGGGGTGGAATTGTGCCGAGAACCAGGGGTGGGTCTTGTGGCGAACGCCTTCGTTGGAGCCGTCGTTCATATTGACGAACAGCGGTTCCCAGTCGGCGGGGAGGGTACGGCTGTCGACGGCGTAGCCATGGTTTTGGCTCGTCACGAAGCAGCGGTTGGTGCCCACCATGCGCACGGGCTGGTTGTGGCTGCGGTGTCCGTATTTCAGTTTGTAGATGCTGGCGCCGGCAGCCTTCGACAGCAACTGGTTGCCCATACAGATGCCCATGCAGGGACGTACGGTGGGCTGTGCCAGGAATTTCTTGATGTTGTCGACAGCGGCGGTGCAGGTGTCGGGGTCGCCGGGTCCGTTGGCCAGAAAGAGTCCGTCGAAGGAGAGCGTATTGAAGTCGTAGTCCCAAGGCACGCGGATGACTTCCACACCGCGACGGATGAGGCAGCGGATGATATTGTTTTTCACACCGCAGTCGACGAGCACCACCTTCTTGCGGTCGGCGCCTTCGTTGTAGCGGATGATTTCCTTGCACGACACTTTCTCCACGTAGTTGACGCCGTTATAGGCGGCAGTGGGGATATTGTCGGGCTCGTCGTCGAAAAGTATCTTTCCCATCATGACGCCGTGCTCGCGCAGTACCTTGGTGAGCTGTCGCGTGTCGATGCCGGTGATGCCGGGCACCTGCTCGCGCTTGAGCCAGTCGGCGAGGCTCTCGGTGGCATTCCAGTGACTGTAGTTCTCGCTATAGTCGCTCACGATGATGGCGGAGGCATAAATCTTGTCGCTCTCCATGAAAGTGGCCAACTTGTCGTCGCCGACGGTAAAGGGAGGCACGCCGTAATTACCTACCAGGGGATATGTCAACGCCATGAGCTGTCCGGCATAGGAGGGGTCGGTCAGACTCTCCGGATAGCCCATCATGGCCGTGTTGAACACAACTTCGCCGGCTACCGGTTGCTCGTAGCCGAATGACGTCCCGTGGAACGTGGTCCCGTCATCTAAAAGAAGGGTTACTTTTCGCATGTCTTTATCAGTGTATTTCTATGTTTCTTGTGAGGAATGGTGGTGAGGCGGTTCAGTGGCTGTGTGCCGTCTCGTAGTAGTCGATGAAGGCTTGGTTGACGCGCTTCACGCCGCCGGGGGTGGG
Source organism: uncultured Prevotellamassilia sp. (assembly GCA_964640535.1). GTDB lineage: Bacteria > Bacteroidota > Bacteroidia > Bacteroidales > Bacteroidaceae > Alloprevotella. Next base: position 14,948 of record CAZXFS010000019.1, on the reverse strand, counting down.
ATAGTTGCCGCTGAAGTACCAGTCGCCCGGACTATGGGGGCAGGCTTTGTGGAGTCCTTCCAGGCTTTGGTAGACGATGTGTATCTCGGTGGTGACGCCCTCCGGTCGCAACAGTTCCGCCATCTCGCGCGAGATATCGTCGTCGGTGAAGGGGGCGTAGATGTCCCGGATATAGTTCTTGACGTCCTCTTTGGGCAAGTTCTCCTGCGCCTTACAGCGACGATAGACGTCGTCGATGAGGTCTGTGCGACCTTGTTTCTTCAGGAGCGAGATGGCGGCCTTGAAGGCGATAAACTCGTCCATGCGCGACATGTCGATGCCGTAGTAGTCGGGGTAGCGCACCTGCGGCGAGGAGCTGACGATGACCAGACGACGGGGATGCAGGCGGTCCAGGATGCGAATGATGCTCTCGCGGAGGGTGGTGCCGCGCACGATACTGTCGTCGATGACCACCAAATTGTCCGTGCCGGGGCGCAGGCTGCCGTAGGTGATGTCGTAGACATGGGCCGCCAGGTCGCGCCGGGCATTGCCCTCGGCGATGAAGGTGCGCATCTTGATGTCCTTCCAGGCCACCTTCTCGGCGCGGATGCGGCGCGAGAGGATGCGGTCGAGGAATTCGGGGCGGCAGTTGTTGCCCAGTCGAACGATTTCTTCGGCTTTCTGCCGATTGAGGTAGTCATCGAAGCCGGCCAGCAGGCCGTAGTAGGCGGCCTCTGCCGTATTGGGGATGTAGGAAAACACCGTGTTGTCGACTTCGCCGTTGATGGCCTTGAGTATCGGCGCCACCAGGGTACGTCCCAGTTCCTTACGTTCCCGATAGATATCCTTGTCGGAGCCGCGACTGAAGTAGACGCGCTCAAAGGAGCAGGCCGCCGGTGTCTTGGGGGCGATGATTTGCTCCGTGCGGAACTCGCCGTCCTTACTGATGAAGAGGGCCTCTCCGGGACGCAGCTCGTGGACGTCGTCGGCCTCCACGTCGAAGGAGGTTTGTATCACGGGACGCTCGGAGGCGACAACGAATACCTCGTCGTTCTTATACCAGAAGGCGGGGCGGATGCCCCACGGGTCGCGCAGGGTAAACATCTCGCCGCTTCCCGTCACACCGCAGAGCACGTAGCCGCCGTCCCAGAGGGGGGCCGACAGGCGCAGCACATTGGCCAGGTTGATGTGGTCTTCGATATAGGCGGTGATATCGAGGTCGGTGAGGCCTTTCTCCGTGGCTTCCGCAAAGAGGCGTTCGCTCTCGCGGTCCAGACGGTGTCCCAGCTGTTCCAGCAGGATATAGGTGTCCGACACCATGCGCGGGTGCTGTCCCTTACTGGCGATGGCGTCGAATATCTCCCCGACGTTTGTCATATTGAAGTTGGCACAGATGCACAAGTTCTTGGCGCGCCAGTTGTTGCGCCGCATAAAGGGGTGAACATAAGAAAGGCCACTCTTTCCGGTCGTAGAATACCGGAGGTGGCCCATATATATTTCACCAGCAAAAGGCACATAACGCTCTGCAAAATGTGCATCATTGAGCTGTGTCGTCTCATAATTCTTAAAAGAGGACTGCACCGCGCTGAAGATTTCCTCAATAGCGCCGGTACCCATAGCTCTTTCACGGAAGAAAAACTCCTCCCCCGCGGCTGCCTTCGTCTTCACGCAGGCCAGCCCCGCCCCTTCTTGTCCTCGATTGTGTTGCTTCTCCATCATCAGATAGAGCTTGCTCAGGCCATACATCCACGTGCCATACTTTCTCCGGTAGTGGTCGAGGGGCTTCAGCAGACGCACCATAGCAACACCACATTCATGCTTGAGAGGTTCCATTCTTCGTGTATTGTTTTGAGGAGTTGTTCTGAAAATCGGACGCCCCTCCCTTGAGAAGGGGGACGGCTCTCGATGGTTGCTCGTCTCTCTGCGGGCATCGTCGTCCGGCACCGGCGGTCACGCAGCGCGCTACGCTTCCTCCTTCTCCGTCGACGCTACATAGCAGACAGCGCTTCCTCCACACGAGCCAATTTTCCGAACCACCCGATAGTGGTTATCCATTGCCTTGACCCGACAAGCAGTCTGCCGAACGGTAGCGGCGGCGGAAGACGGCACGCAATAACCCGCGTAACCTGCTCCTTCCGAGCGCTCTCCACACCGCGTCCTGCCGTACTGTCAAGTGCTTTTTCATCAGAATCATCATCATCAGGCGGCCCATGGATAGCACCACCTTTTAATGCGAAAAGGGAACTTGTAGAAACGTGATGTTGCCACAAGTCTCTTTGGTCTGCAAAGATAGTGCAAATGAGTGGAATGAGAAAGGGTGCTCCCCCGTTTTTACATTCTTCCGCACGGCTCCCGTTTCTTCCCCAACACCGTCGTCCCTCCCCGCTCCCCGCTTCACGAGGGGGCGTCTCCCAACCATGAATTTATGGGTAACTCAATAAAAACCTCTCCTGAATTTGTGGGTAATTCAATGAAATGCGCTGACGAATTTGTGGGGGATTCGTTTTTTTACTATTTTTGCCGGAGTCACCACGACACCATTTCAAGGATATGAAACTGATATTCAAGCGAAAGCTATACGACAAGATGCTTGCATGGAAGCAGCAACGGCAAGGAAGCACAGCGCTGCTCATAGAGGGAGCACGACGTGTGGGGAAATCCACTCTGGTGGAGGACTTCGCCCGCCGAGAATATGACACCTACCTGCTCATTGATTTCAACCTCACCTCGGCACAAGTGAAGCATCTCTTCGATGACCTCATGGACCTGGACATGCTGTTCCTCCAGTTGCAGGCCATCTATCACGTCTCGTTGCTTCCACGGCGTTCGGTGATTATCTTTGACGAGGTACAGCGATGCCCCCAAGCGCGCCAGGCCATCAAATACCTGGTCAAGGACGGACGGTATGACTATATCGAGACAGGGTCGCTCATCAGCATCAAGCAAAACACGAAAGACATCACCTTGCCGAGCGAGGAGGAGCGGATACAGATGCATCCGTTGGACATGGAGGAGTTTCGCTGGGCGGTAGGCGACGAGGCAACCCAGCCCTTGCTCCGCACATTCTACGACAAGCGACTACCGCTGGGAGCCGCCCACCGCATCAAGATGCGCGAACTGCGACTGTATATGCTGGTGGGAGGTATGCCGCAGGCGGTAGAGACCTATCTCCATACGAACGACCTGAGCCGGGTAGACCTCGTCAAGCGCGACATCCTTCGTCTCTATCTGGACGACTTTCAAAAGATAGACACCTCAGGGCGCATCGCCGACTTATTCAAGAACATCCCCGCCCAACTAAGCGCCAACAGTTGCCGCTACCGACCGCTGAAGATACTGAAGACGACAGAAGAGGGGAAGTTGAAGGAACTCTTACACTGCTTGGAAGACAGTAAGACGGTGACCTTTCAATACCACTCGAGCGACCCCAACGTGGGGATGGCTCTCACCAAAGACCCGTCGCGTTACAAGATATTTCTTTGCGACACGGGACTCTTTATCACATTAGCATTCTGGGACAAGGACTTCACGGAGAATATTATCTATCAGAAGCTCTTGTCGGATAAGCTGTCGGTCAACTTGGGATATGTCTATGAGAATCTGGTGGCGCAACTGCTGACAGCGGCCGGCAATCAGCTGTTCTTCTACACATGGCCCAGAGATGATAAGCACAACTACGAGATTGACTTCCTCCTGTCGCGCGGCACCAAGATACAGCCCATCGAAGTGAAGTCCGGCGGCTATGCCACCCACGCATCGCTGGATGCTTTCTGCCGGGTCTTTCATGAGCGTATCGACAAGCGCTTTCTGATTTACACCAAAGACCTCAGAGTGGACGACCGGATGATTTATCTCCCGGTCTATATGACGCCCTTGATTTAAGGGTCTTCGGCGCCGCCTCACAGCATCCCAAACCATCCGCACGGCTCCCGCTTCCAGTCCCTCCCGGGCGCCGCGTTCTTTTTTCGGCGCCGTCTTCACTTTTTTCTTTCTCCCTCCAAAAATACAGAAATATTTTGACACGCGAAAGGGGCCGGAAAAATGTAAATCGGGCGGTTTACAATGCTAAATCCACCTGGTTTTTCACTGAAATATATACAAATTCACATAGGATTAAGAAATGATAACATTTAAGCGGCACATGTAAACGGTTTTTCACGATAAAATCACACGAAACCGCCCGCTTTTTCATCTCCAAGCCCCTCCCGAAAGCGTGCCGAATTGTAAAAGACCCTTAACGTCCGAACTGATACGGCGAGAAGGGGGCCGCGGCGCCACAAGTCCCGGCCCCGTTGGAACAAGTCCGGGACTTGTTGAAACTTCTCCGGGACTTGTGGCGCCGCGCGGCGGCCCGGGCTTTCACGCGTTTTTGACAGTATATGGCAAAAACGGCTCTCTTTTAACACTCCAAACGGCGACGTGCGTGCCGCGCTCGCGGGCAGAAGCAGAGGCGGTCGGGAAAAACGCATTCTCGCGGCCTTCGCACACATTTTGACACCCCGCGCGCTTCACGATAAATGCCGTAAGAGACACACAGCGGCAGTGGGGAGCTCCGTCGACGACGGGCCGCTCCCTACTGCCGCCGGCACGCGCTGCCGCAGGACACTACCGCGGCACACGCAGGGTGCGCATGGCGTTGAGCACAGCGAGGACGGTGACGCCGACATCGGCAAAGACGGCCATCCACATGGTGGCGATGCCCACGGCGGCCAGGAGGAGCACCACGACTTTCACAGCGATGGCAAAGGCCACATTGGCACGCGCGATGCCCACGGTGCGGCGCGCCTGGCGCACCGCCAGGGCCACCTTGCCGGGGTGGTCGTCCATCAGTACGACATCGGCGGCCTCGACGGCGGCATCGGCGCCCAACGCCCCCATGGCAATGCCCACGTCGGCACGCGCCAGGACGGGGGCGTCGTTGATGCCATCGCCGACGAAGGCCAGGGTGCGCCCGGCGGTCTGCTGTGCCAGCAGGCGTTCCACCTGCTCCACCTTGCCCTCCGGCAGCAGTTCGGCGAAGCAGGCATCGAGGCCAAGAGTTTGTGCCACCTCATCGGCCACAGCGCGGCTGTCGCCGGTGAGCATCACCAGTTGGCCGACGTCCTGCGCCCGCAGGGTGGAGAGGGCATCGGCGGCACCGTCTTTCAGGCGGTCGGAGATGACCACATGGCCGGCATAGACCCCGTCGATGGCAACGTGTACCACCGTGCCGCTCTTATGACACGGATGCCAGTCGGCCCCGACGGCGGTCATCAGTTTATCATTGCCCACGCACACCTCGCGTCCGTCGACGGTGGCACAGACGCCCTGTCCGGCCACCTCGCGGATATGCTCCACCCGGCAGCAGTCGAAGGCACCATTGTAGGCGCGCAGCAACGAGGCGGCGATGGGATGCGTGGAGAGGCGCTCCACATGGGCCGCCAGATGGAGCAGCTCCTGCGGCGTCGTCTGCGAGGGGTGGACGGCTTCTACCTCGAAGGTGCCTTGCGTCAGCGTTCCCGTCTTGTCGAAGACAACCGTCTCCAGGCGCGCCAGGATATCCATGAAATGTCCGCCCTTCACCAAGATACCGGCGCGCGAGGCGCCACCGATACCGCCGAAGAAGGCCAGCGGCACCGACAGCACCAGGGCACAGGGGCACGACACGACGAGGAAGGTCAGTGCCCGCGACAGCCAGAGGGGGAAGGTGGCGAGGAAGGCGCCGCTCCACAGGGGCGGCACCACCGCCAGCAGGACGGCGGCCGCCACGACGATGGGCGTATAGATGCGGGCGAAGCGGGTGATGAAGGTCTCGCTCTGCGACTTGCGGGCGGCGGAACGCTCCACCAGCCCGATGATGCGCGACGCGGTGGAATTGCCGAAGACTTGGGTGACAATGATTTCCAAGGCGGCACTGAGGTTGACACACCCTGAGGCCACCACATCGCCGACGCCTACACTGCGCGGTCGGCTCTCGCCCGTCAGGGCGCCGGTGTCGAGGGTCGACTGTCCCTCTACCACACGACCGTCGAGGGGGATGCGTGCCCCGGGGCGCACCAAGACGCGCTGCCCCACGGCGACGCTCTCTGCCGCCACCTCCCGATAGTCGCCGGGAGCAACGACGAGGGTGGCCACATCGGGGCGGATGTCCATCAGCGCCGCTATGGAGCGGCGGCTGCGGCGCTCGGCATAGTGCTCAAAGAGTTCGCCCACCTGAAAGAGGAGCATCACGAGGACGGCCTCGGCAAACTCCGGCGTACCGCCGGGGAGGAAGCCGATGGCGAGGGCGCCGACGGTAGCCACCACCATGAGGAAGTTTTCGTCGAAGGGGTTTTTCTGCGTCAAGCCTTCGAAGGCCTCGGCGATGACTTCGGCACCGACCACCAGATAGGGCACCAGATAGAGGAGCAGCCATTGCCACATCGTCAGGGTGCAGGTATGTTCCAGGAAGAGGGCGACCAACAGCAGTACGGCGGCCACCAACAATTTCACAAGGTCTTTTTTCATCTTAGAAGAAAGGAATATATATACTTATTATGAGGAGGAGCATAGGAGATAAGGGAGCATTTTGGGGGAATATCGGCAGAGCGGCGGAACCTATCGGCTGCGTTCTTCGGAGCGATGGGAGGAGCGCTGCCTGCGAGGGCGTTTTTCTCCCCCCCCCCAAAAAAAAGAAAAACGTCGGGAACGCCACCGCTCACGGGCGCACCAAGGAGAAGCCCGTCTCGTCCCATCGCAGGAAGAGGGGCGTCAGCAGTGTGTCGGCCAGGGTGCGGAGGTCGTTGTCGAGGTGGGCGGTGGAGAGCTGGAGGCGCAGCGTGGGGCACGGGGCGTCGGCCTCCGGGAGCCAACTCATCTGTAGGGCGGTGCGCAGGAGGCGCGCTGTCAGGCGCTGCCAGGCGGCATCGTCGGTGGCCGACGCCTTTCGGAAGTCGGCAAAGGTGAGGGCATAGGAGGAGAGGGACGAAAAGGCACTGTCGGTATGGAACGGGGAGAAGCCCTCTACGGAGACATCCAGGAGGTCGATGCTCTTCCACCGGTCGTCGTAGAAACAACCGTAGCTCTCTTCTTCGGGAAGGCACAGCGTCTCTATCACGCCATAGACGGGACGCCCGCGGTATTGCCACCGACGCAGCTCCCAACGGCAGGCCGGCGAGAGGCTCAGGCGCACGGTGTTGGGCGTCTTTTCCGTCATCGAAATCTTGTCGCCAAAGAGGGTTTCGCCCTGCGCCGGCATCCCGTAGTTGTAGAGGTCTATCATGTCCAAACGCGAGTTGGTGGGCAACAGCTCCATCAGTGCCACGGCCGTGTCGGGGATTTGCACAAAGAGGGTGTCGATAGACTGTGCCCGCAACATGCGGAAGGGGAGCAACAGGAGTAAACAGAAGAGGAGGAGACGTTGCATAGACTTATGGGATAAGGAAGGAGATTTCTTCCGGCAGGATGTCGGTGTGGAGACGGTCGGCATGCTGATAGGCAAACCGCCCGTCGAAACTGATGGGGGCGCCGCCGAGGCGGGAGAAGGTGACCTGCCGCGTGCGCCACACGCTGATGCCTCTGTGGCTCAGGAAGCGACCGGTGAAGAGGAGCCACAGGCCGTGAAAGATCTGCGTGGTGGGGGGCGTGGTCACCAGACTGATATCGACCATCCCGTTGTAGGGGACGGCGCTCGGGGTCTGGCCGTAGCCGTGCGCCGAACCGATGCAGAGTGTCATGGCCTGCCGTGTGACGTCGTTGCCGTCGAGGGTGAAGCTCAAGCGGTAGGACATTTTCTTAAATATCAACACAAAGGCGGAGAGGAGGTGGAGTATCGTGCGCAGGCCGAGGACGGCGTGGGTCAGATGGCGCAAGCCCATAATCGACGCCGCCACGCCGATATTCACACAGTTCAGGAAATAGTCGGTGTGGACGCCCTGAGACGTTGTTGTCTGACAACGCCCCACATCGACACAGCGGGTACGCCCGGCCAGCAGGAGTGACACCGTCTGCTTGTCACGACCGGAGGAGAAGCCCCAGTAGAGGGCGAAATCGTTGGCAAAGCCCGAGGGGATGACGCCCAAGACGGGGCGACGGCCATCGGGCGACGGCGTCTTCATGATGCCGTTGAGCCCGTAGTTGAGGGCGGCATCGCCTCCCACAATGATGATGGTGTGATAGCCATTGCGCGTCAGCATAGCGGCGAGACGCTCCGTGTCGGCGGAGTTCTCTCCCTTGAGATAGTCGGGGTGGACGCCCATCTCGTCGAAATAGCGACAGACGCGTTTCCAGCGACGACGCGAACCGTAGCGCGGGCTATAGATGAGCCCTATCTTGTCGGGCGACGGCGCGGAAGGGCTTTCGAAAGGTTGCTTCATCTGGCATCCGGTAAGTGAGGGGGTAAAACGTAAAGGGGGATCCATGATGGGGAAGCCATGGAGGACTGTCCGAGAGGGAGTGGCTCTAAAAATGGACGTGTGGGGCCGGCAGACTGTCGGCGAGGCGGCGACGACGGAGAAAGGGGTATCGTAACGAGCGGCGCGGGCAGCGGAAGCGGACGATGAAGGCCGCAGAGCGACGAGGCCCACAGCGAGGCGTCCCACTCTCCGGGAATGGGGCGTTCCACGGTTCGTTCCGCCCGAGATACTTCGTCCACAAAATTAGGCTTTCCCGAAAAGATAGGAGGCTTTCCCGGGAAGTTTTTCGTCGCCACAAGGGATATTTCTTGCTCCTACGAGTTTCTACGCCTCAGCCCATGCTGCTCCAGATAGGCGGGCAGCGCGGCCAACGTGGTCGGCGGCGACGGGAGCCAGTAGATGGGTATCCCGCGACGCTCCATACCACGAAACCAGGTCATCTGACGCTTGGCAAACCGGTGAATGGCGATTTCCAATTGGCGGAACATCTCGTCGTAGGTGAGGGCGCCGGTGACGTAGAGGGTGAGGTATTTATATTCCAACCCATAGTAGATAAGGTCGTCCGGCGCGAGGCCTTCGTCCAGCAGACGGCGTATCTCGTCGACCATACCGGCGTCGAGGCGTTGGCGCAGGCGGTCGGTGATGCGCCGGCGACGCACGTCGCGATCCACCTCGAGGCCCAGCGTCAAGCTCTTGAGAGCGGGGAAGGGGCGGTCGTCGAGGGGGGTATGGCGATAGTAGTCCTCTATCTCTATGGCGCGGATGGCACGACGGGCATTGTCGATGTCGGTCGTATTGTGGAGGACCTTGTAACCGGCGAGTATCGCGGCGAGCTCTTCCACGCTCTTCCCGCTCAGCTCGCGACGCAGGGCGGGGTTCTGCGGCACGGGGCTCAGACGGTAGCCGCGCAGGATGCTCTCGACATACAGTCCGGAACCGCCACACACCACCACCTTCTTGCCCCGCCGACGGATGTCGTGGTAGGCGTCGAGGAAGTCGCGCTGGTACTCATAGACGTTATAACGCGTGCCGGGCTCAACGATGTCTATCAGGTGATAGGGCACCGCCACGCCCTCAACCACATAATCGTCGAGGTCTTTGCCGGTGCCGATATCCATACGGCGATACACCTGGCGGCTGTCGGCGCTGATAATCTCGGCATCGAGCCACCGCGCCAGTTTTACGGCAAAGGAGGTCTTTCCGCAGGCCGTCGGCCCCACCACGGCGATGAGGTCGTAATCGTCTAAAGGGTGCGGCGCCGTCAGCGGCCGCAACATGGGGGGCTGTTCTGCTTCCGTCATAACGTATTCGGCTTTCGCCATTGTGTGTGCTGCAAAAAAAACGGATAAAGAAAGGCCGCCGCGGGGCTATTCCCTGCGGCGGCCTGTGTAGTCTTGTGATGGTGAGGGGAATTAGCCGTTCACCTTAGCCATGTGGGCGATGAGCTCGAGCACCTTGTTGGAGTAGCCGATCTCGTTGTCATACCAAGAAACGACCTTTACGAAGGTGTCGGTCAGAGCGATACCGGCCTTGGCGTCGAAGATAGAGGTGCGCGTGTCACCGAGGAAGTCGGAGGAAACAACAGCGTCGTCGGTGTAACCGAGAACACCCTTCAGTTCGCCTTCGGAAGCTTCCTTCATAGCGGCGCAGATCTCTTCGTACTTAGCGGGCTTAGCGAGGTTGACGGTGAGGTCAACAACCGATACGTCGAGGGTCGGAACGCGCATGGACATACCCGTCAGCTTGCCGTTGAGTTCGGGGATAACCTTACCTACAGCCTTAGCAGCACCCGTGGAAGAGGGGATGATGTTGCCGCTGGCAGCACGGCCACCACGCCAGTCCTTCAAGGAGGGACCGTCTACCGTCTTCTGAGTAGCGGTAGTGGAGTGAACGGTGGTCATCAGACCGTCGGTGATGCCGAACTTGTCGTTGAGAACCTTAGCGATAGGAGCCAAGCAGTTGGTGGTGCAGGAAGCGTTGGAAACGAACTGCGTACCCTTCACGTACTTGTCGAAGTTTACACCGCATACGAACATGGGCGTGTCGTCCTTGGAAGGAGCAGACATAACGACATACTTGGCACCGGCTTCGATGTGAGCCTGAGCCTTCTCCTTCGTCAGGAAGAGACCCGTAGATTCAACTACGTACTCAGCACCTACAGCGTCCCACTTCAGGTCGGCCGGATTGCGCTCAGCCGTTACACGGATGTGCTGGCCGTTAACAATCAGCTCGCTCTTCTCTACGTCAGCTTCGATAGTACCTTCGAAGTGACCGTGCATCGTGTCATACTTGAGCATATAAGCCAAGTAGTCAACGGGGCAGAGGTCGTTGATACCTACAATCTGGATGTCGCTGCGAGTCTGAGCGGCGCGGAATACGAAACGGCCGATACGACCGAAACCGTTAATACCTACTTTAATCATATCTTGTTAAACTTTAAATGGTTGATATTTCCTTGGTGGGATGGCTGTGCACACGCGCGGGAGATGGATAAGCCCGCCATGAGACGTCACACAACAAGAGGGGGACAGCAGCCCGTCTCTCTTTTTGCACCCGCAAAAATACAAAATCATTTTCGTTCGGCCACTATTATTGACAAAAATATGGAACAAAAGTAAACCGACCCTGCATTCTGTAATGACGGGATGATAATATGCCCCGTTACCGCTCGGAAAGTGGATTCCACCCCTGGGCCTTCAGCGGGAACTCCTGACCGTCGCGCGTAATCAGGGCGCAGCCTAAATCGGGCTTGGTGATATGCCCCACTATCTTCACATCCTCGAGGGCTTCAACGCGCTCGTGGTCGGTGAGGGGGACGGTGAAGAGGAGCTCGTAGTCGTCACCGCCATTCAGGGCGCAGGTGGTGACGTTCATATTTAGTTCCTCGGCGGTGACGGCGGTCTGGTAGTCCAGCGGGATGCGTTCTTCATAGAGGCGACAGCCGGTGCCCGACTGCTTACAGATATGCATCACCTCCGACGACAGGCCGTCGCTGATGTCCATCATCGCCGTAGGACGAATGCCGGCATCGCGCAGGGCCTCGATGATGTCGCGCCGCGCCTCCGGCTTCAGAAGGCGTTCGATGAGATATTCGCGGCCACTGAAATCGGGCTGGGCGGCAGTGTCGCTCCGCCCCTTCTGCGACTCAAAGATGGCTTTCTCGCGCTCCATCAGCTGCAGCCCCATATAGGCGGCGCCGAGATTGCCGCTCACACAGATGAGGTCGGTGTCCTGCGCCCCCGACCGCGTGACAATATCGGCGGGAGCGGCCTCGCCGACACACGTGATGCTGATGGCCAGGCCGGTGAGCGACGTGGTGGTATCGCCCCCGACAATATCGACATGATGACGCTCGCAGGCCAGGCGAAGGCCGGCGTAGAAGTCGTCAAGATCTTCCACCGAGAAGCGACGGCTCAAGGCGATGCTGACCAACAATTGGCGCGGCGTACCGTTCATGGCGTAGATATCCGACAGGTTCACCATGGCGGCCTTATAGCCCAGATGCTTCAGCGGTGTATACACCAAGTCGAAGTGTATTCCCTCCATCAGCATATCGCTTGTCACCAGTACACGGTGTTCGCCGCCGTAGTCCAGAACGGCGCAGTCGTCGCCCACGCCACGGCGCGTCGACGTATTGACGGGCGACAAGTCGTGAGTGAGGTGTTCTATCAGTCCAAATTCTCCCAGCGTGGAGATGTCTGTTCGTTGAGTCATGAGTAAGCGTTGAGTCTTGTGTTTGAAAGATGCTGTTCTTTATCGCGGTGCAGCCTCAAAAAACGGGGCGTTCCTTTCTTAGAACCGCCCCATGAGGTGGATGACCCGTTAAGGGCCGTCCTATCTTTAGAAATAAAAGCCTAAGCCGATGTTGACGCCGAGCGTACTGTTGTCGCTAAAATCGTGCATGCTCATCTTATAGTATACCGAGGGCTCCAGCGTCAGATGCCGATTGAGGAAAAAGGCATAGCCCACCGTGAGGGGAATCATCACATCGTTGCTGCTCTTGGTGTAGTGGTCGAACTCGGCACCGGCACCGAGGAATATGCCGCACTCGTCGAGGTAGTAGCGCACGCCGGCACCCATCTGCAAATCGTCAATGTGACGCTTGTGGTCGTAGCCGATGTTGGCGTGCAGCAACAAGCAGTCGGCCACGAAGTGTCCGGCGGTGGCCTGAAGGCCGAAGCTGAAGTGGTCTTTGGCACTATAGGACAATCCCAGACCGGAGACGGAAGCACCGACATAGGACTTTCCTTGTTCGAACTGGGCACTGGCCGTACCGACAGCCATGACCAATAGCAATAAGAGGGTGGTGAGTTTCTTCATTGTGAGAGTGACTTGAATGTGTGGTACTACGGGCCGTCTATCCGCCGTCGTAGTTTGCGCTCAAAGTTATAATTATTCCTATAAATGCATTCCCTTTCGTCATCATTTAACCTATCTTAAGATGCCGAAAACGCCCGTTAGCGCCTTCTTCCCCCGCTGCAAGACAACGGAGAAGAGGAGGGTGAGGACGAATAGCTCGATGGAGGCTACGGCCGGAATGGTGGGGAGGATGGAGCGCACAGCGGGGAGCTCCAGCAGGGTGGCGACGAAGGGATGGAAGAGGTAGATGTTCGTACTGTGACGGCGGCCTATCGCTGCCAGTCCGGGATAGTGCAACGGTGTCTTCAGTGCCCACAAAAAGAGAATCACTGTGAGGACAACGGTAAAGAGGAGGACATCGCCCTGCACCGTATCAGTAGCATAGAAATGCCACAGGGAGAAATACTCCGCATAGAGCAAGACGACAACGGCCAGTGCCACGGCCATCAGCCGCCGCGACGAGTGCCGGAGGCGGTGCTCATTGAGGCGGATGACCATTCCTATATATAAGAAGGGGAGAGACAGAAAGACGAAATTGCGCAAGCAATAACCTTCCAACGGCCCTAGCAGCCGGAACTCACCCACACAGAAATTGGCGAGGAGGCCCAACGCCGCCACCGCCGGCATCCAGCGCAAGCGCCGTAGTTTGACCAACAGCATCAGTACGACCAGTGCTTCCAGTAGGGCCGTCATATACCACAACGGGCCGCACAACACATTTCCCAACAGGAGAAGCTGTACCACCTCCTTGGGAGTCAGAAGCAATGACGAGAGTACATCGTGGCGACACCACCCGTCGATGACACGGTAGGCGTAGTAAAACAGATTGGTGGCAACGGTGATTTGAAGTATCTTCCAAAAGGTACTACGCAGTCTCTTCATCGTGAGCTGTCCTTCCCGGTTCATCAGGAAGTAGCCCGTTATCATAAAAAAGAGGGGGACGGCAAGGCGACAGAGCGGCACCGTATCGGCGGCGAAGAAGGACGTGGTGTGCAACTGTACGACGCCAAAGGCACAAAATACCTTGAGGATGTGCAGTGCGGCGATGTCGTGTCCATCGTGATAGGCCGGCTGCAAGGAGACGTCTGACGCGGGAAGGTGCAGACGGCCGCGCAAAGAGCGACAGATGGAGGGGATATGATGGGGATGATTCATATTTGCATAGGATAATCACAAAAAAAATCTTTTCCTACAAGCAGGAAAAGGGCCCTACCCTTCTCTCTGAAGAATAGAGCCTTCTTCTCACATACTGATATTTCTGACTTTCGCCGCTCCGGATGTATCCAGCGTAAGCTTATTCACGTGACAATGGATATGGCCGGCGCCGGAAGCTACGGCAACACCGCTTTGAGCCGTCAGGGTCACGGCATCTATCTTACCGGCACCCGAACAGCTCATTGATATCTGCTCGGCGGCGCCGCCGAGCTTGATATGGCCGCAGCCAACGGCTCCCAGCAGGACGTTAGCGGCCTGCACCTCTTCCATATTGCCCTGCGCCGTACCATGGACGTCGACACTCAGATTATCGGTCTGCAATTTCCCGATATACGCCTTAGCAGCACCGCTGAGCTTCAGCTCTATCTTGGGCGCCGTGGCGGAATAACGCTCGGCATGGAATTCACAAACGCCCTTGATGCTCATCGACAGAGGCAGCTCCATCGTGTCCGCGCCAAGCAGCTGAATGCCACAGACGCCGGAGCAGAGATATTCCTGCAGCCCGCCCGGCACAACAATCTCTACGCGCGGCACGGGGACATCCTTGGGTAAGGTGTAGGAGTATACCTCTGTACTCACAGCCAAGCGGCCGTAATTGTCGTCCACCTTGATGAGGTCCAGGATATTCTCCGAAGCTATCAACTTGAGCCGGGGCTGTGACACGGCAGGGTCGATGGTAATCTGCACCTGAAGCGTACCCCCCACCTGTATGGCGGTAATGGGACGCAACGCCTGCTCGCGTTCCGCTATCTTGTCGGAAGCACGCCGCGGCCCGACGGGCTCTTGCCCGCCCTGCTCCGGGACATAATGTTGCCCGTTGACGTAGACTTCTCCGTTGGTCACTACAATGTTATAACCGTTGATGTTGCAACAAGCTGAGCCGTAACTATACATAACAGATGTGTTTTAATCGATATTTCTTGCGCGAATAGTAATACTCCTTGCAAAGATAGCAAAAAAGGAGTATCCCGCGCCGCCCCCGCTCCGCCGCAGGCACAAAAAAAAGCCTCCGGAGCGGCAATA
>CAZXFS010000018.1:38233-39631 GCA_964640535.1 uncultured Prevotellamassilia sp. | reverse complement strand
TCGCCTTCGCCTTCTTGCAGCCATCACCTTCTTGGGGGTGAAATTATGGATTTTCTTCGTCTCATGCAAAAAATACCGGGGATTTTTTGGATTATCATGCAAAAAGTCATGAGTGTTTTTGCATGAGGTGACTTCTCTCCGGGCATATCTTTCGAAGGGACACTCTAAATAGGGGACGCTCTATTCCTTGAGACGGGGTGGATTGCGGTTGCTTGTGACCTCTCTGCTGTCACCGCCTTCCGATCCCGTCGGTCACGTCATTCGTTACGCCCCCTTCCACTTTGTCGTCGCTATCTCGCCGCCGGCCTGAGAATCCATGTGAACCCATATTCAGTGCCTTCCTTATAAGTAGAAGTCGCGTGTAAGTTGCTGATACTCTGTCGAGCGTTTCCCGTCGGTATCCATAAGCGTGAGGAGCGTGTGTAGTGCCGGCCCCCGGCTCTTTCCTTTGACGAAGTGCAGCAAGGAGCGTCGCGGCTGTTTCCCCGGTTTGGTGACAACATCGGTGACGCGCACCAGCGACAGTCCGTTGAGAAGGGCGTGGGCGTGTACCTGAGCGGTGAGCGGCGTGGGGAGAACCAGTTGTAGGGCGCCGTTGGCGGCCAAGAGGTGCGTGGCGCGCTCTATCAGGAGAGCGTGTGTCAGTGTGGCGGCGTGGCGGGCCGTGGCGCGGCGGCTATCAGGCGAGAGCGTTGTCTCTTGGAAGTAGGGCGGGTTGGAGAGGATATGGTCGTAGGCCTCCTCTTCGCCGAAGTGGCAGATATCGGCACAGTGGATATGCAGGCGGGAGGCAAAGGGACTGCGTGCGACATTCTCCGCCGCTTGTTGCGCCGCTGCCGCGTCAATCTCTACGCCGGTCACCTGCTGCGCACCTCGTTGTGCCGCCATGAGGGCGATGAGCCCGCTGCCGCAGCCGATATCGAGCACGTGTTGTGCCCCTTCCAGTTCCGCCCAGGCGCCCAGGAGGACTCCGTCGGTGCCTACCTTCATGGCGCAGCGGTCGTGGTAGACTTTAAATTGCTTGAATTCGAAATATTCCATCAGTAGTTCTTGTGTGTGAGTGGTGAAGGGGAAATGGTGGGTGAGGACGTAGGATAGTGCCCCATCATGGGACGCCTCTTGTGGCAAAGGTGGCAAAAAAAATGATAGGAGAGACTGAAAAATGAATTTATTTGTGGAACGTCTCACGGCTATCGGCGGTGGGCGCCGGGGGGGGCGGAAGAGAGAACGGAGCGGCCGTTGTCGTTTTCGTAGTTCGCTATGCTCTTCCCTCCTCTCCTCCGATGCTGCCTCACAGATAGCCTGAAATCGACACGCATCCATGGATAGAACCACCCGGGCTTGCTTTCATGTGATTCGTTTGCACTATCTTTGCATAAGATAGGCTGCACTCGGGAA
>CAZXFS010000018.1:22789-38133 GCA_964640535.1 uncultured Prevotellamassilia sp. | reverse complement strand
TGTAAGCCGAGCTTCCTTCCTCTCGTTTGCACTATCTTTGCATAAGATAGGCTGCACTCGGGAATGTAAGCCGAGCTTCCTTCCTCTCGTTTGCACTATCTTTGCATAAGATAGGCTGCTGCGCTCGGTTGAGCGGGTTGCTTGTTTATTGAAAACGTCATCTATTAAAAAGAATATGCGATGAAACAGAAAGTCACGGCGACTCCTGCAGCAGGAGCGACGATAGAAACGGAAGACCTGGAGACGGTTGAGCAGCGCGACGTGGTGCCCCCGATGGGGAGCTATCGCGGTATCCGCGGCTGTCTCTACGACGGTTGGCGATGGGGGGCTCTCCACGCACGGGAGCATCTGGTGCGCCTATGGCCGGCGGCTGTCGTCAGCGGTGTCGGCGGTGCCCTCTTTGTCGGACTGCTGGCCCATGTCTATTTTGAGCTGTGGGCCCCTGCGCAGGTGATGGACGCCTTCACCACGCCCGCCGACGGCACGACGCCGTCGGCTCCTGCCGTCCTCTTCCGTCCGCTGATAGATACCCTTCTGGTGGTGGGCGCCTTGTTGTGCTTCGTCTGTGCCTGCCTTGGCCGCGGCGCTTTATGGGCGCAGGTGGTCGATGTGGCAAGGGGCGGTAGTTTGCGCGGGGCGAAGTGGAAGGAACGCCGGAAGGAAGAAATACGCCTTGCCGCGCGCTATGGAGCGTTTCAGGTGGTGACGTTCCTACTGTATGCCCTTCCTGCCGGAGCACTGGCCTATGGCGCCGTGTCTCTGCTCCCTCCTCTCGCGTATTATCCCCTTGTGTGCGTCTTCCTCTTATTGGGTATCCTCTGGCAAGCCATGAGTGCGCACGGGCGCTATGCATATCTGGTGCAGCAGGCATCGCTCAAGGCCGCTTTGCGACTGATGTTGCATCGGGGACTGCGTCATGGCGGGAGCGGTTTTGTGGTCATCGTCCTGTCGGCCCTGCCACTGTGCCTGTTTGTTGCGGCGTTGCTGCTGCCCCTCACCACCTTCCTCCTCTCTTATCAGGCCGATATCGTCAATGGGATGCTGGAACTCCCCTCCGGCATGACGCCTCCTATCGTCGCTCTCGAGATAGGAATCGACATCCTCGCCTTTGCCGCCTACTATCTCCTGTCGACGTGGCAGACATGGATGCTTGTCTTTAAGGTGACGTCGGACGAAGCCAATGACCGCCCATGAGTCATCCCCTCTCCATAGAAATTGTAGGACAGCTGCAGCGCGTGGCTACGGAGGAGAAACGCCGCGTCCTCTCCCGTTTCTTCAAGACGGGGAAGGGACAGTATGGCGAGGGCGACTGTTTCCTCGGCGTCCCCGTTCCCCTCGTCAGGGCCGTGGTGAAGCGGTATCGCGAGGCACCGCTCGCTGTCGTCGACGAACTGCTGAGCAGTGTCTGGCATGAGTGCCGCTTGTGTGCTCTGCTGATATTGGTAGACCAATACCGGCGGGCCGAGAGTGTGCTTCGGAAAGACGGAAAGAAGAGTCGGCAGAGCCTATCCCCCGAGCGCCGGAAGCTTCCCGGCATGGCGGCGGAAGCGACGCCGCCGGAGACCTATGTGCAGTTCTATCTGGCGCATACTGCGGCCATCAACAATTGGGACTTGGTCGACCTGAGTGCCCCCTATCTCCTCGGCGACTACCTGCTGACACGTCCGCGTGACCTCCTCTATACACTCTCTTGCCGCCCTCATCTGTGGGAGCAGCGCATCGCGATGGTGGCCACGCTGGGACTGATACGTGCCGGCGACTGCCGCGACGCCCTCCGCCTGGCCGCCTATTTTGCCGCTCCCGAGCGACGTCCGCTGCACGACTTGTTGCAGAAAGCCGCCGGATGGATGCTGCGTGAGGTGGGAAAGCGCGATAGGGATGCCCTCGTCGACTTCCTGGAGGAGCATGCCGCCACTATGCCGCGCACCATGTTGCGCTATGCCATCGAGAAGATGCCGGCCGACGAGCGACGCCGATGGATGTCCCTCGGTTCCCCTCGTGGCGGGCGGTGATGAGACGGGGGGGGGGGCGTCAGACTGTCTTTAACGACGCTTATCGTGAAGCGAGCGCCCCTCAAAAACGATGCGGGAAGGCCGCGAGAATGTGCTTTTTTCGACGGACCCACGCTCTGCCTCCGAGCAACGGCGTCACGACGCCTTTTGGAGTGTTAAAAGAGGATTGTTTTTGACATATACTGTCAAAAGTCGGGAAGAAACGGGGGCGCCGCGCGGCGCAAAAAGTCCCGGAGAAGTTTCAACAAGTCCCGGACTTGTTCCGACGGGGCCCGGACTTGTTGCACCGAAGTACGTCTTCCGCGATGTTCCCCCGGCGTGTAAGAGTTTTTAACGGTACGGCATCATTCCCGGTACCGAAGAAAGCGGATTTTTGAGTGAGTTTCGTGTGAGTAAACGTGAAATAACGGCTGAGAAATGTATCTTTGTGTGAATTTTGTGTGAAGAAAGTTTTATTTCCGCTATCATCTGTCAATAAAATCGCCCGTTTCGAGGCCGGAGATGCCTTTCCCGCCTCTTTTTGTGCGTCAATATTTTTCATCAAAAAGAGTCCGCTTCGGAATAAAAATGAGGGAGGAACGAGAAAAAGTGGACGAGCAGGGAGAGGAAAGGACGCTCGCAGATTGCAAAATCACTCAAAATCAGGGCCTCGGAAGACCCTATTTTTCGGGGCGAATCGCTAATTTTGCATCGACCGATGGAGACCGATGCTCCCCGGTGTCGTAGGGGCGGTTCCTGACATGCTGAGGGATGACTCAAGGGCCGTTTCTCCGGAAGAACGAGGCGGCCTGACCGGGGAGAGTATTTTCGTTCTTTCCCTCCGTCCTTTTTTGTGACAGACCTTATCCCACAAAAAGATGAAAGCACACAGATACACGGCAACGCTGGTTGCCTTAACCATAGCAGCAATGACAAATGCACAGAATCCTACGAAGCTGACAGAAAAGGCTTCGGACATCCGGCAGACGGCGGGGCGCACCCAGTTGGGCGATTTCGCTCCCGGCTTTGCCGCTCTCAACGACGACGTCCTCTTCGGACAGGTGTGGAGCCGCACGGACAAGCTCAGTCTGCGCGACCGCAGTCTCGTCACCGTCACCGCCCTGGTGAGCAGTGGTATCATTGATACATCGCTGAAGTATCACCTGATGGAGGCCAAGAAGAACGGACTGACGCGCACGGAGATAGCCGAGATACTCACGCAGGTGGCCTTTTACGCCGGGTGGCCCAAGGCCTGGGGCGCCTTCCGTCTGGCCACCGAGGTGTGGGCCGATAGCAGTGCCGCCGCCGATGCCCGTCAGCAGTTTGAGCAGCAGACGATATTCCCCATCGGCGCGCCCAATACCGCCTATGCCCGATATTTCATCGGCAACAGCTATCTGGCTCCGCTCAGTACGGAGCAGGTGCCGGTGTACAATGTGACTTTCGAGCCCGGCTGTCGCAACAACTGGCACATCCATCACGCCACGAAGGGCGGCGGACAGATGTTGCTCTGCGTAGCCGGGATGGGGTGGTACCAAGAGGAGGGGAAGCCGGCCCGCAAGCTCCATGCCGGCGACGTGGTGAACATCCCCGCCAACGTGAAGCACTGGCACGGCGCTGCCGCCGACAGCTGGTTTTCCCATCTCGCCATCGAAGTGCCGGGGGAGGAGACGAGCAATGAATGGTGTGAGCCGGTCTCCGATGAGGCCTATCACGCCCTGCCATAATCCTCCTTCCTTAGACAACCAACCGGACATCCCCCGTTGCGGCGCATCGTAAGAGCGCGGCAACGGGGGATGTCTGTGGGTAATGGAGAATATCGGCTGCGGACTACTGGTCCGCGTTTTTCATATATCCCTGATATTCCTCGGGGAGGTCGGCCATGATGGTTTGATAGCTCTCCTCCATGGTGTGGGCAATGTCGGCCGTTCCCTTGCCGGAGGGCAGGATGGGACGGTGGATGATGAGGCGCATGCGGTGGCGGTGTACAAAGTTGAACCCGGCGGTGCGGGGGAGCACTTCGAATGAACCGTCGATGGTGACGGGGACAACGGGGAGCTGGAGCTCGTCGGCAAGGACGAAGGCCCCCTTGCGGAAGAGGCCCATATGTCCTGTGAAGGTGCGCGACCCCTCGGGGAATACCACCAGCGAGGTGCCGTCGCGCAGGGTGTCGCGGGCGTGGTCGATGGTCTCTTGTACCTTCTTGGGGCCCGACTTGTCGACGAAGATGTGTCGCGCCTTCTGGCAGGCATATCCCACGAGGAAGATGCGGCGAAGGGCCTTCTTCATCATCCACTTGAAGTTGCGCCCCAGATAGCCGTAGATAAGAAAGATGTCCATCGGCCCCTGATGGTTGGCCACAAAGACGTAGCTCTGATGGCGGTCGATGTACTCGCGCCCTTCCACGCTGATAGGGAGCAGGAGCAGACGGCAGATGGTGCGCGACCACCATTTCCCGGGATAGTACCCCCAGAAATGGGCGTCGCCGAGAATGCCGCCGATGATGGTGACGAGGGCGGTGATGACGGTGGCGAGGAGGCCCAGCGGTAGGGCGATGCAGAGCTGATAGAGTTTGTAGAGAAATGACATATGGATGGTTCGATTTTTTATGGGAGGGTGGGGAGGTATCGGTGATTCGCGGGGCGTGCCATAGGGGATGCCGGGAGGGGAGCAAACAACGCGTCCTGACGGTCACGGACGATGGCGGTCGTCGTTAGGCCCGGAAGCTCCTCCGTTGCGAGAGGGGGCGAGGGACGCCCGGTGGAGTGTGATGAGGGTTATCTCCGGCCAGGCGCCGAAACGGAAGGGTATCATCACCTCGCCCGTTCCGATGCTGACGTAGAGGGTGCGCCCGTCCTCGGTATAGGCACCTCCCCATTCCGGGTAGAACCAGGCGGCGGGAGAGAAGTGTCCTATCTTCAGTTGCATACCGTGGGTGTGTCCCGCCAGCATGAGGGGAATGTCGGTATCCGGGAGGACGTGGCGTCGCCAGTGGGTAGGGTCGTGGGAGAGGAGGATGCGGAAGCAGTCGGGGGCAAGGCCGCGCTGGGCCCGCGGCAGGTCGCCTCGGGCGGGGAAGGGCGGACGACCGTCGTTCTCCACGCCGACGATGGCCAGGGAGTCATCGTCGCGGTAGACGAGATGGTGGTCGTTGAGCAGCAGGTGCCACCCCATGTGGCGCTCCATCTGTTGCAGGCGGCGGATGTCGCCGATACTGTCGGCGGGGGAGGCCCAGTGGTAGTATTGTGCGTAGTCGTGGTTGCCCATGACACTGACCACCCCGTCGGGGGCCTGCAGGCGCCGGAGGATATCGACGAAGCCGTCGAGCTCGGAGGAGTGGTAGTTGACGAGGTCGCCGGTGAACACGACAAGGTCGGGATGGCAGGCGTTGACGGAGTCCACAATGTGCTCCACTACTTGGCGGTGGTGGGCCAGCGTGCCGAGGTGCAGGTCGGAGAGCTGGACGATGCGGTAGCCGTCGAAGGCCGCCGGCAGCGCCGGATGATGATAGGCGAAGGGGCGGACGGTGATATGGCGGTAGCCCAGAGTAAAACCGTAGAGCAGGGCACAGAAGGCCGCGATACCGACTGCGGCGCCGATGCCGGCGATGCCCTTGGCTACGCCCGGATGGCGGCGGGCCGGCAGGCGGCCGAGGAGCAGTCCCACGGCGAAGAGTACAGTGGGGACGATGACCAACAGGAGGAGCGGTATCAGTATCCCCTTCCAGCGGTCGGCCGCGGCGGTATAGCTCTCGTGGAAAGCCGTGGCGATGGCCAGCAACGAGAGGAGGAGAGGCAGTAGGGAGAGCCCTCGTCGCATCTTCCGAGAGAAATGGGCGCGCAACCACCAGCGGTCGATGCCCCAGAGGGGGAGCCATAGGAGGAATAGCAGGGGGAGTAGGATACGTGTAAGCATAGGGGAAAAGGACTATCCGCAGGGCGTCGGCCTTGTCGCCGGGGAAGGGGTGGCGGAGGGGCAATGAAGACGCGCGGCGCGCGGTGGCAGGAACGTGGCGGCGGGTTATCGCTCACCGAGGTTGGCGCGCAAGAAGCGGCGTAAGGTCTCCACCGGGCGCTGACGGCGCGCGGCATAGTCGGCCAGCTGCGTCTCGTCGATGCGTCCTACGGCAAAATGGCGGCAGGCAGGATGCCCCAATAACAGTCCGCAGACGGCGGCATGGGGGCGCATCATCCCGCTGTCCGTGAGGCTGACACCGATGGCGCGGAAGTCAATCAAGGCGTCGAGGTCGAAGATGAGGCTTTGGTCGGGGAGTGAGGGATACCCTACCGCCGGACGGCGGCCCTGGTAGCGTTCGGAAAAGAGCTCGTGCGGCGTGAGGTGCTCCTCGGGGGCATACCCCCAATAGCGTCGGCGGATATCCTCGTGGAGCTTCTCCGCCGCAGCCTCTGCCAGGCGGTCGCAGAGCGTTTGTATCATCATGTGGCGGTAGCCGTCGTCGCTATAGAGCGTCTCGAGCATCTCCGGGACGGCGGTGACAAAGATGCCCACGGTGTGGTCGACGGCCGTCGTGGGCCATGTCACCGGTTGCGTCGGGCGCTGCGGCCGCAGGAAATCGGCCAAGCACAGATGAGGCGCTCCCGGTTGCTGTGTGACCTGTTGGCGCAGGAAGCACAGACGCTGCGGCGCGGCGTCGGGGGCGGTGAGGAGGAGCAGGTCGTCGTCGTCGCTCCACGCCGTGAAGAGACCGAAGCGTGCCGGCAGTGTGGTGTCGCCGGGGAGTTGGCGCAGCAGTGCCAGTGTGTCGTCGTAGAGGCGGATGGCCTCGTCGGCCTGAGGAAGGTCGGCGTCGGAAAAACGGCGCCGCCAGGTGGCGCGGCAGCCTTCGCAGGCGTGCACGTCGGCAATGGAGGCAAAGCGCGGCGCCAGACCCCAGGCAAAGAAGTAGTAGACCCAATTGACATACGGCAAGAGGTCGCCGATGGGGTAGTGCAGTGTCTGAAGCATTGTTGCGTGTCCTTTGCGGGAGCGTCTTAGCGATTGAAGGTGACGGCCTGCCCGCGGAAACTGTCGTCGGTGATTTGTCCGTTACTATAGACGAGATATCCGTTGCAATAGGTCTTCTCCACCCTCCAATGGAAGGAACGGCCTTCCAGCGGGCTCCAGTTGCAGCGGCTGATGATGCGGTTGGGCGTGAGTGTCCACGGAGCGTGGGGGCGCACCAAGACGAGGTCGGCCTTGTAGCCCTCGCGGAGGAAGCCGCGCGACTCAACGTCGAAGAGGCGTGCCGGGGCATGGCACATGACCTCCACCATGCGGGGCAGCGTGAGGACTCCCTCGTCGACCAGGCCGAGCATGGCCGGTAGGGAAAACTGTACCATCGGCATCCCCGATAGGGCACGGGCGGCGCCGCCCACCTTCTCGCTGATGGCGTGGGGGGCGTGGTCGGTGCCCACCGTGGCAATGACGCCGTCGGCCAGCGCACTGCGCAAGGCGGCGCGGTCGGCCGATGTCTTGATGGAAGGGTTGCACTTGATGCGGGCCCCCAAGCGGGCATAGTCGTCGTCGCAGAAGAGTAGATGGGGCAGGCATACCTCCGCCGTCACCCGCGTGTCGCCGGGCAGGAAGAGGGAGAGCTCGGCAGCCGTAGAGAGATGGGCCACGTGCAGACGAGCGTCATATTCGCGGGCCAGAGCAACGGCACGCTCTGTCGACATCATGCAGGCCAGCGTGGAGCGGATGGCGCTGTGGTGACACACCTCCGGGTCATCGCCATAGGTGGCGCGGTAGGCCTGCATATTGGTGCGGATGATGTCGCTGTCTTCGCAATGAGCCATGATAGGTAGGTGGCAGGTGGCGAAGAGTTGGCGCAGGGCGCTGTCGTCGTCGACCAGCATATCCCCCGTGGAGGAGCCCATGAAGAGCTTTACGCCCGCCACCTTGCGCGGGTTGAGCTGGTGGATGGCGGAGATATTGTCGGCGGTGGCGCCGATGAAGAAGGCATAGTTGATGCAGCTCTTCCGCGCCGCCATTTCCAGCTTCTGCATCAGCAACTCCTTCGTGGTTGTCTGCGGTATGACATTGGGCATGTCAAACACCGTGGTGACGCCACCGGCAGCGGCGGCGCGGCTCTCGGTGACGAAGTCGCCTTTATAGGTCAGCCCCGGGTCGCGGAAGTGAACGTGTTCGTCGATGACGCCGGGCAGCAGGTAGCATCCCGCGGCGTCGATGATGGCATCGGCCTGTATATCGCCGGGAGTGTTGTCGCCTTCAAAGATGCGTTCGATATGGTCGTTCTCGATGAGCAGCGACCCTTTGAAGACGCGTCCCTCGTTGACCATCGTCACCCCTTGGATAAGTTTTCTTCTGTACATGATGATGGATTGTTATTGCTGACTCGCTAAGGGCTTTAGGCTTTCCGCCCCTTAATTTTTCCACAAAGAGCCGCCCAACGCAGGCGAATGACGCCGAAGAGAGCTTCGCCGAAGATACCTCCGCTCATCTTGCTCGTGCCGAGTTGGCGGTTGACAAAGACGACGGGAACTTCGTAGACCTTGAAACCCAAGAGGTGGGCGGTAAACTTCATCTCAATCTGGAAGGCATAGCCCTTGAAACGGATGGCGTCGAGGTCAATGGCCTCGAGGACGCGGCGACGGTAGCAGACAAAGCCCGCTGTCGTATCGTGTACCGGGATGCCGGTGATGAAGCGCACATATTTCGAGGCAAAATAGCTCATCAAGACACGCCCCATGGGCCAGTTGACCACATTGACGCCGGTGATGTAGCGTGAGCCCACCGAGACGTCGGCGCCCTCTTCGGCGCAAGCCTTATAAAGACGAGGCACGTCCTCCGGAGCGTGACTGAAGTCGGCGTCCATCTCGAAGATATATTCGTAGCCATGGTCGAGCGCCCATTTGAAGCCGGCGATATAGGCGGTTCCCAGTCCCAGTTTGCCACTGCGCTCCACCAAATGGAGACGTCCGGCAAACTCGCCCGCCATCAGTCCCTTGACGATGGCTGCGGTGCCGTCGGGCGAACCGTCGTCGATGATGAGGAGGTCGAAGCCGTGCTCCAAGGCACTGACGGCGCGAATGATATTCTCTATATTCTCTTTCTCGTTGTAGGTGGGGATGATAACAACGCTGTCGCTTTTCTGCATAATCAAAATTTATTGAGGGGGATTCTTGACTCTTAAGGGTGGCCCATTATATATGTAGGGAGGGTGGTCAAAGGATATGCCACCGTAGAGAACCACCCGGTGAGGAGAGAGCCTGACGCTCTCCGGCATAATTTTGTAGCAAAGTTACACGAAAGCGTTGGATTGTGGAAAAAGCGTCCCAATAAAAAGTGAAAACGAGGCCGGCCGGGATGGAAAATCGTAATTTTTTCCTACCTTTGTACGATAGGGCGGCCCCTTTAGAACCGCCCTTAAGAATGTCCATCATGAAAAGAATGATTTTTTTACTCTTGGCGGCCGGTAGCCTGCTGAATGCCGGTGCCCAGAGTTATGTAGTCAGCGGTACGTCACCCGAGGGTGTCACGACCGTCTATCTGAGAAATGTGCAGAGCCAGACGCCCGACAGCGTAGCGGTAGGCCCCGGCGGAATGTTTTCCTTTAAGGGCGATGCCGACGGGCACCTCTTTGGCGAAGTTAGTTATCCCGGTGCTAAGGGTACCGCCGTCTTCCTCGACGGCAACGTAGTTGTCGACCTGGCCCGCCACACCGCCACCGGAACGCCCGAGAACGACGGTCTGACGGAGTGGGGCGTCCGCATCGACAAAAGCCGTGAACCGTATGCTGCGGTGATGAGCGAATACAGAGCGCTGCGCAGCGCCGGCGGCGAGATTCCCGACAGCGTGATGCAGCGCATCGACCAACAGGCCGATGCCGCCATGGAACAATACCTGAACGAAGTGCGCGCTTGCTGCGAGAGTAATCTCACTGCGCGTTTCCCCGCTCTCTTCCTGATGCCCATGGTGTCGCAGATGGACCATGCCGAGGTGATTAGCTATGCCGACCGTCAGGCTGCCTTCATGCAGGTGAACCTGATGACACGCGTGCAGTCGCTGATGGAGGGATGGCGTCGCCAGACGGTGGGCACCGAGGTGACCGACCTCGAGATGGCCGATACCACCGGCGTGATGCACCACCTCACGGAATATGTGGGACACGGCAACTACGTCTTGGTGGACTTCTGGGCCTCCTGGTGCGGCCCTTGTCGTCGCGAGATGCCGGCCGTCAAAGCCGTCTATGAGAAATATCACGACAAAGGCTTCGATATCGTCGGGCTCTCCTTCGATATGAAGCACGAGGCTTGGACGGACGCTATCCGGAAACTGGGCCTTCCCTGGCACCATCTCTCCGACCTCAAGGGATGGCAGAGCCTCGCCGGGGCCACCTACGGCATCAACGCCATCCCCGCCACGCTGCTCTTCGGTCCCGATGGCAAGGTGGTGGCTTCCGGCCTCGACGGCGCCGCTTTGGGAAAGCTGTTGGAGACACTGTTGAAGTAAGGAAAAATACGGACAAATCAAGTCACGGATAAACGACGAGGGCGCGTCATCTCTTGATGACGCGCCCTCGTCGTGGCTCTACACCTTTATTATATAAATAGGCGGAGGCGAAAGGAGCGGCAATGATGCGCCATGAATCGTCACCTTATCGCCGCGCCTCTATCATGTTGCGCCTTTAGTTAGAGCATTTCCTCCTAACTCTTCCACCACCCATCGCTCTATATTCCGTGTGGTTGCGGAGAAGTTGATTCCGACTTTGACGAGCTTCCGCGTCCCCGTCTCGAAGGGGAGGGCGTAGCCTTTGTCGTGGATTTGTTGCAGGGCCTCTTCTGCGGTACCGTCGAGCTTAAACTCCATGACGTAGGTGTAGCTGTCTGTCTGCAGTAGTAGGTCGATGCGTCCTTGCGAGGTGTGATACTCCGCTTGGACGTAGAATCCCATCAGTTTCGTTACGATGAAGAGAACGTTTTGGTAGTGGTTCTCCAAGTCCTTGACGAGCTCGTAGGGCGTATCGGCGAAGAGGGAGGAGAGGCGGTGGCAGAAGTCGTCGACGCGGCCGGCTTTGATGTCCTCTACGAAGTTAGCAATGAAGAAGCCGGACTGGCTGGGGTTGACGGCGGCGTAGTAGGGTAGGAGGAAACGGTAGAAGCCGCTCTCCACCTCTTTGTTGGGGATGCCCAATCGGTACAGTTCGTAGATGGGGTCGTAGTCCTTGATGGTGAGATATCCGCTCTGGTAGATGACGGGGATGGGGTCGGTCGACTGGGCATCGATGCTGTTCAGTGCATCGGTGTCTACGACGACGGATGCCATCTTCTCCAGGTTGTAGTGATGCTTCTGTAGGAGGGTGACAAGGTAGGTGGGGGTGCCTGTCTCAAACCAGTAGTTGCGTAGGCGGTTGTTTTGGAAGGTATTCAGTAGACTGAAGGGGTTGTAGACGCCTACGACGTTTTCGCAGAAGTGATAGCCGTCATATCTCTTGCGGAGTTCCTCTCGTGTCCTTTCTGTCGAGAGATGGAGATGCTTGGCTAAGCGCTGTACGTAGGGTGCCAGCGTGGTGTCTATCTCCTCGTCCGTGATGCCGCAGAGGGTGGCATAGGGCTCGTCCATAGAGATATCGCGCAGGTTGTTGAGGTCGCTGAATACGCTCACTTTCCCAAACTTGGTGACGCCGGTGAGGAGGGCAAATTGGATATATCTGTCCATACTCTTGAGGGCGCCATAGAAGCCCTTCAGCGTGGAGCGGTAGGCTTCTTGCAGCGCCTCGTTGCCGATGGTCTGCAGGATGGGCTTGTCGTATTCGTCGACGAGGATGACAACGCGCTGCCCCGTCTGTTCGCAGGCGCGGCGGATGACGCCCTCGAAGCGGGCGCCCGGTGTCGTCTCCGTGTCGCGATGCCCGTAGATGTCTTCCCACTGCGAGAGATGCATGGACAACTTGTCCTTGAGCGCTTCCGGCGTGTTATACTCGTTGGTGTTGAGGTCCAGATGGAGCACGGGGTGCTTCGTCCACTCTTTCTCCATCTGTGCGATGGCCAGTCCATCAAACAACCCCTTCTTTCCCTCGAAGTAAGCATGCAGTGTGGAGAGGAGCATACTCTTCCCGAAGCGTCGCGGGCGCGACAAGAAGTAGTATCTTCCGGTTCTTGCGAGCTGATACATCAGCGCTGTCTTGTCTACGTAAAGATAGTTGTCCTTACGCAGACTCTCAAAATCTTGTATGCCGATGGGCAGTTCTTTCAGTGTTTCCATGTGGCTGTGGGGATAAGGGGGGCGATGGATAGGGCGTCATTGCCGTGCGTCTCTCCTCCGTACTGCAAAGATGAAAAATCTTTTTTATAATCCCAAATTCCGCTGTAGGTTTTCGCCGTTCCATCTCTCTATGGCGCACGGCTCTCGAGCCCTGTCTCTTCGGGCGGCTGCCTATCGGCAACGCAAGCCGGGCACCGATAGGAGTTCATGCCTGTCGATGCCCGGTATGGATGCACCGTGCCGTCCCAAGATGAGGAAGAAGGGCGGTCGTGGTGCGGGAGAGAGACGGTGTTATTCTTCGTCGTCGCTGTTGGTCCAGTTGTCGCTGCTCCATCCCTGACGGGAGGTGAGCTGCTCGTCCTTTTTCTCGGCGTCGCTGTTTATCTGCAGCGGGCTGGCAGCCACCATGCCCTCGCTGAGGAGGTGGATGGCGGTGCTGCGGGGTGTGAGATACGTTTTCTTGTTCATAGGGGTATTCTTTAGGGGTTAGCGAATGATGACTTTCTTTCCGCCGGAGATGTAGAGGCCGTGGGCGGCGGCGTTGACGCGGCGTCCGCTGAGGTCGTAGGTGGCGGTGTCGGTCGGCGTGGCGTCCGTGGTGAGTGCGTCGATGGCGGTGACGGCTTCACCGTCGAAGAGGAAGCCGCGAACGCTGCTCGCACTGCTCTGCGTCAGATAGGCCTTAAAGCCCTTGAGCTCGGAGGTGTCGGTGGTTGTGTCGCTGCCGGTTTCTGTGCCGAAGGGGTAGAGGCCGATGCCCTCGTCGCGCTTCTGGAGAGTAAATATTGTGGCGTCTGCGACAGAGGAGCTGAGGATGGTGGCTACCGTACCGGTGAGCTTCGTGTTGTCGGCGTCAGCGGCAGCGGCAGCGGGATCGTCGTAGCTCCCTGCCACGATGGGGAGGCGGTAGGTGCCGGCGGTGCCCTTTAGGATGACGCCGGTACGTGCGGGGATGGTCTCTTCCACTTCGGTGAGGTCGAAGGCGTCGCCGTCGACGGTGCCGGCATAGGCGCTGAGGCCTTCGGGGAGGGTGACGCTGACGGGGGCGAAGAAGGTGGCATAGCCGGCCTCACCAATGGTGACGTCGAGGGTGTCGACCTTTTCGAGGGTGAAGCGGTAGCCTGTAGTCGTGTCTGGTGAATTTCCGGCGACACAACCGGACGGTGAACCATCACTGTAAGTAGCGGCATACAGATAGCGTCCGCCATTGTTGAAGGTGATGTTGTATTGTCCCATGGTGCCGGTGTTGGCAGCCTTGAATTTGATGACGGAACCGTTGGTAACGCCGTTGTTGCAGAGCATGGGATAACCGTTGGTGGTACTGTTGGCCAGTAAGTATCCGTTGCTGTAGTTCTCCAGCGTACTGCCGTCGTAGAAGAATACGGTCTTTGTGTTGTCAGGTGTGTTGATAAATTGCTCCGTTGTATATGTCTTATTATTATTAAACGTGAACGTTATATTTTCGGCTCCGAGATACGCCTTATTCGTGTTAGCGCTGACGATGCGCAGGAAGTCGCCCGCCTGCGGAAGTACCATATGCGTGGCGGCGGCAGCGTCCAAATTTTGTTTGGCATACTTCAGCTGAATCAACTGAGCCGTTGTGAGCGTTCCGCTGTTGGTGGCGAGTAGTTGCTGGGCTATAGTGTATGCGTCGACGCCTTCCGGGTTGTATCCGTTATAGGCATTTGTCCAATACTTAAAGGACTCTTGTAGCTCTGTTCTTTCTGTTTCTTCGTTTGCGCCTAAAGTCGCCTCGTCTACTTCGTCAAAGAGAAAAGAGCTTCCATTATCGCTGGGAACGTTCGCACTATTCCACAAGGCCAAATATCCGGTATTGTTGTCCTTATTCCAAGCGTTATTGCCACTGGTACCTTGAATCACATACGCGTAGCCGCTATTATTACTGGCAAGAACCGTAAACAGATATGTCACTGTTGTGCTATTACTATTGCTATTGGAAATCTCTTCTTCCGTATAGATTTTGATCCGGGCGTTGCTTCCAGAGCCCGTTTGTCCGAGATAAGAAGATGTTCCTGCCGCTTTGTTGTAGAATTTGTAGCCATCGGTTTCATCTCCCACCACGCACCACAAAGATTTATCGAGAGTTCCCTCGTCTGCTGTCGGTGCAGTGCTGTTGGTGGCTTTGAGGTAGCCGTCGCTGCCTACATAGCCATCTGCGGTAGAAAGATAGCCGCCGCTACTCTTTAGGCTGATAAGATACCAGTGCGTGTTGGCAGCCCATTCGTTCGCAGTCGGGGCATCGGAGGGCGTCGGTAACTGCCCCATGGCGGCTATCCCGCAAAAAGATAGCAGCAGGGCCATAAAGTGTCTCATTCTTCTCATAGACAATAGGGTGTTAGTTGGTAAGTTTTATAATAAATAGGAATATGACGGAAGAGATAAACTTCCGTATGCAGCTTTTGTTGTCGTTGAATTTAGGCGTTGCGAATTTATAAAATTAGGAATTTTTGCGCGTGTTCCGTTAAGGAAAAATAACGGCCACGCGCGATTTTGCCAGTATATGTCAATAATTAACGCTTGAAGGGCACTTGTGGGCGGTAGGGGAGGGCGTATTTGGGGGAAGAGAGCCCGTAAGTCTCGGCGGCGGGGAAGAGGTGGAGGAGGAGGCTTGAAGGAGAGAAGCAAAGTGACGGAGGGCGCCTCGCCGAGGCCTTTGTGCGTTTTTTTTGAAAAAAGTGAGGAAACACCTCCGATTTTGGCGAAAAATCTTGACGCGCGAGATGGGGCAAAAAGACGAAGTTGGGGGCGATGACGGCGGTTTTTATTCACAATAAGTAGCGAAAGAGTACATCTATTTGCTTAAAATTATGCAATCGCTACACTTGTCTTGTCTTTCTTTACATTTGTTGATACTGTAGCGGCGAAAAACAGGCCGATTCTGTGACACGAAGATGCTCTCGACGTGTTAAAATATGTGAGGAGTGAGCCTCGCAAAGCGGGGTAGGGGCTTCGTCGAAGGCGGTTCGGGCGGCGTCCCAACAAGTCCCGGTCCCGTTGAAACAAGTCCGGGACTTGTTATTTCTTCTCCGGGACTTGTTGAAACTTCTCCGGGACTTGTTATTACGCGCGGCGTCGGCAGCGGCGCGCGCTTTTGACACTATATGGCAA